>NZ_LMUY01000020.1:0-58741 GCF_009765685.1 Acidisphaera sp. L21 | reverse complement strand
GGACCGTTCCTCCAGCATGCGGATGAGTTCGTAGCCGTGGGCGGGTTGTTCGGCGAGCAGGGCCAGCAGGATGAGTTGCAGATCGGCGGAGCTGAGGCGGCGGCTGCCGGGCATGCCGTCGCCGCCCATGAAGCCCCGGCCGAAGCCGCCACCGCCGCGCCCGAAGCCGCCGCCTCTGCGGTGGCCAATGGCGTGGAGGATGGCGTGGGAGAAGCGGGCGCAGCGTTGTTCATAAATCATGTCTTACGATATGTCTTGTGATTTTCGGCTGTCAAGCGGTTTCGAGCGAGGCCAAACGTTTCGATTGACATAGACGTCTGACGATCTATGTCTGCCGTCAGGCGTCGGGAACATCATGGGCACGAAGGACGAGACACGGCAGGCGATCCTGCTGGCGGCGCAGCAGCTGTTTGCGCGGTTTGGGCCGATCAAGACGAGCGTGGCGGATATCGCGCGCGAGTTGGGGATGTCGTCGACCAATATCTACAACTTTTTCCCGTCCCGCGACGCGATCCTGGAGGCGGTGGGTGAACTTCAGCTCACCACGCTGAAACATCGGATTGCGCGGGAGATCGAGCGAGCGCCAGATGATTGGTCGCGGATTGAAGTGTTGTATCTGGCGACACTCCGGCATTTGCGTGATCATCTCGAAAACGAGAAAGACATTCTGCAGCTGCAAGCAATTGCCAAGAAAAATCGCTGGCAGTTTGTCTTGGATTACTATCAGTTTGTGCTAAATACCACTGAAGATTTATTACGCGATGGCGTCAAAAGTGGCGCTTTTCAGCTGGCGCACGATGTCGCCGGACCGGTTGAGGCCGGTGCTGCCGCATCTGCGTTATATGACTGCCTGATCACAGCATTGGATCCGCTGATGATGCGCAAATTCGATCGTGCGGACCACGAACGCCGGGTGAAGGCGCAACTCAACCTCCTGAAGCATTGCGTCACCTAACATTTAGTTGATTCGAACTCTGACGGTTTTCGACTACCGTCAGGGATAACTCGTAATGACGCCGTTTGTATCGGCATCCCCCTCACGCCGGATCGGATACCTCGAATGGCAAACCCATTGCGTCTTGCGCTGCCGCTTCTCTTTGCCGCCGGGTCGATTTTGAGTGGCTGCGACGAGAAGAAGGCGGCGCCCCCGCCGCCGCCGCCGGCCGAGGTTGGGGTGATGACGGTGAAGCCGCAGTCGGTAAATCTGACGACAGAGCTACCCGGCCGAACCTCCGCCTTCCTGACCGCCGATGTCCGGCCGCAGGTGAACGGGCTGATCTACAAGCGGATCTTCACCGAGGGTGCGGACGTGAAAGAGGGGCAGCAGCTTTATCAGATCGATCCGTCGACCTACCAGGCGACGTATGACAGCGCGGTTGCCACGCTGGCGCACAACCAGGCGGCGCTGGCGACGGCACGGGCGAAGGCGGCGCGGTTCAAGCCGCTGGCCGCGGCGCAGGCGGTCAGCCGGCAGGATGCCGACGATGCGACGGCAGCGGCGGCGGAGGCGGTGGCGGACATTGCCACCGCGAAGGCCGCCATCGAGCAGGCGCGGATCAACCTGGCCTACACCAAGGTGCAGGCGCCGATCAGCGGGCGGATCGGGCGCTCGACGGTGACGCCGGGTGCGCTGGTGACGGCGAACCAGACCCAGGTGCTGGCGACGGTGACGCAGTTGGATCCGATCTACGTGGACGTGACGCAGCCGAGCACCACGTTGCTGCGGCTGCGGCAGGAGATGGCGGCGGGCAAGCTGCAGACCTCCGGCCCGAACCAGGCGCAGGTGAATTTGGTGCTGGATGACGGCACGAAGTATGCGACGCCGGGCACGCTGCAATTCTCCGAGGTGAACGTCGACCAGACGACGGGGACGGTGCTGTTGCGGGCGATCTTCCCGAACCCGGATCGGTTACTGCTGCCGGGGCTGTATGTGCGGGCGGAGTTGCAGGAGGGCAAGGACGACAACGCGTTCCTGGTGCCGCAGGTTGGGGTTTCGCACAACTCGCATGGCGACCCGACGGTGCTGCTGGTGGGCAAGGACAACAAGGTTTCGCTGAAGATCGTGCAGACGGGGCGCGCGTTCGGCGACAAATGGATGGTGACGAGCGGGCTGTCGGCGGGGGACCGCGTGGTGGTGGACGGCCTGCAGAAGGCACGGCCGGGTGCGACGGTGAAGCCGACGGAGGTGGACCCCGACAAGCCGGCAGCACCCGATAAGCCTGGGGTACCCGATAAGCCTGGGGCGCCGGCCGAGCCGGTGAAGTAGGGGCGCGAGGCGATGTCAGCGTTTTTCATTGATCGCCCGGTCTTTGCCTGGGTCATCGGGCTCATTCTGATGCTGGTCGGCGGGGTGGAGATCTTCCAGCTGCCGATCGCGCAATATCCGACGATCGCGCCGCCGCAGATTGCGGTGACGGTGACGTATCCGGGCGCTTCGGCGCAGACGGTGGCCGATACGGTGGTGCGGCCGATCGAGCAGCAGATGAACGGGTTGGACGGGTTGGAGTATATCGCCTCCACCGCGCAGGCCAGTGGGTCGATGGAGATCGACCTGACGTTCAAGCAGGGCACGGACGTGAACATCGCGCAGGTGCAGGTGCAGAATAAGCTGTCGCTGGCGGAGGCGACGTTGCCGGCGGAGGTGACGCAGCAGGGCATTCGCGTCACCAAGGCGACGAAGAACTTCATGATGGTCGTGGGTTTCATCTCCACCGATGGCAGCATGAACAACCAGGATATTTCGGACTACATCGCCTCCAACATCCAGGATCCGCTGACGCGGGTGACGGGGGTGGGCGACTTCACGCTGTTCGGGTCCGAGTATGCGATGCGGATCTGGATGGACCCGGGCAAGCTGTACAAATACGCGCTGACGGTGGGCGACGTGGTAGCCGCCATTACGGCGCAGAACATCCAGGTCTCGTCGGGCGAAGTGGGTGGGCTGCCGAGCACGCCGGGCCAGCGGTTGGACGCGACCATCATCGGGCCGACGCGGTACGAGACGAAGGAAGAGTTCGAGAACCTGCTACTGAAGGTCAGCACCAACGGGTCCCAGGTGCTGCTGAAGGATGTGGCGCGGGTAGAGTTGGGGGCGCAGACCTACTCCATCACGTCGGCGTACAACAACCAGCCGGCGGCGGGCATCGCGCTGAAGCTGGCGCCGGGTGCGAACCAGCTTTCGACCGAAAACTCGGTGCGCGCGGAGTTGAAGACGCTGCAGGCGTTCTTTCCGCCGGGTTTGCAAGTGGTTTATCCGCTGGATACCGAGCCGTTCATCACCCTGTCGATCACCGAGGTGGTGAAGACGCTGATCGAGGCAATCGTGCTCGTCTTCGTGGTGATGTATATCTTCCTGCAGAATTTCCGTGCCACGCTGATCCCGACGATCGCGGTGCCGATCGTGCTGTTGGGCACGTTCGGGGTGCTGGCGGTGCTGGGCTACAGCATCAACACATTGACCATGTTGGCCATGGTGCTGGCGGTCGGGTTGTTGGTGGATGACGCGATCGTGGTGGTGGAGAACGTCGAGCGCGTGATGGCGGAGGAGAAGCTGTCCCCCCGGGACGCCACGCGCAAATCGATGGAGCAGATTTCGGGCGCGCTGGTGGGCATCGCGCTGGTGCTGTCGGCGGTGTTCCTGCCGATGGCGTTCCTGGGTGGGTCGACGGGCGTGATCTACCGCCAGTTCTCGGTCACGATCGTGTCGGCGATGGTGCTGTCGGTGCTGGTGGCGTTGATCCTGACGCCGGCGCTGTGCGCGACGTTGCTGAAGCCGAGCCATGGGGCGGCCAAGCGGGGGCCGTTCCGCTGGTTCAACCGCGGGTTCGATGGGCTGAACCGCGGCTATGTGGGCGGTGTGGGGCGGATGATCGGCGGGTCGATCTGGTCGATGCTGGCGTTCGTGCTGATCGTGGCGGCGATGGGGTACATGTTCACCCGGATCCCGTCGGGGTTCCTGCCGGATGAGGACCAGGCGTTGTTGTTCGGCCAGGTGGCGCTGCCGGCGGGCAGCACGGCGGAGCAGACGGCGGAGGTGAACAAGGACGTCGTCGACTATTTGCTGAAGACGGAGAAGGACAATGTCGTGTCCGCCTTCTCGGTGGTGGGGTTCAATTTCGGCGGGCAGGGTCAGAATGCCGGGTTCCTGGCGATCAGCCTGAAGGATTGGTCGGTGCGGCCGCTGGCGTCGCAATCGGGGGCGGCGATCGCAGGGCGGCTGATGGCGCATTTCGCGGGGTCCCGTGCGGCGATGATCTTCGCGTTTCAGCCGCCGGCGGTGATGGAACTGGGCAATGCGTCCGGCTTCGACATGGAGTTGGTGGACCGGGCGAATTTGGGGCATGCCAAGTTGCTGGCGGCGCGCAACCAGTTGTTGGGGATGGCGGCGCAGGACCATCGGGTGGCGGCGGTGCGGCCCAACGGGTTGGAGGACGCGCCGCAGTATCAGCTGGTGATCGACAACAACAAGGCGAACGCGCTGGGCGTGGCCAATGCCGACATCAACACGCTGATCCAGGGCGCGCTCGGGTCCACCTACGTGAACCAGTTCATGCGGGAGGGCCGGGTGAAGCAGGTGTACGTGCAGGGCGAGGCCAATGCCCGCATGTTGCCGGACGATATCGGCAAATGGTACCTGCGCAACTCCAGCGGAACGCTGGTGCCGTTTTCCGCCATCGCCAGCGGGAAATGGCTGGTGGGGCCGCAGAAGGTGGAGGGGTATAACGGCGAGACGTCGTTCGAAATCCAGGGCAGCCCGGGGCCGGGCGGCAGCACTGGCACGGCGATGACGGCGATGCAGGACATCGCCAGTAAATTGCCGGCGGGGGTGGGCATCGAGTGGACCGGGCTGAGCTACGAGCAGCAGCAGGCCGGGTCGCAGACGACGGCGCTGTATTCGATCTCGGCGATCGTCATCCTGTTCTGCCTGGCGGCGCTGTATGAAAGCTGGCCGATCCCGTTCGCGGTGGTGATGGTGGCGCCGCTGGGCGTGCTGGGGGCGGTGTTGGCCACCTGGGGCCGTGGGCTGGATAACGACGTGTATTTCCAGGTGGGGCTGCTGACCACGGTGGGGCTGGCGGTGAAGAACGCGATCCTGATCGTGGAATTTGCCAAGGAGTTCTTCGATGAGGGCGCCAGCCTGCGCGATGCGGCACTGCAGGCGGCGCGGGAGCGGTTGCGGCCGATCCTGATGACGTCGCTCGCCTTCGTCTGCGGTGTGTTTCCGCTGGCGATCGCATCCGGCGCGGGTGCGGCCAGCCGGATCGCGATCGGCACGGCGGTGGTGGGCGGCATGGTCACGGCGACGCTGCTGGCGGTGTTCTTCGTGCCGGTGTTCTTCGTGACCGTGTTGGGCGTGTTCCGGGTGAAGCCGCGGCCAAAGCACGCCGCTGCACCCGACCAGCCCGCGATCGAGGCGAAGGCATGATCATGCGCCGTGTTCTCGTGGCTTCGGCTCTGTTGGCGTCGCTATCCGGCTGCACGCTGATCCCGGATTATTTCAGGCCGGGGCTGCCGGTGAGCGACAGCTATCCGTCTGGCCCGGCGTTTGGTGGCCCGGGGTCGGTGCCGGGCAATGTTGCGGGAGTGCCCGCCGCGTCGCTGGGCTGGCGGGATTTTTTCACCGATCCAGTGATGCAGGACCTGATTACGCTGTCGCTGGAGAACAACCGCGACCTGCGGGTGGCGGCGTTGAACGTGTCGGCGGCGGAGGCGCAGTATCGCATCCAGCATGCGAGCCTGTTCCCGACCATCGATGCCACGGCGAGTGGGGATTTCGAGCGGGAGCCAGCGGGTGCGACCGGGTCGTCGGGGGCGTTGCACATCAACGCCTACAGCCTGGGCCTGGGTGCGGCGTCGTACGAACTGGATGTGTTCGGCCGGCTGCGCAGCCTCAGCCGGCAGGCGCAGGAGCGATACCTGAGCTCGGCCGAAACGCAGTTGAGCACGCAGATCGGCCTGGTGGCGAGCGTGGCGTCGTACTACCTGGCGTGGCTGGCGGACCGGGATGCGATCCGGGTGTCGACGGATACGGCGAAGGCGCAGCAGCGGTCGTACGATTTGGAAAGGCTGATCCTATCGCAGGGCAGCGGCACGGCGTCGGACGTGGCTCAGGCGGAATCGACGTTGCGGACGGCGCAGGCGAGTCTGGAACAGTATACGCGGCAGGCGGCGCAGGATTTGGACCAGATCGTGCTGCTGGTGGGGGCACCGCTGCCGCCCGATTTGCAGACGCGGATGATGGCGCAGGCCGGACTGGGGGATAAGTCGGTCTTCCCGGTGCTGCCGGCGGGGCTGCCGTCCGACCTGCTGACCCGGCGGCCGGATATCCGCGCGGCGGAGCACACGCTGCTGGCGGCCAATGCCAATATCGGTGCGGCGCGGGCGGCGTTCTTCCCCTCCGTCGTGCTGACGGGCAGTGGCGGCACGACCAGTGGGACGCTGGGCAGTTTGTTTGGGGCGGGGACGGCATCCTGGCTGTTCCAGCCGCAGATTAGCGTGCCGATCTTCGACGCCGGGTCGAACTTCGCGAATTTGGATTACGCCAAGCTGCAGAAGCGGATCGAGATCGCGAATTACGAGAAGGCGATCCAGTCGGCGTTCCACGACGTGGCCGACGCGCTGGCGGCGCGGGCGACGTACACGCGGCAGGTGGATGCGCAGACCAAGCTGGTGGCTGCGGATACGCGGTTCTTCAATATCTCGCAGTTGCGGGTAAATGCCGGGGTGGACACGTACCTCAATGAATTGGTGGCGCAAAGCTCGCTGTTCGGGGCGCAGCTGAACCTGGTGAGCCTGCGGCTGGCGGAACAGCAGAACCTGGTGACATTGTATAAGGCGTTGGGTGGCGGGTGGACCGACCGGACCAAATCGTGAGGGAGCGGGCGCGGTGGCACTGAAGCGAGACAGCTTGCTCTTCACGCTTTTCCTTGGTGCCGTCTGCGCGTTGCCGCCGTTATCGATCGATATGGGTCTGCCGGGGATCCCGGCCATCGAGGCGACGTTCGCCGATGCGGCCGGGCGCGGGCCGCTGACACTGAGCCTGTTCCTGGTCGGGTTCGCGATCTCGCCGATCATATGCGGGCCTTTGGCGGACCGGTTCGGCCGGCGCTGGACGTTGCTGGTGGGGCTCGGCGTGTTCAGCATTGCCGCGACTGGCTGCGCGCTGGCGCCATCGTTCCACGCGTTGCTGGCGGTGCGAATGGTGCAGGGCCTTGCGGCGGGGTGCTGTGCCATCGTGCCGTTCGCCGTGGTGCGCGACCTGTTCGAGGGTGCGACCGCCCGGCATCGCCTGTCGCAGGTGACGGCGGTGCTGGGCATTGCGCCGATGGTGGCCCCGGTGTTCGGCGCCTGGGTGATGGCGATCGGCGATTGGCGCAGCATCTACGCGCTGCAGGCGCTCAGCGGGTTGATCCTGCTGGGTCTGA
This sequence comes from Acidisphaera sp. L21, assembly GCF_009765685.1. Lineage (GTDB taxonomy): Bacteria > Pseudomonadota > Alphaproteobacteria > Acetobacterales > Acetobacteraceae > LMUY01. The sequence goes on along the minus strand of NZ_LMUY01000020.1, from coordinate 51,317 downwards.
CGGCGATCGGGTTGACGGAATCGCTGCCGGTGGAACGCCGCCGCTCGGTCTCGCCGACGCATCTGGTGCGCAGCTATGGCATGGTGCTGTCCGACCGGCCGTTTCGCGGGTTTTGTCTGGTCTACGCGCTCGGGTTCGCGTGCATGTTCAGCTATATTTCGGGGTCGCCCGGCGTGGTGATGGGGACGCTGGGGCTGGGCGGATCGGCGTTTTCGCTGCTGTTCGGGGCGACATCCTGCGGGGTGCTGGTGGGCTCGTTGATCAGCGGGCGGCTGAGCAAGCGGGCCGTGTCATCGCGCAAGGTGCTGTCGTTCGGGTTGGCCCTGATGTTCGCCAGTGCGCTGGGGGCGTTGGGGCTGGTGGCGATGGGCGTGGTCTACACCTACACGCTGATGCCGCTGATGGGGCTGGTTATCTTCTGTTTCGGGCTGATCGCACCATCCACCAACCACGAGGCGATGCATAATCTGCCGCAAGTGGCGGGCGCTGCATCCGGCATCATGCGGTGCGTGCAGATGGTGACGGGGGCGGTCGCGAGTGCCTCCGTGGCGTTGCTGGAGCCGTTGCATCATCCGGCGTTGGTGATGACGTTTCTGATGGCGCTGTTCGTCGTGCTCGCCAGTGGCACCTATCTGTGGCAGCTGCGTGGGGAGCGGGCGTTGCGGGTCGCCCCGGCAAATGTGACCTAGGCCCGGATTGCCGCCCGGCAGAATGTGCCGGGGCTGATGCGGCGCCGGGCATTGAATAAACACATTATTTATTCTGGCACCCCTATTGCAGTGACGTGTGGGCTTAGTTCCCACGCCATTCGGAATAGTTAATATGTCAGTTGGATCGGTTTCCAGTTCATCCAGTGCCATCTCGCAATGGCAGGCCTTGCAGCAACAGCGGGCAGCGCAGGACGCCAGTAGCGCGTCGTCTACGTCGTCCAGTAGCACCACCAGCCTTGCGTCGTTTCCGCCGCCGCCACCGCCCGGGCCGCCGCCCAGCGCCGATGATAGCAGCGCCACCGACGCGAGCAGCGATACGAGCGCCACCAGCACGGATGTGTCCAGCTCCGCTTCGAAGCTGATCAGCGATCTGCAGGCGTTCCTAGTCAATCTGCAATCGGGTGACACGTCCGCCAGCAGCAGCACGGCGACCAGCAGCACGGCGACCAGCGGCACTGCCGCGAGCGCCACGGCGACGAGTGCGGTCGCGACGGGCGACACGTCGATCGATGCCGCATCGACGGCGAGCAGCAGCAGCACGTCCAGCGCGTCCAACATCGCGTCGGATCTGACGTCGTTGATCAGCAGCCTGACGGATGGTTCGTCGGGCGCGAGTGGCACGCAGGCGGCGGGTGAGGCGCATAAGGGGCATCATGGCGGGCATCATGGTCCGCCGCCGGACCAGTCTGCCGGGTCGTCGAGCAGCACGGCGCAGGACCCGTTCAGCAGCACGGCCAGCAGCAGCGCCAGTAGTACGAGCAGCACCAGCACGGCGTCGCAGAGCGATCTCCTGCTGAGCCAGCTTGCGGACGCCATCCAAAGCTATTCGTCGCAGGCAACGCAGTCGGCGGCGCAATCCAGCACCAGCACCTCAATCAGCGTTTAGGAGATTAGCATGAGCGGAATCGGGTCGGTTTCATCGGGTTCCACGGTCGCATTGTCGGCTACGAGGTCGTCGTCTTCGTCATCCAGTTCGTCGTCGACGCTGACCACGGACGAGGCGGCGGCCAAGACGGCGGATGCGGCGGCCACCAAGGCGGCGGCGCAGTTGCAGACGGACGAGGCGGCCAAGGCGAAGGCCGCCACGATCAAGGCGGACCAGACGGCTGAGCAGACTGCCCAGGCGGCGGCGGACGTGGCGGACGCCAAGGTCACGGCCGACAACGCAAGCAGCAGCGGCCTGAACGTCACGGTCTAGCCGGCGTTTGCCCAGCCCAAAACGGGCCGGGCGCTGCTGGTTTAGGCCGCTCGGGCGCCGACAGAGTTGCCTTCGACCGTGGTGCGATACATCAGCCGTTGGTAGCGCGATGCGTCGAACAGGCTGGCGGTGTGCAGCACGGCGCGGTTGTCCCAGATCACCAGATCGCCCCTGCGCCAGGCGTGGCTGTAGACGAAGCGCGGTGCGTCGGTGTGCGCCATCAGTTCGGCGATCAGGACCTGGCTGGCGGCGCGGTCCATGCCTTCGATATGACTGATGACGGACGGGCACAAATAGAGCGACTTGGCACCGGTGACCGGGTGGGTGCGCACCAGATCCTGGCTGATCGGTGGCCACATGGCGCGCTTTTCGGCCGAGAACGGGGCGCGGCCCGGGTTGAACGGCAGGCTCCATTCATGCAGGGTTTCGAGCGAATGCACGGCGCGCAGGCCGTCGATGCGGGCCTTTGTAGCGTCGTCCAGCGCGTCGTAGGCGGCGGTGGCGTCGGCGAACATGGTCTGTGCGCCCTCGGGCGGCACGATTTCGCCGTAGAATAGCGAGACGTCGCTGGGGACCTCGCGGAACGAACTATCGGCGTGCCATTGCTCGACCCCGGTGGAGAAGGACGCCTTCATCCCGTCGCGCTGGACGTTGCCGACGCAGAAGACTTCGCGGTGGTCGCGCAGGGTGTTTTCGATGTTGGAGTGGATTTCCAATGGCCCGAGCCGCCGGCTGAACGCGACCAGGTCGCCTGGTGTGACAGCGATTTCGGGAACGATGAGCACACGAAAGCGGTGCAGCAGGTCGACCAGCGTGTCCAACTGCGCCTCGCCGACATCGCCATGGATCGGCACGCCGGCCACCTCGGCAGCGAAGCTCGGCGCCACCTGGCGGACGGTGATGCCGGGGGCGGCCTGGATGGCGTCGGCCGTGTGGGGGAGTTGCAAGTCCAAGTCCTCTCGTTGCGCTGCTCAGGCGGGGGTCGCGACAGCAAAGGTTAGCAAAATGCGTGCCCGGAGGGCGCCATCGGCCTTGACTTGGCGGGCCCGGGTCGGGCTTTTTGCAGCGAGTTCAGGAGATCCGACATGAACGTGATGACGCAGCCGGCATTCGATGGTCTGGATGATGAGCGCCGCCAGGCCCGGGTCGACATGGCCGCGGCGCACCGCATCGCCGTGTTGCATGATTTCCACGAGGGCGTCGACAACCACTTCACGCTGATGAAGCCCGGCGACGCGGACCGGTTCTACCTGAACGAATTCGGCCTGCATTGGTCCGAGGTGACGGCCAGCAACCTGATCGAGGTGTCGCATGCTGGCGAGGTCGTGGCCGGCAGCGGGGTGGCCGATTTGTCCGCCATCTGCATCCACGCGCCGATCCATCGCATCGTGCCCAATGCCGCCTGCGTGCTGCACACTCACATGCCATACGCCACGGCGCTGGCGCAGCTGGCGGACATGACGATCGAGATGACGGGCCAGGCGGCGCTGTATTTCCTGGACAAGGTTGCCTACGACAACGACTACAACGGCTTCGCCGACGACCAGGCGGAGGGTGAGCGGATGGCCCGGGTGATGGGCGACAAGCCGATCCTGATGCTGGCCAATCATGGCGTGATCGTCACCGGCAAGAACGTGGCCCAGGCCTATCACCGGCTGTATTTCCTGGAGCGCGCCTGCCGCACCCAGTTGTTCAGCATGTGGACCGACAAACCGCGCCGCTTCATCTCGGATGCGGTGATCGCCCGGGTGCGCGAGCCGAAGCCGCCGAGCACGCGGTTGAAGATGAGCGAGGCGGATTACCATTTTGCCGCGCTGAAGCGGATCCTGGACCGGACCGAACCGAACTATCTGGACTGACCCGGCCGCCGGGTCATCCAACCTCGCATCGCTCTCGTGCCGGCCTGGTGAGCACTGCCGGGGCTGGAAGAGGCATGACATGACATCGATCCACACCCAGGACACGGACGGCGTCGCGCCGGCGCAATTCGCGTGGGCAGTCATTGCCGTGGCCATCGGGCTGGTGATGGCGGTGCTGGACAGTGCCATCGCCAATATCGCGTTGCCGACGATTGCGCGCGATCTGCAGGTGACGGACGCGCAGTCGATCTGGGTGGTGAACAGCTACCAGCTCGCGGTCACCATGTCCCTGTTGCCGCTGGCCTCGCTGGGGGAGGTGTTTGGGTATCGCCGGGTGCATATCTTCGGGCTGGTGCTGTTCGTGGTGGCGTCGCTGCTGTGCGCGCTGTCGGGCAGTTTGGCGGTGCTGACGGTGTCGCGCGTGCTGCAGGGCTTGGGTGCGGCGGGCATGCTGAGCGTGAACGTGGCGCTGATCCGGTTCATCTTTCCGCGGCGCAGATTGGGCAGCGGCATCGCGATGAACGCCATGGTGGGGTCGGTCGCCACGGCGGTTGGGCCGACCATTGCCTCGGCCATCCTGTCGGTGGCGCACTGGCCCTGGCTGTTCGCGGTGAACGTGCCGATCGGGCTGTTTGCGCTGCTTGCGGCCTGGCGGGCGCTGCCGCAGACGGCGACCACCAGTTCGTACGACGCGATCAGCGCGGTGCTGAGTGCGGCGACGTTCGGGCTGTTCATCAGCGGCCTGGATGGGTTGGCGCATGGGCAGCAGCCGGTGCTGGTGGCGGCGGAGCTGATCGGGACGGCGGTGATCGGCACGCTGCTGATCCGGCGGCAGATGACGATCACCTCGCCGATGTTGCCGGTGGATCTGCTGCGGCTGCCGCTGTTCGCGCTGTCGGTGGCCAGCGCGGTCGCCTGCTTCGTGGCGCAAGGGGCGGCCTATGTGGCGATGCCGTTCCTGTTGCAGAACACGCTGGGGTTCAGCCAGGTGAGCACCGGGTTTCTGCTGACGCCATGGCCGCTCGGCGTGGTGGTGATCTCGCCGTTGGCGGGGCGGTTGGCGGATCGGTATCCGGCGGCCATTCTGGGCGGTATCGGGCTGGCGGCGATGGCGGCGGGGGTGTTTCTGATGGCGACGCTGCCGGCGCATTCGTCCGATTTCGCGATCATCTGGCGGACTGCGGTGTGCGGCATCGGGTTCGGCTTCTTCAACGCGCCGAACAATCGGGCGATGATCGATGCCACGCCGCCGCATCGCAGCGGCAGTGCCAGCGGGCTGTTGGCGACGGGGCGGATCCTGGGCCAGACCATCGGCGCGGCGCTGGTGGCGATGTGTTTCGAAATCACCCCGGCGCATGGGGCGACGCTGGCCTTGCTGGTGGGCGCCGGGTTCGCGGCGTTCGCGGCGCTGGCCAGCCTGATGCGGATTGCCGCCCCGTCTGAGGTGTAGCCTACGCCGCCAGCATACCCAATGCGCCGTCGACGGCGCCCTGCAGCACGGGGCGTTGTGGTCGGGTACGGGCCAGCACGCGGACGCCCAGTAGCAGGCTCAGCAGGAGTTTCGCCAACGCCCCGGCGGGTTGGCGGGTGGTGATGGTGCCGTCGGCCTGCCCAGCGGTGATGCAGCGTTGGAAGAAGGCCTCCAGCATCGCCATCTCCTGCACGACGACATCGCGGAACTCTTCGTCGTAGGGGGCCATTTCCAGGGCGGCGTTGACCAGCAGGCAGCCGCGTCGTTTGCCGTCGGTGGCGGAGCGTTCGACGATTTCGCCGAAGAAGGCGTGCAAGGCCTGCATCGGCGGCAGTTTGCCCAGGCGGGCGACCCGGTCGTGGACGCTTTGTTCCAGGTAATGGTCCAGCGCCTTGCGATAGAGCGACCGTTTGTCGCCGAACGCGTTATAGAGGCTGGCCCCGGTGATGCCCATGTGGTCTGCCAGGTCGCGGACCGAGGTCGCCTGATAGCCCTGGGCCCAGAAGCAGTGCATTGCTGCCTCCAGCACTGTGGTGTCGTCGAATTCCCGCGGGCGTGCCATCGCGTTTTGTAGATCGGTGCGGCTAAAACGACAAGATTGGCCGGGCGCACCCGATCCGGCGCGATGCCTGTGTCAGGGGCTGCTGGCGGCAAAGCTTTCGCTTTGCAACGTGTGGCGCAGCGGTCATCAAGGGCGCGGGGAGAGGCTGGAACGGAGCCGATACAATGCGCACCAAGGTTGCGATCATAGGCGCCGGGCCGGCCGGGTTGATGCTGGGGCATCTGCTGGGGCGGGAGGGGATCGACAGCCTCATCCTGGAACGGCAGTCGCCCGGCTACGTGCTGCAGCGTATTCGCGCGGGGGTGCTGGAGCAGGGCACGGTCGATCTGTTGCGTGACAGCGGCGCCGGGGCGCGGATGCTGGCGGAGGGGTTGCCGCATACCGGCATCGAACTGTCGTTCGACGGGGATACCCATCGCATCGATCTGGCCGCGCTCACCGGGCGCTCCGTCATGGTGTATGGCCAGACGGAGGTGACGCGGGATTTGATGGCGCTGCGGGCGCAGTCCGGGGCGGCGACGGTGTATGAGGCAGCGGACGTGGCGCTGCACGATGTGGGTGGCGCGCCGCGCGTGACCTATGTGAAAGATGGGCGGACGCACGAGCTGGCCTGCGATTTCATCGCCGGGTGCGACGGGTTTCATGGCGTGTCGCGTGCCAGTATTCCGCCGAGTGCGCTGACGGTGTTCGAGCGGGTGTATCCGTTCGGGTGGCTGGGCGTGTTGGTGGATAAGCCGCCGGTCGCGGATGAGTTGATCTATGCGCATCATGCGCGGGGGTTCGCCCTGTGCTCGATGCGGTCGGCGACGCGCAGCCGGTATTACCTGCAATGCCGCATTGAGGAGAGCGTGGAGGCGTGGCCGGACGACCGGTTCTACGCGGAATTGCGACGGCGGCTGAGCCCGGCGGCTGCGGCGGCGCTGCAGCAAGGCGTGTCGATCGAGAAATCGGTGGCGCCGCTGCGCAGCGTCGTGGTGGAGCCGCTGCGGTTCGGCCGGTTGTTCCTGGCCGGGGATGCCGCGCATATCGTGCCGCCGACCGGGGCCAAGGGGCTGAACCTCGCGATGAGCGACGTGCGCTGTTTGTTCGAGGCGTTTGCCGATCATTACCGGGGCAACTCGGCTGCGGGGATCGACCACTACTCCGCCAGGGTGTTGCGGCGGATTTGGAAGGCGGAGCGGTTTTCGTGGTGGATGACCACGCTGCTGCATGCCTTCCCGGAGAGTGACGGGTTTTCGCGTCGCATCCAGCGGGCGGATTTCGACTATCTGGTGTCGTCGCAGGCGGCGCAGACGGTCCTGGCGGAGAATTATACCGGGCTGCCGATCGAGGGCTGACGTCACCATAATTGCTTGGCGGGGGGTGCCGAGCCTATAAGGCCGCCCAATGTCCTCGCCAGAATTCGAGCCCATGCCCTGGATTGAGGATGAGCGCCTTGCCGCGCTCGACCGGACCGGGCTGTTGGACACGCCGCCGGAGCAGGCGTTCGACGATCTGGTGCGGCTGGCGGCGGATATGCTGGGCATGCCGATGGCGGCGATCCATCTGGTGGCGAGGGACCGGCAGTTCGGCAAGTCGCAGATCGGCTTGGACGCGCGGGAGATGCCGCGCAGCATTGCGTTCTGCCCGCATGCGATGTTGGCGCCGGACGGGCTGGTGGTGCCCGACGCCACTGTTGACCCATTGTTCGCGGACAACCCGCTGGTGACTGGGCAGCCCGGGATCCGGTTCTATGCCGGGGCGCCGCTGCAGGCGGAGGGGCTGCCGATCGGTGCGCTCTGCGTCATCGACACGAAGCCGCATGCCGAGGGGCTGAGCGAGCAGCAGCGCTTCGTGCTGAAGACACTGGCGGCGCAGGTGAGCAGCCAGATCGCGCTGCGTCGCGCCGTGTCGGATCGGGACGCGTTGCTGACGGCGCGGTCGCGGAGCGAGGCGCTGCGGCGGCAGACACTGAACAGCGCCACCGACTTCGCCATCTTCAGCACGGATCTGGAGGGGGCGATCAACGGCTGGAATGCCGGGGCCGAGGCGATCCTGGGCTGGTCCGAGGCGGAGATGCTGGGACAGAACGCGGAGCGGATCTTCACCCCGGAGGACAGCCGGGCGGGCGCGATGGAGGACGAGCGGGCCACGGCCTTGTCGACCGGGCGGGCCGCGGACGAGCGCTGGCATGTGCGCAAGGGTGGCGAGCGGTTTTGGGCCAGTGGCGAGATGATGCCGTTGCGCGATGACACCGGAGTGGTGGTGGGCCTGGTGAAGGTGCTGCGGGACCGGACGGAACAGCACCTCGCCGGCCAGCGCATGGCGCAGAGCGAGGCGCGGTATCGGACGCTGTTCGAGGCGATCGACGCCGGGTTCTGCGTGATCGAATTGGGCTACGATGCGGCGGGCCAGCCGAACGATTACCGCTTTGCCGAAGTCAACCCGGCGTTCGAGCGGCAGACCGGGCTGGTCGATGCGGTGGGGCGTTGGGTGCGCGAGTTGATCCCGGACCACGAGCAGTATTGGTTCGAGACCTATGGCCGCGTCGTCGCCACCGGTGAGGCCGTGCGGTTCGAGAACCATGCCGTGGCGTTGGGCCGGTGGTATGAGGTCCATGCGTTCCGGGTCGGCCAGCCGGGCGATGAGCGGGTGGCCGTGCTGTTCAACAACATCACCGACCGCAAAGAGGCCGACCAGGCCCTGCAGCGCAGCGAGGCACATTGGCGCGGCCTGTTCGAGCGGTTGGAGGAGGGGTTCATCCTCGGCGAATTGGTGCGCGAGGGCGACCGCGCGGTGGCTTGGCGTTACCTGGAGGTCAACCCAGCCTGGGGGCGGATGATGGGCGTGCTGCCGAATGCGGCGGTGGGCCACACCATTCGCGAGATCCTGCCCGGGATCGAGGATGCGTGGGTCGACGAGATGGCGCGGGTGGTGGAAACCGGCCGCACCGCCACGTTCCTGCGCCAGGTCGGCGCGCTGGACCGGTGGTATGAGGGCCGGGCGCACCGGGTGGACGACAACCGCTTTGCCGTGATTTTCCAAGAGGTGACGGATCGGCAGAAAGCCGAGCGGCGGCGCATGGCGTTGCTGGACTTGGGCGACCGGCTGCGGGACATGCAGGACCCGGCCGAGATGTCCTATCTGGCGGCGGAGATCATTGGCCCCACGATTGGCGCGGACCGTGCCGGCTATAGCCTGATGACGCCGGACAACGAGCTAGCCACGGTCGAGCGGGACTGGGTGCGGCCGGGGCTGCCTAGCATCGCGGGGGATCATACGATGCGCGACTACGGGTCGTTCATCGACGATCTGGTGCAGGGCAATCACGTCCTGGTCGAGGACGTGGCGAGCGATCCGCGCACGGCGGCCTGGCTGTCGAAGTGGGAGGCGACCGGGGTCCGCGCCTTCATCAACCTGCCGTTGGTCGAGCAGGGGCGATTGGTTGCACTCATCTTTGCCTATAGCGCCTCGCCCCGGGCCTGGTCGGCGGAGGAGGTCTCGTTCGCGCGCAACGTGGCCGAGCGGACGCTGGCGGCGATCGCGCGGCGGCGGGCGGAGGATGAGCTGCGGCGGTTGAATGCCTCGCTGGAAGACGCGGTGCAGGCGCGGACGTCGGAATTGCTGGAGGCGTCCGAGCAGTTGCGGCAGTCGCAGAAGATGGAGGCGGTGGGGCAACTGACCGGCGGCATCGCGCATGACTTCAACAACCTGCTGACCGGGATCGTGGGAAGCCTGGAGTTGATGAGCACGCGGCTGGGCCAAGGGCGGGTGGCGGATCTGCCGCGCTACGTGCAGGCCGCCCGCGGTGCGGCGGATCGGGCGGCGGCGTTGACGCACCGGCTGCTGGCGTTCTCGCGCCGGCAGACGCTGGACCCGCGGCCGACCGCGCTGAACCCGCTGATGCACGGGATGGAGGATCTGGTCCGCCGCACCATTGGGCCGCTGATCGATTTGCAGGTGACTGGGGCGGCGGGGTTGTGGACGACGTTGTGCGACCCGAACCAGCTGGAGAACGCATTGCTGAATTTGTGCATCAACGCACGCGATGCGATGCCGGGGGGCGGACATCTGACGATCGAGGCTGCCAACACGAGTTTGGACGCGCGTGCGGCTCGGGCGGCGGATCTGCCGCCGGGACCGTATGTGGTGATGAGCGTGACCGACACTGGCTGCGGCATGCCGCAGGACGTGATCGCGCGCGCGTTCGATCCGTTCTTCACCACCAAGCCGCTGGGGCAGGGCACCGGGCTAGGCCTGTCCATGGTTTACGGTTTTGCCCGGCAGAGCGGCGGCCAGGTGCGGATCTATAGCGAGCCGGACCGGGGCACGACGATCAAGCTGTATCTGCCCCGGCATGATGGCGAGGCGGAGGTCGCGCCGATGACCGGTGACCTCAACGCCGCCCCGCATGCCCCGGCACACGAGACGGTGCTGGTGGTGGATGACGAGCCGACGGTGCGCATGCTGATCGGCGAAGTGCTGCACGAGCTGAACTACGCCACGGTGGAGGCTGCCGATGGCGCCACGGGGTTGCAGATCCTGAATTCGGATGCGCGGATCGATCTGCTGGTGACGGATGTGGGGCTGCCCGGCGGGATGAACGGGCGGCAACTGGCGGATGCGGCGCGAATCGGGCGGCCGACGCTGAAGGTGCTGTTCATCACCGGGTTTGCCGAGAACGCCGTGATTGGCAGCGGTATGCTGGAGCCGGGGATGCAGGTGATGACCAAGCCGTTCTCGATGGAAGCGATGGCGGCGAAGGTGCGCGACCTGATCAACCAGGGCTAGCGGCCTGGCCTCCGGGCCTGTCTCGTGTTATGAGAATGGCCTCCTTATTGAGGCAGATCTTCGCATGAAACTCGCTTGCATTGTACTTCTTGGCACCTTGCTGGTTGCGCCTGTCGTGCAGGCCCAGATGATGCCGGGGCGGCCGAATCCGGACCATAAGCAGACGGTTTCGATCAACTTCCAGATCAACTATCCGACGAAGCCGGACATGGCGGATGGTGAGTTGACCCGGTCCATGTCGGAGGCGAGCCGGTCGTTGTACGACATCGTTGACCATGAGTGCATCGTGCTTGCCGCGTCGCTGAAAGGAAGCTGTCGCTTGGTGCAGATGACCATTGGCGGCAATGCGGGCAATCGTGCGACGAATAATCCGGTGATCTTTGCCAACGTCAACGCGACGTTCGAGATTACGCCCGCGCCTGCCGTCGAGACGCCGGCCGCGAAGTAGGGTCGCTAGAGCAAATTTCGTGCTGAAAGATGCACGAACTTTGCTCTAGCTCCGGAGGATTGCCTCGACCACCGTCTGTACCTCGAACGCTTCGGTGGCGGTGGCGAGGGGGTGGGGCTCGCCGCGGGTCATGCGGGCGACCGACTCCAACTGGCGTTGCAGGACCAGCGGGCGGGCCTGGACGTGCGGGATGGCGTTGGGGTCCGGCTGCCAGTCTTGCCCGGCCAGACGCTCCGCCGTGGCCCAGTTGCGCAGGCGGACGGAGCCGTTGGGGCCGGAGACGGTGAAGCTGTTGAGGTCGTCCTCGGGCGTTTGGCCAACCGTGCCGGTGAGGGTGACGGGGAGCGTGCCGGCTTGCAGCCGGGCGGTGATCGCGCGCTCGCTACGGGCGGCATCGGGGAAGGCGGCGTGGGCGTCGCGGAGGGTGAGCGGGCCGAACAGGCGGCGGGCGAGGAACAGGAAGTGGGAGACGACCTCCCGCGTGAAGCCGCCTTGTTCCGGACGGTCCAGCCAGGAGGCGGCGGCGTGTTGCCAGCCGCGGGGCCAGGTGGCGAAGGCGACGGTGATGGCCAGGGCGTTGGGCGTGCCGGTGGCGCCTTCCGAAAGCCAGTGGGTGAGCTGCGCCACGGCAAGAGATGAGGCGAAGGGGAAGTTGACCGCGATGCGGCTGCCGGCGGTTTCGGTGAGGAAGCGTTTGCCGTCGGCGACGTCGACCGAGAGCGGCTTTTCGCAGAACACCGCCTTTCCGGCGGCCAGGGCGGCGCGGGCGTGGCCGAGATGGCTGGCCGGTGGGGAGGCGATGTAGACGCAATCGGCCGCGGCGATGACGGAATCGGGCGAGGGCAGGGTTGGGGTGCCGGGGAGTTCGGCGACCAGGCGGGCGAGGGTGTCGGGCGCCGGGTCCCAGATGCCGGCGATGTGGATGCTGGATTGGCCTTGGGCGGCGCGCAACAGGCGTTCCCCCATGATACCGGCGCCGATGATACCGAGTTCCATGCCGTCGCTTGTACTGGCGATTGCCGGACGGATCAAACTGTCCCAGCCTTGCACGGCGAGGGGGCGGGTTGTATCTTACCGTTGTCTTACACGGAGCCGCATATGACGGTGAACCTTACCACGACGGTGTCGACCAAGGGGCAGGTGATCCTGCCGAAAGCAGTTCGTGACCGGCTGCATTGGGATGCTGGAACCCGTCTGGTCGTGGAACACACAGCCGACGGCGTGTTGCTGCGTCCGCTGGTGGATGTGTTTGCGCCCACGCGCAGCGAGGATGTGTTCGGCTGCCTGCACTACGCCGGCCCCGCGAAATCGGTGGAAGAGATGGATGCTGGCGTGCAGCAGGAAGTGAAGCAGCGGCATGCGCGCAGTCGATACTAACATCGTCGTCCGCTATCTGACGGGAGACGACCCGAAGCAAGCCGACAAGGCCCGCGCCTTGATTGGCAGCGAGCCGGTCTTCATACCCCGCACCGTCATGCTGGAGACGGAGTGGGTGTTGCGCGGGGTGTACGAGTTGCCGCCGGGCCAGATCATTCCGGCTTTGCGCGCCCTGGCCGGCCTGCGCGGCGTGAGCGTGGAAGATGCCGCCCTGGTGGCGACGGCGATGGATTGGGCGGAGGCCGGGATGGACTTCGCGGACGCCCTGCATCTGGCGGCCGCGGCCGAGTGCGAGGCGTTCATCACGTTCGACAAGCGGTTCGCCAGGTCTGCAGCGCGATCGGGCGGCGTGCCGGTTACGGCCCCCTGATGATCCGGTCGGGATGAGTGAACACCTCGAACCCGTCTGACCGGGCGACGGCGACCATGGTGATGCCGGCGGCTTCGGCGACGCGGATGGCGAGTGCGGTGGGGACGGAGACGGCGGCCATGATTCCGATGCCGGCGCCGGCGGCTTTCTGCACCAGTTCGACCGAGACGCGGCTGGTCAGCAGCAGGATGCCGCTGGCTGGATTTTCTCCGGCGCGCAGCAGCGCCCCGGTGAGTTTGTCCAGGGCGTTGTGGCGGCCGACGTCTTCGCGGGCGGCGAGCAATCCGTTGCGCCAGAAGCCGGCGGCGTGGACGGCGCGGGTTTGGCGATTGAGGTGCTGCGCCGGGTGCAGGCTGGCGACGGCTTCGGCGATCTGGGTTGCGGTCCAGGCTGGGCCGGGCGGGACGGTGGGCGGGGTGCGCATGGCGTCGGCCAGGCTGTCCATGCCGCACATGCCGCAGCCGGTGGCGCCGGCGATTTGGCGGCGGCGGCGTTCCAGACGGTCCATCCGGTCGGCGGCGATCCACATGCGGAGTTCGATGCCCTGCGGCGCGGGGACGATTTCCAATTCTTCCAGATCGGTGGGGTGGTCGATGATGCCCTCGGCACGGCTGAAGCCGGTGGCGAAATCCTCCAGATCGGCGGGCGTGGCCATCATCACCGCGTGGGTGGTGCGGTTGTAAGTGAGGGCGATGGCGACCTCTTCCGGCACGCAGCGCTCGGCCGGTGTGGCGCCGTTGCGCCTTGTGGGGACGGTGGTGGCGGGCGGCGGGTGGCGGGCCGTGTCGGTCATGCGCCCCAATGTGGCGAGAATTCGGGCGTGGGCAATGCCGGGCTACGCCGGCGCGTGCTCCAACGCGCGGACGACCAACTCGTCCACGCCCTCGGCACCAGTGGCGATATGCGTCTCCAGCGTGTGGATCATTGCCGGGGTCCAGAAGGCGACCAGGTGGTGCTTGATGCCAGGTGCTGCCTCGGCCGCCGGGTAGGAGCGGAAGAAGCTGGCGATCTGGTTTGCCATACTGGTGAGTTTCTCCGGCTGCACGGCGTTACTCCGCGGCCTGGGGGTGGGCGATGCGGGTGAGCGACTCATCCTCGTCGAAGAAGCGGGCCTGCCAGTCGGACACCCGGTTGGTTTTGCGCACCTGCACGGCGGTCACCTTGTATTCGGGGCAGTTGGTGGCCCAGTCGGTGTAGTCGGTGGTGATGACGTTGGCGCCGGTCTTCGGGTGGTGGAAGGTGGTGTAGACCACGCCGGGCTGCATGCGGTCGCTGATGCGGGCGCGCAGGGCGACGTCGCCGGAGCGGCTTTCCAGCCGGACCAGGTCGCCCTCCACGATGCCGCGGCTTTCGGCGTCGTTGGCGTGGATTTCCAGCACGTCTTCCTCGTGCCAGCGGCTGTTCTCGGTCCGCCTGGTCTGCGCGCCGACATTGTATTGCGACAGGATGCGCCCGGTGGTGAGGATCAGCGGGAAGAGCGGCCCGGTACGTTCCTCGGTCGGGATGAATTCGGTGATCATGAAGCGGCCCATGCCGCGCACGAATTTGTCGACGTGCATCATGCGCGTGCCCTCGGGGGCTTCGTCGTTGCACGGCCATTGGATGGAACCGAGTTCGTCCAGCCGGGCGTAGGATACGCCTTTGAAGGTGGGCGTGCTGGCGGCGATTTCGGCCATGATCTGGCTGGGATGGGTGTAGTCCATGCGGTAGCCGAGCGCGTTGGACAGGGCCATCGTCGCCTCCCAATCGGCGAGGCCGCCCAGGGGAGGCATCACCTTGCGGACGCGGCTGATGCGGCGTTCGGCGTTGGTGAAGGTGCCGTCCTTTTCCAGGAAAGACGAGCCGGGCAGGAAGACGTGGGCGTATTTCGCCGTCTCGTTGAGGAAGATATCCTGGATCACCACGCATTCCATCGCGCGCAGCCCGGCGGTGACGTGCTGGGTGTCGGGGTCGGATTGGGCGATGTCCTCGCCCTGGATATAGAGGCCCTTGAACTGGCCCTCCACCGCATCGTCCAGCATGTTGGGGATGCGGCGGCCCGGGTCGCCGGCGAGGGGGACGCCCCACAGATCCTCGAACAGGGCGCGGGTGGCGGTGTCGGAGACGTGGCGGTAGCCGGGGAATTCGTGCGGGAAGGACCCCATGTCGCACGAGCCCTGCACGTTGTTCTGGCCGCGCAGCGGGTTCACGCCGACGCCGGGCCGGCCGATATTGCCGGTGGCCATGGCCAGGTTCGCCATCGCCATGACGGTGGTGGAGCCCTGGCTGTGTTCCGTCACGCCCAGGCCGTAATAGATCGCGGCGGCGCCGCCGGTGGCGAACAGGCGGGCGGCGGCGCGCAATTCTGCCGGGTCGACGCCGGTGAGGGTCGCGGTGGCTTCCGGCGAGTGGCGGGGGTCGGCGATGAAGCTGGCCCAGCCCTGGAACGCGTCCCACTCGCAGCGCTCGCGCACGTAGTCCTCGGCGACCAAGCCTTCGGTGACCACGACATGCGCCATGGCGTTGATGACGGCGACATTGGTGCCGGGGAGCAGCGGTAGGTGGTGGGCGGCGCGGATGTGGGGGCCGCTGACCAGGTCGATCCGGCGCGGGTCGGCCACGATGAGCTTGGCGCCGGCGCGCAGCCGCTTCTTCATGCGGGAGGCGAACACCGGATGGCCGTCAGTCGGGTTGGCGCCAATGACCAGGATGACGTCGGAATGGTCGACGGAGGCGAAATCCTGGGTGCCGGCGGAGGTGCCGAGCGTGGTCATGAGCCCGTAGCCGGTGGGGGAATGGCAGACGCGGGCGCAGGTATCGACGTTGTTGTTGCCGAAGGCGGCGCGCACTAGTTTCTGCATGAGGTAGGTTTCCTCGTTCGTGCAGCGGGAGGATGTGATGCCGCCGACGCTGTCGCGCCCATAGGTTGCCTGCAGCCGCTTGAACTCGCTGGCGGCGTAGGCGATGGCTTCGTCCCAACTGACCTCGCGCCACTCGTCGGTGATCGCCTTGCGGATCATGGGCTTGGTGATGCGGTCCTTGTGGGTGGCGTAGCCCCAGGCGAAGCGGCCCTTGACGCAGGAATGGCCCTCATTCGCCTTGCCGTCCTTGTGCGGGACCATGCGCACGACCGTGCTGCCCTGCATCTCCGCCTTGAAGGAGCAGCCGACGCCGCAATAGGCGCAGGTGGTGATGACGGAATGCTCCGGCTGGCCCTGCGCGATGACGGTTTTTTCGGTCAACGTCGCGGTGGGGCAGGCCTGCACGCAGGCGCCGCAGGAAACGCATTCGCTGCCGAAGAAATCCATGCCGCCGGGCGACACCTTGGAGTCGAAGCCGCGCCCAGCGATGGTGAGGGCGAAGGTGCCCTGGGTTTCCTCGCAGGCCCGCACGCAGCGCGAGCAGACGATGCATTTTGACGCTTCGAAGGTGAAGTACGGGTTGGTTTCGTCCTTCGGGGACTGGGCGTGGTTGGCGCCGGAGAAGCCGTAGCGCACGTCGCGCAGGCCGACCGTGCCGGCCATGTCCTGCAACTCGCAATCGCCATTGGCGGAGCAGGTGAGGCAGTCGAGCGGGTGGTCGGAGATATACAGTTCCATCACGCCGCGGCGCAGGGTGGCGAGCTTGGGCGATTGCGTGTGCACGACCATTCCGGCCTCGGCCGGGGTGGTGCAGGAGGCGGGGGTGCCGCGACGGCCGTCGATCTCCACCAGGCACATGCGGCAGGAGCCGAACGGCTCCAGGCTGTCGGTGGCGCAGAGTTTAGGGATTTTGGTGCCCATCATCATCGCCGCCGCCATGACGGAGGTGCCGACCGGGACGGTGACGGGTTCACCGTCGATGCGGAGGGTGACGGTCTGCTCGCTGGTGTGGATCGGCGTGCCGTAGTCGATGTCTTTGATGAGGCCCATCGGGATCGCTCCGTTCATGCAGCCGCGGCCGCGGGGGCGCGGTCGAAATCTTCGGGGAAGTGGGTGAGTGCGCTCATCACCGGCACGGGGGTCAGCCCGCCCATGGCGCAGAGGGAGGCGTCGGCCATCAGGGTGCAGAGATCGGTGAGCAGCGCGAGGTTCTTGTCGCGCTGGGTGCCGGCGGTGATGCGGTCCACCACCTCCATCCCGCGCACGGCGCCGACCCGGCAGGGGGTGCATTTGCCGCAGCTTTCGCCAGCGCAGAATTCGAAGGCGAAGCGGGCCTGGGCGGCCAGGTCCACCGTGTCGTCGAACACCACTACGCCGCCATGGCCGATGAGGCCGCGGACGGCGGCGAAGGCCTCGTAATCCAGCGGCGTGTCCAGCAGGTGGTCGGGGAAATAAGCGCCCAGCGGGCCGCCGACCTGCACCGCGCGCACCGGGCGGCCGCTGGCGGTACCGCCGCCGAAGTCTTCGACGATCGTGCGCAAGGACAGGCCGAAGGGGATTTCGAACAGGCCGCCGCGGCGGATATTGCCGGCCAATTGTACCGCCAGCGTGCCGAGCGAGCGGCCGGTGCCATAGGCGGCGTAGGCGGCGGCGCCCTCGGACAGGATGAATGGCACGGCGGCGAAGGACAGGACGTTGTTCACGATGGTCGGCTGGCCGAACAGGCCCTGGATGGCGGGGAGCGGCGGCTTGGCGCGCACCGTGCCGCGCTTGCCCTCGAGGCTTTCCAGCAGGGAGGTTTCCTCGCCGCAGATATACGCGCCGGCGCCCATGCGGACCTCCAGCGTGAAGGCGCGGCCGGAGTTGGCGATGTTCGGCCCCAGGTACCCGGTGGCCTCGGCGGCGGCGATGGCGCGCTGCAGGGCGCGGACGGCGTGTGGGTATTCGGAGCGGCAGTAGATGAAGCCCTTGGTCGCATCCACCGCCAGTCCGGAGATGATCATGCCTTCGACCAGGCACAGGGGGTCGCCTTCCATGAGCATGCGGTCGGCGAAGGTGCCGCTATCGCCCTCGTCGGCGTTGCAGACCACGTAGCGTTGGGCGGCGGGGGCGTTGCGGACGGTGTTCCACTTGATGCCGGTCGGGAAGCCGGCGCCGCCGCGGCCGCGCAGGCCGGATGCCTTCACCTGGTCGACGATGGCGGCGCCATCCATCGCCAGCGCGCGGTCCAGCCCGGCGAAGCCGCCATGGGCACGGAAGTCGGTGACGGAGGCCGGGTCGATCACGCCGCAGCGGGCGAAGCTGAGCCGGGTTTGGCGGCGCTGGAGGGAGTGTTGGTCGGGTGCGCCGATGGCGAGGGGATGGTCGGCGCCGTCGAGGAACCCGGCGGCGAAGAGGCCGGGCACATCGGTGGGACGCACTGGGCCGTAGCCGATGCGGCCGGCGGGGGTTGCGACCTCGACCAGCGGCTCCAGCCACACCATGCCGCGGGTGCCGGTGCGGACCAGTTCGATGGCGATGCCGCGCTGGGTGGCTTCCCGCTCGATCGCAGTGGCGACGCGGTCGGCGCCGAGGGCGAGGGCGGCGGCATCGCCGGGGAGGAAGATGCGGATCATCAGCGTGCGTCCGCCAGGATGTCGTCCAAGGCTTCGGCGTCGACGCGGCCGATCGGGGCGCCGTCATACAGGGCGGCGGGGGCGCAGGCGCATAGGCCGAGGCAGAAGACCGGTTCCACGGTCAAGGCGCCATCCGCGGTCTTGCCGCCCCATTCCAGGCTGAGCCGGCGCAGGAGTCCGCGGGCCAGCGCGTCGGCGCCCATGGCCTGGCAGGCCTCGGCGCGGCAGAGCTTCAGCACATGGCGGCCGCCGGGTTCGCGGCGGAACTCGTGATAGAAGGAGATGACGCCGTAGACCTCGGCCCGGGACAGGTTCAACGCCTCGGCGATTTGTGGTTCTGCTTCGGTGGGAACATAGCCGAAGGCTTCTTGCATCGCATGCAACAGGGGCAGCATCGGGCCGGCCATGGTGCGGTGGGCATCGATGATTTGCTGGGCCTGCTGCGCGCCGGGCCAGGACGGGGCTATCGGCCGGGCGGGCGGCCTGCCGCGCGAAGACTTCGCCATCTCACGACCTTCAATCACACGCATGGGTTAGGTTGGGACCGAAAACCTGATCAAACAAGCGAGTTGTCAGGTGTTGCGATAGCAAAGGACTATCAAAGGGTAGGACGAGGTGCTCCCGGGGGAACACCTCGCCTTGGCCTCAGCTGGTCTGGCTGATCTTGCTCAGGGTGCTGTCGGGCACGCCGGCCATGTTGTTGGAGAGCAGGTATTTCGGCGCGGTTTCCATCCAGTGCTTGAGGGTGATTTCCTCGAACCTGCCGGAATCCCAGGTCTGCACCATTTCCAGATCCTCGGTGCCGGTGTTGACCATGGCGTGGCCGTAGCCGGCGGGGATGTAGGCGGAGTCGCCGGCCTTCACGTTGGCGACCTTGCCGCGGCCGCCGGAGCCGAACAGGGCGACCTGCCCGGTGCCCTTCAGGTAGTAGTGGAACTCGTTGGCGTTCGGGTTCCAGTGCAGTTCCTTCATCTGGCCCGGCTTGATGACCATGAGGCCGCCGGACATGGTCTTGGCGATCGGCCACTCTTCGACGGTGGCGAGATGGAAGCTGCCGCCGTCGAAATCGCGCCGGGCGCGGACGTCCTTCAGAAGGCTGAATTTATGGGTCGATTCTTTCGGCCACGGGGCGTCGATCGCCATGGAGGCGGGGACGATCGGGCCGGATTGGATGTAGGTCTCGCCCTTGGGGAAGACGTTGAACGCGGCCGGGGTGAGGCCGAAATTCTTCGCCAGCATGTCCTTCGGGGTGAGATCGATCCAGTCGGTGATCGAGAAGGTGCCGTGTTCGGAGAAGGCGCCGTTGTCGAAGGACAGGATGAAATGGCACGGCTCGTCGCCGATGGTCTGGATGGAGTGGCCGTGGCCTTTAGGGAAGAACCAGAGGTCGCCGGGCACGTAGTTGTTGAACTCGGTCTGGCCGGACGGGTCGAGCACGGTGGTCTGGCAGCGGCCGGCGATGACGTAGGCCCATTCGGCGGCGATGGCGTGCCAATGCAGTTCGCGCGAGCCGCCGGGATTGAGGAACATGTGGACGCCGGCGAGGCCGGTCATGATCGGGAGCTGGTGCTCGGTCGATTCCTTGGCCCAGCCGCCGGAGGTGACCTTTGGCGTCGAGCCATCGAGCGACCGGGTAAATTCCGGCATCTCGGCGACGTCTTTCGGGTCGTGATAGGCGACGGTGGCGCCGGGTGCGAGTTGGGTCGATTGCCGGCCGAAGCCGCCTTCGCCGGGTTTGCCGTGATCCGATATCAGGGTTTCGGCGGCGACCGCGTTGGCCAAGGTGACGAACCCGCCGACGCCGATTGCGGCACTGCCCAGGAAATTCCGCCTGCTGTTGTTCATGTTTATCTGCCTCCCTTCGTTGTTGATCAGAACAGATTAGCCACCTGCGACAGCGTCATCCAGACGCCCCAGGCGATCGGGACCAGCACCACGAGCCAGGCGGCGGCCACGCCCGGGCTGAAGCCGCCGAGCCCGATGCCGAACGAGCCGCCTTCGTTGAGGCGGGGGCCTTGGTCGGCCTGGAGTGCGGCGACCTCGCTGGGCGCCATGAAGTGGTGTTGCGCCAGTGGGCGGATGAGCAGGTTGGCGATGAGGCCGATCACCAGCAGCACCGCCAGAACGTATAGGGTCGTGTCGTAGATGGCGGTCTTTGGCACGCCGTTGGCCCCGGCGGCCTGGCTGATGTAGCTGACCAGGAGCGGGCCGAGCACGCCGGCGGTGGACCAGGCCGTGAGCAGGCGGCCGTGGATGGCGCCGACGAATTGGGTGCCGAAGATATCCGCGAGGTAGGCGGGGATGGTAGCGAAGCCGCCGCCATACATGGATAGGATGATGCAGAAGAACGCGACGAACAGCGCCTTGCTGCCGCTATGCGCGGCCCAGGGCGAGGCGGCGTAGAGCACAATGCCGAGGACGAAGAACACGGCATAGGTCGCCTTGCGCCCGATCCGGTCGGAGATCGAGGCCCAGAAGAAGCGGCCGGCGATGTTGAACAGGGAGAGCAGGCCGACGAACCCGGCGGCGGTGGCTGGCGGGGCGGCGAAGATCTGCTGCAGCATGGGGGAGGCGACGCTCAGCACGCCGATGCCGGCGCTGACGTTCATCAGCAGCACGATCCAGATGAGCCAGAATTGCGGCGTGCGCCAGGCCTGGCTGAGGTGGACGTGGCCGATGGCGCTGAGCCGCCTGGTGTTGGGTTGGGTCCAGCCGTCTGGTTTCCAATTCGCGGGCGCGACCCGGTAGGCGAAGCTGCCGCCCAGCATGAACACGGCGTAGACCAATGCGAGCACAAGGAAGGTTTGCCACACGCCGGGTCCGCTGGCGTCGTGGAAGCGGGCCATCAGCAGGTTGGCCAAGGGCGCGCCGATCATGGCGCCGCCGCCGAAGCCCATGATCGCCATGCCGGTGGCCATGCCGCGGCGGTCCGGAAACCACTTCACCAGCGTCGAGACGGGGGAGATGTAGCCGATGCCGAGCCCGATGCCGCCGAGCACGCCCATGCCGAGCCATAGCAGCCAGAGTTGATGCTGCATGATACCGACCGCCGCCACCGCGAGGCCGAGCGACCAGCAGACGCTGGACACCACGCCGGCGCGGCGGGGCCCCACGCGTTCCAGCCAACCGCCCCAGATGGCGGCGGAGGCGCCGAGGAAGACGATGCCGATTTCGAACCCGACCACGAGGCTCGCGACGGTCCAATCGCAATTGGTGGCGGACAGATAGGTGACGAAGCCCATGTCGGCGGCGCAGGCCGTGCCCACCGAGCGGGTGAGTGGCAGCCAGAATACCGACATGCCGTAGATCATGCCGATGCAGAGATGGATCGCCAGCGCGGCCGGGGGCACCAGCCAGCGATTGAAGCCGGGTTGGGCGACGATGCGGGCACGGTCCAGGAGACCCGCGGACTTGCCGAGTTTTCCGAAATCCGTTGTGGCGCTCATACTCTGGTCCCCAAAATTTCTTCGGCAAAGGAGCGACCTAATCGGTGGACCACAATTGTGTGGTCCGCGAATCGCATTCTGCCGTGGCTGTTATCGCCAGTGCCTTATGACAAGGCTGGGCTAGCAGAAATACCCTAGCAAGTGGCAGGTTAGGTGCGGCGATAGCGAAGCACTATCAAACCGGCGCGCTCAATTGCTCCACCACTCGAAGCAGGGCTGTGACGGTGGGCGGATATGGCTGGCGGTCCGGCAGCACGAGGCCGACCTGGAATGCGGCGTCCGGCTCGGTGATCGGGAGCATGCGGAACGGCTCGCCAGCGGCAATGGTGGCGGCGACGCGTTCGGAGACGATGGTGGCCCAGCCGCCGCTGCGGACATGGGCGAGCAGGGCGATGACGGAGTCGGATTCGATGGCGCAGGCCACGGGCGGCATGCCTGCCGGGGTGAGCAGGCGGTCCAGGATGCGGCGGTTCTGCATGTCCGGCGTCAACAGGCAGAGCGACAGCCGGCTGGCCTGGGCCCAGGTGACGCTGGTCTGCCGGCCGGCGGGGCCGTTCTTCGTCGTCACCAGGCGGTAGCGTTCGGTGAACAGGGGGATGGCGCGGAGGCGGCCGATCGTCTCGGTTCCGAGATAGGTGATGCCTATGTCGGCGCTGAAGTCGCCGAGGGCTTGCAGGATTTCGGCCGAACTGCGGGATTGTATGGTGACCCGGACATCGGCGTGCAGGGCCTGGAAGGCTTGGGTCAGGACGGGGATGTAGGGCAGGGCGGTCGGGATTGCGGCGATCGACAAATGGCCGGACAGGCCCTTGCGGAAATTCCGCACCTCGTCGCGCATGGCGCGGGCGTCGGCGACCAGGCGGCGGGCCCATTCCAGCACCCGCTCCCCCTCCGGCGTTAACCCTTGATAGCGGGAGTTGCGGCGGACCAGCATCACGCCCAGGCTTTCTTCCAATTGCTTGAGCGCGGCGGACAGGGTTGGTTGGGCGACGCCGCAGGCCTCGGCAGCGCGACGGAAATTCTGCTCGCGCGCGATGGCGATGAAGAATTCCAGCTTGTCGATCAATCGGCCACCTCTGTTCTAGCCGGCGCCCGTTGGCCGGGCCGTTGCCTTATTCAGCCCCTTACCATGCGCTGCGGCCAAGGCAATTGCCAGGATGCGCGCGGCGCCGTCCCTTGCTACTCCAGACCCGCCCGCAACCATGCAGAGGACCCGGCCATGCCCGAGATCGAATGGAACCGCCTGAGCGCCGAGAGCCTGCGCGACCTGGCGGAACGGGACGCGATCGTCCTGCTGCCGGTGGCGTCGACCGAGCAGCATGGGCCGCATTTGCCGACGGGGGTGGATGATATCTTGTGCAGTGCCGTCTGTTTGCGCACGGCGCAGATCGTGGCGGCCGGGCGGCCGATCGTGGTCGCGCCGACGCTCTGGTGCGGGCTGGCCGACCATCATGTGGCGTTCGGCGGCACGTTCAGCCTGTCGCTGGCGACGTATCATGCGGTGTTGCGGGATTTGTGCCGTTCGATCCTGGGGGCCGGGTTCGGCCGGGTGGTGATGGTGAACGGGCATGGCGGGAACATGGCGGCGCTGACGGTGCTGGTGGGGGAGTTGACGCGCGAGTTGGAGGCGCCGATCGCGACCGTGACGTATTTCATGGAGGCGCAGGCGGAGGCCGCTGCCATCTTGGACGACCAGCCCGGCGTGATGCATGCCTGCGAGGCCGAGACGTCCCTGATGATGGCGCTGGCCCCGGATTTGGTCGACCGGGCGCGGCTGGGAGAGGCGCGCGGGCCGGATTTCGACATGCTGGCGTCGCTGACGCCGACGCTGAAGCGGTTTCACCGGTTCAAGGAGATCACCGGGTCCGGTGTGGTGGGCGATGCACGCCGGGCGAGTGCGGAGAAGGGCGCGGCTTTGCTGGAGGCGTATGCGAACGGCCTGGCCGAACGGCTGCTGGCCGGGGAGCCGTGGGGGTAGCGCCATGCAATTCAATCATGTGGCCAACAGGCTGGACCCGCGGCATTTCGAAACCGTGGTGGAGATGCTGAAGTTGCAACTGGGCTTCATCGAGTTGCGGCGGACCGAGCGGGCGATCTGGCTGCGCCAACCCGGCAGCAACGTCGATTTGCAATTCAGCCGCAGCGAGACGGCGAACCGGGATGCGGACAAGCTACGCTCCCAGGTGTCGTTCCTGAGCGACACGCCACGGGAGGCGCTGGAGGCGTTGGCCGTTTGGTTTGGGGCGCGGGGGTTGGCGGCGACGGTGGGCAGTTACTCGGACCGGGAGTTCTATTTGGACGCGCCCGAGGCGTTCGTGGACTTCGTGGTGGAGGCGATGCGGCCCGAACTGGCGGATTATGGAGTTTAACGCCGGACGACATTAACTTTATTTCAAGCCGGGCGGGGTGGAATCCGGCGCATGCGCTCCATCCTCCGTCTTGCTCCAATCCTGGCCCTGGGCTTGGTTCTGTCACTGCCGGCGCCGGCTTTCGCCATGCGCTTCGTCTATCAGCCGGATGGGGCGACGGGCGGGTTCGTCGTCGCGACGGGCGTGGTGAGCCTGGGGGATGACGAGCGGATGCGGGCGGTGCTGCACAGCCTGCCGCCGAATACGCGGCTGGAGGGGTTGTCGCTGAACAGCCCCGGTGGCGATTTGGAGGAAGGGCTGAGGCTGGCGACCAGCGTGCATGATGCGCATGTGCCGACCGTTGTCGGGCCGGGTGCGATCTGCGCGTCGGCGTGTTTTTTGGTGTTTGCCGCCGGGTCACCGATGTTCGCCAGCACCTCGGCATTGGTGGGGGTGCATAGTGCGTCCTACCGCGGCACGGAGAGCGCGGACGCCCAGCTGGCGACGCTGCGGATGGTGCGGCGGTTGTCGGAGTTCAACGTGCCCGATGCGATCCTGGGCAAGCTGGTGACGGCGCATCCGAGCCAGATCTGGTGGCTGACCCGGGCGGAATTGGAAAGCATGCGGGTCGACATGACTGTGCCGCAAATGCCGGCGGCGCCCGTGCAGGTGGAGGAGCCGGCCGACAAACCGGCCGTCGCCCTGGCCACGCCGGACGTGCCGGCGGCGGCCAAGGCGTCGCAGGTTAAAGTGGCGCCGGTGAAACCGGGGCCGGTTAAGACGGACGCGGCCAACAGCCAGGCGGCCAAATGGGGTTTCCGGATCGAGCCGCCGGCGAATGGGTTTCACGTCTGGTAGGCTGGGTCGCCACCGGGTTCGAAGCCGTCGACCTCGCGCGCCTGGCCACGATCGATCGCGAGGAAGCGGGTGCCGATGGTTTGGACGAAGCTGCGGTCGTGGGACACGAGGACGCAGGTGGCGCCTTGGGCCAGTAACTCGGTTTCGAGTTGCTCCTGGCCGGGGATGTCGACGTGGTTGGTCGGTTCGTCCAGCAGGTAGAAATTCGGTTCGGTGAGGCGGAGGGCCAGTAGCCCTAGCCTTGCCTTCTGGCCCGGCGATAGGCGGCCGATCGGGCGGTGCTGTGCTTCGACGCTCAGCCCTACGCCGGCGAGCAGGCTGGTGGCGCGGGCGTCGCCGATGCCGGGTCGCGCGGCGATGAAACCGTGCGGGGTATGGCCGTCCGGCAGGTGCGCCATGCCCTGGTCGGCGTGGCCGAGGACCAGGCTGGGGGTGATCCGCAGGCCGGGGGTGGGCGTGGTCATGGCGTGGCGCAAGAGGCGGATCATCTGGGATTTGCCGGCGCCGTTGCGGCCGAGCAGGACCAGGCGATCACCGACACGGATGTCCAGCTTCTCGATGTGGAAGAGCGGGTCGGCGTTTGGGCTCGTGACGGCCAGATCGCGGATCTCGACCAGGATCTTGGCGTGGGTGGTTCGGCTGGCCAGGCGAATGTCGCCGGATTTCTCGCGATGGGCGGGGCGCAGCGTGGCTTCCAGCCGCTCGGCGCGCTCACGCAATTGCATGGATTTTTTCTGCAGCAGGTCGCTGCCACTGTTGACGCCGATGTTGCGCAACTCGCCGGCGTTGCGGCGGAGGCGGGTGACTTCCTTGGCGCCCTTGGCCTGCTGGCGTTCCTGCGCGGCGTCGTCATCGGCGAGCAGGGCGCGGGCGGTGGTGTAGGGGTGGGCGTAGAGGCGGCTGGTGCCGGGGCGGAGGAAGAGGGTCCGGGTGGCGCAGGCATCGAGGAAGCTGCGGTCGTGGCTGGCGATCAGCATGGGGGTGCGCGCGGCCGGGCCGGCGATCCAGCGTTCCAGCAGCGCGATCTTCTCGGCATCGAGGTGGTTGGTCGGCTCGTCCAGCAGCAGGGCGTCGGGCTGGGTGATCCAGATCCGGGCCAGTAGAGCGAGCCGCTGCCAGCCGCCACTGAGGGCGGCGAGGGGGCGGTCGCGCAGGGTGTCGGGGGTGGCGAATTCGTCCAGCACGGCACCGACGCGCCACGCCTCGTGCGTGCGCTGGGCCGGCGGGAGGGCGCGGCGTAGGGTTTCGGCAAGGGTGAGGCCGAGCAAGCCGGGGGGCACGTCCTGTTCGACATAGCCGAGGGTGGCGCCGCGGGAGAGGGTGACGCTGCCCATGTCCGGCTCGGACTCGCCGGCGATGCAGCGCAGGAGGGTGGACTTGCCGGCGCCGTTGGCCGCGACGATCCCGATGCGGTCGCCGGGGCCGAAGCTGAAGGTGAGGTTCTGGAACAGTGGGCGGGGCGTGACCATGCCGAGGTCGCGCAAACTGATGAGGGCCATTGGGTGTCAATCCGTTCGGACGCCGGCCGTGATTGGGCAGGCGGATGCAAGTGGGGCAGTCCGGAACGGAAGCGTGTTGGCTTCGGGCGGCCTGCCCTGCGAAAAGCGTTATCGCAGGGCGGAACAAGGTCCTCTGGGGTGGCGCTGGTTGTATGCGTGCATCCAGCCCTCCCGTGGCCTGGCGTTGCATGAGCTTAGCGGGTTGGGGGCGCCGGGTTCAAGCGTGCTGTCAAGGATTGGGCGGGGGAAGGCCATTCTGGGGCGGTTGCCCAGCCGTGCGTTCTCGTGGATGGTTCTTCCAGAGAAACGGGAACTGGCCGCAAGCAGCCAGGCAGGGAGACATCGATGGACCTAACGCGACGCGGATTGATCGGGGGGGCGGCGATGGCCGCCACTGCCACGCCCAGGCTGGTGCGGGCGCAGACCCCGGGGCTGAAGATCGGCGTGCTGACCGATATGTCCGGCACGTATCGGGACGCGTCCGGCCCGCTTTCCATCGTGGCGGTGCAGCAGGCGCTGGAAGAGTTCGGCGTGGGTGGCGGCGGCATTCAGGTGGACGTGATTTCCGCCGACCACCAGAACAAGCCGGATATCGCCGCCAATCTGTCGCGCCAGTGGTTCGACCGCGATGGCGTGGACATGATCGTCGACGGCACCAACTCGGCCTGCGGTCTGGCGATTGCCGGGGTGGCGAAGGAAAAGAACAAGATCCATATCAATAGCGGTGCGGCGACGTCCGACATTACGGGGGTGCAGTGCAATGCGAATACGCTGCATTGGACGTACGACACCTACATGCTGGCGAAGTCGACCGGCGGGGCGATGGTGAAGGCGGGCGGAGATAGCTGGTTCTTCATCACCGCGGATTACGCGTTCGGGCATACGTTGGAGCGGGATTGCACGGGGTTCGTGACCGGGGCTGGCGGCAAGGTGTTGGGGGCGGTGGCGTATCCGTTTCCGACCACGACGGATTTCTCGTCCCAGTTGCTGCAGGCGCAGAGCAGTGGGGCCAAGGTGATCGGGCTGGCGACGGCTGGCGTCGATACGGCGAACCTGGTGAAGCAGGCGCATGAGTTCGGCATTACGCAGGGCACGACCAAGCTTGCCGGGCTGCTGACGTTCATTTCGGACGTGCACGCGATCGGGCTGGAGGTGGGGCAGGGGCTGATCATCACCAACAGCTTCTATTGGGACGGCAATGACCGAAGCCGCGCATTGTCCAAGCGGTTGGAGGCGAAGTTTCCGTCGTTGCGGCCGGGGATGATCCATGCGGGGGATTACTCGGGCGTGCTGCACTACATGAAGACGGTGAAGGCGATGGGCGTGGCGGAGGCGAAGAAGAGCGGCGCTGCCACCGTTGCGGAGATGAAGAAGATGCCGACCGAGGATGATGCGTTCGGGGCTGGCAGCATCCGGGCGGACGGCCGGGTGATCCATCCGTCGTTCCTGTGGGAGCTGAAGAAGCCCAGCGAGTCGAAATATGCGTGGGATTATTTGAAGCCCGTCGCGAGCACGCCGGCGGCGGAGGCGTTCCGGCCGCTGGCGGATGGGAAGTGCTCGCTGGTGGGCTAGTGTTCGGCAGATACGTTCTGTCCGGGGGGCCAATTGCTGGCCCCCCGGTATTCCGACGGGATCTAGGTTGGTAATTACCAGGGTTGGCCCTGGCCGAACGACCAATCTTCGCGGTCGACGAACACCATGTTGATCATAACGTCGTCAGGGCGCACGCCGAGCTTGCTGCCGAGTTCGTCGACGATCTGCCGGTAGAAGGCGAGCTTGAGGTCCTTGGTGTTTCCGACGGTGCTGGTCACCTGGATCAACATGAAGTCTGGCGATCGCTTCATGCCGAGGAAGTCGGGGTCGTAGATGAGGTTTTCGGGCTGATGCTCGTTGACGACGATGAAGCGGTCGCCGTCCGGAGCCTTGAGGACACCGACAATGGCTTCGTAGACGATATTGGCCGCTGTGGTGCGGTACGCGGCGGGTTTGCCTTGAGCCAGATCAATGCGGGCAAACGGCATGATATTCTCCTGTATGTTTCGGTCGAGTGAGAGACGGGCCAGAGAGGCAGCTATCGAGTTGCAGCACACGGCTGCTGCGGTCGGCGTCGGCGGCGAGGATGGTATCCTACCAAGTGGTTGGTAGCTTTGAGTAGGGCTTTAAATTGGCCGCGTCAAGTTCTACCTTCCACTTGGTTGGTTTTCTTGAAGGTGAGGCGGCGCGATGGGCACAGGGTCCAAGGAAGATATACTGGCGGCGGCGAAGCGCGCTGCGATGGCGCATGGCTATACAGGCTTGAACTTCCGCGACATCGCGGCAGAAGTCGGCATCAAGGCACCCAGTATCTATCATCACTTTCCCACCAAGGCCGATCTCGGGGCCGCGGTGGCGAAGCGTTACTGGGAAGATATCGTCGTGGATCTTGATGCCATATCGGACCAGTCGCCGGATCCGCTGGGCGCGCTACGCCGTTACCCTGAGATTTTCCGGAAGTCGCTTTCGAGCGACAACCGCATGTGCCTTTGCAGCTTCATGGCGGCGGAATATGACGATCTGCCGGACCCGGTGAAGACAGAAGTTCAGGCCTTTGCCGACGTCAACGTGGCGTGGCTCAGCAAGCTGCTGTCGGCTGCGGGGGTTGTCAAACCCAAGGACAGCCAGGCGCGGGCGCGGGCGATCTATTCCGCCGTTGCGGGCGCGCAGCTTTTCGCGAGGGGGCGTTCGGATATCTCGATCTTCGACGCTATGATCGACAGTTATCGTTCGGCCGGGCTGTTGCCGGCGTAGGCTTCGCAGGGTGTGCGTTCAAAGTGGCGTTTCGGGCCAGGGCTGCCATGCCCGAGGGGGCTGCTGGCAGCCCACCCTAATTCACAAATCCGGCTATTCGTGTGTATAAATGCACACATGAATAGCCGGGGGTCGCGACCAAGAGTGATCACTGGCAGTTCAAGCATTCGAGTTTGCCGGGGCGTGTGACGGCGCCGCATCCATAGCGGGACCTGCCGATCGGCACGCTGCGGAGCATAGAGAAACCATGCGGTGTGACGCTGAGGTGATCCCATGACGGCCTATATCGCACTGCTGCGCAAAGATGCGGGAAGTGATTACGGGGTGGACTTCCCTGACTTTCCCGGCTGCGTGACGGCGGGGCAGACGCTGGATGAGGCGCGGCGGATGGCGGCCGAGGCGCTGCTGGTGCATGTCGAGGGGATGGCGGAGGGTGGAGAGGCCTTTCCGGAGCCGTCCAGTCTGGATGCCGTGATGGCGGAGCGGGGCAACCAGGAGGCGGTGGCGTTTCTGGTGGATGTGCCGACGCGGCCGGTCAAGTCGGTGCGGGTGAACGTCATGCTGCCGGAGGATCTGGTGGCGGCGATCGACCGGGCCAGTACGAATCGGTCGCGGTTTTTGGTCGATGCGGGGCCGGCGAAATTGCGGGCGGGGGCTTAGGGGAATCCTTGCCGGTCGCAAGCTTTGCTTGAAACTCGGGTGGGGCGTGTGGTCCTTGTTCGGCCATGCAAACGCCCCCGACCCGTTCCGATGAGATTGTCCGTGCGCCCGCGCCGTTTCGTGAGGCTTTGGCGGAATTGGTGACGATTGGCATGAGCGTCGCCCGAATGATCGGGCGCGCGGCCGAGGCGGAGACTGCCTTGATTGAAGCGCTGGTGGCGGATGGCGTCGCGCCGGTCGCGACCTCGTTGGCCGAGGCGATCGAGGCGGATCGGGTCGCGGTTGCGGCTGGGGAGGCCCGGCGTGATGCCGTCGGGCGGACCGAGATTGTCGCTGCGGCGTTTGCGCAGGTTTCCCGGGCGATCCGGCGGACGGTGTTGTTGGCCGAGCGGCTGGATCGGGGCTGGGCGCGGCCGGGTGGGGCGGATGACCGCCATGCCATGGCGCGGCGGCAGATTGCCCGGGCGGTGAGCGATGCGATTGCGCGCGATGCTGATGCCGAGCGGGCCGAGCGGCTGACCGGGGCGCTGCGGGAGCGGCTGGATTCGTTGGATACGCTGGACGATATCGGCAACCGGCCGGCCGAGGAGATTATCCGCGAGATTTGCCGCGATCTTGGCGTCGATCCCGGGCAGTTGGATGCGACGGTGGCGTCGCCACCGGGTGACGCGAATGTGCGAGCGCCGGGTGCCGAGCGGCGGGCGCGTGGTTCGCCGCCGCGGGAACGCCCGAGTTAGCTTGGCGTGTCGAACAGGATTTTCAGCGGATGGCCGGGTTTTACCACCGGCGACTTGATGACGATGTAGCTGAAGTATTTCTCGATACCGAGGTTGCGGTCGAGCATCGCCTCCACCACCGATTGGTAGTGGGCGATGCTGCGGGTGACGAATTTTAGCAAGTAATCGTAGCCGCCGCTGACCAGGTGGCATTCCACGATCTCGTCGATGGTGGCGACGGCGGCCTCGAACCGGGCGAAATCGCTGCGGCGGTGGTCGCTCAGGGTCATTTCGGTGAAGACCATCACGACCTCGCCGAGCTTGGCCATGTTCACCTGGGCGCCGTAGCCGGTGATGTAGCCGGCGGATTCGAGCCGCTTGGTGCGTTGCAGGCAGGGGCTGGGGGAGAGGCCGACGAGTTCGGCCAGGTCGACGTTGGAGATGCGGCCGTTGCGCTGCAACTGCACCAGAATATTCAGGTCGATCCGGTCGAGCTTGGTCGTCATTACCCCTCCATGTTGCGCGAGGAGGGGTCGGCTAGGCGCGCAGATCCTCCTGATGCGCCTTCACCATGTCCGCCAAGCTGGTGAAACGGAAGTCGTAGCGGCTGCCGGGTGCGGGGACGGTGGCGCCCCAACCACCCTGGTCGTGGCGGCGGTCGATCCAGGCGGAGGCCATGCCGAAGGTTTTGGCCGGGGCGTGGTCGTGGAACAGGCTTTGGGCGGTGTGCAGGATGCTAGATTTCTGGACGCCGCGGTCGGCCATTTTCGCGAGCATGTACTCGAAATTGGCCGGGTTCGGCTTGTAGCTGCCGACGTCCTGGGCGGTGTAGATCGCGTCGAATTCCACCGCCAGACGCTTGTTGCTGCCGGCGAAGCTTTGACGGTCGACGTTGGAGAGGATGACGAGCTGATAGTACTTTTTCAGGTACTGCAGCGACGAGGCGGAGTCCGCGAAAGCGGGCCAGTCGGGGACGGAGGCGCCGAAGCGGAGATGGGCATCTTCCGGCATGTCGGCGCCGAACGCGCTGGCGAGGCGGCGGTGCACCTGTGCCAGGATGTCCGGGTAGAGCATGCCGGGGGTTTGTTCTTCCTGGTCCGACTCGTGGGTGGCGAAGAGTTCGAGCACGGCGTCGCGGGATTGCGTGACGTTGGCGGCCTGCAGCAGGGGTTGCAGGGCGGTGTAGATGCCGCCTTCCCAATCGATGAGGGTGCCGTAGCAATCGAAGGTGAGGGCGGTGAAGTCGGTGAGGCGCATGGTGGTCGCTCCGGTGGGGCGAGATTCGGTGAGGCTCATGGTGCGGCGATCCCTCGGTTGATGGCGTGCGCGCCGGCGAAGTGGCCGGGGGTGACGCCGCATTGGCGCTTGAAGTGGCGGGAGAGGTGGCTCTGGTCGAAGAAGCCGGTGTCGAGGGCGACGGCGGCGAGGGGGAGGCCCTGGCGGAGGAGGGCTTGGGCTCGGTCGACCCGGATGCGGCAGAGGTATTGGTGGGGCGGAATGCCCACCTGGCAGCGGAAGACGGTGACGAAGCGGTGCAGGCTGAGGCCGCAGAGCATGGCGAGTTCGGCCAGGGTGATGGGCTCGGCGAAGTTTTCCTCGATGAAGGCGAGGACGGCGCGGACGCCGGGGGACAGCTTCGGGGCCGGGTCGCGGTCGGGGCAGGGTGTGAGCATAAGCAATGAGGCACGCTCCCATGGTCGTTGGCCGGCTCCGTCGTATCTCCCGTCCAGCCGATTGCAGGGCTGGTATGCGGAAAGCTTAACGGGCCTGGGGCGCCAGGAAAGCCCGATCATGGCGTGTGGACGGCATGTTCTCCTGTTTCGAGGGGCGGGGGCGGGGGTTTGTGCTTCAGGCGGCGAGGGCGCGGGGAGGCAGTTCGGCGCGCAGCCAGCGGCGGAGTTGGTCGTGGTTGCCGTCGCATACGGCTTCGGCAACCCGGCGGCCGACGGCGGCACCAAACTTGTAGCCGTGCCCGGAGCAGGCGGAGAGGGTGAGGGTGCGCCCTCGGGTGCGGGTGAAGAAGGTGTGGTCCTCGGTGAAGGTGTAGGCGCAGGTGACGACCTTGGTGACGGCGTAGGATTGCACGTTGGCGAAGGGGGCGTCGAACAGGTCGCGCAGGCGTTCGCCCTCGCCGGGTTCGGCGGTGCGTTTTGCCGCCGGGTCGTG
Source organism: Acidisphaera sp. L21 (assembly GCF_009765685.1). Taxonomy (GTDB): domain Bacteria; phylum Pseudomonadota; class Alphaproteobacteria; order Acetobacterales; family Acetobacteraceae; genus LMUY01. The sequence goes on along the minus strand of NZ_LMUY01000020.1, from coordinate 18,617 downwards.
GGTGAGGCGCTTGTTGACACCGGCGGCAAACTTCAGCCCCGTGCCGTCGATGGGGGGGAGGACGTAGCCGGAGATCGCGCCGCCGACGTTCTGGATGGCCGGGCTGTTGGCCCAGGCGGTGCGGAGATGGGTGGGCGGGTCGAGGTAGACGACGGCGGTGCGGCAGAGGGTGAGGGTGCCGGCGAGGTCGGGCATCAGCTTGAGCGTCCAGGCGCCGGCGGCGATGACGAGCTGGTCGGCGGTGAGGGTTTCGCCGGTCGAGAGGGTGATTCGGGCGGCGGCCTCGTCCACGGCGGTGACGGTGGTGTGGTCGCGAATGGTGGCGCCGTTGGTGCGGAGCCATTGGCCGAGCCCGGCGCCGATGCGTTGGCAGAGCAGGGCGCCGCCGTCCGGACTGTAATAGGCGGCGCGGAAGGTGGCCGGGTCGAGGTAGGGCCAGCGCTCGGCGGCCTGGTGCGGGGTGAAGCTGTCATAGGCGTAGCCGCCGCGGTCGAGGCTGGTGCAGAAGGCGGCGCCGCCGTCGTTGGTGAACTGGTTGATCGCGATGACGCCGCGGTTGGCGTAGAAAGATTGGCCGAGATCGGCCCAGAGTTCGTCCCAAGCATCGAGCGCCTCGGTGATGAGGCGGGCGTAGCCGTCGGCGGTGCCGTACGCGCGGCGCATCAGGCGGTGCTCGTCCCCGGAGGCGGAGAGCGGGTTGGGGATCGGGCCCTGTTCCACCAGGGTGACGGCGTGGCCGCGTTTGGTGAGCGCCCAGGCGGTGGTGAGGCCCGCGATCCCCGCGCCGACGACGATGACGTGCATGGGCTAGGCGTCCAGCCACACGTTTTCGGCGAAGCCGAAGCCCATCATGCCGCCGGTGGGGATCTGGGTGAGGCCTTTCAGCTTGCTGGAGTAGGCGTCGTAGAAGCTGGAGAAGAGGGGGATGCCGATGCCGCCCTTGTCGGCCACCATGGTCTGCATCTCGCCATACATCTGCTTGCGCTTGCCATCGTCGGTTTCGCCGCGGGCGTCGATGAGGAGTTTGTCGAAGGCCGGGTTGTTCCAGGCGCTCTCGTTCCAGGCGGAGTCGGATTTGAAGAACAGGGTGAAGAGGGAGTCGGCGCTGGGGCGGGGATTGATGTTGCCGCCGGTGAAGGGGTGCTTCATCCAGACGTTGGCCCAGTAGCCGTCCTTCGGCATGCGCTGGATGTCGATGTTCATGCCGATGCCCAGCGCGGTCTGCTGCAGGATGACCGCCTGGTCGGTCATGACGTTGCCGGCCATGACGTAGAGGGGCAGCGCGGTGTTGCCGAGGCCGGATTTGGCAAAGTGGAATTTGGCTTTGTCGAGGTCGAGCGGGCGCTGTGGGAGCGCGGCGTTGAAGTAGCGGTTGGACGGGTCGACCGGTTGGTCGTTGCCGACGACGCCGCCCAGGGCGTTCTGCATCTGCTCGCGGTCGAACAGGTATTTGATGGCGAGGACCAGGTCCTGATTCTTGGTCGGGTCGGAATCCTGGCGGAAGATGAAGTCGTTGTAGTTGCCGGATGCGGTTTCCAGGATGCTGTAGCCGGGCGTGGCCTTGATGCGACGGATGACGCGGGGGCCGATTTGCGAGGCGACGGTGATGTCGCCGGCGAGCATAGCGTTCACGCGGGCGGTTTCGTCCTCGATGCTGAAATACTCGATCTCGTCGAGGTAGGGCTTGCCGGGTTTCCAATAGTTCGGGTTTTTCACCACGATGGAGCGCACGCCGGGCGAGAACTCCTTCACGGTGTAGGGGCCGGTGCCGTTGCCCTTGCTGAAATCGGTGGTGCCGTCCTTGACGATCATGAAATGCGGGGTGCCGAGGATGACGGGCAGATCCGCGTTGGGGGAGCTGAGGGTGATGCGGACGGCGCTGGGGCCGTCGGCTGCGATGTCCGTCATTTGGGTGGCGAGGGCGCGGGCGGAGGAGCCGGTCTTCGGGTCCTTCACGCGGTTGATGGTGTAGACGACGTCCGCCGGGGTGAGGGGCGAGCCGTCATGGAAGGTGATTCCGGCGCGGAGTTTAAAGGTCCAAACCTTGGCGTCGGTGGTGGTGAAGGTTTCGGCGAGTTCGGGTTGAGGGACGAGTTTGCCGTCGAGCCGGGTGAGGCCGTTATAGCACATGAAGGCGCGGGAGTAGTCGGTGGTGTTGGTGCCGCGCACCGGGTCGAGCGTGTCGGCGGTGGAGGCGGATTGGCTGGCGACGCGGATCTTGCCACCTGGCTTGGCGGTTTGGGCGTGCGCGGTGTTGGCCTGGAGGATGAGGGCGTCGGCGAGCATGGCGCCCATGCCGGCGCGGGTGAGCCAGCGCATCAGGTCGCGGCGGCCGGTGCCGCGGCGCAGGGCCTCGGTCAGGTGCGCCAGGGTGGTACGGTCATCGCGGTCGGTCATGGTTGGCCTCTCCTCATCGGTGATCCGCGCCCGGTGGCGCAACGATGATGGGGTTGCCTAAGTGGCGGGTGAGATTCTTGGATGATCTTATCGCCGGGGTGCGGCGATGCAGGGGGGAATGGATGATCGACGCGTTGCGGGCGGATGATGCGGTTGCGGCGGCCGGTTTGTCGGCCGGGTTCGGGTGGCCGCATCGGGTGGCGGATTGGGCGATGTTGTTGCGGTTGGGGCATGGCGTGGCGTGGCGGGAGGACGGTGCGCTGGCGGGGACGGCGGTGTGGTTTCCGCTAGGGCCGGACCATGCCTCGATCGGGTTGGTGCAGGTGGCGCCGGGGCTGCAGGGGCGGGGGATCGGGCGGCAGATGATGCGCCGGGTAATGGCGCAGGCTGGCCCGCGCAGTTTGGTGTTGCACGCGACGGTGGAGGGGGCGCCGCTGTATGCGTCGCTGGGGTTCGCGGTGGCTGGGGTGGTCGAGCAGTGGCAGGGCGTGGTGACCCGAGCGGACGCGCCGGGGTTGCCGGTTCGGCGTGGGACTGCCGCGGATCGGGCGGCGATTGTGCGGTTGGACGCGGCGGCGACCGGGTTGCAACGGGCGGCGGTGGTGGATGCGTGCATGGCGGACGCCGCGGTGATGGTGATGGGCGGCGCCTACGCGATGCGTCGCGCGTTTGGCCGTGGTCAGTTGATCGGGCCGATGGTTGCGCCCGATGGGGCGACGGGCGCGGCCCTGTTGCACGCGTTGGCCGAACCCGGGTTCCTGCGGTTGGACGTTCCGGCCGGCACGCTGGCGGCGGAGATGACGGCGCTGGGTCTGCGCAGCGTGGAACCGGTGCAGATCATGCGCACCGGGACCTGGCCCGAACCGATTGGTCCGGCGCGTCGGTTTGCCCTGGCCAGCCAGGCGTTGGGATAGCGGCTATAGCGCCATGCACAGCCGCATCGCGTCGTAGATGGCGGCATGCACGCCGCGGCTGGTGACGGCGTCGCCGATCCGGTGCAGTTCGAACGCGCTATCCGTTGGCGGCTTCGGTTGTTGTGGTGCGCCGGAGAGCAGGGCGTCGATGTCCGTGATGCCGGTGTTGCACGATTGGTCTCGCAGCGCCTGGTAGGCGTCATCCACCGGCAGCGTGCCGTTCTCGATCACGATCTGCGATGCGGTAAGTTCCATGATCTCGCCCGTCAGTTCGTGGCGGAAGGTGGCGACGAGGCGGTTGCCGGCGGGACGCACGTGCAGCAGCGTGTGGTCGATGGTGGAGCGGACGCCGTGCTGGGCGAAGCGTTTGCGGTAGACGACGCGGGCGTTGTACTCCATCTCTGCCCCGACATTGTCGTCGATGGTGACGAATTGGACCGCGCGGCCGTGTTCGGCGAGGTGCAGCGCGCAGGAGACGGCCTGGTGGCGGCCGGTGCCGTCATAGATCAGGACGTCGTCCCGCGCCTCGACCGTGTTGGACAGTACGTCCCAGGTGGTGGTGCAATGTTCGGCGCCGTCCAGCCAGGCGGTGTTCGGCATGCCGCCGGTGGCGACGATCACGGCGTCCGGATGCCCCGCCAGGATCTCGGACTCGGTGGCGTATTGGTCCAGCCGCACTTCTACGCCGAGGCGGGCGAGTTCGGCGACGCGCCAGTCGACGATGGCGATCAGGTCGCGGCGCCAGCTTGCGCGGGTGGCCAGCAGCAATTGGCCGCCCAGGCGGCTGGCGGCTTCGAACAGGATGACCTGGTGGCCGCGTTCGGCGGCGACGCGGGCGGCCTCCAGCCCGGCCGGGCCGCCGCCGACGATGACGACCCGGCGTCCGGGTGTTGTGGCGGGGGCAATGATCTGCGGCATTGTCTGCTCGCGCCCGGTGGCGGGGTTGTGGATGCAGTTGGTCTTCTTGTACATGCAATAGGACGCGCCTACGCAGGGGCGAATGCGTTCTTCCTCGCCGCGCATCAGCTTGTTGACGATTTGCGGGTCGGCCATGTGGGCGCGGGTCATCGCCACCATGTCCAGCAGGCCTTCGGCGATGGCGTGGCGGGCGGAGGCGACGTCCGGAATGCGGGCGGCGTGGAAGACGGGGAGTTTCGTCTCGCGCTTGAAGGCGCCGACCGTGGCGAGAAAGGGCGTGAGCGGTTGCGACATGCCGGGCATGTTGTGTTCGGCCAGGGACAGGTCGGTGTCCATTCGGCCGAAAATGGCGTTGAAGAAATCGATCGTGCCTTCGGATTCCAAGAGTCGGGCGAGGCGGACGCATTCGTCGAAATCGATCCCGTCCTCCGTGCCCTCATCCACCACGAAACGGATGCCGGCGAGGAAGTCGTCGCCGACCCGGCGGCGGATCGCCTCGTGCACCATGATGCCGAAGCGAGCGCGGTTGGCGGTGGAGCCGCCGAATTCGTCAGTGCGGCGGTTGGTGCGGGGGGAGAGGAATTGGCCGATGAGGTGGCCGCCGGTGACCGTCTCGATCCCGTCGAGGCCGCCTTCCTTGCAGCGGAGCGCGGCGTCGGCATAGGCGCGGATGACGCGGTCGATGTCGTGGCGGTCCATCTCGCGCGGGAAGTCACGGTGCCGGGTTTCGCGGATGGCGGAGGGGCCCATGGTGGGCAGCCAGTTCGTCGCGGCCGAGGTGGCGCGGCGGCCGAGATGGGAGATCTGGCACATGATGGCGGCGCCGTGGCCGTGGATGCGGGTGGAGAATTGCTGGAGGTAGGGGATGATCTCGTCGGTGGAGACGTTGATCTGGCCGCCGCCCCAACTGGAATCGGGCGAAACCATCGAGGAGCCGCCGAACATGGTCAGCGCGATGCCGCCCTTGGCCTTTTCCTCGTGGTAGCGCTGGTATTTCTCCATCGGCATGCCGCCGACGTCGTGCGTGGCGGCGTGGCTGGTGCTCATCACCCGGTTGCGCAGGCGGAGATGGCGGATCTGCAGCGGTTGCAGCAGCGGGTCGTTCAGCCGGACCGGCTGTTGGAGGGATGCGCTCACGGAGGTGGTCCTTACGTCACGGGTTGGGCCGACGTGGCCTTGGCGCTGGTGATTGCGCTGCCGAGCCGAAGTAACTCGGCCTCCGGCTGGGTGCAGCGAATGGTGGCGCCGGTGGAGAGCGTTTGGGTGGGGGTTGGCGTGGTGTCGCACAGCCCGGGCAGGCGGACGGGACAGCGATCGAAGAAGGCGCAGCTTTCGTTGGCAACGACGCGCGCGGCCCCGGGTGATGTGCCTTCGGTCGCCGGAGGTAGCCCGTCCAGCCAGCCGGTGCGCAGTTCGGGCACGGAGGCGGCGAGCAGATCGGCGTATGGATGAATGGGACCGCGCGCGAGGGCGGCGCGGCTGCCGTATTGCACGGCCCGACCGGCATACATGATCATCACGTCGTCGGCGATGCTGCGCACAGTGGCTAGGTCGTGGCTGATGAACACCATGGCTAGGCCTAATTCCCGCCGAAGCTCCGCCAGCAGATCCAGCACGGCGGCGGCGACCACCGTGTCCAGGGCGGAGGTGACTTCGTCGCAGATGAGCAACGCCGGGTCGGCGGCGAGGGCGCGGGCCAGGTTCACGCGTTGCTTCTGGCCGCCGGACAGTTCGGCGGGGCGGCGGGTGGCGAGATTGGCGGGTAGGCGCACCATGTCCAGCAATTCTGCGACCCGGCGCTCCCGCGCGGCGCCACCCATGCGATGGTAGAAGGTGAGTGGGCGGGCCAGCAGGCGGCCGACGGAATGCGCCGGGTTCAGCGCCGTGTCGGCCATCTGGAAGACGATTTGCATCTGGCGCAACTGGTCCGCGGTGCGGTCCGCGGCGGCGGGGGGAAGCACAGTGCCGGACAGCCGGACCGTGCCGCCATGTGCGGGCAGGAGACCGGTCAGCACCCTGGCCAGCGTGCTTTTGCCGGAGCCGGATTCGCCGATCACACCCAGCACGGCGCCAGGCAGCAGTCGCAGCCCAATTTCTCGCAGCACCGGGACGCCCACTGGGCCGCCGTAGCTGGCGGCGAGCGCATCTGCCTCCAGCACTGGGGGGGCGGGCTTTGGTGGCTTGGCGGCGGTGGGCGGGGTGTGGATGGAGGGGGCGGCGTCCAGCAGGCTTTGCGTGTAGGGGTTTTCGGGGGCGGACAGGATGCGGGCGGTGGCGCCGATCTCCTGCACCCGGCCGCCGCGCAGCACCACGATCTGGTCGGCCATCTGCGCGACTACGGCCAGATCGTGCGACACGTACACGGCCGTGGCTCCACGCTCGCGCACGGCGGCGCGGAAGGCGCGCAGGACCTCCACCTGGGTGGTGACGTCGAGCGCGGTGGTGGGTTCGTCCAGCACCACCAACTCCGGGTCGGTCATCAGCGCCATGGCTGCCATGACGCGCTGCAATTGGCCGCCGGAGACTTGGTGCGGATAGCGACGGCCGATGCGGTCGGGGTCGGGGAGGGCCAGGCTGTGGAACAGGCCGACCGCCTTGATGTGGGCGGCGCGGGGGGACAGGCCGCGGATGATGGCGCCTTCGGTGACCTGTTGCATCAGCGTGTGCGCCGGGTTGAAGGCGGCGGCGGCGCTTTGGGCGATGTAGGACACGCGGCGGCCGCGGAAGCCCGGCATGTCGGCGGGGCGCAACGCCCGCACGTCGGTGCCGCCGACGTGGATGCGGCCGGCGCGAATGCGGCAGCCGGGGCGCGCGTATCCGAGCAGGGCAAGGGCCGTAGTGGTTTTGCCGGAGCCGGACTCGCCGATGAGCGCCACCACCTCCCCGGCCGCGGCGGAGAAGCTGACGTCGTGGACGATGTCAGCCTCGGCGCCAGACGCACGACGCGCGGCAATGCAGAGGCCGGCGACCTCGACCTGCGCGCCCATCAATCCGTGAGCCGGCTGCGGCCGAGCAGGCCGTCGATAGCGAGGTTCACCGCGATGGTCAGCGTGGCGATGGCGATGGCGGGGACGATCACGGCGGGGGCGGCGTCGTAGATGCCCTCGATATTCTCGCGGACCAGGGCGCCGAGGTCGGCGTTGGGCGGCTGCACGCCGAGGCCGAGGAAGCTCAGGCCGCTGAGGAGGAGTACGGAGAAGACGAAGCGCAGGCCGAAATCGGTGAGCACGGGCAGTAGGATGTTGGGGAGGATTTCGTGCAGCACGATATAGGGCGTGCCTTCGCCGCGGGCGCGAGCGACCTGGATGAAATCCATCGCGTTGACGTTGGCCGCCAGCGATCGGGCGATGCGGAAGGCGCCGGGAATGTAGCTGAACGCGACCAGCCCCACCAACACGGGCAAGGAGGAGCCGAGTGCGGCCACGATCACCAGGGCGAACATCAGGTGGGGCAGGGAGATCAGCGCGTCCGACGTGCGGCTGAGCACGCCGTCGGTCCAGCCGCCGCGCACGGCTGCGAGGATGCCCAGCACCGAGCCGATGGCGGAGGCGCAGATGGCGGCGAGCAAGGACAATCCTACGGTGTAGCGGGCGCCGTAGATTACGCGGCTGAGCATGTCGCGGCCGAGGAAATCGGTGCCGAACGGTGCGGCTGCGGAGGCGGGGGCAAGTGTGCCGACGCGCAGGATGGCGCCAGCCGGGTGCGGTGCGATGATGGGTGCGAGCAGGGCGACGGCAAGCCAGAACACCACCACCGCCAGGCCAATCCAACCCGGCAGCACCGCGCCGTAGCGAAAGCGCGCGGGGCGCAGTGCGGTGTCGCTCATGCTGGGCGCAGGCGCGGGTTGGTGGCGATGGAGCAGATATCGGCCAGCAGCACCAACACCATGTATCCCAGGCAGAACAGCATGGCGCAGGCCTGGATCAGCGGCATGTCCCGGGTGCTGACCGCGTCGACCATCAGCTTGGCGAGGCCCGGGTAGTTGAACACCACCTCCACGATGATGACGCCGCCGAGTAGGGAGGACAGGCTCAGCGCGGCGGCGTTGGCGATGGGGCCGGCGGCGTTCGGTAGGGCATGGCGCAACACGATGCGGCCGGGGCGCAGGCCCTTCAGTCGCGCCATTTCGACGTAGCTGGAGTCCAGGATGCCGACCAATGCCGCTCGCGTCATGCGGCTCATCTGTGCCACCACCGCCAGGGACAGGGTCAGCACCGGCAGGGTGAAGCTGCTGAACAGCTCTGGGATGGACGCGATCCTCGGCGTGGACAAAGCGGGGAACCACTGCAGTTCGACCGCGAAGAGGATCACCGCCACGGTGGCGACGAGGAAGTCCGGCACCGAGACGGCGGCGATGGTGCCAATCGCGGTGATGCGGTCGAACAGGGTGCCGCGCCAGACAGCGGCGGTGATCCCGAGCGCCAGCGATACGGGGATTGATAGTGCCGCCGTCAGCCCGGCCAACAGGAGGGAGTTGCCTAAGCGGGAGCCGATGAGTTGGGCGACCGAGATGTGGCTGGCGAGTGATTGGCCGAAATCCCCTGTCATGAGTCCAGCCAGCCAATGCAGGTAGCGAAGAGGCGCGGACTCGTTCAGGTGCAGGGCGGTGCGCAAGGCGGCGGTGGCCTCCGGCGTCGCGGCCTGGCCCAACAGGGCGTCTGCGACGTCACCGGGCAGCAGGTTGGTGCCGATGAAGACGGCCAGCGACATCGCCAGCAGCGTCAGCGCTGTATGGCCAAGCCGCCGGGCGATCAGTTGCAGCACGAAAATGCGATCCTGGGTTGCATGGCGCGCATAGTCGCGCTGCTCCGCTATTGCTTCTTGGACGATCTTACCGTCGGGATTCTCACATATCGGGATATGGTTTCACATGTTGACGGAGCGTCGTGTTTGATTACTCTGGCGTTTGAGGAGCGATCGATGACGCGTGAACCGACGGCGGATTTCCGCTGGGCACACAGACCTTGCTGCGCGGCATGGCCGTCATCGATGCGGTAGCCGAAGGCGCGCTTACTCTGGCTGCTATTGGCGTGGCGATTGGCTGTACCCGAAGCACCACCCATCGGCTGGCGACGGCGCTGATCCAGGCCGGGTATCTGCGCCTGGCGACGAGTGGCAGCGGCGGCATGAGCTATCGGCTGGGGCCGAAGCTGGTGGAGCTAGGGTTTCTGGCGCGGGAGACGATGCCCGTCGTGCAGGCTGCACGCCCGCATCTGGACCGATTGGCGGCACTGACGCAGGACACCGTGCACCTCGGTATCTCCGAAGGTAGCGAGGTGCTGTATCTCGACAAGATCCCGGGACAACGTGGGCTGGAAATGCGCTCGCGCATCGGGCGGCGCATGCCGATGGCGTCTACGGGCGTGGGCAAGGCGCTGATGCTGGACATGACCGAGGCGCGGTGGCGTGGGCTGTATGACGTGGCCCTGGTTCACCCGGCTACGCCCAACGTCGCGATGCCGGGCTGGGACGAATACCGCGTCGCGATGCAGCGTTTCGCTGCGCAAGGCGCCGCGCTGGACATGGAAGAGAACGAGATCGGGATACGTTGCGTCGCCGCGCCGGTACGCGATGCGGGGGCCGAGATCGTCGCTGCCATCAGCGTCGCCAGCGCCACCCCTTACATGCCGGAGGACCGAATGGACGCCCTGGTGCCCAAGATCATCGATGCCGCCCAGTCGATTTCCCGCGACCTCGGGTGGACGCCCCGGCGGATGCGCGCGCAGGAGATCCCGGCATGACCGGCCAGCCGCAACTGATCGCGCTGGATTGGGGCACGTCGTCGCTGCGCGCGTTCCTGATGGGGGCGGATGGCGCGGTGCTGGACACCCGTGCCGCGCCGATGGGGATCATGCAGGTGCCGGCTGGCGGATTTCCCACCGTGTTCGCCGATATCGCCGGTGCCTGGCTGCGCGATGCGCCCGGCTTGCCGGCGGTGGCCTGCGGCATGGTGGGCAGCGCGCAGGGATGGCAGATGGCGGCGTATTGCCAGGCCCCCACCGGGCTTGCCGGGTTGGCCACCAGCATGCTGGCGGTGACGACCGGCAGCGGACCCGATCTGCGGATCATCCCCGGCATTTCCCTGGACATGGATGGGACGCAGCCGGAGGTGATGCGGGGCGAGGAAACGCAGGTGTTCGGCGCGCTCTCGCTGCATCCGGCGCTGTGGGAGAGCGCGCGGCTGGTGATGCCGGGCACGCACTGCAAATGGGTGTCCGTTCAGCAGGGTGGGATCGCTGGGTTCCAAACCTTCATGACCGGCGAGCTATTTGCCGCCCTGCAGGGCCACACCATCCTGGGGCGCCCGGCGCGCGATGCCGGGCAGCCTGCTACCGAGGGTGAGGCTGCGTTCTCCCGCGGGATTGAGGCGGCGCGTGGCAGCCTGGGCGGGATTGCGCCGCTGTTGTTCTCCGCCCGCACGCTGGTGCTGTCCGGCCAATTGCAGGCGGCGGATAGTTTGAACTACCTCTCCGGCCTGCTCATCGGCGACGAGTTGCGGTGCGCGCTGCCCGACGCGCCTGGCCGCCTGGCGCTGATCGGTGACCCGGCGTTGTGCGATCGCTACCTGCGCGCCTTGGCCCTGTTCGGTGTCACCGACGCCATTACCATCACCGGTGCGACCGAGGCTGGGCTGTGGCAGATCGCCTGCCAGGCCGGGCTGGTCGGCCCGCAAAAGGATGTTGCTTGATGCTTCGCCCCTATCTCGATCGTTTTCCGCTGGTCGCCATCCTGCGCGGCGTCACCCCGGAGGAGGTGGTGCCGATCGGCCAGGCCCTGGTGGCGGCCGGCTTCGCGGTGATCGAGGTGCCGCTGAACTCGCCCGATCCGATCGAAAGCATCCGCCGCCTGGCCGCGGCCATGGGGGCGGACATCCTGGTCGGCGCCGGCACCGTGACCGAGGTGGAGCGTGTGGCCGAAATTCACGCTGCCGGGGGACGCTTGGTGGTGATGCCGCATAGCGACCCGGTGATCGTGCGCGCGGCCAAGGCGGCGGGCATGGTCTGCGCCCCCGGCGTCGCCACCCCGACCGAGGGCTACGCCGCGCTGAAGAACGGCGCCGATGCGCTGAAGCTGTTCCCAGCCGAGGCGATGCCCCCAAGCGTGCTGAAGGCCTGGCGCAGCGTGTTCCCAAAGCAGACGGCGTTCCTGCCGGTCGGCGGCATCACGCCCACCACCATGGCCGAGTACGTCGCCGCGGGCGCGGCCGGGTTCGGCCTGGGGTCGGCGCTGTACAAGCCCGGCTTCACCGCGGCGGAGGTCGCCACCCGCGCCGCCGCCTTCGCCGAGGCGTGGCGCAGCCTGGCCGCCTGAACGTGCTGCCGCTCTCGGGCGCGTTGTTGCAATTGGACGGGACTTTCGGCCTGGCCGGCTGGCGTCGGTTGTTCCTGATGGAGGGTGTGCCGGCCGTGCTGCTGGTGTGCTCGGTCGGGTTGAACTGGGCGTCCACGCCGGTATTCTGGGCCGCGACGACCGAGCATTTGTCCGGCGTCGCAGCCGCGGCGGCCATCGCGCTGATCAACTCCACCGCGCAGTTCGCGGGCATGGGCCTGCCGCCGTTGGTGGGCTGCATCAAGGACGCCACGGGCAGCTACCAGCCCGGCATTCTGATGATCGCGGCTGCACTAGCCATCGGCGGCCTGCTGGGACTGCAGGTGGGGCCAAAGCGCCCGGTGAACGCCCTCGCCACATTGGAGACCCATGCATGAGCAAGCTGCCGCTCCTGGCTGTCGGCGTGCTGCCGCCGTTCCTGGTGGAGCGGTTGCGGGACACCTACGACTACCATCACATCGCTGACGAGCAGGGCTGGACCGACGCGTTGACCACGCTGGCGCCGCAGATCCGCGCCATCGCGGCCACGGGTGAGTCGAAGGTGCCGCGCAGTCTGCAGGACCGGTTGCCGAACCTGCAGATCATCTCCGTCTTTGGCGTGGGATACGACGGGGTGGACGCGGTGGCGGCGCATGCGCGCGGCATTGCCGTCACCCACACGCCGGACGTGTTGACGGACGACGTGGCCGACATGGCGTTCGCCCTGCTGCTGTCCACCGCGCGGGCTGTGGTGCGGGCGGATGGCTTTGTCCGCGCCGGACACTGGGCGCGCGGGCCGCATCCGTTTACGCGCAAGGTGAGTGGACAGCGTATGGGGATTCTCGGCCTAGGCCGAATTGGCGCCGCCATCGCCAAGCGGGCCGAGGGCTTCGGCATGTCCGTCGCCTACACCAACCGCAAGCCGGTGCCCGGCAGCCTGTATCGCTACGTCGCCGACCCGGTGACGCTGGCAGCGGAGTGCGATTTCTTCGTCGTCGCCACCAATGGCGGGGCGGCTACGCGCGGCCTGGTGGATGCGAAGGTGCTGGCCGCGTTGGGGCCGGACGGCATTCTGGTCAATATCGGGCGCGGCAGCGTGGTGGACGAGCCGGCGCTGATTGCCGCCCTGGAATCGCGGCAGATCGCCGGTGCCGGGTTGGATGTATTCGTCGACGAACCCCACGTGCCGGCCGCGTTGCTGGCGATGGAGAATGTGGTGCTGACCCCGCACATGGCCAGTGGCACCACCACCACACGGCACGCCATGGCCGCACTCGCCTACGACAACCTGGCCGCCCATTTCGCCGGCCATGCGGTGCTGACGCCGGTTCCCACCGCTTAGTTAGGGTTTTCCTATGAAGATCACCAAGCTGACCACCTTCATCGTGCCGCCGCGCTGGTGCTTCCTGAAGATTGAGACGGATGATGGCATTTTCGGGTGGGGCGAACCGGTGGTGGAGGGGCGCGCCCACACCGTGGCGACCGCCGTCGACGAGTTGTCCGACTATCTGGTCGGGAAGGATCCGTTCCTGATCGAGGACCATTGGACGGTGATGTACCGCGCCGGGTTCTACCGCGGCGGGGCGGTGCATATGAGCGCCATCGCCGGCATCGACCAGGCGCTGTGGGACATCAAGGGCAAGGCGTTGGGCGTGCCCGTGCACCAGTTGCTGGGCGGCAAGTTGCGCGACCGGATCCGGGTGTATTCCTGGATCGGCGGCGACCGCCCGGCGGAGACTGCGGCGGCGGCGAAGGAAGTGGCCGCCCGCGGGTTTACCGCCATCAAGATGAACGGAACCGAGGAACTGCAATACCTCGATAGCCACGCCAAATTGGATGCCGTGCTGGGCCGCGTGGGCGCCATCCGGGATGCGCTGGGGCCGGATTTCGGCATCGCCGTCGACTTCCACGGCCGGGTGCATCGACCGATGGCCAAGGTGCTGGCAAAGGAGCTGGATGCCTACCGCCTGATGTTCATTGAGGAACCGGTGTTGAGCGAACACTCCGAAGCGTTGCGCGAGATCGCCAACCATTGCGCCACCCCGATCGCGCTGGGGGAGCGGCTGTTTAGCCGGTGGGACTTCAAGAAGATCCTGAGCGAGGGCTACGTGGACGTGATCCAGCCCGACCCGTCCCACGCCGGGGGCATCACGGAAACCCGCAAGATCGCGGCGATGGCGGAGGCGTATGACATGGGGCTGGCGCTGCACTGTCCGCTGGGCCCGATCGCGCTGGCGGCGAACCTGCAACTGGATGCGGTCTGCTACAACGCCTTTATCCAGGAGCAATCGTTGGGCATCCACTACAACGCCACCAACGATCTGCTGGACTACCTGGTGGACCCCAGCGTGTTCGACTACAGCGACGGCCACGTCGCCATCCCGGACGGCCCAGGCCTGGGGATCGAGGTGAACGAGGCGTTCGTGCGCCGCAAAGCCGCCGAGGGCCATCGCTGGCGCAACCCGGTGTGGCGCCACGTTGACGGCAGCTTCGCCGAGTGGTGAGCCGCACCCGGCATTAAAACCCGCTGGGCACTCCCGGCTAATCGGTGAATAGTGCGCCCCGGTTGGACCGGAGGGCGATGCGATGACGCTGTTGCAACACGCGCGGAGGGTGGCCTTGGCGGCCATGCTCGCAATGCCGGGTGTGGCCGCCGCCCAAACGCCCGGCGTGGACCCGGCAGCGCGCGCCGCGTTGCCGGAGGCGCTGCGCCAGTCGGGGGAGTTGAAGGTTGCGACGTCCCTGCAATGGCCGCCCTTCGATTTCAAGGGCGAGGACGGGCAGCCGGATGGGTTGGACATTCGCCTGGTCCGGGCGCTTGCCGCCAAGCTAGGCCTGACGCCGCAATTCACCGACGTCAAATTCCCCGCCATCGTGCCCGGCGTCACCAATGGCCGGTTCGACATCGGCGTCGACCAACTGAACGATACGGCTGAGCGGCGCAAAATCGCCCAGTTCGTCAACTACTACAACGGCGGCTATGGCCTGCTGGTGCGCAAGGACGGGGCGCCGATCGACATCCAACATTTGTGCGGCCACACCCTGGCGATTACCCAGGGCAGCGCGCAGATCGGGCTGGCGGAGAAGGTGTCGGCCGACTGCCAGGCGCGTGGCGAGAAGCCGATTGCCCTGTTGTATTACCCCAACAGCGCCGACACCTACCTGGCCGTCGCCAATGGCCGCGGCGAGGGGTTTCTGTCCGACGAGGCGGTCGGGCTGTACATCGCCCAGCACAGCGACAAACTGACGATGCAGCACGGCAAGCTGGAGGGCAGCACGATCCGCGCCGGCATCGTGGTCGGGCTGGACAACACTGCGCTGGCCGCCGCGCTCCGCCTGGCGCTGAAAAGCATGCAGCAGGATGGCAGCTACACCAAGCTGTTCGAGCAATACGGCGTCGCCGATTCCGCGTTCAACGCGACGGAGCTGAATGCAGCACCGTAGCGAGCCCATCATCGCCCGGCGCCCCCGCTACGGCCAGTGGGCGGGGGGTGCGGTGCTGGCGGTGTTCGCGGCCTGGGTGGTCTACCAACTGGTCACCAATGCCGGGTTCCAATGGGGCATCGTCGCCCATTACATGTTGAACCGAGAGGTGATCGCCGGGCTGCAAACCACCTGCCTGCTGACGGTATTGGTGATGGTGATCGGCATCGTCGTCGGCCTGGTGCTGGCGGTGTTGAAACTGCCCGGCGCCGGCGTGCTATCCCTGGCGGCTGATTTGTATATCTGGTTTTTTCGCGGCACGCCGGTGCTGGTGCAGTTGGTGTTTTGGTACAATCTTGCGTCGCTGTTTCCGCAGATCTCGCTGGGCATTCCGTTCGGTGGTCCGAAATTCTTTTCCGTGTCCAGCACGCTCGCCATTTCTTCCTTTACCGCCGCGCTGCTGGGCTTGGGGCTGAACGAGGGCGCGTATATGGCGGAGATCATCCGCGCCGGGCTGCTGTCGGTGCCGCCGGGGCAGAGCGAGGCGGCGAAGGCGCTGGGCTACCGCCGGCTGCAAACCTTGCGCTGGGTGGTGTTGCCGCAGGCGATGCGCGCCATTCTGCCGCCGACCGGAAACCAGGTGATCGGGATGCTGAAATATTCCTCCCTGGCGAGCATCGTGGCGTTGCCGGAGCTGATGGAGTCGGTGGAGAATATCTACAGCCGCACGTTCGAAACCATCCCGCTGCTGATCGTCGCCTCGCTATGGTACCTCGTGCTGACCACCGTGTTATCCGCCGGGCAACGCGTGATCGAACGTCGCTATGGCGAGCGCCTGGCGTGACGGCGCCGATCGTGGAGGCCGTGGCGATCTGGAAATCCTTCGGCGCCACGCCGGTGCTGAAAGGCGTATCCTTCGCCGCCCGGCGCGGCGAGGTGATGTGTTTGCTCGGCCCCTCGGGCGCGGGGAAGAGCACGCTGCTCCGCTGCGTCAACGGGCTGGAGGCGATCGACCGCGGCATGTGTTACGTCGACGGTGACCCGGTGGGCTATCGCGAGCGCGCCGGGCGGTTTCATCCGCTGAGTGAGCGGGAGGCGAGCCGGCAGCGCGCGGCGATCGGCATGGTGTTCCAGGGGTTCAATTTGTTCCCGCATCTGACGGTGCTGCAGAACGTGATGGACGCGCCGGTGCGCGTCGCCGGGTTGGGACGGGAGGCCGCGGCGAGCCAGGCGCAGGAGATGCTGCGCCGGGTGGGGTTGGCGGAGAAGGCGGGCAGTTACCCGCGGCATTTGTCCGGCGGGCAGCAGCAGCGCGTGGCGATTGCGCGCGCCTTGGCGATGCGGCCGACGCTGATGCTGTTCGACGAACCGACCTCCGCCCTGGACCCGGAGTTGGTGGGCGAGGTGCTGGACGTGATGAAGGAACTGGCGGCGACGGGGATGACGATGTTGGTGGTGACGCACGAAATCGGCTTTGCGCGGGAGGTTGCGGATACGGTGCTGGTGATGGATGGCGGCGAGATCATCGAACACGGTTCACCCGGCGAGGTGCTGCACCGGCCGGCGCATCTGCGGACGCAGGCGTTTTTGTCGCGGGTGTTGTGATGGCGGATCCATGGCTGGTCGTGATCGATATGCAACTGGTGTTCGGGGAGCCGGGCAGTCCTTGGTATGCGCCGTGTTTCGATGCGGTGGCGTCGCGGATTGCGGCGATGATTCCGGCGTTTGGGGAGCGGGTGGTGTTCACGCGGTTCATTCCGCCGACGGAGATTACCGGGAGTTGGGTCGGGTATTACGAAAAATGGCCGTTCGCGGTGGCGGCGGGGCGGGAGGACCGGATTTGGCGGATTGCGCCGGTGTTTCAGCCGGGGGCGGTGGTGGATACGCACCAGTTTTCGAAGTGGACGCCGGATTTGCGGCGGGTGGTGGGGGAGACGCCGGAGTTGGTGCTGACGGGGGTGTCTACGGATTGCTGCGTGTTGGCGACGGCGCTGGCGGCGATTGAGGATGGGGCGCAGGTGAGGGTGGTGGCGGAGGCTTGCGGGGCGAAGACGCCGGCGTTGCAGGAGGTGGCGTTGGGGGTGATGCGGGGGAGGGGGCCGCAGGTGGTGGTGGGGTAGCGGTGCAGGGCCCTTCGTAAATTCATTGCTCACTGCTAGGTCCCCGAATTGACATGTATGGTCACCATCGCCAGCTCCGCAAAGGCAGAAACCTTGAAATTATGCCGAGAAGGTGCAAAATACTGGCGCAGACGTAGGGCAAAATTGATGTTGATTGAGTTCTCTGTAAGCAACTTTCGATCCGTTGCGGAGCTTCAGACGCTCTCAATGGTCGCGGGGTCATCGCGATCTGCCCGAGGCGTGCATAGCCACGACACTGGAATCGCCGCTGTCCCGCACCTTCTAAAAGCGGCGGCAATACTTGGTCCGAATGGAGCGGGAAAGTCCACATTAGTAAATGCCATGTATTTTATGCGGCAATTCGTTGTTTCATCGGCACGGGATTCTCAAGAAGGTGAAGAAATAGGGGCAGAGCCATTCTTGTTTTCGAATGAAACGCGGAAGAAACCGTCCCAATTTGAAGCTATTTTCGTCGAGAACGGGACAAGATATCAGTATGGTTTCTGGGTCACCAAATCTGTTGTCGTAAAAGAGTGGTTGTATGCAACCCCTCCCGGACGGAAGTCCCAAAAATGGTTTGAGAGAGGGTATGATCCCAAGACCAAAAAGCAGACTATAACTGTTGGATCTTCGGTCAAAGGTGAACGCGAGGTTTGGAAAAAGTCGACACGCGATAACGCTCTGTTCCTTTCTGTCGCCGTGCAACTCAAATCCGAACATTTTCTTGAGCCGTTCGCCTGGTTTCGAGATAGATTGCGTGTTGTCAAGTCTAGTCAGCGACTGAGCGAGAGCTTTAGCGCAGAGAAATCCACAAGTATAGAAAAAAAGAATATCTTAAAGTTTTTGCATTCCGTTGATGTGAATATTTCGGATATTCGAGTAGTTGAGAAAGATCCAGAGCAAGCGTTCTCCCAACTTCCTCTTTCAATCAGAGAGCCGTTATTAAAAAGCATGTCGGTTGGTAAGCGTCGCGGGCGAATCGCTGAAGTGCACCTCGGCCACAAGACTGAAAGTGGTGAGGTGGTCTTCTTACCTTTAAATGAAGAGTCTGATGGTACGAAGGTTCTTTTTGCGTTGTCTGGGCCGTGGTTAGATGTGCTAGAAAATGGGCGGGTTTTGGTTGTTGACGAGCTTCATAACAGCTTGCATCCATTAGCATTTGAATTTCTTGTGGCAGTTTTCCAGGATACGAAATGGAGTAAGAAGTTTGGGCAGATGATATTTACCACCCATGAGACGCATTTCTTATCGCAAGATAGGATCCATAGAGATGGAATATGGCTCGTCAAACTTGATGGCGTCCGTGGCACGAAACTTACACCCTTATCCGATTTTAAGGCTCGTTCAGGTGAGGCGTTTGACCGCGGTTATCTTGGTGGGCGATATGGATCCATTCCGCGCATTAGGATTAATCCAGCCGAAACCCTTGCGGTTGTTGGGAATTCTAAGGATCCCTCTGAGCTATGATTACCCGAATTAGGTCTGCACGAAGCCTAGAGGGTGTTATGCACTCCGCATGAGGTCGGCGGCCTGCCTG
>NZ_LMUY01000017.1:12068-12233 GCF_009765685.1 Acidisphaera sp. L21 | reverse complement strand
TCAGACCGCGTCAGCCAAAGCCGCGGTCCTTGGCCGACGCTTACCCAGCGGCGGCCAACGTAGCCGAATGAGCGTCACCTGATCAAAGCAGGGCGATTAGTGTCGCAATGGTGAATGGCTGAAGATGACATTGGCGCGTTGAGCGTGGCTTACAGGCCAGGGAAC
>NZ_LMUY01000017.1:11849-12058 GCF_009765685.1 Acidisphaera sp. L21 | reverse complement strand
CAGAAAGTCGGTGGCGGGAACTATCAGAGTTCGATCGTTGATCTGCTCAAGCTGCTCGATCTGGACTCCAGCCTTGATGCCCGGAAGCAACTTGCCACCGAGCTAAATGTGCACGTCGGAGCCGATGGATCGGCTGAGGAGAACGTCGCTCTCCACAAGGCCGTGGTGCAGAAGCTCGAAGAAAACGGCGGCAAAGTTCCCGATAGCAT
>NZ_LMUY01000017.1:11346-11839 GCF_009765685.1 Acidisphaera sp. L21 | reverse complement strand
GCCGATGGATCGGCTGAGGAGAACGTCGCTCTCCACAAGGCCGTAGTGCAGAAGCTCGAAGAAAACGGCGGCAAGGTTCCAGACAGCATGAAGAGCTGATCTGATACGCACGGGTGCTCCAGACGACGCCCGTGCAGGCCGCCTAGCACTTTACTGCCATTGAGAAAACTGAAGGTCCTCGAGGCCGTTGGCTCACCAACACCACGCTCACGTAAGGCGTGATGAGGAGTGAAATGCCATGCATAACAGCCGGATTATTGCAACCGCCGCCGTGCTATCGATCTCCTTGGCATTGCCCGCATTTGCCCAGACTACGCCGTCGGCTAACGCCACGTCGCAGGGCACGTCGACCACGACTGGCGGCAGTCACGGTATGCCCACCCCGAAGGCTGCCGATCAGCTATCCACCACATCCACGGGCGGGGGGATGGCCCCTTCCGCCGCTCCGTTGACCGCTACGACTGGGACAACCGGGATGTCTACTGCTCAACCC
>NZ_LMUY01000017.1:8485-11336 GCF_009765685.1 Acidisphaera sp. L21 | reverse complement strand
CATAACAGCCGGATTATTGCAACCGCCGCCGTGCTATCGATCTCATTGGCATTACCCGCACTTGCCCAGACTACGCCGTCGGCTAACGCCACCTCGCAGGGCACGTCGACCACGACTGGCGGCAGTCAAGGTATGCCAACCCCGAAAGCTGCCGGTCAGCTGTCCACCACATCCACGGGCGGGGGGGATGGCCCCTTCCGCCGCTCCGTCAACCGCTACGACTGGGACAACGGGGATGTCGACTGCTCAACCGGGCGCCCCTAGCGCCGCGTCCAAGTAAGCTGAATAGGGCGGCTCCGGATTGAGCCGCCCTGTCAGTATGCGAACATGTAGTTCCAAATAGCAGAGGGGTAAAAGGCTCTGCCGTGTCGCCTGGTCAGTTGTAGGACGCTCGAATTCTGCTCTACCGGTCCCGGGACGAATTAGCGGAGGTTGCCGGAGTGCCGGTTAAAGCTGTGATCTACGTGGAACGTGCAAATTGGCCCATTAATGATAGCTGCCGGGCGCCGTTCGTGCCGCTCTTAAAGAGCAGGCGTCGAGTTCATCAAGCACAACGGCGGAGACTTGGGGTGAGGCTGAAGCAGAAGCCCGCGCCGGTCGTATGACGAGCCAGGATCTCTCCACCCTTGATCAGATCTTCCAGACCACCAACTTAAACCAAGTCATCAACCGATGGCGCAGAGGGCGCTCTGGCAAGAACTCCGGTGAGTGAGCTAGAACGTCTTCCTTGGAATCGATTGGATCGATAAGTTAGTAGGCGCCGAGATCGTAGGTGGAGTCGGCATCGGTTCCCGATCAAGATTCCTGATGGATGAGGTCGGGAACTTTCCCATTACCTTGACCAAATTCTCTCTTGAAGGCTTCTTTGCATCGCCAACTGTTTGGCGTCGTTGAAGCTCCCTCAAGATCGCTGGGCGTGAGAGGGAGCTTCTTCCTGACTTCCGCAGAAATTCCTATTGCGCGCCTGCGTCCGGCAGGATCGAACCTTCGACCAAGACGTTATGAGCGGCCCGCTCTAACCAACTGAGCTACAGGCGCGCGTGAGTGCGGGTTCATGTCTGGAACCCATCACGGTCTGCAACGCTGATCTAAGCCCCCATGACTATGATGAGCCCTGCGGAGTGTGGACTCTGCCGACCGCTTAGACCTGCTTGAGTAGCTTTCGGACTGGAGGTGGCGAGGGCATCAACGTGACCCCCATTTCAGTTAGTTCAACACGAGCCTCGCTTTAAACAGCCTGAGCTAAAACCAGGCTTTCAGTGAATGCCGGCTTGAAGTGTTTGCGCAGTTGAATGCCAGCACCGAACTGTCCCGCAAGTGCAGCCCAGCTAATTTCTTTTGGGGCTGATAGCGAATGCAGCCGATAGGCAAGCCAGCAGTATACATTTAGTGCCATAGAAGAATTGCGAGTGTGTCTGATAGCAGATTCATCTAATGGAACCGCATGTTGCTTAAGTTGGTTGAAGAAAGTCTCGCTTAGGCGCGCGGTTTCCACAAACAATGTACCCTGGGCACTGTCGTCACCTCCCACCGAAATACCCAGTCTGCCGAGGAATGCTCGGAGGCTACCGCCTAGCTCGACATCTCGGCTGCTGGTGCGAAGGGCTTCGGATTGCAGGTAAATAAGGATTAGACGTGCTATTGCCCCGAATGGCACTCCCACATGCATTGGGGTTCCGCCTGGGGCAACGCGGACGCCAGGCTCGACCAGCAGCATCATGCTGTCAGTTTCGAGTTTCCAAATGGATGAGTTGTCTGTTGGCCTCTTATGCGGAAGAGCGGTCTGGCACCAGCCAGAGAACATGTATCCGGTGCCGGTGTCTTCGTCAGCAGACCAAGCCGCCGCCGCCTCAACAACACGGGCACCACGTCGACCATCTACTAACCCGCGTGTAGCTTGCTTGCCCTTGGCCACTAGCAAGTCATGCACGGTGCCCATCGTCTTGTTCCAAATGCAGCGGTGCTAAACTGCAGCGTGCCGAAGCATTTGTCGATGTGGACTCTGCCGACCAGAGCTATTTGAAGTTATTTGAAGACTCTCTATTTGATTGGCCGGCAAAGTCCACGGGATAACATTTGTAACTCATTGATGTTTGGTGACGCTCGGTCGGCAGAGTCCACATACGCGCGTGGATAAGGCGATGGCTAAGTATGAGGTGACCCGACGACTCGGGGAACTTATCACTCATGGCTAGAGGTCGGCAGAGTCCACATCTAGCAACCGTCGCAGGCGCGACTCGGACTTACAAACAGACGCGAACGACGCGGTTTGAATCTGGCGTTCCCGCGACGTTCGATTCACTTGCGCCGTTTGAGTTCCTCCAAAACCTCCTGCACCTTTTCGACGGCCTCAGCAGCGGTGACGGGCCATCCTTCTGCCGCGATCATGCCACCGGCTAGGCTAGCCGCTGCAGATTCTCGCTGACCTTCCCGGTTGGCTTGCTCGGGTGGGTCCTCATCGGGCTGCCGTTCTTGAACGGCTTTCACATCGCTCGCCGGGGACTGCGCCTCTTCCCGGGAGGCAGCCAGCAACTGACGGTGGGCGGCGGCAGCCGCCGGGTCACGCTCGAGGGCGAGGTCAAGCTCTGTTGGTTGAATTTGACGAAATGCTTCGTCATAATACATACCATTGCAAGCAAGATTGCTGAATACGTAAGTTAAACGCACGCCATTCATTGCCGTTGTCTCGCCGCAAATATCAGCGGGCTTCATAGCCTGAAAAGGAAGTTTCGATTTGGTTCCTACGGTCACAACAGGTGCAATGGTGTATGGAACGGCCGTTCTGCATCCGGGGAACGTCCACCAGGTGTCCAAGGGATGGCTAGAAGACGTGTAGGTTCTCGTCGAGCCA
>NZ_LMUY01000017.1:0-8356 GCF_009765685.1 Acidisphaera sp. L21 | reverse complement strand
CAGGTCGAGAATCATCTTAATCCACGCTGAGAATGCGTCCGCCTGGCGCGTGGCGTGACGAATTGCCTCGCTTGCCTCGGGAGAGAGCTGGGAGGAAGAGGTGGCGGGAAGATCGTCCGGCATTCTCTTGGTATAACCGAGTTCGATTACGGGCCAATGAACAACAAGGCCCCGTTCCTCTGGCCGCAGTGCCGTGGACAAACAGGATTACGGGGGAAGCGTCGCCATGTAAGACTCAATCCTCTTGAACACGTCTAGTATTCGGTTGCCGTCCAGGTCTTTCACAACGGGTTCGCTGTCATGACTGTTGGGAACTACCGGCGGTGGGCCTTCTGGACAGGGTGCTACTTGTTCCATGACTCAAATATAGAATCCGAAAATTAACGAGGGCCTACAAACTGTGCGATGCCGCTGCTCACGCCGATCCTGCAGCGCCGCCAGCTTCGACGCCGCACCTCGCTTTGCCTCCAGGTGCTGGCTGTAGCGTCCGACCATTGCCGGCGGATGGGGATAGCTACTGTAGGTCTAGCTGCGGCACATAGGCTCTATCTGGCTTGTTGGCAGCCCGTGCATTCTAGGCCGTATACCCCATGCACACTGCCCCCCAATGGCGGTCTCGGATCCTGATCGGGGCAGAGGCGTGTTTTAGTACGGCGAATACCCCGCCACCCATATTGCGACGGTAAGTTTGCAGTAAAAAGGAAATTTTGTCGTTTGCAGCGGCGCGATCGTTGGTCCGGTCTCGATAAATCCGACGCTGTCGGCAATTGGCATCGTTCCACACAGAATCGCCGCTCTGGGACTGGGAATACGCCTCTGTATGGGTCGGTAGATAACAGTTACGGTCAATAACCACGCAATACGACACGCGGGGGTCGAAGTTTTGCGCCGCTTCGATCAGCTGCGGCAGCACCTGGTCCGCGGACAGGGTAAAGCGCGCCATCATCTGTCCGGGGTTTGTGTCAGGGATGACCTGGTAATCCTCGTCGAACAAGTCATCCTCAGTCAACCGGCCGGCATCCAGTTCGCGCGTGAATAACGCGACCACTTGGGCCGCAACCTTCTGCACATACTCGATGAACGGCGTGTCGTCGGTCACGCCGCCATCCTGCAGCACTGCGCTCACCATCTCCTCCGATATGGTGACTAAGCCTAGTATGGTGTCGCGAGCTCGCCGAATGTCATTGTCCGAGCCGTGTATGTCGCGCGACATTTCCTGCATCGCTTGCTGCAACTCGGTACACCGGCCGCTCACCTGCTGAGTGTGGTTGGCGATGTGGTCGGTGCGCTCGGTGATGTCCGCCATGCGCTGCTTGGTCTGCCCCACTAGGAGCAATACGTCCGTACTCTGCGCATTCACTTGGTCGGCCTGCGCAGCACTCGCCTTTGCCCGGCCGATCATCGCGAGTGCCCCCGTGCGCAATCGGTCTACCGTGGCACGGATGCCTGTCGTCGCCTCTGCCGTGCGGGCCGCGAGTGTCCGCACTTCTGACGCCACCACCGCAAAGCCCAGTCCACTTTCACCCGCTCGCGCCGCCTCGATCGCCGCATTCAGCGATAACATTCGCGTCTGTGCAGCGATGGAGCTGATCTGGATCGCAATCGCGTCGATACTGCGCAGCGCCTGTTCCAGCGCGGCCCCGTCCTCCCCCAGCGCGGTCACGGCCGCAGCAAGCTGGGACACGCCAAGAGCCGTTTGTTCCAGCGAAGCGTATGATCGGTCCATGTCCGAACGTGCGGTGACGGCATGCTGCCGCGCGTGTTCAGCTGCGGCAGCGACGGCGACATTGTCGTTTGAAACTTGGTTGGTAGCGACCTGGAGCTGGTCGAGCACTACGGCGCCCTTAGTCACCCGTGCGGATACGTCTTCCACCGAGCCGGCGACGTCCGCGACGCCAAGGCTCAGCAGGCCGGCTTCCCGCGTCATGCGCGTGATCATCGTGTCGGTGGATTGCGTCATACCGTTCTGGCAGCCACTCAAGGTGTTGGCTAATCTGTGCGTACAAACCTTCATAATGATTAAGCAGTCATATATTGAGCGGCTCAGGGTGCGGGCGCCTCTAGTCGGCACGCCATCTGGCGATCAGCAGGCGCTTACGTAGCCTAACCCTTCCACCGGCCAGCCTGCATGATGGCAGCAGGTCTACCGCCATGAGGCTGTGAATAAAGTTGGTTCGGCTCGACCCAACCCATTGCGGCGTGTGTGGGGGTGTGCAATTATTAGGTATGGCCGGAACATCCGCAGTTGTGGAGGCAGTGACGAAACGAGGGGGCATTCCCTTCTCGCGAGCATCCAAGCTGGCCAAAACTGGTATGCAGATCGGCGAGTTACCGAAAAGCGGCAAAGGCGGGGGTGAAAAAGGCACTGTGCATTGGGGGTGTCGTCCCATCGCCTTTTACGGTCTGAGCGCTGCCGTAGCAGAACCGACAACAGCAATGGATGTCTTGGTGCCGATATTCGCCGGCGCTGAGTTCGTTCACCGTATGCGCGAGCAGCATATCCCCAACGAGCTTGGTGTTACGGTTCGCCGTGAGGATCACTATAAGACGCGTGAACCAGACAATGCACTGCTCCAGCTAAGCACTGGGTTTGATCGTGGCATCCTCACCTTCGTGGATTGCGGGGATCTTTCGCAAATTTTCCAAAGGCTCTTGGTGGCTCTTGCGGACGGCTCTCTCACCGAGAAGATTTTGAGGGATTCGGATCTGCAAATCTTCTTCACGTTGGCTGGACCCGACTGCCCCAAGGTTTCAGTCCAGTTTGACTTGCCGAATGGCGATAGCGTCCTCGACCTCTACCGCCCCAGTATTCCAGCGGATTTGCTACCGGATACCGACGGACTGTTTGAGCGGTCTTGCATTCGCCGCACGGCTCAGATCGGCCCAGACTTCCTGATCATACTTTCCGACCTGTTGCGCGATTCGTTGCAGCGCACGGGAAAGTCTTCTCTGCCACCGAACGGCGGTTTGCCGCCGGGCAGAAAGAAGAAAGGCGCCACGCCTTCCGACGTAACGCCTTCCGATTCCAGCTCCGATGACGAAACCACCGCCGCCAAGCGGGGGCCCACCACAACCCAGAGCAGTCCTAACAGCTGCAAATCTATGTTGGGTGCGTGTGTGTGTCCAGGGGAAGCATCGGAGTTGGGGGCTTTGGCTGTCTCCCGACCCGAAAGGACACACCACGATGACCACCCGTAGCCCAGACGATCCTGGCCCAGATGCCGCAGAACGCTGCGCCGCCGGCGGGGGAGGAAGCGGCAATCTTCGGCACGATGGCTCATCTGCCGGATGCACAGTCGTTCCGTGAATTGGGAGCGCTGAACAGCCGGGTCACCACGGCGATGCGTGCGGCTCGATCTGACCCTGCCCAGGCGCAGACATATGCCCGACTGTCCCAGCTCCGAAGCAGCCTGGCCAACATTTTGCAGGACAGCGTGGAGAGCCAGGCTGGCCAGGACGCCGCCGCCGTGCGGGCTGGCACAATGGCGCCGAAAGACAGTATGATGGGTCGTTGGTCATCGAACTTGGCTGATGCGCGACAGGATTGGTATGCCGGAAGAGCCTCAATCGCAGCCGCCTCCGACGCTAACGGACGAGGACTTGATCGGGGTGATATCCAAGCTTCTGGAACCTATGCCGGAGGCCGACCAAGGGCCTTTTCTGGCGTATCTTCAGCAGAAAGCGTCTCGCGAAGGGGATTTCCTGACACTCAGGGGCATCCGGGCTTATCGAGCCAAGCACCGCCCCTCGTAGCCAATGCCGACCAGGCTGCGGTCGATCGGATTGCGGAGGCGAACGCCGCTTACGGCGTTCATAAGCAGACCTACGGCGCGAAAGTCCCCGGGGTGGGTCCTGTCCTTGCGCCGGGCCCGACGCAGGGCACGTTTTTGATGCACGACAGCGCTGTGCCATCTGCCATTTTCTCCAAAGGGACTAACGCCGCCGAGAAGGTCCAAGCCGCCATTCATGGCGGCCTCACGGCAGGCCAGATTGCGAACTTTGCCGCCTTCGATCTTCGCAGCGCTGCGACGAATGCAGACGGCACTCTCAATCCCGCGAAGTTCGCCCGGTGGCGCCAGCAGAACGCGGCTGCCTTTGAAGCCCTCGCCAAAGCTGACCCGTCTGTCGCCGGTCGGTTCGATACCGCCCAACAGGCCAGTCAGCGCCTTGTGGATCTTCAATCTGCCCGCACCGCCCTGGATGCCACCCATCCGCTGAATCCAGGTTGGGGTGACGCCGAGGTAATGCAGCGTGTGTGGCAAGGTGGTCCCAAGGGCGCTGACAGCGTACGCGCCGCCACATCAGCCGCGGGTGGCTCGCCCATCGCAGCATCCTCTATCGCGGATTACGCCGCCTACTCGTTGCGCAAAGCCGCCGCCCCCGATGGCGTGCTGGATCCGCGCAAATACGCGCAGTGGGTGAAAACCTACGATGGCGCCATATCCGCGCGGCCCGATATCAAAGCCCAATTTGACAACGCCGCCGCCGCCCAACGGACATTGAACAATTCGGCCGAGGATCACGCCGTCGCGCTGCGGAACTACCAAAACAGCGTGGCCCGCCACTTCCTCGGTGGCGCTGATCCCGCCGACCGCATCGGCCAGATCCTCAACTCTGCGACCCGGCAGCGTGACATGGCCGAGCTCGCCCGCCTGACGGAGACCGATCCAGCCGCCCGCGCCGGTATCCAGCGTGCCGTGGTTGACCACATCTTCAGCCGCCTGCAAAGCAACGCGCTTGCCGGGGAGAGTGGCATCGAGAAGCTGAAGTCCGATCAGTTCCAGAGTTTCGTCAACCGCGCGGCGCCGGCGCTGCACGACGTGATGTCGCCTCAGCAGGTAGACGCGATGCGCCGGATTGCTCTGACCCTTCAGCGGGACAATCTGTCGGTGGATGGCACGCGTGTGCCAGGCGGCTCGGACAGCACCCAGAAGATCGCTGGCATGATCGCGGGCAAGGGATCGTCGCTGATGGGCATGGCGAAGGTGCACGGCGTCACCGGGTTGCTGACTATTCTGGGAGCGAAGATGGGTCCGGTAGGTGCGTACCTCGGGAATAAGGCAGGAGCGGGTTTTACCGCCCTTAAGGCCGCTGGTATCAGCCAGACCAACGATCTAGTGAAAGAGGCGATGCTGCACCCCGCCCTTGCCCGGGTGCTGCTCGAGCAACTCACGCCCTCGAACGAGAAGGCCGTGGCCAGCCGGGCGATGGTGATCCTTCGCAACCTGTCAGCCACCCGTGGTGCCAGCACCGCCGTAGCCGCCCAGCATGCCGTCTACCCACAGACGAAGCGGCAACCGGTGCGGCTCAATTCACTAGCGGACTTGGGTGCCGCGATGCCGATGGCGTCCACGCCCAATCAGTTGTCCAGCTTGGGAAGGTAATATGTCCGACGCGTCTCACGCCCCCGATCAGCCCAACCCGTTCCCCGCTCTAGACCTAGTCGAAATCTACGATGGGACGGGTCGGCACCTTGGCGGCATTTTCCCGCCACTCCTGGATGGGAACGTGCTGACCGAGGCGTGCACGCTGAGCAAGGCGCTCCGTCCCGGCTTTCGGTCGCTCTATCTTTGGCCGGAAGACGAGCATGGGGAGTTGGCCCTCGTGTGGATGCTGCCTATCACCATGACGATTGAAACGCCTCTCCCCAGAGAGATCGTGGCCGAGGTCGTCTATGCCGTGGACAGCCGGAAGGTCGTCCAAATGCACGGAAATGATGAGCGGGTGCTGGACCAGGTGAGGGCGCTGATAGCTCGGTTTGTGGGTGGTGGGCACGCGTAACAGTAAGCAATGCGTATGCTAAGGACGTTCGTAGGTTCCAATCAAACGCCCGTAGCCAAGCAGGCTTCGCCGAGCGGTAACCAACAACGCGCCACGCCCCGGTATGCGGCGTGGCGCAAAGGCGGTTGCCAGCGCAAAAACTTGGAAGGCGTACCGATGTGGTCCGTGTCCGGGGATCGGCGTCGGCGGTAACCAAGCGCGACCCCCCAGCGAATTACGACCCACCGAGAACATACGGCTATGCGCCATCGCAGTTGGCACCGCGCCCTCTGCTAGCCCTTGAAGGGTTGCGGGCATGGCATGTAGAAGCAAATGAACGAGAGGCCTTGGAAAGGGCGCGTCCGCGTCCTCCACCAGCAGCGCCAGCGATACAGTGCCCTCTGGCATGCCAGACCATTGCAACGGCGGGAACAGCCCGGCGCCGTCACCAGTAAACCGTATCGGGATCGCCCCGCCATTCTCGAAAGCGGCCGAGGCGAGCGTCAGGGTTGGCGTGCCGAAACGCGCCATTGCGAGGGCGTCGATGCCAGGCCGCAAGCGATGGATTGCATGGCCGAAGCGGGATACAAAAGATGTCATAGCATGACCTAAGCCGCCTGCGGCATATTGGCAGCCAACACCTCATCCACCACCTCGGGTTTGCTCGCAATAATGAGCAACAATACCCGGGCGGCGGCCTCTGGTTGACGCCTACCCTGTTCCCACTCTCGCACCGTTGCCGCTGAAAACCCGAAGCGTCTGGCAAATGCGGCTTGGCTTAGTCCGAGTTGATCGCGAATTGCGCGCACGTCTACCTTGGCAGGGGCCGGGTAGAAACGAGCAGGAGCCTTGCGGCCCGTCAGGATCTCCATCCCCTCTTGCAACGAGGCGATGAGTTCGTCGCCAATGTCGCTGCCTGGAATGCCCTTCTTCATTCTGCTGTCCCCTTCTTCTTGGCCCGTCGTTCGGCCTTGTAGGCGTTGATAATGGCTAGCAGCGCGTGGCGCTGTTCGGCGCTGATGTTGTCCTGCTCGTTCTTGGCGTAGATCAGCAGCGCCAACACCGGCACATTTACGCCAGCCAGATAGTAGATCACCCGGAAGGCGCCACTCTTGCCGCGGCCTGCGGGGGCAAACCGCAGTTTGCGGATCCCTCCCAGACCTGGCACCAAATCTCCAGCTTCGGGATCGGTTGCCAGCGTTGATATCAAAACCGTCCTGTCGTCGCGACTGAGCAGTGCATCTGCGCGCCTGGTGAAAATGGAGGTTTCGGCAACGGCATGCATGATAGCTTATACGGCAACGACGCACATGCGTCAATGACGTATACCTCGTCGGTAGGGTGAATCAGATCGTTAAGTAGGGTGCCGGCCACCGACAGGAGATTCTGAGACACCTGTCGCGCCGGCTCTCCGCGTGTTTTTGACCCGCGCTATCGGAGATCAGCGGGATCGCCCGGTTATCTTCGCAACCTCCTTGGAACGTAGGCGCTCTGGGCGGCCGATCTGGATGGCTTCGCCATGGGGTCAGCATCGTCCCATGAATTTCAAACGGCCACGCTTGGGCCGACCCCCGCTTTTCGATCTAGAAATGCGTCCAGATGGTCCCGCAGGTAGACCTTTTCTGCCGCTGGTCAGCCAAACCGCGGAGAACTCGCCGCCCTTTTCTAGAGGCGCAGGCTGACCTTGGACAGGCCGATGTAAGCTGCAGCCAAGTCCTCCGTCATGCCACGAGGCCAATCTGGAAGTGGGCGCTTGTTCGAAGCGTCCACTGCCTATGTCTTCGACTGCGCAAAGAGGAGGACGAGCGTTTTACGAGGGCGCCCTCCCTTACCTTTCGTCACTGTTGTCTAGCGCGACCACTCCCGCACTACTTCCGGGTTCCAGCGTGGATGAGCCAAATGCAATACCCTTGGAGGCAAGCGCTCGGGCGACCGGCTGTTCATGCTGCGCACGGTCGCCTCACTATAGCGGAGATACGCTGCCAGTTCAGTGATGGTCCAGAGGGCGTCAGGCGGTTTATTGTTCAATTTCTGGCCTCACGGCTTCTGCGTCGACCTTTCCTTGGCAGAGATCGTTTGGCGTCAAGCTGGGTGTAAGACCTCTACAGCGCCCTAGGGTGGCCTGCATCAGATTAGGAGAAGGCCGTGACGGAGGCATTTTTGCGCTACCCCGAGGTTGTGCGTCGCACCGGTTTCTGCCGGTCGAGCATAGAGCGTCTCGTGCGCACATCAGACTTCCCCGCTCCGCGCAAGATTGGTGAAAGGGCAGTCGCCTGGCTCGAATCGGAGGTCACAGCCTGGATGCAGAGCCGGCCGCAAGTCGGATATAAAGTCGGGACAGCCGATAGTCGGTCTGGGGCAAAGAGTGATTAGCATTCCCCCACAACTGCGCCCATTTCACCTAGGTCGCTTCGTGCAGTAGATCAGCAGGTACGAGACCACCGGTTCGATTTCGAGTGTCTGTGAAGCTTCTCCCCCGCCAGTCGGCGTTTCGTGCCGCTGGGCTGAAGTCGAACACAAAGGTCAAAAGCCCCTTTGGCAGCGAGCCAATCTGAGCTCTGCTGAAGTCGCGAATGCGACCTCCAAGTTCAGATTT
>NZ_LMUY01000131.1:31728-40222 GCF_009765685.1 Acidisphaera sp. L21 | reverse complement strand
GGCTCGTTCTGGACCGGGTTGCTGGCGAACGGCACCAGCCGGGCGGCGGTGCTGGTCGGGATCGCCGAAAGCAGCGAGTCGCTCACCCACAATGCCAGCCTGCCGGCCTAACATCCATTCAGGGAACCCCGCGCGTTGAGTTTCAACAGACGGTTGGGGTGCCGTAGGTGCGTCTGAGGTGTAGCAAGCCTTGGACGCCGGGTCACAAACAGCTCGGTTCTGCCTGACAGCCAAGTGCGGCCAGGCAGAATTTTGCTTTAGGTCTTGGACAGATCGTAGATGTAGTGGCACGTGCCCGTGCTCACGCGGGCTACCATGGCCTTATTGGTAATCTTGCCAGACAAGAACACTGTACCATTCTGTGCAGTGAACGCGCCGTCCTGCATCACAGGCGCGTAGAGCGTCAGCGAGGCTGACGCCGGCCATGTTACAGCGCCGTTCGCGACCGTGAGCTTGCTCGACACCGGTGCCGTTGATGCGCAGCTATTTGCTGCTGCATGAAGGGCCGACATCGTTCCAGAATAGCTGCCATCCAATGCCGAAGGACTGGTGCCCGGCACTGTGTACATGTTGCACCCAGCCAACAATGTGCAGGCAGCAATGGGGAGGATCTTGCGCAACATTCTATATTCCTAACAATTTGGTAATATAGATGTAATCCCACGTTAATGTGATGAGAGCAAGCGGATTCTGCGCCCCAGATCTGCAAATCGTGCATGGCTTTCGAGCTGCCGACAATCACGGCCTCAAAGAGTTATTCAACGATCAATGCTGCGATGCAGCAACGGTGTCGATTGATTGACGTCGGCCATGCCTCCCTCAAACCCTCCCTACCGTGAGGAATGCGCCGAGCGCATCCTCGCCGAAGGGGTGATCGTATCGTTGACATTCACCCATTGCCGGAGCCCAGGCCCTTGTCGCCGCTACGCCCGAATGCCGATCATTCCTATGACTGCGCTCGGAAGTCTGCCGCCCACATGGAAATGCTCCTGTCGCTCCCCGCCGGCCGGTCTTGGACCGCCGGGGCGGGACTACATGCCGCGATTATGAGCGTTATGTTGGGCGAGGAAACGCAGCCGATCGAGGAAAAGGTGATGTCAGGGGATAGGGAAGGGCCTTGTGTGACGCAAGCCGGGACGTCGGCCCGCAAAGGGGCTGAGATTGATATCGAAATGCTTGTGCGCAAGATACCCACCGGATTCTGCGACACAGCGGAGGGGAATAATTGCGGTTGAGCAGCCGCTTCGCCTCGGCCCGAGCGCAAGACAAGCTGAGCCCAACGAACACTGTCTGGGCCAGACAACGAGGTTGATGGCGACTGGAGTAACCAGCCGCCACCTCGCTCCAAGCTAACGCTGAACCGGGCCGCCGCAACGATGGTCGTCATCTACGCCCCAAGGACAAGACAATTGCAAAAAACCAACTAGTTTTTGTTAATTCGTCCGGTCTATCCTCTCCGGATAATCATCGTGGGAGCGCGGTTGGATGAGTCGATCGCCTAAAGAGGCCATCTGCCCGCGAGCCATCCTGGCGCAAGCTCAGCATCTGATTGCGTCCGCCATCGGCCAGCGGGCGATCACCCACGCGACCATCAACGAGACGCGCGCTCTGATTGAGGAGTGCCAGAAAACGTGCGAAGCGATTGCCCAGCCCTTTGAGCCCAGGGTCGCCACGAGTGTGACATCGCTGTTGCGCGCGCTGCCCGCTGACGGGGGCTGGATGGATGGCGCGGGGAAGTATAGCCGCCTCCTACATGAACTGCTCGACACAGGAACGACCCTGATTGAGGAGCGCGTTCTCGAGAAGCCGTGCGCCGACGGCGGGTGGGAAGTGCGCTTATCGGAGCGTGGAATGCTTGAGCGTCAGGAATGTGAACAGGGCGATTTTCTGATCCCTTATTGACCCGGCATCGGTGGATTTGGGTGAAAGCCCTTACGCCGGGCCTTTGCGGTGTCCGTTACTCTCCTACGACGGCTCAACGCCGGTTTGACTTCGCTGCATACATCCCTCCTTGGCCACAGGCTGCCCCTAGTGCTTCAAACACAGCCGGGTCCTTCACGCCCCAACTTTCATGACGGCCACTCAAATGGTGGAGCCGCGTCAAAACGCCGTTTGGATGCGTCATTCAGATCCAAGCCCGCCTCGTGGCACTCGGGTATTGCCGCATAATGATTATCGCGGCGGTGCTAAAGGCCGTGCTGGCGCGTTGGGAACGCGGTTGAAACAAGGAGTGACCATGATAGACGCGAGTACAATCAAGGAGCATGCCCAGGTCATCGGGGCTGACGGGATCCATGTTGGGGTTGTTGATCACGTAGATGGCAACAGGATCAAGCTCACCAAGCAAGACTCGGTTGATGACAAACATCACTACATCGCAGCTAGCCTTGTGGCAGAAGTGGAAGATGGCGTCGTTCGACTGTCGGCCAATGCCGATGTCGCGATCGGCTTTGAGGAAGACGCCGAGTAACTGCGGACCGTGAGTTCGGAAGTAGAGCGCTAGCATTCACCCCCACTCGTTGCATTCTTACCGCCTGCCTATGCACCGACGGCCGGCCATGACTCTTCGCAACGGTTGCAACCAATCAGTGGCCGGCCGCTTATGGCTGCTATGCAGCTCTTCCCCCGCCGTGTGTTGTTAGCAGCGCTCGCATTGCCGGCCTTGGAGGGTTGCGCCGCGTCGTTCCCGGCGGTGGCGGACGGCGCAATCAGCCTCCAGTCCATGACGCTGCTGCGAGCCAGCGCTGCAGCCCATGGTGTGCATGCCTACGAAACGTTGACCGACGTGAGCGTGAGCTACGCCGGCGAATGGCGCGCGTTGGTGAACACTTTGCAGCCGGACTTGGTTGATGCCGGCTTCCGCGGGCATTCGCAGGAGCGATTGCTGCCGCGAGGGCATCTGGTGGCGCAAGCCTACACGGGCCCGAAAGGGCGCAAGCAGGTCGTCCGCCGTACGGCCGCCGCCAAGGCAGGCGGGGTACGTGTCTGGCTTAATGGCCAGGAGACCCGCGACGGTAATCGACGTAACGCGGCTGCGTTGGTCGCCGACGGTTACACCCTCTTCCTCTGTGGCCCAATTCTGCTGGTGGCGGCATGGGCTGCAGATCGCCAGGCGGCGATGCAGCCGGCGCCCCCGCAGCGGATTACCGTGGGTGATCAACAGCATGAATGTGACGTCATACAGCTTCGATTGACGCCAGGATTGGGACTGTCCCGCACCGACCAACTCACCGTGTTCATCGACCGGCAGGAGCGGCTGATGCGCCGGGTGCGGTTCACGCTGGATGGGCTGGACTCGACCCGGGGCGCCGTCGCCGAGGTCGATACTTGGGGCCATGTCACGCTGCACGGCGTGCGCTGGCCCACCAGGTTCCACGAACGCCTCATCCGCCCGATACCCCTTCCGGTGCACGATTGGCACATGACCGGGCTGGATGTGAACCGCGGATTTACGGCAGCCGACATCGACGCGGCCGAGTTCGCCGGCAGCGCTGCGGCTCCGGCTACGTCGCTCACCTAGGCGCGGTTGTTTAGTCCCACTGTGTTATGGTGCCATGCTGGCCGATGACGGCCCAGGAGAGTTCTATGGCAACGGCGCCCTTCGTTCGGACTGTGATCCTCGCCGCTTGCAACAAATGGATCGAAAACCCAACGCAGGAGCAGGGACCGGCTATGTCGTTGCAACAGGGAAAACTGGATCACGTTAAAATCCAGGCGCTTCGAAGCATGGCTGCAAATTCAAGCGGTGATATCATCCTCGATACGTCAGAGGTGATGCTGCTTGGGCCATTTTTGCCAATCCCGTAGGTGGGATAGGGCCTCCGTCGGATCTGCGCAGTTCTCGTCCAACACGAGCAAACGAGGACTTCGGTAAGCCACCCCAACTCAAGAAGCCGGTGCATGAAATTTTGGATAGCGATTGCGGTACCAGTTGGGCTGGGTGTTGGTGGATTGCTGTGGTTCGGGATGGTGCATTTGCGCGACCGCTGCGGTCGGGGAAGCGTGACCGACATGCTGGCCAAGGTCATCCCTCACGATCAGGACAATGACGGCCTCGTCATTTCCAACGCGCACCTCCTACGAGGTCAATTCTTTGCATTTCCCTATCAATGCGAGGCGGATAGCACTCCTCTGCGCGGCGGAATCGATTTGACCGAGCAGCGTTGGAAGCATGTCGAGTTCGAGGTATCCCAGTTGAATGGCCACATCGCACTTCGCGTGCTCAGCCCGTAGAAATGGCAGTGGCGATGACGGGCTGAGGCGAGTCTTGGCGTGTATGAAACGCCTAAATGACCAGGTTAGGCGCAGGCAAAGTTTCTTTCCCACTGCTATCAACCGTGCCATTGTTGGCATAGGCTTCGGAAAGCAGGTTACATGAGAGTAATGTTAAGTCTCGGACTGGTTGTGGCTCTTGCCGGATCAGCCAATGCGCAGTCGATGTCTACCCGCGTGCGTGGAACTATTGCATCATTCAGCGGCAAAAGCCTTGTCATCACCGAACGCGGCGGCCAGAATATCACCTTGGCGGTGCCAGATGACGCGCGGGTGACGATCGTCTCGAATACCACGCTGGCCGATGTAAAGCCGGGTAGCTTTATCGGGTCCGCCGCAGTCGCTCAGCCAGACGGCACGCTGAAAGCGCTTGAGGTTCATATTTTTGCCGAAAGCATGCGTGGATCTGGAGAGGGTAACCGCCCGATGGATATCGCGCCTCAAAGCTCGATGACCAACGGCACCGTTGGCACAATCGCGGGTAGTGATGGACGCACCCTGACGGTGAAGTATGGGTCTGACGGAGAAAAGAAAATCACCGTGCCGACCGATGTTCCGATCGTATCCTACGAACCAGGGACGCTCAGCCTGCTCGTGCCCGGCGCCAACGTCACGGTTATCCCGACGAAGGAAGCCAACGGCACGCTGGATGCCAGCAGGATCAATATCGGAAAGAATGGCATGAAGCTGCCATTCTAATCCACTTCCGTCATCGTCTCAATTCCGGCTGATCGCGGTGATAGACATTCGCTAGTCTCGGCTGCGCAGGACGATGTGTTTGCGCAGCCGATAACGAGTTTACGGATTTAAACGATCACATCTAGCCCGCTTTATGTGTGCGCAGCCATGCCAGCATGCGCGTCCAGGCATCATCGGCATCTGTCTTGTTGTAGCTAGGACGGTAATCTGCGTGGAAGCCGTGCGCGGCATCCGGGTAGACGATGATTTGGGCGTCCAGTCCGGTGCTCTTGGCAGCGGCTTCGGCTTGCTTAATCTGCTCCGGGCTGCTGCTGGGGTCCTTGGTTCCTGCATATAGGCCGAGGATTGGACACTTGATCTGCCCTGCTACGTCCAACGGACCCTTGGGCTGGATCGCTGTCGGCGCGCCACCCATCGGGCCATAGAATGCAACGGCCGCCTTCAACTTCGGGTTATGGGCAGCATACAACCACACATTGCGGCCACCGCGGCAGAAACCGATGATCGATAGCCGTGCAGGGTCGCCATGATTGCTGGCGGCCCATTCGGCAGTTGAGTCCATGTCGCTCATCAACAGACCATCGGGTGCCCGGCTGATGATCTGGCCATCAAGCTGCATGGCACTGGTCATGTCCTGCAACTCACCTAACCGCGCGTAGTACTCCGTCGCGACGGCGAGGAAACCCTGCTTGGCAAGCCGGCGGCAGATATCCTTGATGTATTCATGGACACCGAATATTTCTTCCACCACCAGGACCGTTGGAAATGGCCCCGCGCCTTGTGGCCGGGCATAGTAGGCGGGTAGCTGGCTGTCACTGGTGGTGATCTTCGTCTCACCTGCGTCTAGCCCGGCTGTGTCGGTCTGAATTGCCTGGGCATCGACGCGTGTGGTGGCGAGCGTAAATCCGCTGATCAGGCTACTCATGACGAACCCGCGGCGCGCTAGTGGAAAGCGAGTCAACCCGGCAAGCTCGTTCATGTTCTACTCCTGTTACAATGGCCACGCATTCACTTGAACGGCCACCGTGGAGCAGCCGCATCATGTCTCGACACCATGGACGCGTTTGCAGTTGATTTATTCCCCGACAGGTGGAAATTACTTCCTGTTCATGTTCCAGCCTCAGCGATCTTGGCCAGCCATTCACGGGAGGCTTCGCCCGTTGGGAAAGTCGAGCGTGCGTCTGCATTATCTTACTCCGGCACGCTGGGACTGCCGCGACTTCATCGACCGGCGAAGCTGCATTCACGCTTGAAACAGCGAAGGGCCTTGCGACTTGGCGGGTTGCTGCCGAGAGTGTTGGCCGCGTCGCGCGGCGCCGGAATATCGCCAGGTCCTTGGCAGACGATCGAATGATGGAGCGGATATGGAAATCAAGCTAGACGGTCGTGCGGCCGTGATCACGGGTGGTAGCAAAGGCCTCGGATTGGCGATCGCGACCCGCATGGCGGCCAGTGGCGCCGATGTCGCGCTGCTGGCGCGTCGGCCGGACGTGCTGGAAGCAGCGCACGCGGTGGTCCGAACCAGGGCGCGCGGTCGTGTCCTAGCCGTATCGTGTGATGTGTCGAATCCGCAGGAGGTCGCGCGGGCCTACGGCGAAGTCATGGCCGGGTTAGGCCGGGTCGATATCTTGGTGAACAACGCTGGGACATCGCAGACCGGCGCCTTTACGACCATTACCGATGAGGTGTGGCAGGCCGATCTCGACCTCAAGCTCTTTGCCGCCATCCGTTTGGCCCGGCTGATCTGGCCGCAGATGGTGGAACGCCGCTGGGGCCGGATCATCAACGTTCTGAATATCGGCGCGAAAGCACCAAAGGCCGGAGGCGCCCCCACCGCCGTGTCACGGGCGGCCGGTATGGCCCTCACCAAAGTGCTGGCGGGCGAGGGCGCTAGCCACAACATCCTGGTCAACTCTTTGCATGTCGGTTTGATCGAGAGCGACCAGTGGGCCCGCCGGCACGCCCAAACGCAGACCAACCAATCCTACGACGATTTTCTTGCCGGGATGGGCACCGGCATCCCAATGGGCCGTGTCGGCACGGCGGAGGAATTCGCCAATGTCGCATGCTTCCTGGCTTCGGATGCGGCCGGCTACGTCACGGGAACGGCGATCAACGTCGATGGGAATTTGTCGCCGGTGATGTAACTCTTGCTGCGTCGGACCTGAACACTTAGCTGCCCGAGCAGGTCAAGAAGGGCACCTGGTATTCCGGGATATGACGGTCCTCCGACATGAAGGTCGCCCCTTCCGTGATAGCTTGAGCGATGAGCAGATGATCGAACGGATCCCTGTGGTGAGCCGGCAGGGCGGCTAGGCATAGGAGGTGCGCCAGGTCGATCGGCAGCAGGTCGAGCGCCTGCGCCTCGATCTCGTTGAGGATGTCCCGCATGTCCGCCGCCAGCTTACCAACCCGAACCTTTACCTGGATTTCCCAGAGCGAGACGACCGACACCAATATCTCGTTCGCCGGGTCGGCAATCAGCTCCCGTGCATATGAACCGAGTTGAGCATCGTCTGACAGCCACCAAAGGAGGGCATGCGTGTCGAGGAGGAGCCTCAATTCCCCTCCATGGCGTCTAGGACGTCAGGCGGCAGCGTGTCGAAGTCTGGCGGCAGCTGGATCTTTCCACGTAGAGCACCGGGCTGTCGACGAGGCGGCGGTTGAGGTGGCTGGATGATCGCGACCACTTCGTCGCGCGACGTGACGATGAACGACGAGCCGTAGCGGACCTCACGCATGAAGCCCGCAAAATTTCCTCGGAATTCACGAACGCCGACCCGCTTCATGGCACGTGGAGCGCTCTTATCATGCTCTACCATGGCATCGGCTCCGATGTAGACACCACGTGTGTACACACTCGCGGCCAAGCTGTCAACGAAGGTTCAACCGCTCAGGTCGCTTCCTGCAGGTCTGGTCTACCTGCAAGAGGTAATAGGCGCCCGCAATGCGCGGGCGCCCTTTGCTACTTAGCCTTCGACTTAGCGTGCTCGCCACTCTTCCCATGGGCATCGCTCGAAGCCTTGTGGGCCGTCTCGGAATGGCCGTGCGCTGACTTGGAGTGCTCTTCACCCTTCGCGTGGTCACCCTTGTCATGGTGCTCCGCGGCGGTCCGGTGCGACTTGGCGGCGGCTTCGTGTGACTCTGCAGCCTTGGTGTGTGCGGTCTTCGGCATAGCGATCTCTCCTATGTTAACCTCGATGAGAGCGAGGCCTTGGGTTCCAGTCCGATCGAGTCTGGAACCTCGTCGCTAACTTCAATCGCGCAGTGGAGTTCGCATCACGCTCGCGGTAGCTTCGGCTCGGCCGCCGCCGCTGTCCGAACCGCCATGGCGCGACGATGGCTATATGCTGCGTAGACGGCCAGCCCCAGTACGAACCACGCCGCAAGCCGTAGCCAAGTCGTTCCCGGCAGCGACACCATCATCAGCAGACAGATTGCCACGCCAAGAAGCGGCACCACTGGGCCACCGGGCGCGCGAAAGTCCCGCGACTGGTCTGGTTCCCGCATGCGAAGCACCAAG
>NZ_LMUY01000131.1:27845-31652 GCF_009765685.1 Acidisphaera sp. L21 | reverse complement strand
GCGCGAAGACCGCAGGCAGCATGCCGTCCTGTGCCATGGCGAACATGATCCGGCTTTGTCCCAGCAATCCGACCAAAAGTACGGATGTGAAGCCCAGGATTATCCCAAGTTTGACTGTTACCTGCAGCCACACGAATGGCGTGCGCCCGATCGCTGTGGCAACCGGAGCGGCATCACCATGCATTTGCTCGTAATTGACCATTCCCGTCAGCACGACGGCGAAAGCCACATAGAGTATGGTGCAGATGACCAACGATCCATGAATTCCAATCGGCATGGTCCGCTGCGGCTCTTTGGCCTCCGCTGCCGTTGTACTGACCGCGTCGAACCCCAAGTAGGCGAAGAACACCACACCCGCACCACGCAAAATACCGGACCAGCCAAAGCTACCAAACGTGCCGGTATTGTCCGGGATGAACGGATGATAGTTCGCCGGCGCAATATAGAACACGCCAACTCCGATGACGGTGAGTACCACTGCCACCTTCAGCACCACGATCACGGCGTTCACCCGTGCCGATTCTCGGATGCCCGCGATCAGCAGCAGCGAGATCGCCAGTATGATCCCGACCGCCGGTAAGTTGACAATACCACCCGCGTCTGGTGCCGCGACCAGGCTGTGCGGCAAGTTCACGCCCCAGCCATGCAGGAGCGACTGCACGTAACTCGACCACGAGACCGCCACGGTGCCAGCGCCCACGGCATATTCGAGCAACAGATCCCAACCTATGATCCATGCGGCCAGTTCACCCAGCGTCGCATAGGCGTAGGCATAGGCAGAGCCGGCTGACGGGATCATGCTGGCTAGTTCGCTGTAGCACAGCCCCGTCAATGCGCACCCGGCGGCAGCGAGCAGGAAGCTCAGCACCACAGCAGGCCCGGCATAATCGGCTGCCGCAATCCCCGTCAGCGAGAACAGGCCTGCGCCGATGATTGCGCCAATGCCGAGCGAGACCAGGTTGGCCGCGCCAAGGGTGCGTTGAAGCCCGGCATCTTTGTCCGACCCAATCGGCTTTCGGGCGGCGAGGTGGTGGAGCAGACCCATCATACGTCTGCCAACGGCGGCACCCGGCCACAGATCCCACCCAGGCGCGACGATTGGTCCACTTGCAGTTAACCCGATTTCCGCTCAATTTCGATGAGGTCAACCGAGATCTCGCCCGCGTCGACAACCAGGCGGCCAACCGATATGGGCAGCGAGAAGCGGCGTGGACCGGCGCTCCCTGGATTGACGTACAGAATTCCATCTTTCCATCGAAATCCCGCTTTGTGGGAGTGGCCGGAGATAACGGCTTGAAACCCCGCTGCGACGGGATCGAGGTCGAGGTCCTGGATACTGTGAAGCACATACAGGGACGTGACCTCGCCAACGTGAAGCACCGCCATCTCCGGAAGCGATTGCGCCCATGCGGCCGTGTCGACGTTGCCGCGGATTGCGGTGACAGGCGCGATCCGAGCAAGTGCGGGCAGGATCAGCGGATCACCGACGTCGCCCGCGTGCACGATAAAGTTGCTTCCCCGGAGGAGATCGAGTGCCTCGGGCCGAAGAAACCCGTGGGTATCAGAAATAAGGCCGACGATATAATTTGGGGACATTCGAAGGATCTCTCGTCGTTCACGTGCAGACGACGTCAAGCTGACTGAAACCACTTGTTATAGGATATCGACAAAGCTCCCGATGCCAACGAAGCGCAAGCTAGCCCCAACCGCTCCCGCCCAGGCCGATGAAGCCATCGCGGCAATTTGCGCCGTCGTTCGCGGCATTCCCAAGGGCTGGGTTGCCACTTACGGGCAGGTCGCCGCCATGGCCGGTCTGCCCCGGCGGGCCCGGCTCGTAGGCCATGTCCTGCAGCATCTCGATCCCGCAATCAAAATCCCTTGGCATCGGGTCGTCAACGCCAAGGGTGAGGTGTCCTACACCCAATCTCGAAACGGCGGCGACGCCCTACAGCAGCGCTTGCTGGAGAAGGAAGGCATCGAGTTCGACGACAACAACCGCTTCAACCTGGAGCGCTTTCGCTGGCATGGCTAGAACGGTCACGCTCGCGCCGGGTCTGCCGACTGGCCGAATAGCCGCGCGATCCCGCCCTGTAGATGCGCATCCATTGCCTGCCGCGCCTCCTCCACATCGCTGTTGCGAATGGCGTCGCATACGCGGGCGTGTTCGGAGTGCGTGTCGCGGGCCCGGTCGGCAGCGGGGCGTGTCGCAAGCTCGCGGGTAAGTTTGATGCTGAAGCGCGTCTGCTCACTCAGCGCATCGAGCACCGCTACGTAAAACCGGTTGCCACTGGCCCGGGCGATGGCGGCATGCAGGGCGATATCGGCCTCTATTCCAGATTGGCCCGTTGCCATGTCATGTTCCAGCGCGGGCTGGGCGGCGGCGATTGCCCGGATATCATCGGCGGTTCGGCGCAGGGCCGCATCGGCCGCCATTGCACGCTCCACGCTGCAGCGAAATTCCAGAAACCGTTGGACGTCGGGAATATTCGCAAGTGGCTGGAACGTCATGGCCGGCAGCGCGCGCGTTCCAGCCTGCACGAAGGTGCCGGATCCTTTCCGCGCATACAGCCGACCCTCCGCCCGCAACCGTGCCAATGCCTGCCGCAGTATGGGCCGGGACACGGAGAATTGGTGCGCAAGGGCGTGTTCGCCCGGCAGACGCGTATCTTCCTCCATGGCCGACTGCCGCATCCATGCGACCAAGCGCTGGTAGGTTTGCTCTCCAAGCGAGCGATTGGCGTCATCGTCGGTCATGGCCAGAACCATCTCGTGCACACACGAATGATGCAAGCTGTAATAGGCTGTCAATAACAGTCAAATCTGGTTGACAGGACGGGTTAATCTGTTTGAGATCCGCGCTAACGTCCTCAAGGCCAAAG
Organism: Acidisphaera sp. L21; assembly: GCF_009765685.1. Lineage (GTDB taxonomy): Bacteria > Pseudomonadota > Alphaproteobacteria > Acetobacterales > Acetobacteraceae > LMUY01. Next base: position 28,773 of record NZ_LMUY01000131.1, on the reverse strand, counting down.
GCAAGCAGATGCAACGCATCACAGCAATTCGCACGATCAGAATTGCGGAACGACCGAACCTCATCTGGGTGGAATTGGAAACGGAGGACGGCCTGACCGGCCTCGGTGAATCGTTCCGGGGGGCGCAGGCTGTCGAGGGGGCGCTGCACGAGCAGGTTGCCCCATGGCTGCTCGGCCGCGATGCCAAGCAGATCGAGGCGATCTCCCGCCAATTGATGTCGCCCTATCTGGGTTTCGACAGCGCCGGGGCCGAAATCCGGGCGGCCAGCGCCGTCGATATAGCCCTATGGGACCTCGCCGGGCAGCGACATGGTATCCCCGTGTATGAAGCCCTGGGGGGTGCAGCCCGTCCGAATATCCGGGCCTATAACACCTGTGCCGGCTACACCTACAACACGGCCGGTGTCCAGCGGCGCGACATCAGCGCGTCGGACGAGGCTCGCGGCCCCTATGACGACCAGATCGCCTTCACGCGCGACGCCGGAGCGCTGGCCGAGAGCCTGCTGGCGGAAGGCTACGCCGCCATGAAGATCTGGCCGTTCGATGTCTACGCTCCCGCTTCCGGCGGCCACCTGATCACGCTCGAGGATCTGAAGGCAGGGCTGGAGCCGTTCCGCAAGATCCGCAACGCCGTTGGCGACCGGATCGAAGTGATGTGCGAGCTACACAGTCTGTGGGGCACTCACGCCGCCGCGCGCATCTGTCGAGCGCTGGAAGATTACGGCGTGTTCTGGGCCGAGGACCCGGTTGGCAAGATGAGCGACGTGGCTGCCTTGGCCGACTTGCGTCGGCAAACCCGCGTGCCGATCTGCGGCAGCGAGACGCTGGGTGGCCTGGTGCCGTTCCGCGACCTGCTGGCTGCCGAGGCGATCGACGTGGTGATGTTGGACCTTGCCTGGTGCGGCGGCCTCACGGTCGGGCGAAAGAT
>NZ_LMUY01000131.1:0-27699 GCF_009765685.1 Acidisphaera sp. L21 | reverse complement strand
CCGACCTACCGGTCATTCACAACGGCATCGTGCAGGCGCCGACGACGCCCGGCCTTGGAACCGCACTCGCGGCTGGTCTGCGCAGCCGGGCTGACGCGACGGTTCGCATCAGCGGCGCGCCACGGGGCTGATGATGTCGCTCACCAAACTGGCGCCGCGGATCGGCCGGGTCCGCTACGGCATCCTGGCCATGTTGTTCGCCGTGACGGTGATCAACTATGCGGACCGGGCCACCCTGTCCCTGGCTGGTCCGGCGATGATGAAGCAGTTCGGTCTCAGCCCCGTCTCGCTCGGCATCGTCTTCTCTGCGTTTGCCTGGACCTACATGCTGGGCCAGGTCCCAGGCGGGTGGCTGCTGGATCGATACGGCTCCAAGATGGTGTATTTCGCCAGCATCATGGTCTGGTCGTTGTTCACCCTGCTGCAAGGCGGGATGGAACTCGTCGCGGCTACGGCCGTGGTGCCGGTGCTGTTCACTCTGCGGGCGCTGGTCGGCCTGGCAGAGGCACCGTCTTTTCCCGCGAACAGCCGGATCGTTGCTGCCTGGTTCCCGACGGCGGAGCGCGGCACTGCCTCGGCCATCTTCAATTCCGCTCAGTATTTCGCGACCGCCCTGTTCGCCCCGATCATGGGCACCGTCGTCACCCTGCTGGGCTGGCCGTCGGTGTTCTATGTCACGGGAGCCTTTGGCGCCGTGCTCGGGCTGCTGTGGCTGGTCATAATCTACGACCCGGCGGACCATCCCCGTGTTGGCCTGGCAGAACTGAGCCACATCCAGGGTGGTGGAGCATTGGTGGAGATCGGCGAGACATCGCCGGGCGAGCCAACGGAGACATGGACCCAGGTCAAGCAGTTGATGAGCAGCCGGATGTTTCTTGGCATCTGCATTGGCCAATACTGCATCTCGGTGCTCACCTACTTCTTTCTCACCTGGTTCCCGGTCTACCTCGTGCAGCAACGTGGCATGTCGATCCTCAATGCCGGCTTCGTCGCGTCGATCCCGGCCCTGTGCGGGTTCGCCGGTGGCGTGCTGGGTGGTTTGGCCTCGGACTGGCTGTTCCGCCGAGGCATGTCGCTCACCTGGGCACGCAAACTACCGATCGTTGCCGGCCTCCTGATGTCCACTGCGATGATCGCCTGCAACTACGTGGATACCCAATGGCTGATCGTCGCCATCATGGCCGTTGCATTCCTGGGCAAGGGGATCGGGGCGCTGGGTTGGGCCGTCGTGTCGGACATCGCGCCGCGCCCGCTGATTGGTCTGTGCGGCGGCATCTTCAACATGTTCGGCAACGTGTCGGGTATCACCACACCGATCGTCATCGGCCTGCTGGTGCAGAGCAGCGGTTCGTTCGACGGCGCGTTGATCTTCGTTGGAGCCAATGCGGTTGTGGCTGTCCTCAGCTACGTATTGATCGTGGGCGATATCAAGCGCCTCGAAGTGTAACCACGATAGGGCCAGCGCTGCCTACTGACGCTTCCAACCAGTGTGATCGAGCGGCCGCTGCCACATCGTCCGGCTCTAAAAAAATCGTAATGCCAATTCTCCGCGATTATGGCTTACGGTTTGGGTTAGCGGCGATCCTGTGTTCTTCTTCGACATGGGGCGTTGTTCATCGCAGAGGTCTTGTAAATGATCGCCATCGTGCGGATTGCACTTCGACGGCCTTACACCTTTGTCGTTTTCGCGCTTTTGATCATGATCTTCGGCGTTGCGGCAATTATTCGCACACCTGTCGACATTTTCCCAAATATCGGCATTCCGGTTATCAGTGCTGTCTTCAACTATAGCGGGCTTCCGCCGGATGGCATGGCGGGCCGGGTCGTCTCGATCTACGAGCGTTCGCTTACCACCACAGTCAACGATATCCAGCATATCGAAAGCCAGTCTTTGGCTGGCTACGGCATCATCAAGATATTCTTCCAGCCGCAGGTCGACATTAATACGGCGCTAGCGCAAGTCACCGCTCTGTCGCAGACCGTTCTCAAGCAGATGCCTGCAGGAATCACACCGCCGATTATCTTGGCCTATAACGCGTCGAGCGTGCCAATACTCCAGTTGGCCTTGTCGAGCGATAAACTATCACAAACTAGCCTGAACGATCTCGCGCAGAACTTCATCCGGCCGCAGATCACGACGGTGCCCGGCGCCGCGATCCCGGCCCCCTATGGCGGTCGGGTTCGGCAGATCGAGATCGACCTCAACCAGCAGGCGCTCCACTCCTACGGCCTCTCCGCACAAGACGTGGTCTCTGCCCTATCATCGCAAAATCTGATCACCCCGACGGGGACGGAGAAGATCGGCAAGCTCGAATACACCGTCGCCCTGAACGATGCGCCGCTGCGGATCGACGAGTTTGGGAACATGCCGATCAAGTCGGTGAACGGCACCGTCGTCTACATGCATGACGTGGCGACGGTGCATGACGGCAGCCCGCCGCAAACCAACGTGGTGGAGATGGATGGCAAGCCCGGCGTCCTCATGACGATCTTGAAATCCGGCTCCATCTCCACGCTGTCCATCATCGACGGGATCAAGGCGCTATTGCCGCAGGTATCGCAGATCCTGCCGCCCGGCGTCGAAATCCGCGCCGTCGGGGACCAATCGACCTTTGTGAAGGAGTCGGTGACCGCGGTTCTGCGGGAAATGGGGCTCGCCGCCGGCTTGACGGCGCTGATGATCCTGCTGTTCCTCGGGAGTTGGCGTTCCACCGTCATCATCACGGTCTCGATCCCGCTGGCGATCCTGGCCTCCGTGGCGGCGCTGTCGCTGTTGGGCGAGACGATCAACGTGATGACCTTGGGTGGGCTCGCGCTGGCAGTGGGCATCCTGGTGGACGATGCGACCGTCACAATCGAGAACATCAACTATCACCTGGAACACGGCAAACCAATCGAGACCGCGATCATGGATGGCGCGCAACAGATCGTCGTGCCGGCGACGGTGTCGTTGTTGTGTATCTGCATCGCGTTCGTGCCGATGTTCGGGCTGGGTGGTGTCGCCGGATTCCTGTTCCGCCCCCTGGCCGAGGCGGTCGTGTTCGCGATGATCGCGTCCTACGCATTGTCGCGGACCTTGGTGCCGACCATGGCGAAGTTCCTGCTGGCCGGGGGCGCCGGGCACGCTGCGCATGGCGAGGTGACGCGCAGCCGCAATCCCCTCAAACGCTTCCAACAGGGGTTTGAGCGAGGTTTCGAAGCACTCCGCCGCGCCTATCAAGGGCTGCTCGAACTCGCGCTGCTCAATCGAAAGTGGATGATCAGCGGTTTTCTCGCCGTCACCATCGTCTCGTTCGGGCTCGTCCCCTATCTGGGCCGGAATTTCTTCCCCGACATCGATTCTGGTGAAATCAAACTTCACGTCCGGGCGCAGACGGGCACGCGGATCGAGGAGGTGAACCGCCTCGTCGATCAGGTCATGAACACGCTACGCGGGCAGATCCCGCCGAGCCAGCTGGCTGGCATCGTCGCCAATATCGGTTTGCCGATCAGCGGGATCAATCTCGTCTACGGCAACTCCGGCACGGTCAGCATCGCCGATTCGGATCTGCTGATCACCCTGAAGGGCAATCACCCGCCGACACCACAGATCGTTCGTATGCTGCGCGAGCGGCTGCCGAAGCTTTACCCCGGCACCACCTTCTCGTTCCTGCCAGCCGATATCGTGACCCAGATCCTCAATTTCGGGGTGCCCTCGCCAGTCGACATCCAGATCGTCGGCAATGACATCGTTGGCGAGCGCCAGTATGCCGATGAAATGTTAAACCAGGTGAGGCGTATCCCGGGCATTGCGGATGCCCGCATCCAGCAGGCATTCCAGGGTCCGACGCTCAACGTCGCCCTGAATCGCACCATGGCAAGCATGGTCGGGCTGACGGAGACGGCAGCAGCAACCAGTATGTTGGACACACTGGCCAGCAGCAGCCAGACCGCCCCGACCTACTGGCTCAACCCGGTGACTGGCGTGTCATATCCGGTCGCGATCCAAACCCCACAATATCACATGGATACGCTGGGCGAACTCAGGAATTTGCCGTTGACCGCGAATGGCACCACGCAGTTGCTAGGTGGCCTCGCAACCGTGACGCCGGGCCCCGGCAGCGCCGTCAACTCCCACTACAACACGCGGCCGGTGATCGACATCTACGCGACACCGCAGGGCAGGGACCTCGGCGCCATTGCGGCCGATGTCGACAAGGTCCTGCAGACGACGAAGAAAGACCTGCCGCGCGGCGCCACGGCCGCCATGCTGGGCCAAGTCACGACGATGACCAGCGCGTATCAGCAGCTGTATAGCGGGCTGGCTTTTGCCATCGTTTTAATCTACCTGCTGATCGTCGTGAACTTCCAGTCTTGGTTGGATCCGTTTGTGATTGTCATGGGTCTGCCAGCAGCGCTTGCCGGGATCGTTTGGATGCTATTCTTGACGCATACGACCCTATCGGTGCCGGCCTTGACTGGTGCCATCATGTGCATGGGTGTGGCGACCGCAAACAGCATCCTCGTCATCAGCTTTGCCCGCGAACGGCTTGCCGCGGGATTGGATGCGATGACGGCCGCAATGGAAGCCGGTAGCACGCGGTTCCGCCCGGTGCTTATGACCGCGCTGGCAATGATCATTGGCATGGCGCCGATGGCCCTGGAGCCGGGACAGAACGCGCCGCTCGGCCGTGCCGTGATTGGTGGCCTGATCTTTGCTACTTGTGCTACACTATTCTTCGTGCCGACGGTCTTCAGCCTGGTGCACTCCCGCGATCATTTGAAACGCCCAGTCGCCTCCGATCATCCTGCCGGTCTCCCAACCCACGCCTGACCACGGAGTCTGCATGACACAGGACATCAAGCCCAAGTCGCATAAAGGCCGCCTCGCCCTGGTCGGGTCCGTCATTCTGGTCGCGGCAGTGGCCGCCGTCGTTGGCGGCATTACCTCCCGGGCGGAGAGCGAGCAAACTCTGGAGGTTTGGACGAATGCCCAGGCCGTGCCCACGGTCGCGGTCGTTGCGCCCGAGGCCAATAAGGGCGTTCAGGATCTTACGCTGCCAGGCACGATACAGGCGTTCTTAACCGCGCCGATCTATGGCCGGGTTGGCGGCTACGTGAAAAAATGGAACTTCGATATCGGCGCGAAGGTCCAGAAAGGCCAGGAACTGGCTGAAATCGATGCGCCAGACGTCGATCATCAGCTTATGCAGGCCCAGGCAGCGCTTGCCAGTGCTGTTGCGGCGGAGAAACTGTCCGCCGTCACTGCCGTGCGGTGGCACGCTTTACTAGGCTACCAAACAGTGTCCCAGCAGGCCGCGGACGAGAAGGTCACCGACGAACAAGCCAAGCAGGCTGCCGTCCAGGCGGCCCAGGCGGATGTCGGCCGATTGCAGGCGCAGGCGGGATTCGAGCACCTCATCGCGCCGTTCGACGGCGTCGTGACCGCGCGTTCGACCGACGTCGGCAACCTGGTCAATCCCGGCAGTGCCTCCGGTGTGGCATTGTTCCAGGTGTCCGACCTGCACAAGGTTCGCATCTACGTTCAAATGCCGCAGGGCTTTGCGGGCGTGTTGAAGCCGGGTCTGGAGGCATCTCTCGCTTTGCCGCAATACCCGGACAAGACCTTCGAGGCGACACTGGTCGCAACCTCCAACTCCTTTTCCGAGGCGTCGAGGACCGTCATGGTCGAACTCCAGGCCGATAATCCGGATGGCAAGCTCTGGCCCGGCACCTATACCGAGGTGATGTTCCACGTTCCTGCCGATACCCGCATGTTGCGTGTGCCGTCGACTGCCCTGGTGTTCGGGCCGCATGGTATGCAGGTAGCCACACTCGGCGGCGATAACAAGGTGCTGTTCAAGCCCGTGAAGCTCGGGCCGGATCTTGGGAACGAGGCTGAGATCCTGGCGGGCATCACGCTGACAGACCGCGTGATCCTCAGCCCGCCTGAATGGCTGAGCGACGGTGACGTCGTGCAATTACCCGACGCTGCGACGGCGGCCGCGATGAAAGTTGCCGACCAGACAACTCCCGTCCCCAGCCCAAAGTAGGACCGCAGCCGTAGCGGTGGTTGATTCGACGTGGCACCAGTCCAAGCGTATGCGCCTGCGGAGGCGATGATTGCCTGTCGTGGGAGCCTACGGTCTCCCACGACATCGGCGTCGGCGTCCTGGTTAAAGCACTTGCGGCTCGATGAGAATCATCGGCCGGATAAGAATGCTCGCCCACACAAGATCTATAGCAGATTTCGTGCTTCTATCAGCACGAAATGTGCGCGAGGTTAGGGGATCGGCGTAAATTTGATGGCGCTGATCGGCTGAACATGCTCCTCGCGCGTCATCTTGAATTCCGTGTCCAGGCCGAGCCACTTGGCCCACATGGCGTCGATCTCGCCCGTCTTATCCATTTCCATCAGGGCCGCGTTGACTTTCTCCGCTAGGACGGACTCCCCCTTCTTCATGCCGATCGCCACCGGCTCCAGCAGCATCGGCTGGCTAAGCATCTTCAACTCGCTGCCTGCTGTCTTGGATTGGTTGACGAGCTTTGTAATGGTCATCGTGTTGGCAACCATCCCGACTGATTTGTTCTGCTGCAGCGCCATGTAGGCCGAGCCGGTATCCTGAAACGTCACCGGCTCCGACCCATTCAGGGTAATCGATAACTCGGAGGTCGACCCCTTGGCGGAACTGAGTCGCTTGCCCTTGAGCTCGGTCGGGCTGGACGCGCTGTTGCTGGCCTTCACCGCCAGCATCTCCTTCGCCACGTAGTAGGAATCGCTGAACTGGATCTGATCAGCGCGGCTCGTTGTGTAGGCGAGGTTGGCGATCGTCACGTCGACCCGGCCCATCTGGACCTCTGGCACCCGAGCCTCGACCGAAAGCGGGGTTACGGCGGCAGTCAGGCCAAGGTGCTTGGCGAGCGTCTTGCACATATCGACGTCGAAGCCGACCATTTCGCGGGTTTTCGGATCGGGTGCTGCGAAGGGCGGCACGTCGGCGAAGGTGCCACATTTCAGCGTCTTGCGCTGGACGATGTCTTGCCAGGCATCGGCATGGGCGGGAAGCGCCGATACCCCCAGGCAAACGCCAAATGTGGCGAAGATCGCGATCGGCTTCTTTGTCAAGTCGGTGACTCCCTCATAAAATAATAAGCGGTGACTCAGTGCGAGCGCAGATCGGACAGGAAGCGCTGCGCCCGGGGGTGCTGCGGCGCGTTGAAGAAATCCCGTGGTGCGGCGGTTTCCAGGATTTTCCCGGCATCCATGAACCAGACACGATCGGCGACTTCGCGGGCAAAGTTCATCTCGTGCGTTACGCACATCATGGTCATGCCCTCATCCGCCAGGCCGCGCATCACAGCGAGCACCTCGCCCACCATTTCCGGGTCTAGTGCGCTGGTTGGTTCGTCGAACAGCATCGCCGGCGGCTCCATCGCCAGGGCGCGAGCGATGGCGACGCGCTGCTGCTGGCCACCGGATAGCTGCGCCGGGTAAGCGCCAGCCTTGTTGGCCAGGCCAACACGGTCCAACAACTGCATCGCTTTCTCTCGTGCCAGGCCGCGCTTCATCCCGTGGATGCGCATTGGCGAAAGGGTAATGTTCTCCAGCACCGACAGATGTGGGAACAGGTTGAAGCTTTGGAACACGAAGCCGATCCGGCTCCGCAGACGGTTCAGTTCCCGGCTGGTGTTGGTTCGAGATTGGACGTCATGGCCGTCAAACAGCAATTGCCCAGACTTAATATTCTCCAGCCGATTGACGGTGCGGATTAGCGTTGACTTGCCAGAGCCCGACGGCCCGCATACCACAACGACCTCCCCCTTCTTCACCTCTGCAGTGATGTCATTCAAGGCGTGGTAGTTGCCATACCATTTATTGACCTGGGAGAATTGGATCATGAAACCTCTCCTACGGGCGCAGGTCCTTGGGCCGCGGGCATCACCACGCCATCGATGATCTGCGGCGCGACGCCCCCGCCCAGCCGCCGTCGAGCGATGCGGCGTTCTACTTGGTGTGCCAGAGCAGTTAGGGTGAAGCACACCACAAAATAGGTGATCGCGAGAATGAAGAAGACCTGGAACGGCTTGGTCAGCAATTGGTTGTTGATCTGGTTTGCCGCGAAGGTCAGTTCCTGCACGTTGATCACGTAACCCAGCGTAGTGTCCTGGATGGTTGAGATGAACTGGCTGAGCATGCTCGGCAGCATGTTATAGAGTGCCTGGGGCAGGATGATGTGACGCATGGCCCGGACATAGCCGTGGCCGAGCGAACGTGCGGCCTCGGTCTGTCCGTTCGGCAAGGCTTGGATGCCGGCGCGAACCACCTCGGACAGATAGGACGCCTCGTAGAGCACGAGTGTACAGATCATTGTGGCAAAGCCCGAGACGTTTTGACCCAGCACCAGAGGTAGCAGGAAATAGGTCCACAGAATGATCAGAAGCAGCGGCACGCCGCGCACGATGTAAACCAGAGCCGTGACCGGCCAGCGCAGCCAGGCCCAGGGCGACAATCGCGCCAACGCCAAAGCCACGCTGACGGGAAATGCCAGCAGGATGCCGACGACCGACAGGATCAGCGTCGCTGCGATGCCGCCCAGCGGGCCATAAGGATACTGCCCGATCAGCAGCAGCACCCAATTGTCCCGGACGATCTCAATAAGGTCGAGCATGCCTATCGCGCCGCCGCCAGGCTGTAGCGCCGGGCCAGCATCGCGCCCAACCCCATCAGCACAAGAGACGTGCCGAGGTAAAGCACGGTTGCCACGGTGTAGACTTCGAACGTGCGAAAGCTGCGGCTCTCGATCTCGCGGACCATATGCGTCAGCTCGGCAACACCGATCGCCATCGCCAGGCTACTGTTCTTGAACAGCGAGATGGTGTGGTTCACCAGGGCCGGGATGGCGTTGCGAATTGCCTGCGGCAGAATCACATACCGCATCGAGTTGACGTAGCTGTGTCCTAATGCACGCGCCGCCTCTGCTTGCCCTGTGGGGATGGCACGCAGGCCGGACCGCATGTCTTCGCTGAAATACGCCGCCTGGCAAAGACCGAGCGCAATGATGGCGAAGATGGCCTCGCCATTATGATCAGTCAGCCACTCCTGCATCGCGTCTGGCAGAAGGTTTGAAATGCCGAAATACCACAGCATGAGTTGCACCAGCGTCGGCACGTTCCGGTGGTAGGACACGTAGACCGCCACCGTGCGCTGGGCGAGGCGGGAGGGCGTCAACCGCACTGTCAGCAGAACCAATGCCAGGGCCATCGCCACCAGCCAGGACACTCCGGCGACGATGAAGGTCAGCTCGATGCCCTTGATGAGCATCGCCCGGAATTCCGGATTGGCGAGGATGACGCTGAGGTCGAAGCCCTGCATCAGGTCGGGTCGGGCCGCATGGTGGACAGGCCGCCCGGCACCTGCAACGTCGGCATGATCTCGATATGGCCGATATTCACCGCAACCGGGGCGGCAATGGCGAAGGCGATGGCGTCGGCAATGTCGGAAGCCTGCGGTAGCGCGAAACCTTCGACGAAACGCTCGTAGGTTTCCTTCGAATCACCATGCACGTGGGCGAAGATGTCGGTGGCCACTCGGCCAGGACAGATCTCCGTCACGCGGACCATCTTGCCGTAAAGGTCGATACGCAACTGGCGCGATAGCATGTGCACCGCCGCCTTGGTCGCGTGGTAGGTGGTGTTGCCGCCGAAATGATAGGCCGCGGCAATCGAGCTGATGTTGACCACGTGTCCACGATTGCGGTCCGCCATGCCCGGCACCACCAGCCGCGTCAGTTGCAGCACCGCGCGCAGGTTCACGTCCACCAACAGGTCGATACCCTGCGCGTCCGCCTTCAGAATCGAACCTGGCCGGTCCACGCCTGCATTGTTGACCAGAATGTCAAACGGGGTTTGCTGTGCCAGTGCGGTGATGCCGGCCAGGTCGGTGACATCCAGCACGTGCGGGATGCAGCCGGTGCGGTCGGCCAAATCCTGCAGCGGGGCGGCGCTTCGCGCCACGGCGTGGACTGTCAATCCCTCCCGACAGAGCCGTTCGACGACGGCGGCGCCGATCCCGAAGGAGGCGCCCGTCACCAGAGCCGTCTTGTAGTCGGAAAGGGGCATTCGCGGTCCTAATCGGCTATCTGTTTACGACATGGTCATCATGTCGGGCGCGCTGCTTTTGCGCCAAGACGATTTGCGTGTGGGACGATAAGGCTCGCCTATGCCGCGCCGCCCTGCCGGGACAGCGGCACGATCGTGCCTCCTGAATCCTGCACCACGGTGCGCACGGTGCGGGCCAACGCCACGGCGCCCGGCGTGTCGCCATGCAGCAGGATGGAGCAGGCCGGCATCTCCAGGATCTTGCCGGTATAGGTCACCACCGTGCCGTCCGTTAGCAGGCGGTGCACCCGGGCCAACACGGCGTCGGCGCCCTTGATGACGGAATTCGGCAGTTTGCGCGGCACCAGCAGGCCGTCATCGCCATAGGCACGATCGGCCAGGAAACAGGCGGCGATCCGCACCCCGTTCGCGGCTGCAGCGTCCTCGATGGCCCGGCTGCTGGAGGTCAGGATGGTCAACGCCGGGTCAAACCGCGCCACGGCCCCGACCAAAGGGCCGGCTAGCGCCGGGTCCGCCGCCGTCATGTTCCCCAATGCGCCGTGGAAGCTCATATGCGTGACGCGATGGCCGGCTGCCTTCGCAATGCCAGCCAGGGCGCCGAGTTGGTAAATGACGATGCTGGCCAGTTCGGCGGTGTCCATCTGCATGACCCGGCGGCCGAACCCCTGACGATCTGGAAAGCCGACATGCGCACCGATATCGGCACCACGCGCCAGGGCATCCCGCACTGTGCGGTCCATGATGGCCGGATCGCCGGCGTGGAACCCGCACGCGACGTTGGCGGAGGAGACCAAGTCCAGCAGGGCCTCGTCCTCACCCATGCGCCAGAGGCCATAACCTTCGCCAAGATCTGCGTTCAGGTCGATCTGCATCATGTTTCCCTCACCGGAGACGAACCACTGGGGTGCCGAACCCAACCATGGCGCCGTCGGCTGCCAACACGCTGTCCACCACGCCATCCCGCGGCGCCTGCACCGCCAGCAACAACGAACCGATTTGCATCAGGCCGAGCGGATCGCCGGCTTGGACCTGCTGGCCCGGCGGTGCCAGCGGTGCCTGCTGCAGTGGATGCGCGTGCCGGAACACGCCCACGGTTGGGGCGCAAACATCATCGCCACCTGGCGTCCCCTTGGGTGCCACCATTGGCGCAACCATGGGCGAGATGGCCGACGATAAGCCGTCCCGAAGCAGGCGGAACGAGCCCTCCGCGGTGGTCAGTTCCAGCAGGCCGATACTAGTTCCGGCAAGTAGGCTCGCCAGATACCGCACCTGTTCGGCGGGGGAATCGCTTGCCACCGTCACATCCTCCGCAGATCGAGCAGGCGCTTCGCTTCGTCCAGCCAGGCGCGATTGGCGTCCAGGGCGGCCACTGCCTGATCCCAATCCGTCTTCAAGAATCGAATGAAACTGCCGATGGGGGCTTGGCCTAGGCGCCAGAGATCGGCCTCGATCACCGTACCGAATTTGGGGTAGCCGCCGGAGGGTTGCGCATCGCTCATCTGCACGATCGGCTGGCCGCCGGGGGGCACCTGAAGCACGCCCGGCACGATGCCGTGGGACAGCATCTCGACCGGTTCGGTGAAAACCAGCTTCTCGCCGGCCAGGCGATAGCCGTAGCGGTCGCTCTGGGCCGTGATCTTCCAGGGGTTGGCCCAGAACGCGTCGCGCGACGCCTCGGTAAAGCAGCCATATTCCGCCGCGGGCAGCACCCGCACCGCGGGCAGATCGTCCACGAGTAACGGTAGATCGAGGGCAGGGGGGGTCAGGCCGAATCCGACCGGGCAGTCAGGGGAGCCAGCACGCAGCATGTCACCCGCGCGCAGGGCCCGGCCCTCATGCCCGCCGAACGCGCCGCGAAGCTGGGTGCTGCGGGAGCCCAATACCTCCGGCACATCCAACCCGCCAGCCAATGCAAGGTAGGCACGACTGGAGCGGGAGGCGCGCTGGGGCAGGCCCAGCACAAGCTCCTGTCCTGCCAGGCCGCGATGCGTCCACCAGGGCAGCAGGGGCCGCCCGTCCAGTTTGGCCGCGCAATCGGCGCCCGTGAGTGCAAAGCAACACGCCTCGGTGAACCGCACGGCGAACGGGAAAATCGGGATTTCAATCGCCGCGGCATTCTCTTCATTGCCCAGCAGCAGGTTGGCCGCCGCCAACGCCATCGTATCCATCGCACCGGCCGTGCCCACGCCGTAGCGCAGGCTGCCGCGGCGGCCGCCATCCTGTACGGTCGCCAGGCCGCCGGTCGTGGTGATCTCGATCATCGGATCACCCTCTCGACGTGGAACCGAATGGCGTCCCCGGGCTGCAACAGGGCGGGCGGCGAGCGCGCCGGATCGAAGAAGCACATCGACGTGCTGCCGATCGTGTTCCAGCCGCTAGGGCCGTCCGAGGCCGACACGCCGGTCTGACTGCCGCCGATGGAGACCGCCCCGCCGGGGATGCGCATCACCGGCACCCTACGCCGGGGCGTGGTCAGCCGTGGATCCATGCCGCCCAGGTAGCAATACCCAGGATGGCTACCGAGCGCGTAGACGGGATAGACCGGCGCTGCATGAAGTTCGACCACCTCATCCACGCTTAGCCTGGTATGAGCGACGACATCGGCCAGATGTGGGCCGCTTTCGCCGCCATAGACGACAGGCAAATCGATCACCCGCCCCTGCTGTTGCAAGGGTTGCCCGTTGCCCCATGCATCCCGCAGCCGTGCCTCCATCGGCGCCAATTGCCGCGGCGGATGAACGAAGCTCAGCATCAGGCTGTTCATGCCGGGCACCGCCTCGCGAATTTCCGGCCACGTCTCCGCCTCGGTGGCCAGCGCCCAGATACGCTCCTGTGATGCGAGTGCAGCCGGGCCCGGCGCCTCGAACAACAATGCAGTGGTACCAAGCGGGCTGATTCTCATGCAACCGCCCTCGCAGCCAACCAACGCTCCAGGTGGTGGATGTCCACCCCGCCGGCGGTAAACCCGGAATCGTCCATGATCTCCCGGTGCAGGGCGAGGTTGGTGGCAATGCCGCCGACCTGCATCTCCGCCAGCGCCAGCCGCATGCGGTCCAGCGCATCCGCGCGGGTGGCGCCGTGCACGATCAACTTGGCGAACATCGAGTCGTAATAGGGTGACACGCGATAGCCGGCGCCTGCATGGCTATCCACGCGCACGCTGAAGCCGCCGGGCAAAACCCAGTCGGTAATCCAACCCGGTGCAGGCGCGAAACTGCGCGGATCCTCCGCATTCAGCCGGCATTCGATGGCGTGGCCGGTGCAAACGATATCAGCCTGGTGCAGCGACAAGCGCTCGCCCCGGGCAACGCGGAGCTGTTGCTGCACGATGTCGATGCCCGTGGTCATCTCCGTCACCGGGTGCTCGACCTGGAGGCGGGTGTTCATTTCGATGAAATAGAACGCGTCGTTTTCGTAGAGAAACTCGAACGTGCCGACGCCGCAATATCCGATCTGCCGACACGCCTCGGCACATCGCTCACCTACCGCGGCGACCTGAGCGACGGGGATACCGGGGGCCGGCGCCTCCTCCACCACCTTCTGGTTGCGCCGCTGTAGCGAGCAGTCGCGGCTGCCGAGCCACAGCGCGTTGCCGTGACTGTCGGCCAGCACCTGGATTTCCACATGGCGGGGGTGGGAAAGGAATTTCTCAATGTAGACCTCAGCATTGCCGAAAGCGCGGCGCGCCTCTTCCCTCGTGACGGCCAGGGCGTCGATCAGCGTTGCCGGCTCGTGAACCACGCGCATGCCACGGCCGCCGCCGCCGCCGGCTGCCTTCACGATGACGGGATAGCCGATCGCGTCGGCAATGGCGTGAATAGCCGCCGGGCCGCTGGGCAGCGCCTGATCGGGGCCGGGGACACAGGGCACGCCGGCGGTTCGCATCGCCCGCTTGGCTGCGACCTTGTCGCCCATGGTGCGGATGCACTCGGCGCTTGGTCCGACGAAGACCAACCCAGCGGCCTCCACCCGGGCGGCAAACCCGGCGTTCTCGGACAGGAAGCCGTAGCCGGGATGGATGGCCTGCGCCCCGCTGATTTTCGCGGCGAACAGGATCGCGGCCTGGTTCAGGTAGCTCTGTCCCGGGGCGGGTGGCCCGATGCACAGCGCTTGGTCGGCAGCCTGCAAATAGGGCGCGTCGGCATCCGCCTCGGAATACACCGCGACAGTGCGCAGCCCCAGACCGCGGCAGGCGCGCTGAATGCGGAGGGCAATCTCGCCACGATTGGCGATGAGGACGGTGTCGAACATCGTCAGACGATCCGGAACAATGGCTGGCCGGACTCAACCTCCTGTCCGGATTCGACCAAGATCGCCTGCACAACGCCGTCCGTCTCGGCCCGCAACTCGGTGAATGCCTTCATCGCCTCCACCGTGCACAGGCTTTGTCCGGCGCGGATGGCTTGGCCCGGCTGCACGAAGGGCGGCGCGTTGGGGCTGGGTCGCAAATGCACCACGCCATACAGCGGCGAGCAGAACTCCCCCGGCGGGGCGGCCGGTGGCGGCGCGTCGGGAAGCGCAGGCGGCCGCGGTGGCAGCGCGACGGCAGGGGCAGCAATAGCGCAGCCGGCCTTGACCAGCCGCAAGGTCGCACCGTCCTGGCTGTATTCCAACTCGGCTAGATCCGAGGCTTCCAGCGCATCGATGAGCGCTTTGATTGTGATGCGGTCCATGCATCCTGCGTATCGAAGGATCAGGCGACGCGGAAAGACCGTTTGGGTCTGCCCGGATAACGACGGCTTATGACGGAAGATGGTCCTCTGCCGTTGGCCGCCAGCTTTTGAGGCCCCCTGCCAACTCCATCAACATGGCCTTCACGACCTCCGCCGGCTCGGACAGCGGTAAGTGGTCGGATTGGCAGAGGGTCAGGGGCGCCTCGATCACGGGGTCGACGATGCGGCGGCACCAGGCATGGCGGGGCCCGACCACCTCGCGTGCCATCGAAGCAGGCAAGATCGTCAGGCCCAACCCGTCGGCAATGATAGCGGCCAGGGTTGCAGCGGATTCGATCTCCGCCACGACGCGGGGGACCATGCCAGCCCGAGCGAAATGCTCATCCACCAGCTTGCGGACGATGTTGTAGGGGCGGGGTAGGAACAGTTCCACCCCCGCCAGTTCGGCCAGTCGCACCGGGGCTGCCGTGGCCGATGGGCCGACCAGGAACAACGCCTCGTCCAACAGCGGCAGGAAGCTGAGGCCGTGGATCGCCCGGTTGCCATACAGCACCGCCAGATCCATGCGGCCGTTCATAATCAGCTCGGAGAGCGTCGTTCCGTAATTCTCATTGAGATACAGGGTGATGCCGGGATGCAGCGCGCGAACCTGCCGCAGCAGCGGCAACGCCAACGTTGTCGCTGCTGTGCCAGGCGCCAACCCGACGGAGACGGGGCCGGACACGCCCCGGCTGACCGCGGTCATGTCCAACTGCGCCTGCTCACACTGGCGCAGGATAACTTGGGCGTGGCGATACAGCGCCTTGCCGGCCTCGGTCGGCGTGACGCCGCGTTGCGTGCGTACCAGCAGTTTCTGATGCACCTCACCCTCAAGCGTCGAAATCTGCTGGCTGAGCGCCGGCTGGGCGATGTGCAGCAGGTCCGCGGCCTGGGTCAGGCTGCCAACATCGACAATCTTGGCGAAGTATTTCAGCCGTTTGAAGTTCAAGGCCACGATCCTCCAGGGCCGAGGATGCAAGATGTGTGCTGCTTCCGCCATAAGCGAAGCCTCTTTGGGTAGAGCGAACTCGTCTTGGCCTTTGCAGCCCCCGGCTCCTACGGATGCGGCATGAACGACGGCGAGGATTGTCCCATGGTTCGATCCCACATTGCAGAACGCGTGCGGCGCATCAAACCATCCCCCAGCACGGCGGCTGCCGATCGGGCGAATAATCTGCGGCGCGAGGGCAAGTCCATCGTTAGCCTGGTGGTGGGCGAGCCGGATTTTGACACCCCGTCGCATATCCGCGCCGCCGCGATGGCCGCCATGGAGAAAGGCGCCACACGCTACACGCTGATGGCGGGCACGGTCGAACTGCGCAAAGCGATCGCCGCCAAGCTGGCGCGCGAGAATCGCCTGCAATACGGCTTGAACGAGATCATCGTCACCAGCGGGGCCAAGAGCGCGATCTACAACGCGTTCGCCGTCACGCTGGAGCCAGGAGATGAGGTCATCATCCCCGCACCCTATTGGGTGTCCTACCCAGACATGGTGATCGCCGTCGAAGGCAAGCCGGTGACCATCCCATGTCCGGAAGAGGCCGGGTTCAAACTGACGCCATCGCAACTGGCCGCTGCCATCACGCGGCAGACGCGGTGGCTGCTGATCAACTCGCCCAGCAACCCGACCGGCGCAGCCTATACCGAAGCCGAGTATCGGGCATTAGGCGAGGTGCTGCTGGCGCACCCGCATGTGATGGTCATGTTGGACGACATCTACGAGCACATCCGCTTCGACGGCAAGATGACACCGCATCTGCTGAACGCCGTGCCGGCCTTGCGCGAGCGGGTGCTGGTGATCAACGGCGTGTCCAAGACATACGCGATGACAGGGTGGCGCATCGGCTACGCCGCCGGCCCGGCGGATATCGTCGAAGCTATGAACACCATGCTGTCCCAATCCAGCGGCAATTGTTGTTCGATCAGCCAGGCCGCCGCGGCCGAGGCGCTGAACGGGGATCAAAGCTTCGTCACCGAAAGTCGCGCCGTCTACAAGCAACGCCGCGACGCGGTACTCGCCTGGATCAACGCGATTCCCGGGCTAAGCTGCATTCCGCCGACGGGCGCATTCTACTTGTATGTGAACTGCGGCGGCCTGATCGGTCGTACTACGCCATCGAGTGAGCGCCTGGTCGATGATGGCGACGTGGTGATGTATCTGCTGGACTCTGTGGGCGTGGCCGTCGTTGCGGGCGCGGCCTACGGGCTATCACCGTATTTCCGCCTCTCGACGGCAACGTCGCTCGACATTCTGGAAGATGGGTGTCGCCGGATTGCCAAGGCCGTCGCGGCCCTGACGTAGCTGGGCCTGGGCAGGATTGCCAAGGACCAGGGTAAATTGCGTTCCCGGCGCCGAACGCGGTGTAATCGGCGAGGGGATTAAAATCATGATTCAGTTTGTTGACGCAGGGGTTCTAAAGGTTGGCTACTTGGAGGCTGGAGCACCCGATGGCTGGCCCGTCGTACTGCTTCATGGTTTTCCATATGACAACAACCATGCCTATGACGATGTCGTGCCTGCGCTTGTCGAGAAGGGAGCGCACGTGATTGTCCCCTATCTGCGCGGCGTTGGCCCGACAACATTCCTGTCGCCAGATACGCCCCCTGGCCGACCGAGGGCAGATATCCTGTGCGTGGTTGACGAACCCGGGTAGTGCCACGCTGAGCCACAACACACGTGGCAAGGCTGGGTCGGTGCTCAGAAGGCGGGCCAGCGCATCGCCGATGAGGCCGGCGAGTTCCGGCGGGTCGGCGGACGTCTCGAGGCTCATTTCCGCGAGAATACTGCCGCATACGCTGGTCAGGACCAGCATGCAGGCTTCCGCTTCCACCGAGACGCCGGCAAAACAGCCGACCGCCGTGTCCAGGTCGAGCAGGATTGAGGGCCGCCCAGGCTTGCGCGCATCACGCTCAACACTCGCCTCACGGATCACGCCGCTATCGATCAGTTCACGGCTGAGCACTGCGATGGTCGCGCGGCTGAGACCGAGCAGGTCGGCAAATCCGCCCGGCTGACTGGCCCGGCCTCGATGACGGCTTGGAGGATGGTGCGGGCAGGCCGGATCAGCACAAGCCTTCGATCTTGCCGGAGGTTAAGGTTACTCGGACATAATCTCGGATCTAAATTAATTCAATCGGCTATGTTAGATGCGATAATGTGACCTGGAGTTGCTTCTGATGCGCGCTGTACAGCTTTGCGCCACGATCGACGAACTGGGGACCCGTGCCGCCGCAGCCGGGGCCGCCCCCAACCGCGCCGCCATCGCAGCGCAAGGGAGCGCCCGGATCATTCTTGCGACCGGTGCCAGCCAGTTTGCCACGCTCGCGGCCCTGGTCGACACGATCGACATCGACTGGTCCCGCGTGACGATCTTCCACTTGGACGAATACGCTGGCCTATCGGATGTACATCCGGCCAGCTTTCGGCGTTACCTGCGCAGCCGGTTTCTGGATTTGCTGCCGAACCCACCGCGATTTATCGCCGTGGAGGGCGACGCATTCGACCCGCAGGCAGAGATTGCCCGGTTGGGGGAACTCATCTCGCAGCAGCCGATCGACGTCTGCTTCGCCGGCATTGGCGAGAATTGCCACCTCGCCTTCAACGACCCACCGGCAGACTTCGAGACCGAGGCATCCTACCTATTGGTGACCTTGGACGAGCAATGCCGCCGCCAGCAACTCGGCGAAGGCTGGTTCGCGACCCTGGAGGATGTGCCGCGCCTGGCGATCTCGATGGGAATCCGGCAAATCATGCGTAGCCGCGCAATCGTGTTGTCCGTGCCCGATCTGCGCAAAGCCGAGGCGGTGCTGGCAGCCGTCCAGGGGCCGGTCTCGCCAAATTACCCGGCGTCGATCTTGCAGCAGCACCCCAATACCGTGCTGTTCGTCGACGCGCCCGCGGCGTCACTGCTAAGATGAGATCCGAGGGGCTTGTCGATCTGCAGGTGAACGGCTTCGCGGGCGTGGATTTTAACGCTGGCGCGTTCGCCCCGGCCGACTTGCCGACGGCGTTGGACGCGCTGCTGGCCACCGGGGTCACGTGCCTGCTTCCGACGCTGATCACTGCGGACGAGCCTACGCTCAAAACACGATTTGCGGCACTCGACGCCGCACTCACTGCCAGTGGGGCCGGCTCTGCGATGTGCCCGGGCTACCATCTTGAAGGCCCGTTTCTCAACCCAGCCCAGGGCTACGCGGGTTGCCACGATCCGACCGTGATGATGGCACCGGACTACGATATGATAGCACGGCTGGAATGCTCCCTAGCGCGTCCAATCCTGTTGATCACGATCGCTCCGGAGCTGCCGGGCGCCGGTGCATTCATTCGCCGCGCCCGTGCCGGCGGCAAGCTCGTTGCCATTGGGCATAGCGCAGCCGACTTCGTTGTCACGGAAGATGCCGCAACAGCAGGCGCCAGTCTCGCCACGCATTTGGGGAACGGCCTGCCACAGCTTCTTCCCAAGCTTGCCAACCCGATCATGGCGCAACTCGCCGAAGATCGCCTCGTCGCCTGTTTCATCGCGGATGGGATTCACATCCCGCCGGCCGCGCTTAAAGTGCTCATCCGGGCCGCCGGACCACGCGCGATGTTGGTTACCGACGCCGTGTCTGCGGCGGCGCAACCCGCGGGTTTGTATCCGTTCGCGGGGATGACCGTCGAACGCGGCGCCGACGGCAGCGTTCGCAATCCCGGGCAGATTGGGCTCGCCGGGTCCGCACTCTGCTTGGACGCAGCCATCCGCAACCTTGTCGCCTGGGGCATCGCCACCGCAGCAGAGGCAATCGCCATGGCGTCCACCCGGCCGGCATCAATCCTGGCCCCTGCGCTGGCTGCACACGGCTTGTCTTGCGGGCCTGGCGAGGTGATGTGGTCGGAAGAGCTGTTTCCAGTCGCCGTTCGGCCCGGCTAGAGCAGCAGCAGCGAGAGCGCAGGTTGCAGCGCTGGCCCATTCCTGCCACGAGGCGGTGCCGCGCCCAGGCTTCGAACGCGGCAGGGGTCGAGGGATTGGGAGAACAATGTCAAACCGGCGTCTAAACACAATCGAAGATCTTCGCGTCCTTGCCAAAGCCCGCGTCCCGCGCATGTTCTACGATTACGCCGATTCCGGATCCTGGACGGAAGGCACCTACCGCGCCAATTCCGCGGATTTTCAGGACATCAAGCTTCGCCAGCGCGTCGCCGTTGACATGACGGACCGGTCGCTGGCCAGCACCATGGTCGGCCAGCCAGTCGCGATGCCGCTGGCGTTGGCACCAACCGGCCTCACCGGCATGCAGCACGCGGATGGGGAGATCCTTGCGGCCCGGGCCGCGGCCAAGGCGGGGGTCCCGTTCACGCTTTCCACCATGAGCATCTGCTCGATCGAGGACGTCGCCGAGAATACGGACCAGGCTTTCTGGTTCCAGCTCTACGTCATGCGCGATCGCGACTTCATCAATCGCCTGATCGATCGTGCCAAGGCCGCCGGGTGCTCGGCGCTGGTTCTCACGTTGGACCTGCAGATCCTGGGGCAGCGGCATAAAGACATCCGCAACGGCCTCAGCACGCCGCCGAAGCCCACTTTGGCCAACTTGATCAACCTTGCGACCAAGCCGCGCTGGTGTTGGAACATGCTTCACACCAAGCGTCGGTCCTTCGGAAACATCAACGGCCACGTCCATGGTGTTGCGGATATGAGTTCACTGTCATCCTGGACGGCCACCCAGTTCGACCCTCGCCTGAGTTGGGACGACGTGCAACGCTTTCAGGATCGCTGGGGTGGCAAACTCATCCTCAAGGGAATTTTGGACCCCGAGGACGCGGAGATGGCGGCAAAGACCGGCGCCGATGCACTGATCGTCTCCAACCACGGCGGGCGGCAATTGGACGGCGCCATGTCGTCGATCGCGGCGCTGCCCGGCATCGTCGATGCTGTGGGATCCCGGATAGAGGTGCTGATGGATGGCGGCATCCGATCGGGCCAGGACGTCATCAAGGCACTAGCCTTGGGCGCAAAGGGCGTCTTCATCGGGCGCGCCTTCCTTTACGGTCTCGGGGCGCTTGGTGAGGAGGGCGTCACTCTCGCACTCGACATCATCCGCAGGGAACTCGACACGACGATGGCCCTTTGCGGGCTGCGCAACATTGAGGATGTTGATCAGAAAATATTAGTACCGATCAAAGCGGTGATCGACGAAGTGACGCGTTCCTGACCACATTCTCGGACGCAGGACTCAGGACGCACGTGACCGCGGAGTAGGGGGGAGGATCGCGATGTCCGCCGAGGCCACGACGATACCGGTCAGAATCCGCACCCTGGAGGGGCCAGTCAGCCAATTGCGGCTGCTGCGCACTGTGTTGCGAAACCCGTTGGAAGCGATGCCGGCAAGCGTGTTCTCGCAGCCAATCGCGCGGCGGCGGTTCATGCGGCGGGACCTGCTCTATAGCTGTGATCCGGAGCTGATCCGGCAGGTGCTGGTCGAACAGGAGGCCTCGTTCGTGAAGGCCGACGCCATGCGCCGAGCTCTTGTGCCGGCCCTTGGACAAGGCCTGTTGACGGCGGAAGGCGCGCATTGGCGGTGGCAGCGCCGGGCTGCTGCACCGATTTTTCGGCATGACCGATTGCTTGGGTTCGTCCCGGCGATGATTCAGGCAGCGCAAGCCACTGTGCAGCGCTGGACCGCCCCCGAAGCGCGATCGACCAGGGTCGACATGCTGCACGAGATGATGCAGACGACGTACAACGTCATTGTGGAAACCATGCTGTCCGGCGCCCCCGGACTGGACCAGGGCAGGATAGAGCGCGGGGTCGCCGAGTATCTGGAGGCCACGCCATGGGCCGTGATGACCAGCCTATTCGGGATACCCGGTTGGGTGCCACACCCGAAGAAACGCCAGGGTCGCGCCGCGCGGGATTATGTGCGGGAAGCATTGATCGGCATCGTACAGCGCCGCCGACAGACCGGATCTGACACTTCGGCAAACAAGGCGGTGCAAGGCGACCTGCTGGCATTGCTGCTGCAGGCGCAGGACCCGGAAACCGGCCAAGTCATGAACGACCGCGAACTAGCCGATAACCTACTGACCTTCATCGTCGCCGGACACGAGACGACAGCACTGACGCTAAGCTGGAGCTTCTATTTGCTGGCCCGACATCCCAAAATTGAGGCGCTCGTGCTGGCCGAGATCGCTCAGGTGACAGGAGGTGACGCGCTGCGTCCGGACCACGTGCCGGAACTGGCCTACACGAGGCAGGTCATTCAAGAAACCATGCGGCTGTATCCCCCTGCGGCCCTCGTCACACGCATGGCGGCGACGGACGTGCAGTTGGGCTCGCTGACGGTGGCTGCCGGCACACCGACCTACGTGCCCGTCTACGCTGTGCATCGACACCTGTCGCTATGGGACAACCCCGACGCGTTCGACCCGGAACGGTTCCGTCCCGAGGCCGTGAAGGCCCGGCATCGTTATGCCTATCTGCCCTTCGGCGCCGGGCCACGCATCTGCATCGGTGCTTCCTTCGCCATGCTTGAGGCCGTTGCGATCCTGACAACGGTGCTACGATCGGTGCGGCCATCGCTCCCGCCGGGTTTCGAGCCATCCCCGCGGCTGCGCATTACTCTGAGGCCGCATGGTGGGTTACCCATGCAACTTACACCTCGGCCGGGCGCCGCGTAGCTTCTGCCTAACGCTGACACTACTTGGATAGGGCCGCGTCTCCATGGATCGTGGCACAACCCCAGCCCTTCTAGGCCGCGACCAAGGCCCCCAGCCCACGTAGATCGCCACGCAACAGATCTCGTTCCACCGACCGCAAATCCGCGCCGCTCTGCACCGCCCGTGTGAAATCTCGCGCCGTGCGTGGCGGCCCGACATAGACCGCACCAACGATCACGCCCTGGCGCAGGATGATCCGCCACCAGGCCGCGTCGTCCGGCAATGCGGTATATTCCTCATCACCGGGCTCCGCGACGACCCGGCCATAGCTGCGCAGATCGATGCCGTCGCATTTCAACTGCATGACGATCCGGGGCGACTGATAGGGCACCGGCTCACCCATGATCGCGGCCACCGCCGTTGCCGCCTGCGCCACGCCGACGGGCCAGAGCCCACCCGGGCCGCCCGGCGCCTGCGCCACGTCACCGATCGCATAGATATCCGGGTCCGAACTGCGCATGAATTTGTCGACCTTCACGCCGCGGCCGATCTCCAGCCCGGCGGTCGAGGCCAGATGCGTGTTGGCGCTGACGCCCAGGCAGGCGACGAACAGATCGGCCCGCACCCGCGGCCCATGCGACAGCCATGCCGCGCGCATGACGCCATCCGCCCCGTCCCAGCGATCAACGTTCACGTTGGTGACCACGCGAATACCGATGCCCTCCAGATACGCCGCGAGCCTGGCTGAGCCTTCGTGATCGAGCTGCCCGTTCATCAGCCGGTCGCCACGCTGCTGGATCGTCACCTGCAGCCCGAGGTGGTGCAGCGCGTCGGCCGCCTCCACACCCAGCACACCGCCGCCGATCACCAGCGCCCGCCTGGCACCCGTCTCCTGCACGAAGCCACGCAGTGCCTGCCCATCCTCGGCCGAGCGCAGCACGAAGGCATTGCGATGCTCAAGGAAATCCGGTGTCGGCACCGCACCGCGCGCACCGGTAGCGAGGATCAGCCTGTCATACTCCAGCACCTCGCCAGTCGCGAGTTGCACCGTGTGCGCCGCCGGGTCGACAGTCCGGGCGACCGTGTTGCGCCAAACCTCGACCCGGTTCTCGGTAAACCAGGCATCCGTCATCAAATGCAGCCCGTCCATGCCGGTGCGGCCGTAAATCAGGCGGCCGATTGCCATGCGGTTGTAGAAATGCAGCGACTCGTTGGTCACCACCTGGATGTCGACGGACGGGCTGGACCGACGGAGTTGCTCGGCGGCACTCATACCAGCCACACCGTTGCCGACGATCACCACACGCTTGATCCCGACGCGCTCGGCCAAGTCGATCGTGGCGACGGCGGCGACTTTGCGCGTGCCCTCGCCGGCGGAGGTCGGGTCGCGGTCGATCGTCACCGGCCCCTTCACCGTGCACATGCAGGCCAGCCGCGCCTTGCCCTCCAGCCCGAGGCGCCGCAGCGTCGCCGCCTCGTCATCGCTGATCGGGGACAGGTTCTGCGCGCCCTCGCAGATCACCACCGGGTCGGCGCCGCACATGCCGGCCCGGCAGCCGAAATTTATTTTCAACCCAGCTCGCTCGATCGCGTCCAGCAAGGTGGCGCCTTTGGCGACGGGGAAAGCCACGCCGCTCTCGCGGTCCATCACCTCGGGGCCGCCGGCAACGGTCTTTGCCCCGGTGGCGGCTGGTGCTGCTGGCGCGTGGGAGGCGGATTTGAACACGCCCTCGCTGACTAGGCCGCTGCCAAGTAGTGCCACCCCTGCCACGACGCCCAGGTAGTGCGACGCCTCCCGGACGGCATCCGGCAGCGGCGCGTCGAGCAACCAGCCAACGGTCGATACGATGGTCGGGCCGGAGAACCAGTAGAACCCGCCGATCGCCACCGCCGCGAAGACCAGCGCAACGTGGAACGGGCCCACTGGAAGGAAGCTGGTGAGCAACTGGTATAGCCCGGCCGAAGCACAGCAGGCAGCCAGGATGATCACCAGATGCAGCGGCTCGCCATAGGCCGGGCTCGGCCCTTGCATGAAATAGCCCAGGATCAGCCCGGGTAGCAGGCCGTAGAACAGCTGGCGCTGGGCGGCATAGCGCGGGTCGGCGTCATCCATGTCGGCGAAGGCAGCGCCGCGCGGATTGAAGTCGTAGCAGTTCTTCTGGCACCCGAGACAGGGCGCGCAATAGCCATTGCGCACCACCACCAGCGGCGCCAACCCGTAAACGCGCTGGATAGGGCCCAGTGGACAGAACGTGCCGCACCAGCCGCTGCGCCCCTTCAGCATCAGCCCGCCGACGAAGGCGACCACCAGCGACAGGATGATCAGCCCGGCCGTCGCCAGGCCGCTGCTGTTCAGCAGCGGCGCGCGCAGCACCACGGCGCCGACGAACATGACCACCGCCATGGCAAAGGCCATGCTGCGCAGGGTGGCCGGCATCTCGCCACCACGGGTGAAGCCGCCGGCCCGCGGCAACTGGTTCAGGAACGCCATGGGGCAGACCTGCCGCCACAGACCGGGCATCACCACCAGCACGACCGGCAGTGCCGGTACGATCAGCCCCCACCAGAGCCGCAGGCCGAACGCTGGCATCGCCACCAGCAGCGCTGCCAGCCCGAGTGTTCCCACCAGGACGAGTAGCCGCAAGCCGATCCAGAACCAGGTCGGCAGCAGCGGTGTGCGTTTGGTGTAATTGGCAAAAAAGCGGGCGGGGTCGATGGCCAACACGCTATGTCCTTCCGTGTCGGTCTAGGCGGCGAGATGGGCTTGGTGCAGCTTCTCGGCCGCAAAGCCGGCTAGGTCGCGCAGCAGCGTCAGCGCCACGGCTGGCGTCCAGGATGCCAATTGGTCCAACCCGGCACGCGGCAGTAGCAGCAGCGTCGCGGCGGAGACCGCAGTGGCGCCCAACACACTTGGCCCGGCGGTGAGGAAGCCAGCGACGCCGAAGGCACTACCCGGGCCCACTGCTTCCGGCGCTGCCCCGCCGGCATCCAGCGCAACCTGGCCCTCGACAACGATATGCAGCGCGTCGGATACCTCGCCGGCCGCTATTATCTGACCACCCGGCGCATATCGGCGCTCGGCAGCGTAACGACGAATGCCCTCCCACTCATCCTCGGTCAGGCTCCAGGAAACGGGCTTGGGTCCGGCGGGAACGGCATCCCCGGCTCCGCTGTAATCGAAGAGTCGCAACGTGATGTCCTTGCTGACGGGACGCTGATTGAGGCGCTTTCCGGAACGACCCTACGCTCGCACATCACGAAGACACAACTTGAAACCATATCGAAATGTCTTACGGTGCCGGGGCTGCTTCCAAACGAGGGCATCGCATGTCGTTGCGGCTTATGCTGACCCAGCCACCGGCGCTGCCAGCCGATCTGGCCGCGGCGATGGTTTTTGGCGAGCGCCAGGTCCTGCGCATCGGGCGGCAGGCGGTTCTCGATTGGGTGCTGCCGGATCCGACCTTGGCCGTGTCGGGACAGCATTGCGAGATCCGGCGCGACCCGCTCGGCTACACGCTCTATGACTTGTCGACCAACGGCACCTTCCTAAACGGCGAAACCAAACGCGTCGGCGAGGCCCGATCGCTGGCAAATGGCGATCGCATCGCGGTCGGCCCCTATGTGATGACGGTCGAATTAGCCGCGGTGGAGGGCGATGCCGACGAGACGGTGATCATTTCCGCGGGCAGACCCTCCCGCAGTCTCGTCATTCGCGTGGTCGATGGGCCAACCGGTGTGTCGGCTAGCCCGATTGAGGCAATCTTGGGCAGCGAGGGCACCCTGGTGATCGGGCGGGACACCAAGGCCGGCTTGGTGCTACCGGACACAACTGCGCTCGTGTCGCGCCGGCATTGTGAAATTCGCGTCGAGAACGGGGCGTATCTGCTGTATGAAGTGTCGACCAATGGCACATTCCGTGCCGAGGGTGGCGAGCGTGTCCCGTCGGGTATGACGCTGGGGGACGGCGACCGGCTGCGGATTGGCGGCTTCGTATTGCAGGTCGCGATTGCCGGTGTGGCCGCGAAAATCGCCGGTGACGCTGCTGTAGAGCAGAGCCCGGTCGCTTCCACAGCTGTGCTCCCGCGACGCGGGGCAGAGCCGGGCACCGTGATGCCGCCAGCGATCCCGTCAAGCGGCATGCATGTCTCGGCCGGCGCTGCCCATGATCTGCCGGAATTGACCGCAATTATCCGGCCCCCTGTTGCGACGGCACCTCGGACAGCCCCAGTTGCAGCGGCCGCTGCGCCGCCGGCAGCGACCCCAGCTACCGTGGTCCCAACAGGCGGGGTGGTTGATAGAGTAGCCAAGGCACTGGGCCTGTCCGCCTTCGAAATCGGCGAAACCGACCCTGCCGCGTTGGCAGAGCAACTGGCGACGATCGTCGCAGTCTCGGTGTCGGAATTGAAGCCCCTACTCGCCGCAACCCAGCGGCGTCAAGGTTCGACGCAGGTAGCCAATCCGATCGACGCGCTACCCAATGCCGAAGAGGCAATCCGGATCATGTTCGGCCCCCCGCGCCGCAGCTACCTGGACGCGCGGCGGGCGGTGAAAGAGTGCTTTGTCGCCTTGCGGGAGGAGCAAAACCGCGCGCCGGCCGCGATGCGTGATGCTGCCGCTGCGTTCGCCGACACGCTGTCCCCGGACGCTGTGGAGCAGTCAGTTGGTAACAGCGGCGTGCTCGGCAAGCTGGTCGGGAAGCGGAAGACGAAGCTTTGGGACCGCTACATAGAGCGATGGGCGAGTCTTACCGGGGGCAAGCCAGACGGTGCCGCCGAGACGTTCAAGCGCCTTTTCGCAGAGAAGCTAGGCGGCGGCTGAGCGACGCGGGCGTTTCATCGTAGCACGCAGCGAGGCCGGCGGCGGCTTCGAACGCCGCCGGATGATTAGGCCGCGGAGGGCCTTGGGCAAGCCGTCTCCGGATACTCTTCCGCAGCGACCGGAAATGGGCTGTCGGACAACATTAGCCGAATGAGTTCCATCATCTCTGCGACGTGGTCGTTCTGGTTGGTGGGCGGAATATTGTCATTCATGCAAATCAAGATACACGCTAAAGTTTTCGGTCTAATTAATTAGACCCCCTGCGTGTCGAGAATTCTTCTTCCGGGCACGGCTCGTGTTCGCGCAGGGGAGCGCGGTCAGTCGGCTCAAGATGAACTGACTTCATTAACTTATTCACGCTATCGCTTAATAGGCTAACTATCTCGGCACAAAAATGCTGCCATTCAACGTTGCCGGCGGACTCACCCTGTCATC
>NZ_LMUY01000100.1 GCF_009765685.1 Acidisphaera sp. L21 | reverse complement strand
CATAATACATACCATTGCAAGCAAGATTGCTGAATACGTAAGTTGCACGCACGCCATTCATTGCCGTTGTCTCGCCGCAAATATCCGCGGGCTTCATAGCCTGAAAAGGAAGTTTCGATCTGGTTCCCACGGTCACGACAGGTGCAATGGTATGGACGCCCTTTCCACGTCCGGGAAACGTCCACCAGGTGTCCAAGGGATGGCCAGAAGACGTGTAGGTTCTCGTCGAGCCACAGGCGAGTAAGCCGCCGCATTGTGGATCCACAATGCCTATCCTGCCATCCTACTCATT
>NZ_LMUY01000149.1:7977-8193 GCF_009765685.1 Acidisphaera sp. L21 | reverse complement strand
GACCCGCGAATTGCCTCGTACATGCGGCTGCTGGAAGCCTGCCTTACGGTTCTCCGCACACCGGACGACCGTCCATCCGTCGAGTTGGCCACTTACCGGCCGGCTGCGTCCGAACTCTTCCAAGTGGACGCGGTGCTTCGCCGTCTCCGCACGCTTGTCAACGCCCTGGAAGGGCCCGTGCCTTTTGCAACGCTACTCCCGCCCATACCAGCGGAC
>NZ_LMUY01000149.1:1629-7793 GCF_009765685.1 Acidisphaera sp. L21 | reverse complement strand
CTCAGACGCAATGCAAGGCTTCAAAAGAGATAGCCGTCGTGATAATACTCAATCCCGCGTGCTAAGTCATCAGGTTACGTTGCCTTATAATGCGCAGCCATGATTTGATTGTGGGACTACGGATCATCACTAGACCTGAGGATGGCTAGTCGGAACCTATCACTCCGTGCCGCCGGTATGACCTTCGTACGTTGCATGATTGGTGGACGTCGAGCAGCCTGCGTCGCAGAGCGCCATGATTGGCGGCTAGGCCACAGTCATCGCCGTTAGGTGGCTATTGTCGCCGACATACCTTTGGTAGATCAAACCGTGTCTTTGGAGACGAGCGTTGAGCCCCCTTTTGAGAAACAATGTGCGTGTGACGGGCTCCGGCATGCGGACGATCGTTTTCGGACACGGCTTTGGCTGCGACCTTAATGCCTGGGCCGACGTTGCGCCGGCCTTTGAAACTGAAGCCCGCGTCGTCCTCTTCGATCACGTAGGGGCAGGCCTCTCCGACCTTTCTGCCTACGATGCCCTCAAATATGGGCACCTAGAGGGATACGCCCAGGATGTCATCGAGATCGCCTCGGCACTGGTGCTCCAGGACGCCGTCTTCGTAGGTCACTCTGTTTCGGCCATGATCGGCATGTTGGCAGCCATCAAGGCGCCCGGCCTATTCGGTGCGATGGTCATGGTTTGCCCGTCGCCACGCTACGTTGATGACTTTCCATATGTCGGTGGCTTTTCGCGGGCCGACATTGACGATCTGCTGGAGGTTCTGGACGCCAATTTTCTCGACTGGTCTAGGGCGACCACACCTGCAATCATGGGCAATGCCGAACGGCCTGAACTTGCCCGTGCGCTAGGTGACAGCTTTTGTCGGACGGACCCCACCATCGCCAAGGCGTTCGCCCGGGTGACCTTCCTGTCCGATGTCCGCGCCTCGCTGCCGCTCCTCGACTTGCCAACACTGATCCTCCAGACACAGGCGGACATGGTAGCGCCCATTGAAGTCGGCGAGTACATGCATGTCACCCTGCCCAGCAGCGAACTCGTCCTGATGGAGGCGACCGGGCACTGCCCGCATATGAGCGCGCCGGGCGAGACGATCGCCACAATCAAACGCTTCCTTGCCAACTAGATGCCATCAACAAACGAGGCCGATCCGTCCGCCTTGCCCGAGGAGACGCTCGACGAACTCTACGAGCACGCACCTTGCGGCTACCTGACCACCACAGTCTCTGGAACGATCGTACGCGCCAACGCAACTTTTCTGGAATGGCTTGGTCGGACGCGGGACGGGGTGATCGGCCAGCGCGTGCAGGCATTGCTCACTGCAGGCGCACGGATATTCTATGAGACTCACTGCGCTCAGGTTCTGCGCCGCGACGGCCTCGTCAGGCAGGCCGCCCTGGACCTGAGCCGAGCGGATGGGAGCAAGTTGCCCGCACTCATCGAATGGCGTCCAATGAGGAACGCGGAAGAGGTACTGATCGGACTTCGCGTGCTGGTCGTTGATGCTACGGACCGCCGCTCCTACGAGCGCGAATTGATCGCCGAGCGCGAACGCGCCCAGGCGACTGCAGAGGCGCTGCGGGAGCTGAATGAAACCCTTGAGCACAGGGTAGAGGAAAGGACCCGCGAGCTACACGACACCAAGGATTTCGCGCGTCTTGCGCTGCAGTCCGTCGGCGGAGTGGGCGTTTGGACATACGATGTTGCATCCGACCGGTTCGTCTGCGACGACAACATAGCGGAGCTATACGCGCTGGAATCAGGTCGCGGCGCCAAGGGCTTCAGCAGCGCGGAGTTCCTGCAGAACCTACACCCTGATGATGACCTGAGCCTTCGAAAGACAATGAGCGGCGGTCTCGTCAACCCAGGCGACCTGGAACAGGAATACCGCATCCGCCATGCCGACGGCTCCGTCCGCTGGGTTCTGTCGCGAGGACACACCTACTTTGAGGACGGTAAGCCTATTCGCCGGACCGGCGTGGGTGTCGACATGACGCAGCAACGTCTTCTTGAGGAGCAGTTTAGGCAGGCGCAGAAGATGGAGGCAGTGGGCCAACTCACGGGTGGGCTGGCGCACGACTTCAACAATCTCCTGGCAGGTATTTCTGGCGCGCTGGAAATGATGGAAACCCGTATCAGCCAGGGGCGGTTGGCGGATGTGGATCGATACATGGTCGCGGCGAAAGGCGCCTCGCGCCGCGCCGCCGCTCTGACGCATCGGCTTCTCGCTTTTTCTCGCCGCCAAACGCTTGATCCCAAGCCGACGAACGTGAACCGTCTCGTCGCCAGCATGCAGGATTTAATACAGCGCACGGTGGGCCCCGCCGTCCTGATCGAGGTCGTCGGCGCTTCTGCCCTATGGTCCGTGCTGGTGGATCCGCCCCAGCTGGAAAATGCACTTCTAAACCTCTGCATCAATGGACGTGACGCGATGCCAAATGGCGGCCGCATCACCATCGAGACCGCCAACAAATGGGTGGATGCGCGCGCAGCGCGCCAACATGATATGCCGGAAGGGCAGTATCTCTCGCTATGCGTGACCGACACCGGCGTTGGTATGAGTGCTGAACTCATCTCACGCGTCTTCGAACCTTTCTTCACGACTAAACCCCTTGGCGAGGGAACCGGGTTAGGGTTGTCAATGATCTACGGGTTTGCGCGCCAGTCGGGCGGGCAGGTCCGTGTTTACTCTGAGGTCGGCCAGGGCACGACAGTGTGCATCTATCTTCCACGTCATCACGGCGACGCTCTGGAGGACGAAGGCGAGGTGGTACTACCAGTTTTACCACGCGCCAAAGAGAGCAAAACTGTTCTCGTGGTTGATGATGAGCCAACAGTCCGCATGCTGTTGACCGACATCCTGGATGACCTCGGCTGCACATCAATCGAGGCTGCTGATAGTATGGCGGGTCTTAAGATCCTTCAGTCGAACGTGCCTATTGATCTTCTAGTCACAGACGTCGGCCTCCCCGGCGGGATGAACGGCCGCCAGATGGCAGATGCCGCACGCGTTACACGTACGGCACTAAAGGTTATGTTTATCACCGGCTATGCCGAGAACGCAGCTATTGGAAATGGCCATTTAGAACCAGGCATGGCGGTTTTGACAAAGCCATTCGCAGTCGACACGATGGTAGCACGGATTCGGTCAATGATGGAAATTTAGGCTTCATCACGACCAACGAATGAGTGTCCGTGTCGTTTCCTCCGCATGCCGCGCGCTTCCAAGCAACCCGATTAAGAATGTGTCAGAGGCTTCGGACCGCGGCAAGCAGGCTGATGAGGCCTAACGCATTGAGCTGCCCTGCTCTGAATGGACATCATTCAGCATCTTGCAACATCCTCTGGTTTACTGGAGTTGGCAGCACCTACTTCATGGGGTCATGGCCCCAGTTCATCAATGATTTACGCCAACGAGAATCCTCAACTTCGCCATGAGGACGTTGCTTGAGATGCCTGTGCACATAGCCAATGACCTTCTTCATCGCCGTGTAGTTGTCATCGCTGAGGTCGGCCGCCTTTTTTGATTGCAGGCCTAGAATGCGACGGCCCATATCGTGACCGACCGCTTCATGCGTGCCGGGCTCTGTAACCTTATCGCCTTCGTGGGTCATACCAACGCTTTTGCTTTCGGAGCCGCTGAGCCAGATCTTCAAGGACCTGGGTGTCATGTTCACCACCGCGTGGAACTCCAAGGCGATATTGTGATGTTGATCTAGCTTTCCTTCAGCCATGGGCAGCTACTGCTTTCTCAAGCTCGGCTTTCTTCATCTTCGAGCGCCCCGGAATTTTCATCTGGCTAGCCTGCCGCAACAGGCCGGCGCGCGTAGTATTCTCGTGTCCTGCTTTGCGATCGTGAGCGGTCTTCTGGGCGATATCCGTCGGCTGTGCAGAAAATTGCTTTTCTTTGGCCGAATCCGCGCGCTTCTTAGCAGTTGTCCGCTCGTACTCGGTCTTACTGAGATGCTCACGCGCCTCTTTAGGCAGATAGCGCTCTCCTGTTTTACCGCTCTCCTTACCAGACTTGGTCCCGCATTCTTCTTTGGTCCAGGTTGACAAGTGGTTGTCAGTCGTTTTGGCGCCCTTATAACTTCCGCCGTCCTTCTTGTACTCCTGAGTTGCCATTTGTGCTTTTCGAGCCGACCATTGGCCAGGCTTTCCACCTTTGTCACTCGATGTGACATTCTTCTTGACCTTCTCCCAGAGCTGCGGGTCCGTCTTTTCTGCTGTTGCTGCCATAGCACACCTCCGCAGAGGCAACATCGTTTGGGAGCGGCAGTTTTCAGATGCTACAACGGTAAATCGTCACATCTATTGAGGTGCCGGCAGTGAAGAGCGCGGCCATACTTCGCCCCGGCTTGCCCCCCTCAGCACCGCCTGCTGGGTAAAGGCCGATTCGACAATTGCACTTCTCGTTTAAAAAGCAGTGCCCGACGCTATGTCAGATAGGATCCAAGCGACCAGGTCTTACCCGGCATTGTGGTTGCACCAGAGGAGCCATTACGCGGGACATTCTGCCGAAACCAATGTGGTGAGATCGGGTTGTGGTTGATTGTAGCCTCGGGAGATTAGGATGTCGGATGACAAGCAGCACTGGCCAGGTCGCGATCAGGGTGTGCCACCGCCGCCGTCCAAAGAGGATGTTGATCAAATCAGCGAGGATCAAAAGCTTATAGCGGACGAATGGGCACCGGCGCCGCCACCTTCGGCGTCGAAGCCGACACCAGCTTGAAGCCGGCAGCCAGCTCGCCGCCTTGGCACAGTTCGATCTGCGGGCTGGCTCCGATCAGGAGTTTGCACGAATGACGGGCAATCACCTCATCGTCATCTCGGGTGGGACTGGCGACCTAGGTAGGCGAATTGCGACCGTTCTAAAGCAGCCGCCAAGTGCCTTTCCGTGTTCTCGTGCGACCAGGCAGTTCATCTGCCAAATACGCAAGCCTGAAGGCGGCATACTGGGACAGTGCCGATCAACCGCTCGACTTTACGACCAAGGATGATGTGGCAGACTACGGCTCGGAGGTGGCGCTCGACGATGCGGCACCACGGTTCCTGCGTATAGCCGGTGCGTCGGTGAGCCGGCGCCAGCTTGCAGGCATCATGACGGAAATCACTGGAGAGAGGTTTGGACTGTGGCAGGCTGGCGGGATTTGGACTGCTGAGCGCGATTATCCGCGTTGCTCGTGCGGTAACCCCAGGTGGAGATGCAGTCTTTCCCATGTGGCAGGGCATGGAGTATCTCCGCGACATGGCAAGCGGTCGTGGCAAGTTGGACCCGCTGGATAACGATCGCTACGGCACGAGGTACTGGACGTCCGCACGTGACGTGCTTGACCCTCAACACAGAACCAACGGGTTAGATAGCGTAGAAAGGGAAGGGGGAACATCACGGCATGAACGACAAGATAAAAATAGCAGTCGGCATAAACGAGATGACTATCGTCTATGATATAAAACCTTCTCGCAGCGATACGCACTTCACGGTCAGGATCCGAACTGCCAAAAACGCCCACATTAATGTCCCCATCAACTTTTCCGACGTCAAGGCGCTTCATGCCTGGCTCGCAAAGCGCATCCTTGATGCGGACGAGCCAAGGGATGAGGTTGCCGAAAACCAGCTAGACATGTTTCAACTTTAGCAGGGTCTTCGAAGCTTTGCCGCATCATTGCGGCGCACAATATCGCAGCTGTCCTTGACCATCCTCCCCAACGCATTCGCCGACAGCTCTAGCGTGCTTCACACATGAGTCTCTGTCAGACCCGTCGGTAAGCCAGGGGTCTTGTCGACCGGCTCCGCCGATTGTCCTGATCGGATCGGATCGGATCGGATCGCTTCGCGGCCATCGGCTACGATGGATGGCTGATAGGACGACGCATTCCTGAAGCATTTGGCTCAAGCAAGCACCTGCGATATATGGCAAGGCGATAAAAACCAGCAGGCCGGCGCGTCGTTTATCTCGGGGTTGTCCGCAGGAATACACATGAGCCAAACAAAGCCGAGTGCTATCGATATTGGCCGAGTTGAGGCTGGTCACGTCGTGTTTCCAGAGTGGAAAGGCGCGGCAGATCGGCCGTCGCCGCCACTTGCGGCTCCCATGCCACCCGATAAACGCGTTGGTTTTGCGATCGCGGGGCTAGGCAGGCTCAGCCTCGAACAGATCATGCCC
>NZ_LMUY01000149.1:1207-1339 GCF_009765685.1 Acidisphaera sp. L21 | reverse complement strand
GTCGCAGCCTGCGATGCAGCGCGGGTGAGGCTGATGGTGGCGTATCGCTGTCAGTACGAACCTTACAACCGCCGTGCGATCAGCATAGTTCGGTCCGGCCAATATGGGACAGCCCGCCTCATCGAAGCCTGT
>NZ_LMUY01000149.1:219-849 GCF_009765685.1 Acidisphaera sp. L21 | reverse complement strand
TCGCCTATCGCGGTCAATCGATCAGGATTGCGCGCCGCGTCGGGGACGAGGAAGCAATTGATAGTCCTGCGGTCGCGGCAAAAAACCAGTTTACCCTGGAGATCGACCACTTCGCCGATTGCGTCCTGACCGGGCGGCGTCCCCGGACGCCGGGAGAGGAGGGGGTACAAGATCATGTGGTCATGGAGGCGATCTACCAATCTGCTCGATCAGGTCAGCCGGTATCGTTACCCGCTATCAGCGGCCTTGATGTGTTCCGCGGTCCGTCTTTGGAAGACTGAGAAGCGCTAGGTGACACAAGTCTTTTTCTACGGCCTGGCGTTGCTTGCAGGCATCAGCAACCCTCTGCAATCGGCAGCCAACGCTGCGCTTAACAAAGGTATCGGCCAGCCCTTAGCCGCGACGTTGGTGGTCTATGCCGTCGCGCTATGCGGCTTGCTGATCTGCACCGGGATCGGAGCGGTCGCGGGGATCTCGCTCGGCGGTCTCAGCAAAGTTGGTGGATTGCCATGGTGGGCACTCGTGGGAGGTCTGTGTCAGCTCACCTTCACCGTTGCCGCGGCTGTCAGCACGCAGAAGATTGGATCAGCGAGCTTTACAGTCACGGTCCTGGTTGTCGCGGTCGTGCTG
>NZ_LMUY01000149.1:0-208 GCF_009765685.1 Acidisphaera sp. L21 | reverse complement strand
TGGCCGCGCCTGCTAGGGGCTGCCTTGGCGATTGTTGGCGTCACTTTGGTCTCAATGTTTTAGATCATTTCGCAAGTACCTGTCGAAGCGGGCTGTCACGCCTGGAAGACGCGGCCAGATATCTTCGAACTAAATCCGCGTTGCCTCGTCTTGGGACCAAACAGCTAGTTAACCTTCCATCGGGAGTTACTCGGGATGCGACATGCAA
>NZ_LMUY01000019.1 GCF_009765685.1 Acidisphaera sp. L21 | reverse complement strand
AGGCAGGCCGCCGACCTCATGCGGAGTGCATAACACCCTCTAGCTCTGGCACTCGAAGTAACTCTGGCACCCGAAGTAACTCTGGCACTCGAAATGACTTAGGCCATTCCGGCGGCGGCCAGCACGGTCGCCAGGCCGGCGGTCATGCCGCGGATGCTCTGCGTGGGCTCGACGTCGATCCATTCCTCCAGCGAGTGGCCGCGACCACCCGTCCCGCCGGAGCCAATGCGCAGGGCGGGAATGCCCAGGCTCATCGCGATATTTGCGTCGGTGGAGGAAGAGACGAAGCGTGGCTGGTAGCCGTGGGCGCTAATGGCGGCGTGCGCCAGTTGCACCAATTCCGAGTCCTCGGGCGTGTTGCCGGCGGGGCGGTCACCGATCGGCGTCAGCGTGTAGGTGACGGGGCCGTTGGCGGTGGAGCGAGCGGCGTTTTCGGCCGCGACTGACCTGTCCAGCAGCACGATGAATTGCGCTTCCAGCTTGGCCAATTCGGCGGCGGATTCAGATCGCAGGTCGAACTCCATCCACACCGAATTGGGGATAGCGTTGATCGAGGTGCCGCCGCCGGTGACGCTGGCGCTGAAAGTGGTTTTGGGCTTGGCCGGGACCACCAGCTTGCCGAACCGGGCGGTGGCGTCGGCCATGGCGAACATCGGGTTGACCACGCCGAACGCGCCGTAGCTGTGGCCGCCAGGTCCGTCGAAAGTGACGCGGTAGCGCTTGGAGCCGACGCCGCCGATGGCAATGCGGTCCACCTCCGGGCTGTCGACGGTGATGAAGGCACTGATGCGATCCTTATACCGCCCCTTTCCAAACAGATGGCGCATGCCGCGCAGGTCGCCGGCGCCTTCCTCCCCCACATCGGCGACGAACAGGATGTCGTTACGGGTTTGGATGGCGGCTGCGTCCAGGGCGCGCATCCAGGCAAGCAGGACGGCCAGGCTGCGTGTGTCGTCACCGACGCCAGGTGCGAACAGCTTGGTACCCTCGCGGCGGACTGTCACCTCGGTGCCTTCGGGAAAGACGGTGTCCAAATGGGCGGCGATGCAGATCAGCCGGCCATTGCCGATGCCGCGGCGCAGCCCCGTCACATTGCCTTCCTCATCGATTTCCACGTCTTCCAGGCCATGGGCCTTCGCCATGGCGCACCATTTCTCGGCGCGGGTGCGCTCCTTGAACGGGGGCGCCGGGGTTTCCGTCAGGTCGATGATATCGGCGACGGTGCGGTCATGTTCAGCGGCCAGGGTGGCGGCAGCGGTTTTGAACGCGGCGCTGTCGATCACGTGCCGGATCTGGGTCAGGGTCTGCTCGGTCATCGGTCTCTCCGCTTGGCGCTGGGCGGCGGACCATACCGGCCCGCACGGGCGTGTCCAAGGCTGGTGGCATGGTGTTTGCGTTGCAGCATGGCGGGTTCGTGAAAGGATCTCCGATGGGCCGCCCGCATTTCCACCTCGCCTGGTTTCTGTCCCGTGGCTACAGCCCGAAAGGCTGGCGGCAGGATTGGTCGGGCGACACGGCGGAGACCTGGATGTCGCCGGACCTGTTCGTGGATCTGGCGCGCGGGATGGAGCGGGCGTGCTTCGACTACATGATCCTCGAGGACTCGTCGCACGTGCCTTACAAGTATCAGGGCTCGCACGACACCTACCTGAAATATGCCGCCGCCACGCCGAAGATGGACCCGGCGGTGCTGGTCCCCTATCTGGCGCAGGCGACCAAGCATGTGGGCCTGGTACCGACGCTGTCGACCACGGAATACCAGCCCTACATGCTGGCGCGGCTGGTCAACACGCTGGACCATGCGACGCAGGGCCGGGTCGGCTGGAACATGGTGACGGGCAGCAGCGACCATGGCGCGCAGAATTACGGCATGGACGCGCAGTATCCGCACGACGAACGCTACGACCGGGCCGACGAGTTCGCGGAAATCGTGACCCAGTTGTGGGAATCCTGGGACCCGGATGCGGTGGTGCTGGACCGCGATACGCCGATGTTCGCCGATGGCAAGAAGGTCCACCCGATCCACTACCAAGGTAAATACTACAAGTGTCGCGGTCCGCTGAACGCGCCACGCTCGCCGCAGGTACGGCCGGTGTTGTGCCAGGCAGGCGGGTCGCCACGCGGCCAGGCGTTTGCCGGGCGCTGGGCGGACACGATCATCGCCTCCGCCGACACGGTGGAGCAGATGAAGGCGTTCCGCATGGGCGTGCGCGAGCGCGCAATGGCCGCCGGGCGCGACCCGGATGGCATCAAGGTGCTGTTCCTCGCCTACCCGATCGTCGACACCAGCATGGAGGCGGCGCGGGACCGCCGCGCGCGGGAGCGGCAGGAGCATATCGATCACCTGGACATGCATCTGGCGCTGATGTCGACCACGGGCGGGATTGATTTCTCCCAGTTCGACCTGGACGAGCCACTGCCGGCGCTGACCACGAACGGCCACCAATCCACCGTCGCGCGCTACCAGGGCAAGACCACCCGGCAGTTGGCGCTGGCCAACGCGATCAAGTCGGGCATCGACTTCACCGGCACAGTCGACCACGTCGCCAGCGTCATGGAGGAAACGATGCAGGAGGTCGGCGGCGATGGCTTTCTGCTGTTCAACGGCGAGTTTACCCGGCGCTACATCATGGAAATCACCGACGGGTTGGTGCCGGAGCTGAAGCGCCGCGGGCTGACCCGCACCGGCTACTCGCACAAGCATTTCCGCGACAATCTGATGGAGTTCTAGCAGGCGCCTGCCTCGCTGCTCCCTCACGCGCGGCGCACGCCCCAGAACACCGGGTTCGAGCCCTTCACGAACCCGGTCAAATCCGACCTGTACGCGGTTGGTTGCGACCACTGGCCCAGCGGGATGTAAGGCACCGCGCGAAATGCCTCCAACTGCATCGCCTCCGAAGCGCGTTTCTGCCCGGCGAGGTCTGGCGCGTTGAACCAGGCCACGCGTTGTTCGTCCAACGCCGGATCGGTCGGCCAGCCGAACCAGGCTTTCAATCCATTGCCACGCAATTGCGCATTGGTCGGGTCAGCGGCGCCCAGCCCGGTTTGCCTCGTGTTGAAACTGCTCCAGCCGCCATCAGTGATCGGCTTCGTCACCGCACGGCGGGACAGCAGCGTGCCCCAATCCGTCGCCTCGATCCGGCTCTTGATCCCGAGTTGCTGGTAGATGCCGAGTGTGACTTCCGCCATGGCATGCATCTGCGGCTGATCCGCCGGGTCCATGATGACCGCCGTCTCCCCGGCATAGCCGGACGCGTCCACCATCTTGCGCGCCAAGGCGATGTCGCGCTTGCCGGTCAGCGCCGCCATCCCGGCATCGCTCGCCATCGGTGACCCGGCAGTGAAATACCCAACCGGGATGCGGGCATATTCAACCTGGTCCCCCAGCACTGCTGCAACGAACTCTCGCTGGTCAACCGCGGGCAGCAGCGCCTGGCGCAGCTTGGCGTTGTTGAACGGTGGCTGCAGGTGGTTCAGCGCGATGATGCCGATCAGGCCGAACGCGTCCAATTGCTGGACGGCGACCTTCGGGTCTTTCTTCAGGCTGGGCACCAGGTCGAACAGCGGCTGGTCGATCCAGTCGATCTCCCCTGCACGCAGGGCGGACGCGGCGGTGCCCGGGTCCGGCTGGGTCACCCATTCGACCCGATCGAAATGGGCGATTTTGCCGCCAGCCAGGAAGTTAGGTGGCGCGGCTCGCGGCTTATAGCCCTCGAACCGCGCGTACACGGCGCGCACCCCGGCGACCCATTCGTTCTGCAGGAACTTGAACGGGCCGCTGCCGGTGAAGTCCTTGATCGCCTCGCCGGCCGATGTTTTCGCCACGCGTTCCGGCATGATGAAGCAACTGCTGGCGCCCAGCGCGTACAGCATGCGCGGGAACGGCGCCGTCAGCCGTATGCGGAACGTGAGGTCGCTCGGCGCGGTGATCTCCGCCGTCAATGCCAGAAGCTGCTGGCCGAACGTGTCCCGCTGGCCCCAGCGCCGGATCGACTGCGCCACATCCACGCCGCGCACCGGCGTGCCATCATGGAACAGCAACCCGTCGCGCAGGGTGAAATCCCACACCAGCCCATCTGGCGACACAGTGCTACCGGCGCACATCTGCGGCTGTGGCGCCAGGTCGATGTCCACGCCATACAGCGTGTCATAGACCATCAGCGAGTGGGTTATGACGACGATGGCAGTCGTCCACACCGGGTCGGGCACGGAATAGGCAGCCTGCGGCACGAAGCGCAGCACGCGGCTGCTAGCGGACTGCGCCAGGGCGGGGCGGGCCAGCACTAGCCCACCCGCCGCGGCGGACCCGCCGATCAGGGCGCGACGATGGATCATCTGCGTCTTCCTCCTGCAGCCAAAGGTGCAAGGGTTAAAAGCAAACGCCGGGCCACTGCCGAAACCGACAGGTAGCGACAAAACTTTAATCATTTTAACGCCATGGTTCGCACGCAATTTCGTTAGGACGTGCCGATGTGGGCCTGGGTCAATAACCGCAGTGTGGGTGCCAAGCTCGGCGCCAGTGTCGTTCTCACCGTGTTGACGCTGGTGCTGATCGGCGCGGCCACATTGCTGATGGCGCGGGACCAGATGCTGGAAGATCGCGGCAACAAGGTGAAGACCATCGTCGAGATGGTGGCCAAATACGCCGACCAGCTCGAGGCCCGCGTCCAGAAGGGCGAACTGACCCACGACCAGGCCGTCACCCGCTTTACCGAGGCCGTGAATGCCGAGCGGTTCGAGGGCGACAATTACTTCGTCCTCTACACGCTGGACGGCACCGTCGTCGCCTCCCCCAACAACCCGGCCTTCGTCGGCACCAATCGCAGCGGCAGCACCGACCCATATGGCGTCAAGATCGTGCAGGTCGCTTTGGAGATGGTGAAGCGCCAGGGCGCCGGCTTCTTCTCCTACAGCTTCCCGCGCGCCACCGGTTCCGAGCCGCTTCGCAAGCTGTCCTACGCCCAGGGCATCAAGCCGTGGGGCATGTACCTCAACGCCGGCATCTACGTCGACGACGTGGACGCCGCCACCTACCGCTATGCCGAGTTCATCGGCGGCACCATCCTGCTCGGCCTGCTGCTCACGGGTGCGGCCAGCCTGGTGATCCGCCGCTCCGTCGTGCGCGGCCTGTCCGACCTGTCCGGCAACATGCGCAAGCTGGCCGATGGCGATCTGTCCACCGACGTCATCGGCCTGTCCCGTGGCGACGAGATCGGCGTGATGGCCAACACCGTGCAGGTGTTCAAGGAAGTCGGGCTGGAGAAGGTGCGGCTGGAGGCCGATGCCCACACCGCCCGCCAGGCCGCCGACGCCGACCGCAATGCCGCCGAGGCGCAGCGCGCCAAAGCCGCCGCCGAACTGGAAATGGTGGTGCAAGGCCTCGCCTCCCGCCTGGCGCGCCTTGCCAAGGGTGACCTCACCTGCCGCCTGGATGACCGGTTTGCCGCCGAATACGAGCAGCTCCGCACCGACTACAACGCCGCCGTCGAACAACTGGCCGAGGCCGTCAGCCACATCGTCGCCAACACCAAGGCGATCGCCTCCGGTGCGGACGAGATCAGCAGCGCGTCCGACGACCTGTCCCGCCGGACCGAGCAGCAGGCTGCCAGCCTGGAAGAAACCGCCGCCGCACTGGATGAGATCACCGCGACGGTGAACAAGACCGCCGCCGGCGCCCGGCAGGCCCGCGACATCGTCGCCGCCGCGCAGACCGGCGCCGAACGCTCCGGCAAGGTGGTGCAGGATACCGTCGCCGCGATGAGCGCGATCGAGGGGTCGGCGCAAAAGATCAGCCAGATCATCGGCGTCATCGACGAGATCGCATTCCAGACCAACCTGCTGGCCCTGAACGCCGGGGTCGAGGCAGCCCGCGCTGGCGATGCCGGCCGCGGCTTCGCCGTCGTCGCCAGCGAAGTGCGGGCCTTGGCCCAGCGCAGCGCCGGCGCCGCCAAGGAGATCAAGGCGCTGATCTCCACCTCCACCGAGCAGGTCGGCCGCGGCGTGCAATTGGTCGGCGCCACCGGCAAGTCGCTGACCGACATCATCACCCAGGTCGTGCAAATCAGCACCGTCGTGTCCGAGATCGCGGCCAGCGCGCAGGAGCAAGCGGCCGGCCTCGCGCAGGTCAACATCGCAATCAACCAGATGGACCAGGTCACCCAGCAGAACGCCGCCATGGTGGAGCAATCCACCGCCGCCTGCCACGGCCTGTCCAGCGAGGCACGCGACCTCAGCCAGCTGACCGGACAGTTCAAACTGGCCGCCGATGACGCCCCGGCAAAGCCACGGGGTGCCCGCGCAGCCTAGTCCGAACCGGTGGGCCTGTGGTTTATAGCGGTTGCAGGAGAACCGATATGACCGACAGCCCAGCGTCCCCCGACCTCGACACCCGCCTGGCGAAAGCCCTGCCGGAGCTGATCGCACTCCGGCAGGACATCCACACCCACCCGGAACTGGGGCTGGAGGAAGAACGCACCGCCGCCCTCGTCGCCGCCAAGCTGCGCAGCTTCGGCATCGACGTGACGGAGGGTGTCGGCGGCTACGGCGTCGTCGGTACGCTCCGCGGCAAGCGACCCGGCCAGGGCGCGATCGGCCTGCGCGCCGATATGGACGCATTGTCACTGACTGAAACCACCGGCCTGCCCTATGCCTCCGCCACGCCGGGCAAGATGCACGCCTGCGGGCATGACGGGCACACCACCATGCTGCTCGGCGCCGCCCAGATGCTGTCCCAGTCGCCGGATTTCGCCGGCACCGTCCACTTCATCTTCCAACCCGCCGAGGAAGGCCGCGGCGGCGCCAAG
Organism: Acidisphaera sp. L21; assembly: GCF_009765685.1. Taxonomy (GTDB): domain Bacteria; phylum Pseudomonadota; class Alphaproteobacteria; order Acetobacterales; family Acetobacteraceae; genus LMUY01. The sequence continues at coordinate 23,962 of NZ_LMUY01000019.1, read as the reverse complement.
GCCATGCTGGCGGACAAGTTGTTCGAGCGGTTTCCCTGCGACGCCGTCTACGGCATGCACAACATACCCGGCATTCCCGTCGGCAATTTCGCTCTGCGCAAGGGGCCGCTGATGGCCGGCTCCGGCCGCTGGGTGGTCACCTTCCGCGGCACTGGCGGCCATGGCGGCAACTCCGCCCATATCTCCACCGACGTCACGGTCGTACTCGCCTCCTTCATCCAGGCGCTGCAGTCCATCGTCAGCCGCAACGTCGCGGCAACCGAAACCGCGGTCATCAGCGTGGGCCACATCGCCGGCGGCTCCCCCCACGCGCTAAACGTCATGCCGTCCGAAATGGTCATCGGCGGCACCATGCGCGCCTTCAACCCGCAAACCCAGGCGCTGCTGGACAAGCGCATGACCGAAGTCGCCGAACTCACCGCCGCCACCCAGGGCGTCACCGCCGAGGTGAACCTGCGCTGGGGCGCCGCGCCGCTGTTGAACCACGACGCACAGACCGACTCCGCCATTTCGGCCGCCGCCCGCGTCACCGGCGAACAGAACGTCGATCCCAACACCACGCCGATCACGGCGGGCGAGGATTTCGCGTTCATGCTGCAGGCCAAGCCCGGCGCCTTCATCTTCATCGGCAATGGCGACGAAGCCGAGGGCCCAGTGCACGGCCTGCACACCCCCAACTACAATTTCAACGACAAGGTCCTACCGACCGGCGTGCGCTACTGGGTCGAACTGGTGCAGCAAGAACTCGCCACGCTGTAGTATTCTCCGCAGGGTTCCCCCCTGCACCCGCAAGAGGACAGCCGTCCCCTTCACCCCTCAAACATCAGGTTTCCAAAGGACGACTGTCCATTGGTGGGGCGCGGGGCAAAGCCCCGACTCTATGCCGGCGAAGCCCGAGCCCGGGCCGTCCCGCCCCGCGACCGCACGAAGGGCAAGCCTAAGTCCAGTCCCACCGCCTTCACGGCCACCCCAAGATCGCGACAAATGTCACGGACGATGTCCTCGACCGCCGCCCATCCGAGATCGTCCAACCGATCCAGCGAGTCCAGCCGTTCCGCCAGTTCGCCGCGCAACCGGTCCGCCTCGGCGCCGTCCGCATCCCGGACAATCGCGTCGCCGACCGCACGGGCGATCTGCCGCCGCATCATCGTGTCGCGACAATCCGCGCGCCCCGGTCGCGCCCAGCCACAATCCAGCCGTTCGGCCAGTAGCACCGTCCGGCGAATGGCGCGGGAGACCTGCGCAAACGCGGCCGCCACGATTTCGCTACGCCGCACGATGTCGCGCCGGGCCTCGCTGGCAGCGCTGGCGGCCCGATCGGCCTCGATCGCCTCGGCCAATGACGTCGCCACCGGCGACACGTCAGGGGCCATCGTCGCCGCCGCTTCGGCCAGCGTCGTCTCCCCCGCGGCCACCCTTGCGAGCATTCGCGCCACGGTCATGCCAATCTCCACCAGTTCCGCCAGTGCGGCGCGGAACGGCTCGGGGGCACGGGCAATCTCGTCGGGCTGTGGTGTGGTCGGTCGCATGGATTGGACAGACCACACCGGCCTTCGGGGTTTCAAGAGAATTAGGCCTTGCCTACCCCCCAGAAAGCCGGGAACGGCGACTTCGCAATCCCCTTCACGCCGCTGCGCCATGCGGTGTACCCCAGGAAGAACCCGGTCGGGATGAACGGCACGTAGTCCATCGCCGCCACGTTGGTCCGCACCGCCGCCGCCTTCTCATCCGCCGAATTGGTCGCATCGAACCAATCCGCCAGCGTCTTCTGCACCTCCGGCGAATCCGGCCACCCCAACGAGGCCGTGGCCCCACTGCAATCAACCATCTTATGTCCCGCCGGGTTGGCGCACTCCGCCCCGGCGACCCATGTCAGATAGATGCTCCACCCGCCCTTATCCAGCGGCGCCTTGCTGGCGGATCGGGTGGATTGCATGCCCCAATCCACCGCCTGGTAATCGACGTTGATCCCGGCAGTCTTGAACGCCTCCGCAATCACGTCGCCCTGCACCTTCACCGTCGGCACGTCGGCGGCCACCGGCATGATGATCTTCTCGCCGTTATAGCCGGCCTGCTGCAGCAGCCGCTTCGCCTCGTCCGGCCGGCGCTTGCCCAGCAGCCGCTCGCTGCCCTGTTCGGTGTAGTACGAACTACCCGGCGTGAACACGCTGGGCATCCTCTTCCAGGTCGACTCATCGTCCCCCATCAGCGCGCGCATGATCTCGCTCTGGTCGATCACCAACTGCATCGCCTGGCGCATCAGCTTCATGTTGCTCGGCGCCACCAGGCAATTCGGCCGGCACAGCGCCACGTTGCCCAGCGGATCGGCGATGTCCACCTGCACGCCCTTGGACGATTTCAGCAGCGGCACCAAATCGGGGATCACCGTCTCCCACCAATCCACCTCCCCACTCTGCACCGCGGCAGACGCCGTGGCCGGGTCCGGCATCGTCACCCACTCGATCCGGTCCATCAGCATGCGCTTGCCGCCCGCCAGCCAGACGCCGGGCTCGTCGCGTGGCTTATACGCGGCGAATTTCTCGAATGCGGCATTGGCGCCGACGACCCAGTCCTTGGTCATGAACCGCATCGGACCGGAACCGACATACTCCGTGATCGTCTTGAACGGGTCGGTATTGGCAATCCGCTCCGGCATCACGAACAGCACGATCGTCGTGCTTTTGGCGAACGCGTATAGCAGCTTCGGAAACGGCTTGTTCAGCCGCAGCCGGAAATTCAGGTCGTCCACCACCTCGATCGCATCCAGGCACGTCTTCAGCCGCCCCGCCATGACATCCCGCGCCATCCAGCGCTTGATGCTCGCCACCGCGTCCTTTGCGCCCACCTTCTCGCCGTCATGGAAGGCCAGCCCGCTGCGCAACCGGAAGCTCCACAGCTTGCCATCGCTGGACGACTCGTGCCCCTCGCACATCTGCGGCTGCGGCTGAAACTTGTCGTCGATGCCGTACAGCATGTCCCACACCAGGAACCCGGCGTTGCGCACCACCTGCCGCGTGGTCAGCACCGGGTCCATGCCGGACAAATCCGCCTGCGGCACGAACCGCAGCACGTTCGACCCGGCGGCCCGCGCCACGAACGGCGCAGCCAGTGCCAAGGCGCCCCCGGCCAGGAAGCTTCTGCGCGCAATGGTCATGAGCTGTCCCCTCGATACGGCATGGAAGATGCAAGCCCCTTGCCATCGACACCCCGACGGAGGTCCCCATGCTGTCCAACCTCGCCCCCGACATGGCGCTTGCCGAGCGCGTGCTGGAAACCCTGCGCGAACGCACCGCCGACACGGTGGGCGTCACCCGCGAAGGCTACGGCGCTGGGGAGGAGGTCGCCCACGCCCTCATGCGCGACGAAGGCACCGAATTGGCTCTGGAGATGCGCAACGACCACGCCGGAAATTTCTATCTGACCCTGCCCGGCGCCGACCGCAGCGCCAAGCAGGTGATGATCGGCAGCCATCTCGACAGCGTCCCCCGCGGCGGCAATTACGACGGTGCCGCCGGCGTCGTTGCCGGCCTGGCCGCCGTCGCCGGGATGCGCCGCGCCGGCTACACCCCCAGGAGCGACGTCACGGTCATGGTTACCAGGGCGGAGGAGGGCGGCGCCTGGTTCGCCGCCGGCTATCCCGGTGCCCGCGCCGCCTTGGGCACCCTGCCGCCGGAAAACTTGGAATACATCCGCAGCGACACCGGTCGCACCCTGGCCCAGCACATGCGCGACCTCGGCTTCGATCCGGATGCCGTGCGCCAGGGCCGCAAGGAACTCAGCCCCGACAACGTCGCCGCCTTCCTGGAACTGCATATCGAGCAGGGTCCGGTGCTGGAGGCCGAGCAGATCCCCGTCGGCATCGTCACCGCCCTACCCGGCAACCGCCGCCATCGCTGGGCGCGCATCACTGGCGAGTGGAACCACTCCGGCGCCACCCCCCGCCGCTACCGCCGCGACGCCGCCATCGCCGCGTCCGAACTCGCCTACCGGCTGGACCAGGAATGGGCGGCGCTGGATGCGGAGGGGCGGATCATGGTCTGCACCTTCTGCACCTTGAACACCCATGCGGAGGCCAGCATGTCGAAGGTCGCCGGGGAGGCGACGTTCGGACTGGACGTGCGCAGCCCCGACCAGGCCACGATCGACGAGATGTACACCCGCCTGGACCGCATCGTCGCTGACATCACTCGCACCCGCGGCGTCACCATCGACCTCGGCCCCGCCACCCGCACCGTGCCGACAGTGATGAACGCGGGCGTACAAGCTGGCCTGGCGAGTGCGGCGGACGCGCTGGGCATCGCCCATCGCAGCATGCCCAGCGGGGGCGGCCACGATACCTCCGCCTTTGTCCAGGCCGGTGTGCCCGCAGGGATGCTGTTCGTCCGCAACCAGAACGGCAGCCACAACCCGGACGAGGCGATGCGGATGGAAGACTTCGCCGCCGCCTGCGCCGTAGTCACCCGCTGGGCAGCAGATCGGGCCGGATGACCGGCCGATGCGCTACAGCGGGCGCACCGCCGTGCGATGCCAGCCGTCGTCGTGCCGCTTCCAATAGGCCTGTTTCAGGGATGCCGAGATCGGGCCCGGACGGTCATTGCCCAAAATCCGGCCGGAGATCCGGGCGCCGGGCATGACGCCGCCGGCGGTGGTGGCGGCGAACACCTCATCGGCGTCCTCCAGCAGGGCGCGCGGGATGGGCGCGACGACGGCCTCGATCCCCATCGCCTCGCAAAGCTCGAAGACGGATTTGCGGGTGATGCCATGCAGGCTGCCGCGGTCTGGCGTCATCACGCGGCCGTCCTTCACGATGAAGATGTTGAAACCCGGACCCTCGGTCAGGAAGCCCTCGGCATCGCACAGAATTGCGGTGTCGTAGCCATTGTCATGCGCCTCGAACAGCCCGGAGGTGAGGTCGCTCCACTGGTAGTTCTTTACCGTCGGATCGACCGAGGCATCGGGCACGCGGGGGTTGCTGGCGATCCAGAAATGCGCGCCGCGTTCCTGCACGTCCGGCGGGATCACGTCGATCCAGGGCAGCGCGTAGGCGATCAGGTGGTTCTCGCAATCCTGCGGGCGTCGCGACCCGGCCAGTTTGGGCCGCCCGCGGCAGGCAACCATCGCAACGTAGGAATCCGCCAGCCCACTCAGCGCCACGCAGCGATGCAGCACGGCCTCGATCGCTGCGCGGTCCTCCGGCGGGTTCAGCCGGCGGGCCTGCATGGAGTGGACGAACCGATCCAGATGATCGTCCAGCCGAAAGAACCCATCCCGGTACACGTGCACCACGTCATAAACCGCATCCGACCGGGTGAAGCCCCAATCGGTGACGGGCAAGGTCGCCTCCGCAATCGGGACGAACTGGCCACGTATATAGGCGGCGCCGGCGCCAAATCGGTTCTCGGTCATGCGGGGTGCGTCTCGTCGGCCGGGATCGTGGCGAGGCATTCAGCGATCGCGGCGATGAAGCGGTCGGCGTGCTCCGGCTCAAACACCAAGGGCGGCCGGATCTTCAGCACGTTGGCATGCGGCCCGGCGGCGCTGATAAGGATGCGCCTTTCCCGCAGCGCGTTCACCAGCTTGCCCGTGGCTACGGTGGCCGGGGTGCGGCGGGCACGGTCGGTGACCAGTTCCAGCCCAACGAACAGCCCGGCGCCACGCACGTCGCCGATGACCTCGTGCCGTTCCATCAGGTCCCGCAGCCCGGCCCGCATGTAATCGCCAGTGGTGCGGGCGTTCTCGATCAGTCCCTCATTCTCGATCACGTCCAGCACCGCCATGCCCACCGCGCAGGACACCGGATTACCGCCGAAGGTGTTGAAGTAGCGGGAGCGTTGGCCGAACGATTCGAGGTATTCCGGGCGCGCGACCATGGCGGCGACCGGGTGGCCATTGCCCATCGGCTTGCCCATGGTCACCAAATCCGGCACCAGGCCATGGCGGGAGAAACCCCACATGCCGGCGCCGGTGCGGCCGAAACCGGGCTGCACCTCGTCGGCGATGAACAGCCCCCCCGCCTCGCGAATGGCCGCGGCGGCCGGTTGCAGAAAGCCCGCCGGGTCGGACAACACGCCGTCCGAGGAAAAGATGGTGTCGACCAGCAGGGCCGCGGGCTGAATGCCATGGGCGCGCATGTCGGCAATGGCGGCGCGCACGTGGCCAGCGAAGGCCTCGCCGATATCGGCACCATTCGCATGATAGGCGTTCGGCGCGGGCACCGTGCGCACGTTGCTGCCGAGCGGCACCTGCTTGCCCAGCGAGGGCGACATGCCGGACAGCACGGAGGTGACGCCGTGATAGGCCAGCTCGGTAACGATGAACCCGGTGCCGCCAGTGTGATTGCAGGCGACGCGATAGGCCAGGTCGTTCGCCTCGCTGCCGGTGCAGGTGAACATCACCTGGCTAAGCTCCGCCGGGAAGGTGGCCAGCAACCGCTCGGCGTAATCCAGGATCCCATCGGTGACGTAGCGCGTGTGGGTGTTCAGCACCGCCGCCTGGCGCGCGAGCGCGGCAACCACATGCGGATGACAATGCCCAACGCAGGCGACGTTGTTGTAGACGTCCAGATACGCCTCGCCGTCTGGGCCATACAGATGGACCCCTTCGCCGCGAACGACATGCACCGGATTGGCGTAGAACAGGCGATAGGCCGGGCCTAATAGGCGTTCGCGCCGGGCGATCAGGGATTTTTCGGCCGCGGACAGCCCAGTGGCGGCCGCGGCATCGTAGGCGTTGATCATCGACATATTTGGCTCATCCCAACTGGCAAGCATTGCGGAGGATCGCCTGCATATCCTCCCGCGGGATCGCGTCCAGCCCGGCCAGCCCCGTCCAGGTGCGGCCCTGGTTGCGAAGAATATACGGGGCGTTGTCCGGGTGGCGAACGGCCCGCCACGAACTGATGGCGATACTGAGCGACAGGCGCGCACCCAACAAATCGGGCAGCACCGCGATCTCCTCCGGCAGCAGCGGGCAGATAGCGTGATAGGCAGCGACGATTTCCGCCACGCCGCGCAATGCGTCGGCGCCGGTGGTCACGTGGTAGGCGGCTGCGGTCGCCAGGTCCTGCACCATCGGCGCGCGCACCATGTCGCCGAAATCGATGATGCCCACCAGGCGTGTGTCGTCCGCCGGATCGGTGAGCATGTTGTGCGGGTTGAAGTCGTTATGGATCAGTTGCGCCCGCAAATGCGGCAGTACCGGCAAGGCGTAGGTTTCGAACTGGTCGAAGAATCGCGTGGGCAGGCCACGACGCGCCGGGTCGACATGGATGAGCAGGGGGCGCACCCGGGCGGCGCGCTGCAAATCCCACAGCAGGTCGTGGCCATCGGCAGGGTGGCGAAAATCGGCCAGCGACAGGTTCAACCGCGCCAGAGCGCTGCCGATGTCGCGGTGGCGCGCAGCGCTCGGCTCGGTCGAGTGCAGCGGGCGCCCCTGGACGTAGCTCAGCACCCGCACCACGCGCGGCTGCGCACCCGGCGCGTGCCACAGCACCGGCTTGCCCGAAATCGGCAGGTGCACGCGGGGCAGCGGCAGCGACGGGTCACGAAGCGCCGCGTGCAGCAGGGCCTGGTCCTGCAAATCCAGCACCGCCGGGTCTTCCTCGGGGTGGCCGATCTTCAGCACGAACTCGCGGCCAGCGGTGTCGGTCAGGTGAAAGTTGCGATCCCGCTCGCCGGTCAGTGGGGTGGCAGTCCCGGTCAGGCCGAAATGCAGCCGCGCCAACGCCACCGCGTCATCATTCGACGCTGGCGGAACTGGACGGTCGAGCAAGGCGCCGAGTTGCTCCGCCGACTGGTCCACCTGCTGTCTCCATCCCCACGGGCCACTGCCGGAGTTGGTCATAGCCGGGTCGGCCAAGCGCGTCCAACCGGGTCAGCCCAGCTTGCCGATCGTCTGCGTGCCTGGCCGATAGACCCTAGGCGTCGGCGGTTGCCTTCGCCCGGCCCCGTTTCGCGCCCGCTGCCTTCGTCCGGCCGCGCTTCTTGGGGGCTGGCTCCAACTCGACCTCCTCGGCCGGTTCAGCCTCTTCCGGTTCGTCCATCAGGACGATGTCGGCCGGCCCTTCCTCCGGCTCCGGCTCCATCTCGGCCTCTTGCTGCACGTCCCATTCTGGCTCGGGCTCGGGCTCCTGGAATAGGTCGACGCCCAGCATCACGCCGATCTCGTGCAACCGCTCGGCATAGCGGCCGGCGATCGCCTCCACGCTGAAATTGGTTCGCACGTTCAGTTGCCCGGCCGCACCGATCTCCAGCGCCCGCTCGCGGTTCTGTTCCACCTCGCGCATGGCAGCGGACGCCGACGCGGTGCGGGGCTCGGCCCATTGGCTGTCCCGTTCGACGAAGATGTATTCGTGCGGCTGCGGGCCAACCAGCTCGTATTCCACCAGGTAGCAAGTCTGCTCGTTGCAGAACTCCATATTGCCGGAATAGGCCGTGGCGATGACGGGAATACCGAGCTGCATCGCCTCGATCATGCCAAAGCCCCAGCCCTCGGACCGATGCAGCGAGACGTAACAATTGCAAAGCTGCTTGAAGGCCAGCAATTCCGCGAAACTGAACGTCTCGTTGATGACGCTGATGCGGAAATCAGCAGCGCAATGATGCGCGATCTGCGCCCAAACCTTCTTCTGATACGGATCGTCCACCTTGAACCGATTCTGCGTCTTCAGCACCAGCGCCACATCCTGGCGCGAGGCGGGAAATGCCTCGCGAAAGGCGCGAATGACCCCGAGCGGATTCTTTCTCTCCACGAAGGAGAACGAGTCGAACGTTGCCAGAAAGATGAACGTATCCTCCGGCAACGCGAAATACGCCCGGGTGAGCTCGAGGCCAGATTCGATTGGTTCGACCGCCATGCCGACATTGATGACCGGAATATCGGTGTAGCGGCTGTAGATCTCCCGGTTGTATTCGGACGAAACCCAGATTTCGTCCAACATTTCCAGCGCCAAATGATGACAAGCAGGAATACGGGTCAGCTCCCAGAAGAAATACCCGATATTGTAAGAATCCTTGTAGATCGGCTGTTCCTGGTAGGCGAAGGCCAGCGGGATCGATTCAGCATTCAGGTGAATGAGGTTGACCGTGCGCGGCGCTTGAGGAAACCTAGTCTCAGTCTCGTTGGAAAATCCTACGGGCGCAGGATTGTCCATATCGAAATTCTGCAACGAGATGTTGCCGGTCATCGATTCCAGCACCTGCAGCGACATGCGCGAGGCCTGCCCCAGCCCCGATGTCGCACTGAGCGGCCCAATCAGCGCCACGCCGGGATAGACCGGCCCTGCCAGTTCCGGCTTGCCGTCGTAGCATTCCGCATAATGATCGCTGTATCCGCGCAGCTTGCGCCCGGAGCGGAGCGAGTATCCCCCGATCTCGATCCGCTCGATCAGCCTTTCACGAATGATACGCGCACCGCTCAACCGGATTGCAGTCTCATCGGACGTGATCGTCAGCTTCACGCTCGGTTTGCTCGGTTCCCGCGCCTCGTCCAGATCGAGCCCGGCAGCGAGGCCAGCCGAGGGAAGCTGGGCAATGATCGAATCGAGCACGATGTGGCCGGGCTCCCGGGCCAACGGCGCCAGTAGCCGGCCAATCGCATCACGCGGCAGGAACCGCACCAGATGCGGCTCCTGCCCGCATTGGAACACCAGATAGACCAACAACGCCACGCGGTCGGCCTGCCGGTCGAGCCGCAGAAAGTGCAAGGCCGAATGCACCTCGTAATAGCGTTGGGCGAAGTAATTGAGCTGGAACGGCAGCCAGCGCTGGGTGCTATTCACCTCGTTGAGCGTGTCCACATAGAAGTTGGGCACCAACGCGCCTTCGAGCTTCATGGGTGGCGCACGTTCGATGCACCACCAGTAAATTGCCTCGGTCACCACCCGGTGGTCGTTCAGATCCCAGTGCTGCCCAAGTTCGCGTCGGATGAACGTGTGGGAAATCATGCTGACGGGGCGGGCGAAATCGACCACCGGCAGCGGCGTATTCAGGAAGGCAATCTGTTTCGCCGACAGCGGCAATTTGTGCTTGCGGTGCTGCAGATACGTCGTGAAATACCAATCGATGATCCGCAAATGCTCCAGCGTGTCACCATCCAAGTCCAGCCGTTCGTTCACTCGGGTCCGGTAGCACTCGTACGCGAGGTAAAGATTGATCAGCCCGTCGCCGCTAGCGCCCGGATACTCGGCCAGCATCTTGTCCGGATTTGCCCGAGTCTTGAACGGAGCAGGAACCGCCTCGACCATATCCCGGCTCATATCACCCTGGCTCATAGCACCCTGGCTCAAATCACTGGGCATCGTCAGCCACCGCAAAAGGCTGGGCCATTTGGTTCAGGATCCCGAGATATTGCCTCGACCACGGCATACGCGTCAGCGATTCCGCGAGGCTGGTGGAAATCGTCAGCAATGGCGCGACATCCGGCGACCCGGCCGCAGCAACGGTCACGGTGTTACCCGCCAGATCCCATGCGCTGACATCGACCGTAAAGGCATGAAACCCATTTCCCAGCTTAGCTTCGAGCAGGTCTTTTCGGAAACCATTGGCCAGGATCGTGAGTTTCTCACCGCCGGTCGAGGAAATCTCCAACGACACCGAAAAATCCGGCCGCATACGGTCGAAAACCCAACCGTTCATCACACCGTTGTCGAAATCGTCAATATGGAGCACCCAACTGATTGGTTTGGCGGCCGTATCCATTTCCGTGCTCTTTCGGTAGCTTGACACTTGCAAGTGGCCTTCCAGGAGGGGTGGGACGTCGAAATGGTGGGGGATTATGCCAGGTAAATCGACGCCGGTACTGCCTCTCGCCCGCCCAATTGCGACCCATCCGTTTTATACAGATTGGAGGGTGGTGCAAGGGATGCAGGAGATCCAGCGCGGCCAATGGCCCTAGCACAGAACAAGCTTAACACCAGCCGAACTAGACCAGCGTCCCACCGGTCACATCAATGCAATTATACAACGCCAACCGGCCGATGACGCAAATCTGGAAGAAATCAGCCCCAAATCAAATCGCCAATGCCATATCGTTACGCATCCGGGCGCTTTGCCCGGCGGAACGGCCAGCTTGTCACCTCGCCTGCGAACAGCGCCCACCAGACCAGTACGGGTTGGAACGCCAGGCGCGGGGCATGATACCACCAGCCCAACTGCATCTGCGCCCCGGGCAGTCCATACATCGCGTGCTTGATGTTCGCCGGGTAGACGCACACTGCATACAAGGCGAGCCCGATCCCGGCCGCCGGGCGTGCCCACCGCAGGGGCGAGCGTGACGTCGGCCGGCGGGGCAGCAGCAACCCACTCGCTCCCGCAAGCTCGCACAGCCCCGTCACCAAAATGACCAGCCGCGGAAATGGGACCCAGCCCGGCGTAATCGCGACGAACACGTCTGGCGTGCCCAGGTGAAACACGCCGGCTGCGACATAGATGGTGGCAAGCGCGTAGCGCGCGACCGTGCGACCCCTTTCCACCTTGGGTCGCTCGGCTGCCGCGCCGGCCGCTCCGGGACGTTGTGTCCTGGGCAGCCGCGACTTATCGATAGAAGGATATGCCATGCCCTCGTTATTCGACCCTATTCGCCTCGGTGCAATCCAGGCGCCGAACCGGATCCTGATGGCGCCGCTGACCCGCGGCCGCAATACCCGGGAATTCGTGCCCACGCCCATGATGGTGGAATATTATACGCAGCGGGCCAGCGCCGGTTTGATCATCTCCGAGGCAACGGGGATCAGCCGGCAGGGGATGGGCTGGCCATACGGTCCGGGGATCTGGAACTCGGAGCAAACCGCCGGCTGGCGGGCGATCACGGAGTCGGTTCACAAGGCCGGCGGCCGCATCATCTGCCAGCTTTGGCATATGGGGCGGATCGTGCATCCCAGCGTCAGCGGAACGCAGCCAGTGTCTGCCTCCGCCACCACCGGGCCAGGTGCGGCGCATACCTACGAGGGTAAGCAGCCCTATGTAGAGGCGCGGCCGCTGCGTGTGGACGAGATGCCGGGTCTGCTGGACGACTATCGCGCCGCGACCCGCAATGCGATGGAGGCAGGGTTCGATGGTGTCCAGGTCCACGCCGCGAATGGCTACCTGATCGATCAGTTCCTGCGTGACAATTCGAATTTCCGGGACGACGCCTATGGCGGGTCGATCCCCAACCGGGTGCGGCTACTGCAGGAGGTGACGCAGGCCGTGGCCGACACGGTGGGCGCCGACCGCACAGCCGTCCGCCTGTCGCCGAATGGCGATACCCAGGGCGTCAACGACAGCGACCCGTATGCGCTGTTTGCAGCGGCAGCGGCCGCATTGTCCAAGATCGGCATCGCTTTCCTGGAACTGCGCGAGCCGGGCAAGGATGGTACGTTCGGCAAGGGCGAGGTTGACCCGGTGGCCCCGGCGATCAAGGCCGCCTTCAATGGCCCCCTGGTGTTGAACTCCGATTATGGGCAGGCGAGTGGGCAGGCTGCCCTGGACGAAGGCCGCGCCGACGCCATTGCGTTTGGCCGCACCTTCCTGGCCAACCCGGACCTGCCGCATCGCTTCGCCAAATCCATCCCGCTTGCGCCGGACGTGCAGGCCACCTGGTACAGCCAGGGTAAGGAAGGCTATATCGACTACCCCGCCGCCATTTCCTAGCAGCGGTCCGGCGGGTGGCTAGGCCGCCCGCCGGAGACTCAAATCCGACCAAATGGCCGACAGGGAACGCACGAGGTGCGCGATATCGGCCTCGCTGTGCAAGGGCGACGGGGTGATGCGCAGCCGCTCGGTCCCGCGGGGAACAGTCGGATAGTTGATCGGCTGCACGTAGACGCCGAATTCCTCCAGCAGCCGGTCGGTCACCTGCTTGCACAGGATCGGGTTGCCAACCAGAACCGGGACGATGTGGCCGCCGTTGCGGTGGTGCGGCACACCAGCGTCATCCAATGCCGCGCGCAGTTGCGCTACACGCTGCCGGTGCGCCAACCGTTCGGTGTCGCTCGTCTTCAGGTGACGGATACTGGCCAGGGCACCGGCGGCGATCGCCGGCGGGATGGCCGTGGTGAAGATAAAGCCCGAGGCGAAGCTGCGGATGAAATCGCATAGCGCCGAGGAGGCAGCGATGTAGCCGCCGATGACGCCAAAGCCTTTGGCCAACGTGCCCTCGGTCACCGTCAGGCGATGCGCCAGGCCTTCCCGCTCGGCAATGCCACCGCCCCGGGGGCCATACAGGCCAACGGCGTGGACCTCGTCCAGATAGGTCATCGCCCCGTAGCGGTCGGCCACGTCGCAGATGGCCGCGATCGGGGCAACGTCGCCATCCATCGAATAGACCGACTCGAATGCCACCAGGCTCGGCGTGCCCGGCGGCAGCGCGGCAAGCTTGCGTTCCAGATCCGCCGGATCGTTATGGGCGAACACGATCTTCTTGGCGCGGCTATGCCGTATGCCCTCGATCATCGAGGCATGATTGCTGGCGTCCGACAGCACGACGCAGCCCGGCAGCCGGGCCGCCAGGGTGCTCAGCGCCGCCCAATTCGACATGTAGCCGGAATTGAACAGCAATGCCGCCGCGGTGCCGTGCAGGTCTGCCAGCTCCTGCTCCAACAGCACGTGGTAGTGGTTGGTCCCGGCAATGTTGCGCGTTCCGCCAGCGCCGGCGCCGCATTCGTCCAAGGCTTTATGCATCGCGGTGAGGACGGCGGGATGTTGGCCCATGCCGAGATAATCGTTGGAGCACCAGATGGTAAGGTCGGCCGGCGCACCCGCGCGCATGTGCAGGGCGTGCGGAAAACGCCCGGCTTGGCGCTGTAGATTTGCGAAAATACGGTAGTCGCCATTCTGGCGAAGTTCGTCGAGTTCGCGACGAAAGAAACTCTCGTAATCCAACGGCGCACCGCCCTCGTTCGAGCCTTCTGAAGGCTGGCACCTCGCCGGCCTCTTATCGCACGATCACATGGGGTGGCGAAACGCAAACACCAATCAGCACCGGGTCGGGCCGAAGGGCTAGACGAGTGTGACGATCATCACCACCACGCCCAGGCAGCCCAATATGGCCAAACGGCGCAGCAGCCGTCGCTCGGCCTTGGCAAAGTCCTGCTTCTGCTCGGCAGACACTTCAGGTAGCGCATCACCGAAATACATGGATCTCTCCTCTCAGCGTGGCGACGGATCGCCCGTTAAAACTGTCTCAAAATACATAAACTATCTCTTAACTAATTTCAAGCGCAGCTTGGAGGCGAGTTCCGGGTCATTTCGATAAAAAAATGGCGCCCGGTTTCCCGGGCGCCATTTTTGGCCGACGCGAATGAGAGCCGACGCTTACTGCGCGGGCGCCGTCGTGGCCGCGGCCTTGGCAGCGGCCACATGGCGGCGATGACGCACGCGACGATGATGGGCAGCGGCACGGCGTGCACGGTGGGTGCTGGCCGTGGTGGGAACCGCCGCAGCGGCAGTGGAGCCGGGGGAAGACGTGGTGGTGGCAGTGCTGTTCAGGTCACCGGTGGCGCGGGGCGGCTGGGCGTTCTGCGAGCCGGCGGAGAAGCCGGGGGGCAGGCCGGGCTGCGGCGCGCTGTTGGAAGGCTGGGCATAAGACGGGGCAGTAAACGCCAGGCCAACAATGGCCGTGGCGAACATCGCAAACTTGCGCATCGACGGAGGCTCCTCGGGGGTGGGCGGGCTTAATCCCAGGCGTGAGTATGCCGGGGGCAGGCATGCTTGCAATGAGACTGCGGTAAATATCCAACACTGTTGCGGCCAGGGTACAGTTGATCACCAACCGCCGCTCTCGGATAAATCCGCCAACGATACGTCAGGGGGAAAGACATGCCGAAAATCATTGCCTTAGGCGCAGCCATAGCGCTCGCCATCGCTCTGCCCGCACAGGCTGCGGATCTGGCAGCGGTCAAGGCAGCGGGCGTGCTACGCGTGGGAACGACGGGAGATTACAAGCCGTTCACCTTCCGCGAGACCGACGGCAATTACCGCGGCGCCGACATCACCATGGCCCGCCAGCTGGCAACGGAGTTAGGCGTCAAGATCACCTTCGTGCCGACGGTGTGGGCCTCGCTGAACAGCGACTTCGCCGCCGATAAATTCGACATCGCCGTCGGCGGCGTCACCATCCTGCCGGCGCGGGAGAAGATCGCCGCCTTCTCCACCGCGACGATGGTGGATGGCAAGCGGCCGATCGTTCGCTGTGCCGACAAGGATAGGCTGAACAGCATCGCCGCCATCGACCGGACGGACGTACGGGTGGTGGTGAACCCCGGCGCTTCCAACGAGGATTTCGCCCATGCGAACTTCCCCCATGCCAAGCTGACGGTCTTCCCCGACAACGTCACCATCTTCGACGAGATCGCTGCGGGCCGGGAGGATGTGATGGTGACCGACGGGATCGAGGTCGATCACCAGGCGCTGCTGCACCCCCAGCTTTGCGCCGCCGCCGTCCCCGCCCCGTTCACCAAGCTGCAGAAGGCCTACATGCTGCCGCGCGACCCGGCGTTCGTGGAGGCAGTGGATCGCTGGTGGGCGGGCCAGCTCGCATCCGGCGCCTGGACGCGTGCGCTGGACGTCGCCCAGCACGAGCCATGAGCATGGTTGCATGGTTGCCAAACGCCACGGGTGACACTTCCTTAGAGGCATGAACCTCTTCCCCTGGCGCCGCCCCCGCATCCCCGTTGTCGAACTGCACGGCCTGATCGCCGGTCGAGAGGGGGCGCTGAACATCCGCTCCGCCGGGCCGCTGGTGGAGCGGGCGTTCGCCAGCGTGAAGAAGGGCGGCATCCTCATCTTGGACATCGACAGTCCCGGTGGCTCGCCGGTGCAGTCCGAACTGATCGCCGGGCTGGTGCGGCGCCGGGCAGAGAAGAAGCAGGCCCGGGTCTACGCCGTCATCGGCGAGGCTGGCGCGTCCGGGGGATATTGGTTGGCCTGCGCCGCCGACGAAATCCATGCCAGTGCGATGAGCATCGTCGGCTCCATCGGCGTGGTCGGCGGTGGCTTCGGCTTCGACCAGTTGATCCAGCGTTACGGGGTCGAACGGCGGCTATACACCGCAGGCCAGAACAAGGCGCGGTTGGACCCATTCCGCCCCGAGCAGCCGGAAGACGTGGCATTCGTGCAGGCGCTGATGAGCGATATTCACGCCCGGTTCAAGGCATGGGTGCAGGAACGCCGGGGCAGCCGCCTGTCCGCCGACCCGGCGGTGTTCGACGGCAGCTACTGCCTGGGCGCGCGGGGCCAGGAATTGGGGCTGGTCGATGGTCTGACCTCCGTCGACGAGTTGGTTCGCCGCCTCGCCGGCGAACGCGCGCGGGTGCGCCGGTTCCGCGTGCGCCGGCGGTTTAGCCTGGCCCGGCTGCCGCGCATGATGATGGAGGCAGCGCTCACCCTCGCGGAGGAGCGCCGGCTGGAGTTCCGGTAGCGGAGCCGGCGGGATTGGCAGACCGGTCGCGCGTGGTTAGACCGTCCCGGCGGACATGGTGCGCCGGGAGAGTGACTGGATGACGACTCGGACGGTTTTGCTGCTTGCCATGACCACCCTGCTATCCGGATGCGGTGGCCCGACTATTCTGGCGACGGTACCAGGCGGGGGCGGGCTAGCGCCGGGTCAGTCGGTGCTGGTGGATGACGGGCGCTGCCCGACAGGCCAGCTCAGCAAGGTCACGGGCGCCAAGTCGCTGACGGGGTCGCGAACCTTTACGTGTGTTGCGAAGCCCTGATGCGGGCTGACTGATGGGGCCGGGCGCCACTTTTGGTGCCCTCGCACATCTATGGGACCTGCCAAGCGGTCCCGCGATCGGTCTGTCTTAGACGACGGTAGTTAGACGACGGTGTTCAGTAGGCCAGTGCTTGGTAGGCCAGTGCTCGATAGGCCAGTGCTTGGGACCGGGTTCGAGGATGGTCGTTTAATCGGCTGCGCCTGTTGGTCATTGCGGGTTAAACCCTGGGTTGGCGTCTTGGTGTTCGTATCGGTCGTGCGCGTGGGCCCTGGATAGGGCGGGATAGCCAGTGACGACGAATACGCGCTGATGCTCATACAGTCTCCCGTTTGCGATGTTGCAGACCCACCATCGGCCCATTCGCTTATCAGGTGATGAACATGGCATTGCGGTTTGTAACTTTCACCTGTGAATCGCTGTCACCTTAAGAAACTTGCCTTCCGAGGGCGGGGGGCGGAGCATTGGGCAGCGCAGTGGGCGGGAGTACGGGATGCGGGCAGTCGGTCGGGTTGGATCTCTGGTGATGGCGGCAGGGCTTGCGGGATGCGTGCTGCCCCCACCATTGCCACCGCCGCCCATTCCCCTGGTGGCGCTGCCCGGCCCCGGCAAGACCGAGGCGCAGTTCCAGGGCGATGACGGACTCTGCCGGAATGCCGCCAATACGGTGCCCCGGGACGGCTATGCCGCCCCACCACCCGGCGCCCGGCCGCCACAGTCGAATGCATACCGGCCCGCGCAGCCTCCGCCGCAGGGCACACAGCCTGCCGATACCTACGCGGGCAGCGCGCAAGCGGGCGAACCACCGCCGGTGCAGGTCACGCCGGGCATGGTCTACCTGCGCTGCATGGCAGACCACCAGAACATCGTGCAGCCAATGGCGCCGGCACGGCCGGTCCTGTACGGCTACTACCCGGCATATCCGGTATACGCCGGATTCGGCGGCTATTATCCCTGGCTCTACGGTGACGCCATCGGGTTTGGCTTCTACGGCGGGTGGGGTGGAGGCTGGGGCGGCTACCGCGGCGGCTGGGGCGGTGGCGGCTATCGCGGCGGCTGGGGCGGACGCGGCGGCTTCCGCCGCTAGCTCGCCGAGCTGTCCAGCAACGTCATTGCCTGACGAAGGTCGGCGACGAAGGCGGCATATTCCCGCTGCCTGCTCGCCTCGTCCGGTAGGCGCAGCAGATAGGAGGGATGCACCGTCACCAGCGCCTGCCGGTTGCCAGTCAAGGCAATCGGCCGGCTGCGCTCCCGCGAAATGGTGACCACGCGGCCCAGCACGGCACGGGCCGCGGTGGCGCCGAGTAGGACGGTGACGGCGGGCTGCACTTCTTGCTGTTCCAGATCCAGCCAGAACTTGCAGGCAGCAATATCGCCCGCGTCGGGCTTGGCATGGATGCGGCGCTTGCCCCGCGGCTCGAACTTGAAGTGTTTCACCGAATTCGTGACGTAGGCGGCGGCGCGATCGATCCCGGCCTCGGCCAGCGCAGTGTCGAACATCTTGCCCGCCGGGCCGACGAACGGGCGGCCGGCAAGGTCTTCCTGGTCGCCCGGCTGCTCACCCACGAACATCAACCTTGCATCGGCGGGCCCTTCCCCGAATACGGTCTGCGTGGCTGGTTCCCACAACGGACAGGCGCGACAGGACGCAGCCTCGATCGCGGCGCGGCGCAGCTTCGTATCGGGCAGATGGTCCAGCGTCGGGGGTGCGGCGTCGGGGATGCGCGCCGGTTTTGCGGGGGAAATGGTCGGGGCCTCCACCATCGTGCTCACCCGGGCAGCGGCGCCGCGGATCAACTCGGGTATCGCGGCAGCCTCGGGCAAGTTGCGCCAGTATTTACGCGGCATCTCCGACGTCATGGCGCCGATCTTCAGCCGCGCCGGGTTGAAGATGCTGCTGAAATAGGCGCGCCAATAGGCTTCCAGCCGGTCATCGTCGGGGATGTCGGCACGGGCGGCCCCGGCGGTGAAGCTCAGCTCCTCGCCATTCCAGTGCGCGCTGCGATAGGGCGTCAGGATCGACCACACCATGGTGGCGAAACGACGCACGAAAAAGGCCGCGTTGGCCTCGACGATGTAATTGTCGGGCTCGAACCATGCGACGTAGCGCGTGCCTTCCGGCTCGGCCACCTCGCGGAAGCGAACAAACGCCCGCATTTTGTGCGTGTCGCGCCGGACGGCCTGCGCCAGCCGGTTGGCCCGCTGCACGTCCGGGTCGGTCACCTGCTCCAGCAGATGCCGCTCACCGGCATGGGCCCGCCACAGCAGTTGATAGAGCAGGGCAAATCGGGCTGGCTCGCGGGCTTGGATCACGGTTTGCGCCAGGTCCACCAGGGCGCGGGGAACATTGAACGTCCCGGCAGGTGGTGCGGCAGCTGGTTCCTCGGAGGCATCGGCAAACAGGTCATCGGGCGCGCGGACCGACCAGACGACGTCCTCCGGCGGCACACCCTCCAGCGCCAGGGCGCGCGCGGCGCTGCGCCAACCGCCCCAATCCACCTCGTGCGGCAAGATGACGCTGCGGCTCATCCGAACAGGTCGGATTGCACGGGACGCGGCGTCAGGCGCTGGCGCAGTCGCTCCCCATCCAGCCCGGCACTGCCACCCGTGTGCCCGGCGGCGATCACGAAGGCGCTGATCTTGGCCAATGGCAATCGCAGGCGCGCTAGATCGTCCATCCGCAGGCTGCGATAACGCCGCGCACGCAGGATGGCGTTGACCGACTTGACGCCGATGCCCGGAATTCGCAGCAGCATCTCCTTCGCCGCGGTGTTCACGTCGACCGGGAACTGGTCGCGATGCGCCAGCGCCCAGGACAGTTTCGGGTCGATCGACAGGTCCAGATTGCCGGCCGTATCCGTCTCCAACTCCGGAGCGGAAAAGCCGTAGAACCGCATCAGCCAATCCGCCTGATACAACCGGTGCTCCCGCACCAGCGGCGCGTGGTCAGGCGGCAGCGCGGCGGAGGCGTCCGGGATCGGGCTGAATGCCGAGTAGTAGACCCGGCGCAATCCATACGATCCATACAGGTTCGTGCTCATCGCCAGGATATCCCGGTCCGAGCTTTTATCCGCGCCGACGATCACCTGCGTGCTTTGCCCGGCGGGCGCGAAGCGGGGGGATTTCCGCTCCGCCTTCGCCTCGTCGATGCGCAGCCGCATCCGCCCCATGGAGCGACGGATGCCCGGCAAGTTCTTCTCCGGCGCAAGGGCGGCAAGGCTTCCCTCGGTCGGCAGTTCGACGTTGATGGACAAACGATCGGCATACCGCCCGGCCTCCAGCAATAGCGCCGGGTCGGCATCGGGGATGGTCTTCAGGTGGATGTAGCCGCGGAACCCGTGCTCCTCCCGCAGCGTGCGGGCGACACGAACCACCTGCTCCATCGTGTAATCGGGATTGCTGATGATGCCGGAGGAGAGAAACAGCCCCTCGATGCAATTGCGGCGATAGAAGCCGAGCGTGAGGGTGACGACCTCCTCTACCGTAAACCGCGCCCGGCGCACGTTGGAGGACCGGCGGTTGATGCAATACAGGCAATCATAGACGCAGGAATTGGTCAGCAGGATCTTCAGCAGGGAGATACAGCGGCCATCCGGCGCGTAGGCATGGCAGATCCCCATGCCCTCCGTCGATCCGATGCCGGTCTTCTCGCCGGCTGAACTGCGCTTTTCCGTGCCGCTGGACGCGCAGGAGGCGTCGTATTTCGCCGCATCCGCCAGGATCTCGAGTTTCTGCAGCAGGTCCATCGGACACCTATGGTTGCGGTTTTGTTCTAATCACTCCGGGCGAGTCTGCAAGATGCCGGGCCAATCACGAACGAGCCTCTTGCGCCATAACGCCAGCGGAGGAGGATGGGTGCATGACCAGTTCCTATGCCGCCATCGGCGCTGCCGCCGCCCCCACCTTCTCACGCGACGGGCGCACCCTGTATCATCTGCGCGGGGCGGGCACGCCCCAACTCTGGTCAATGGGGCTCGACGGCGGGGGCGACCGCGCGCTGGCGGAAATGGGGGAAAAGACGTTCTTCCTGCGCCGCGCACCGAATGACGAACGCATCATCTTCGGCACCGACGCCGGCGGGGACGAGCGGCAGCAGCTGTGGCTGTATGATGGCGGGGTGCCGCTCGCGCTGACCGAGGCGCCCGCAGTGATCCACGATTTCGGCGCCTGGTCGCCAGACGGCACCCAATTCGCCTACGCCGCCAACGACCGGGACGAGGCGCATTTCGACGTGCTGGTGCGCCCGGTGTCCGGCCCGCCGCGGCGCATCTACCAGGGCACGCACCAACTGGCCGTTGCCGCCTGGCACCCGGAGGGCGACCGCCTGTTGCTGCTCGCCGACGAGGCGGAGGGCGACCAGGCATTGCTGGTGCTGAGCCTGGCCGACGGCACCGCCCGCATCATCCCACACCACCGCCCGGCCGCGTTCAAATCACTGCGCTGGACCAAGGCGGGCGAGTTATTCGGCCTGTCCGATGCCGGCGGGGAGTTCGTGGCGCTGCACCGGATCGATCCGGACACCGGCGCGCTGACCCTCCTGGCGGAGGCGCCGGGCCGGGATCTGGAGGCATGGTCCTTGGCGCTCGGCGATACGGTGCTGGCCACGGTGGAGAACGACCGGGGCTACGCGATCGTGCGCATTGGGCCAATTGGCGCCGAACGCCGCGTCGTCTCCGGCCTGCCGCACGGCGTCGCTGGCGAGCTGGCCTGGGCACCGGATGGGTCCAGCCTGGCGCTATCTGCCAGCGGCCCGACCACGCCACCGGGCATCTACCTGGTCGACCCGGCCACCGCCCAGGCGCGCGCGGTGTGGGTTCCGGAGGCGCCGGCCGCGCTGGCATCGTTCCACCTGGTGGCGTGGACCAGTTTCGATGGAAAGATCATCCCCGGCTGGTTCGCCACCCCGCCAGGCGCGGCGCCGGAAACTGGATGGCCAGTGGTGGTATGGGTGCATGGCGGCCCAGCCGGGCAGACACGGGCGAATTTCCGTGCCGACATGCAAATGCTGCTGGCCCAGGGCTACGCCGTGCTGATGCCGAACGTGCGCGGCAGCACCGGATATGGCCGCGCCTACACCGCCAGCGACGATGTGGGCGCCCGGTTGGACAGCGTGCACGATCTGGCGGCATCGCATGCCTGGCTGGTGGCGCAACCCAGCATCGACCCGGCGCGCATCGGCATCATGGGCCAATCCTATGGCGGCTACATGGTGTTGGCCGCAATGGGCGAATACCCGGCACTGTGGCGCAGCGTGGTGGACTATTACGGCATCGCCGATTTCACGACGTTGCTGGCCGATACCGGCCCATGGCGCAAGGCCCATCGCAGCCGCGAGTATGGCGACCCGGACCGGGATGCCGCGCTGTTCGCCCGCATTTCACCGATCAAGCAAGCCGCCGCCATGACCGCGCCGCTGTTGGTGCTGCACGGCACACGCGACCCCCGAGTGCCATATGGCGAGAGCGAGCAGATCGTGGCCGCGATGCGCGGGTTTCAGCGGGACGTAACGTTCGAGACATTCGACTATGCCGGCCACGGCTTCATCCGGCCGGAAGATCGCGACCGAGCCTATCGCCTGGTTGCCGCGTTCTTCGCGCGAACCCTCTAGGCGCCCATCGCCTGCCGCATGAACATCCGCTTCAGCGATGGCAACCGGTGCACGCCGGCAATCCCCGCGTCCCGCACGGTGCGGATGAGCGGATTGTCGGTGGAGAACAGCCGGTCCAGCGCATGCGTCGCCCCAAGCATCAACAGATTGGCAGGGCGTCGTCTTGCCTGGTAACGCGCGAGCAATTCAGGCGACCCTAAATCCTCCCCGGCCGCCCTGGCGTCGCGCAGCATGCCAGCCAGGGTGATTACGTCGCGTAGGCCGAGGTTCAGTCCTTGGCCGGCAATCGGATGGATGCCGTGCGCGGCATCCCCGACCAGGGCCAGTCGCTCCGCAGTGTAGCTGTGCGCGTGCATAGCGCTGAGCTTGTAAATCCAGCGGCGGCCCACCGGGCGCATCGCACCCAGATGATCGCCCATGCGACGCGCGATCTCCCGCCCAAAGGCAGCGTCGTCCAGGGCCATCATGCGCGGGGCCAGGGCGGCCCGTTCGGTCCAGACGATGGCGGACAGGTTCGGCGCGTCCTGCGTCCCGGTCATGGGGAGTTGGGCGAACGGCCCGCCGGGCAGGAAATGCTCCAGCGCCGCGCCACGATGCGGGCGCTCATGCGCCACGGCGCTGACGATGCCGTGCTGGCGATAGGCCAAGCGGGACACGCGAATCCCCGCCTGGTTGCGCAGCGGGGAGCCCCGCCCCTCGGCAGCGACGACCAGGCGACAGTGAATGGCAGGCCCCCCGGTGATCTGGACCACGGCGCCCTCGGCACTGCGTGTCACGCTTGCCTCGGCAGGGGCGAAGACCAGGCTGGACTCGAG
Source organism: Acidisphaera sp. L21 (assembly GCF_009765685.1). Lineage (GTDB taxonomy): Bacteria > Pseudomonadota > Alphaproteobacteria > Acetobacterales > Acetobacteraceae > LMUY01. The sequence goes on along the minus strand of NZ_LMUY01000019.1, from coordinate 849 downwards.
CGCGTGCAGTTGGGCGTTTAGCGCCACACGCAGGCTGCGCGCCTCTACCATCCAGCCGAATGGGCCGGCATCGGCGTCGGCGTGGTCGAAATGCAGGAATAGCGGCGACGCCTTCTGCCCCACCTTCCCATCCGACACGCGAATATCCAGGATCGGGCAGGGCTCGAACGGCAGGCGGGCCCAAATCCCCGCCTCCTCCAGCAAATGGCGGGAGCCGGCGGCGATGGCGTAGGCGCGTCCGTCGAACGCCGGGTGTTCCATCGGCGGCAGGGCGGAACGGTCCACCACGGCAACGCGCACCCCGCCCGCGGCCAGGCTGCAGGCCAGCGCGCCACCCACCGGGCCGGCACCCACCACGCAAACGTCAACTTCGAGCCTATCCGCCATGAGAATCTGCCTATTTCGTAGGCAGCGTCGCACGCCGCCCATTGCGGCAGTTTACCGTCGTATGCGCCTGGAAGACCACCTTGGGTCGCAACAAACCCCCGCGATTCATCGCCATCTGGACCGGCACGCTTCTTGTTTAGGAGCCCTCTGAAACGTCGGTCACCGCAGGCGGCCCGGCGTCGAACAGGAAGCGAGGAAATCGATGAAGCTCATCATGGCGATCATCAAACCCTTCAAGCTGGACGACGTGCGCGAGGCGCTCACGTCGCTTGGGGTGCAGGGTTTGACCGTGTCCGAGGTCAAAGGCTTCGGCCGACAAAAGGGCCAGACCGAAATCTACCGCGGGGCGGAATACCAAATATCGTTTCTACCAAAGGTGAAGATTGAGGTCGCCGTGGCCGCGAGCCTCGCGGACCAAGTGGTCGAGGCGATCATGAAGGCTGGACAGACGGGCAAGATCGG
>NZ_LMUY01000148.1 GCF_009765685.1 Acidisphaera sp. L21 | reverse complement strand
ACAGCGCGTAGCGGATCGCCTTGGCCAAGTCGCTCTTGCCGCTGATCTTGTTGAGCGAGGTGTCCAGGAACGTCTTCAGTTGATCCAACAGCGGCGCGGCATGCTCGGCTCGCACGGCGCGGCGTCGCTCGGGCGCGACGCCGTTGACGCTGCTTTCGACAACGAACAGCGCAGCGATCTGCTCCAAAGCCTCGAGCGCGATCGGGGACGCTGTCGCGTGATGCACGTCGTAGAGCTTGCGGCGGAAGTGGCTCCAACAGGCGACCTCAATCAGCTGCCCGTTCCCGCCCGGGGTGGTCGG
>NZ_LMUY01000147.1 GCF_009765685.1 Acidisphaera sp. L21 | reverse complement strand
TCAGGCAGGCCGCCGACCTCATGCGGAGTGCATAACACCCTCTAAGCGTGCACAGTTCTGCGTGGTATCGTGTTCTTGGCGAGCATGATTACTAATATTGAAATCGAATCTCTTGATTACTTGTATTCACAATAGCAAATTCCTATATATCAACTACCGGTGGCGTGCATCGGTAATGTGATCATTGCCCTGTCTTAGTCTGTGGCTCGGTAGCTTCAAGCCGACCGAAGAAGGCCCTTCAGCAAGGCTAGAACCCAGACCTATGGAGACTCAGATGGTCCACAACTACAAACAAAGCTCGCAATCCGCGGGTGACAAGTTGGCCTACGAAGGCACTGTCATCCGCAAGCGTGGCTCCATGCTCAATCTGACGGACATGTGGCGCGCGGCAGGCGGTCAGTCTGCTCGACGTCCATCATTGTGGCTTGCACTCGACGAGACAGCGCATTTTCGCAAGTTCGTCCGGATCCACACCGTCGGCAACACGACCGCGTCGTCTGGTCTAAATGTAGGCCAGGACGACATTATGGACCCGCTCCAGGACGGCCTTGTTGTCGCTGGTCGGGGCAAGGGCGGCGCCACTTGGGCTCATTGGCAGCTCGCGCTGGCCTATGCCCGGTATCTCTCGCCACCCTTCCACCTCTGGTGCAACAGCGTCATCCGGACAGTTATGGAACAGCCCGGTCTCGCATCCCCGAAAGGCGGAGAGGCCCTGTTCCGGTTCCTCGAAAGCCGGTTCCAGTTTTTGATTCGCCGATTCGACACTGCAGATCGACACGCCGCAGATCTGATGTTCCTCATCAGCTCCACGCAGGACATCCTCACGGGCAAACGCCGAGACTGTTGAGTTGCGCTGAGAACTGACCCGTTTAGTGGGATATTTGCATTTAGAATTGACCCATGTGCGACCGGTCTTCCCAGGCCGTCGAGGACCTCATCGATCAGGGATCGCCGGCCTTCCAGAGCGCGGTGCCGATCCTGGCGCAATTGCTGAAGGCCGAACTTGCCGAACGGGAAGTCCGCTCCATCGCCTATCAGATCAAAGCAGCGCGCTTCCCGGCTTATAAGGACCTGACCGGCTTCGACTTTACCTCCAGCGAGATCAACGAGGCTCTCGTTCGGCAGCTTCACCGATGCGACTTTATCGACAACGCCCATAACTTGGTTCTTCTTGGCGGTCCTGGCACTGGCAAGACCCATGTCGCCACAGCGATTGGCGTTCAGGCGGTCGAGCATCATCGTAAGAAGGTGCGGTTCTTCTCCACCGTCGAACTGGTCAATGCCCTTGAGCAAGAGAAGACGCAGGGCAAGGTCGGGCAGCTCTCCGATCGACTGGGCCGCCTGGACATCATGATCCTCGACGAACTTGGCTACCTGCCGTTCAGCGCCTCCGGCGGCGCCTTGTTGTTCCACCTGCTCAGCAAGCTCTACGAGCGGACCAGTGTGGTGATCACCACAAATCTGAGCTTCAGCGAATGGGCGGGGGTCTTCGGCGACACCAAGATGACCACGGCCTTACTCGATCGGCTCACCCACCACTGCCACATCATCGAAACCGGCAATGACAGCTTCCGCCTCAAGGCCAGTTAGGCAACCGCCAAAACACGAAAGGAAAAGCCCGTGTCTTGACCCTCATCAAACCCGGCGGAATATGAAACGAGGCGGGTCAGATCTCAATGCAAAACCCGGGTCAGTTCCTGACGCAATTCAACATTTGCGCCTCCAGCATGTCCACCTCGGGTTGGTTGGCGCTCATTTGCCTTCCGGCGCCTTTTCGCTGCTGTGTTCTCACATCTGATGGCGTTGCGATGGC
>NZ_LMUY01000145.1:351826-379482 GCF_009765685.1 Acidisphaera sp. L21 | reverse complement strand
TGCGAGTTTCGGGGGCGAGGTTGGCGAGGGCGATGCCGCTGGCGAGTGCGGCGTCCGCGGCCATGCGGCCGGGGCCGATGGCGTTGGTGACGATGACCAGGCCGTCGCCCCGCGGCGGGGGGGCGCGGGTGAGGGTTTCGAGGGCGGCGAGCAGGTCCTCCAGCCTGGAGACGGTGAGCACGCCGGCGCGGTTGAGGGCGGCGTCGAACACCATTTCCGCCCGGCCGGTCGGGTCCAGCAGGCGACTGCCGGCGCGCAGGGCGACGACGGGGCGCAGGCGGGCGGCGGCGCGGGCGGCGGACAGGAAGGTGCGGGGGTCGCGGAGGCGGCGGATGTCCAGCAGGATGGGGCCGGTGGCGGAATCGCGGGACAGGAAGTCCAACACCTGGTCGAACCCGGTGCCGGCATTGCCGCCGATGCCGACGATCTGACTGAAGCCGACGCCGTTCGGCCCCGCCCAATCGAGCACGGCGCGGCAGAGGGCGGCGGATTGGGAGAGGAGTGCGACCCGGCCGGGCTGCGGCTGCAGGTGGGACAGGGTGGCGTTGAGGTGGATCGCTGGGCACGCCATGCCGAACGATCCGGGACCGAGCACGCGCACACCCGTTTCCGCCTGCCCGGCCGCGATATCCTGGCTGAGCCCCACTGCCACGCCGGCGAAAATCCCAGCGCGTGCCAGGCCGGGGAGCAGGCGGGCGATCGGGCCCGTGTCGGCGGCGAATATGGCGAGGTCGGCAGGCGCCGGGTCGGCGCCCGGCGCCACGGCTTGCACGGCGCCGGTGAACCCGCCGGCCGCAAGGTTGTCGAGCACCTGCCGGCCGAGCCGCCCGTCCGCCCCGAAGATGGCGAGCGAGCGGGGGCGGAACATCCGCTCCGGATCGAACCGGCTGGCCATGGGACTGCGGTCGAGGATCATGCTGTCCCCAACCTATCCGATGTCGCGGCGGGGCTACAGCACCAGCTTGAGCCGGGCCCCGATCTCCCCGATGATGCCGCGGCGGAAGGCGAGCACGCAGACCACGAAGATGCAGCCCTGCACCACCGTGACCCAGGAACCGATGCCGGCGAGGTAGTTCTCCATCCCCTTCAGCACCAGGGCGCCGACGCCGGGTCCGAAGATGGTGCCCATGCCGCCGACCAGCGTCATCAGCACGATCTCACCGGAGGTTTCGAAGTTCACGTCCGTCAGCGTGGCGATGCCGAAGACCAGCGCCTTGGCGCCCCCGGCGATGCCGGCGATGAAGCAGGACAGGATGAAGGCGATCAGCTTGTAGTCGTCGGTGCGGTAGCCGAGCGAGGTGGCGCGGGGTTCGTTCTCGCGAATCGCCTTCAGCACCTGGCCGAAGGGGGAATGCACGATGCGGTGGATGAGCAGGAAGAAGAACAGGAACAGCACCGCGATGAACACATACATCGCCCGGTCGTTGGCCAGAGAGAAGATGCCGAACAACGCGCCGCGGGGGACCTGCTGGATGCCGTCCTCACCATGGGTGAACGGCGCCTGCAGGCAGAAGAAGTAGTTCATCTGCGCCAGGGCCAGGGTGATCATGGCGAAGTAGATGCCTTGGCGCCGGATCGCCAGCCAGCCGAACACCACGCCCAACAGGCCGCCGGTGATGCCGCCCAGCAGGACACACACCTCGGGCGTGAGTCCCCAGACCTTCGCGGCATAGGCGCAGACATAGGCGCCCATGCCGAAATAGGCGGCGTGGCCGAAGCTCATCAGCCCGACATAGCCGATGAGCAGGTTGAACGCGCAGGCCAGCAGGGCGAAGCACAGCACGTTCATCAGGAACACGGGGTAGAGGACGAACGGGCAGACGACCACCAGGATCAGCAGCAGCAGGAAGGCGATGCCTTGCTCTTTGGAAAACCCGAACATCAGGCGGCCTTCCCGAACAACCCGGCGGGACGCGCCAGCAGCACGATGACCATGACCACGAAGATGACCGTGGCGGAGGCCTGCGGGTAGAAGACTTTGGTCAATCCTTCCGCCACGCCGAGGCCGAAGCCGGTGACGATGGAGCCGAGGATCGAGCCCATGCCGCCGATCACCACCACGGCAAACACCACGATGATGAGGTTGGAACCCATGTTAGGATTGACCGAATAGATCGGCGCCGCGAGGACGCCGGCAAACGCGGCCAGGGCCACGCCGGCCGCGTAGGTGAGCGTGATCATGCGGGGCACGTTAACGCCGAAGGCCTGCACCAAGCCGGGGTTTTCCGTGGCTGCCCGCAGCTTGGCGCCGATCGAGGTCTTTTCGATCACCAGCCACACCGCCAGACAGGTGACGACGGCCACCAGCACCACCCAGCCGCGATAGAGCGGCATGAACATGAAGCCGAGATTGGCGCCGCCCGACAATGCCTGCGGGATGCGGTATGGCAGGCCGGAGGAGCCGTATTCGTTGCGGAACAGGCCCTCCAGAATGAGCGCCAGGCCGAATGTCAGCAGGAGGCCGTAGAGATGGTCGATCCGGTACAGCCGGCAGATCACGGTCTTTTCCAGCACCACGGCGAAGGCGCCGACGATGAGTGGCGACAGGATCAGCGCCCACCAATAGTCCAGGCCCAGGTAGTTCTGCAGCATCCACGCCACGAACGCGCCCACCATGAACAGCGCCCCGTGGGCGAAGTTGATGATGTTGAGCATGCCGAAGATGATGGCCAGGCCTAATGACAGTAGCGCGTAGAATGCCCCGTTGATCAAACCCAGCAGCAACTGACCGAACAGCAGTGCCACCGGGTAGCCAAAGATCATGAACATGTCGGCCTTTACGTATGCACGAGGGGGCAGCCGCCCTCGGCCAGCGGGCGGTAGGCCTCGCCAGCCGGCGTCGTTGCGATCAGCTTGTAATAATCCCAGGGGGCCTGGCTTTCGGCCGGGCTCTTTACCTCGAACAGGTAGGCGGGGAACATGCCGCGGCCGTCCTCGCGGACGGAGCCTTTGCCGAACGCATCGTCATCGGTCGGCATCGCCTTCATGCGGGCCACGACGGCGGCGCCGTTCGCCTTGGCGTTGGCCACGCCCATGTCGGCGACGGCCTTGAGGTAGTGCAACGCGGCCGAGTAGCAGCCGGCCTGGTCCATGTCGGCGCGCACGTCCGGCGCCTTCTGCTTCAACCGGGCGGAGAAGGCGCGCGTGCGGTCGTTCAGGTCCCAATAAAAGCTCTCGGTCAGCGTCAGGCCCTGGGCGGTTTGCAGGCCGAGGCCGTTCACGTCGCTGATGAACATCAGCAGCGCGGCGAGCTTCATGCGCTGGGTGAGCCCGAACTCGGCGGCCTGCTTGATGCAGTTGATGGTGTCGGCGCCGGCGTTGGCCAGGCCGAGCACCTTGGCGCCGGAGGTTTGCGCCTGCAGCAGGAAGGAGGAGAAATCGTTGGTGGCGGGGAACGGGTAGCGAGTTTCACCGAGGACCTTGCCGCCAGCCGCCTTGACGAACTTGGCGCCCTCGCTGGCGAGCTGCTGGCCGAACACGTAGTCGGCGGTGACGAAGAACCAGCTATCGCCGCCCGACTTCACCATCGCGCCGCCGGTCGACTTCGCCAGCATGTAGACGTCGTAGGTCCACTGGATGGTGTTGGGGTTACATTGCGACCCGGTGAGGTCGACCGTTCCGGCGCCGGAATTCAGGTTGACCTTGTTTTTTTCCTTCGTGACGGTGCTGACCGCGAGGGCCACGGAGGAGGTCGGCACGTCGAGGATGACGTCGACGCCGTCCTCATCGTACCAGCGCCGGGCGATGGAGGCGCCCTGGTCCGGCTTGTTGCCATGATCGGCGTTGATGACGTCGACGGCGAAACCGTGGTCACCGAAATCCTGCACCGCCTGCTGCACGCAGGTGATGGAGAGGGGGCCGCCAGTGTCGCGATACGGGCCGGACATGTCGTTCAGCACGCCCAGCTTGATGCGGGGCTTGGCGCCCTGGGCGCGCACGCGCGGGGCGATGACGGCAGCGGCGGCAGAACCGGCCAGAAGGGAACGACGCGCGATCATGAATGCACCATTGGACAGCCACCCTGGTTGAGAGGTCGCCACGCCTGGTCAATCGGCGTGGTTGCGACCAGTTTGTAGTAATCCCACGGCCCGCGACTCTCGTCGGGGGCTTTCACCTGGAACAGATAGACGGGGTGGAGCGCCCGCCCATCCTCCCGGATGCTTCCTGCGCCGAACGCATCGTCATCCGTCGGCATGGACTTCATGCGCGCGACGACGGCGCGGCCGCTGCGCCTGGCATCCGCCGCACCGAGGGCAGCGACTGCCTTCAGGTAGTGCACCGTGCCGCCATAGCAGCCGGCCTGGCCCATGCCGGGTCGCACGCCGTCGGTTTGCTTCAGCACGCGGCTGGTGAAGGCGCGGGTGCGGTCGTTCAGGTCCCAGTAAAAGCTTTCAGTCAGGTTGAGGCCTTGGGCGGCCTGCAGGCCCAGCGCGTGCACGTCGCTGATGAAGACCAGCAGACCGGCGACCTTGACGCCTGCGCGGGTGAGACCGAACTCACCGGCCTGCTTGATGGAATTCACGACGTCCGACCCGGCGTTGCAGAGGCCGATGACCTTGGCGCCGGAGGATTGCGCCTGCAGCAGGTAGGGCGAGAAATCCGTGGTGGGGAATGGCGCCCTGACCGAGCCGAGCACGCTGCCGCCGGCGCGGGTGATGAAGCCGGTGGTGTCGCGCTGGAGGGCCAGGCCGAAATCGTAATCGGCGGTGACGAAAAACCAGGTATCGCCACCGTCGGCCACCATGGCGGTGCCGGTGGAGCGGGCCAGGGCGTAGGTGTCCATGGCGAAATGCACCGTGGTCGGCGCGCATTGCGCCCCGGTGAGTTCGGTGATCATGGCGGCGCTGTTGATGTAGGTCTTGTCCTTCTCGTGGCAGATCGCGGCGACGGCCAGCGCCACGGCGCTGTTCGGGCAGTCCGTCACCATGTCCACGGCGTCGCGGTCGAACCATTGCCGCACGAGCGAGGCGCCGACGTCCGGCTTGTTCTGGTGGTCGCCGACGACGACCTGGACATCGATGCCGTTCAGATGAGGCGCCATGTCCTGAACCGCCTGGCGCACACAGGCTGCGGCCACCGGGCCACTGAGGTCGCGGTAGACACCGGATTGGTCGCCCAATACGCCGATTTTGATGGCGGGCTTGATGGCTGGCGTGGATTGGGCACGCGCCATCACCGGGGCGGCAGCGGCGATGGCCACGGTGCCGAGCAGGTCGCGTCTTGTCAGCAGCATGGTGGTGTCCCCCGGGCTTGGCGCGCAGATACGCCGATTATAGCGTGCTCAGACGCCGAGGTACTCGTGCAGCTTGTCCATCTTGGCCTCGATCTCGCTATTCGGGATCATATCGATGACCCGGCCATGTTCCATGACATAGTGGCGATCGGCCACAGTCGCGGCGAAGCGGAAATTCTGTTCCACCAGCAGCACGGTGAAGCCGCGGGTGCGTAGTTCGCGGATGGTGCGGCCGATCTGCTGCACGATGACGGGGGCGAGGCCCTCGGTGGGTTCATCGAGGAGGAGGAATTTGGCGCCGGTGCGCAGGATGCGGCCGATGGCGAGCATCTGCTGCTCCCCGCCGGAGAGCTTGGTGCCTTGGGAGGCGGCGCGTTCCTTGAGGTTGGGGAACAGGGCGTAGATGGTCGGCAGGTCGAGGCCGCCGGGTCCGATGACGGGGGGCAGCATCAGGTTTTCGGTGACGTTGAGGCCGGCGAAGATGCCGCGTTCTTCGGGGCAGATGGCAATGCCGGATTTGGCGACCTCGTCGGGGCGCATCTTCACCGTCTCGCGGCCCTTGTAGATGATGGAGCCGCGGCGGCGGGGCACCAGGCCCATGATCGACTTCATCGTCGTGGTCTTGCCGGCGCCGTTGCGGCCCAGCAGGGTTACGACTTCGCCCTCGCCCACCTGGAAGTCGACGCCGTGCAGCACGTGGCTCTCGCCGTACCAGGCCTCGAGGCCCTTCACCTCAAACATGCGCGGCTTCCCCGGCCAGCGCGGCGGGTGCGTCGGTGCCGAGATAGGCGGCGACGACTTCGGGGTTGCGGGAGACGGTGGCGTAGTCGCCCTCCGCCAGGACCTTGCCGCGGGTGAGCACGGTGATGCAGTCGCACAGGCCTTCGACGACGGAAAGGTTGTGTTCGACCATCAGGATGGTGCGGCCGGTGCGGATGCGGCGGATGAGGGCGACGATGCGGTCCACGTCCTCGTGCGTCATGCCGGCGGTGGGTTCGTCCAGCAGCAGCATTTGCGGGTCGAGCGCCAGGGTGGTGGCGATTTCCAGGGCGCGCTTGCGGCCGTAGGACAGCAGCACGGCGGGGGTTTCGTGGTATTCGGACAGGCCGACATCGTCCATGAGGGCACGGGCGCGGTCGTCGAGGGATTTCAGCACGTCCTGCGACCGCCAGAAATCGTACGAGCCGCCGCGCTTGCGCTGCAGGGCCAGGCGGACGTTTTCCAGCCCGGTCAAATGGGGGAACACGGCGGAGATCTGGAACGAGCGGACCAGGCCCAGGCGGGCGATCTGCGCCGGCTTCAGCCCGGTGATGTCGCGGCCCATGTATTTGATGGTGCCGCGGGTGGGTTGCAGGAATTTGGTGAGCAGGTTGAAGCAGGTGGTCTTGCCGGCGCCGTTGGGGCCGATGAGCGCGTGAATCGTGCCGGGCATGACCTGCAGGTCGACGCCACCCACGGCCATGAAGCCGCGGAATTCCTTGGTCAGTCCCTCAGTTTGTAGGATCGGCTCTGCCACCCGAACGTCCCTGTCTCGTTTGATTTATTGTCGTCGTGATTTGCATATCGCGCCTGACCGCGCAAGATTGTTTCACGTTTTGGGAGGCTGGCTTGGCCGGTTTGTTCTTCGAGGCGCGAGACAACTGACTATGGCGGCGTCGGGTAAACTCGGTGTTTACGCTTGGTCTGCTAATTGGGATGACCGTGCACAACACGACCAACGGAACTGCAATCGCAAAGATGGGCATGACGGATATCCGCTTCGCGGCTCCCGTTTTCGCGGGGGACACGCTGCGCGCGCTGGCCGCTGTGGGGGTGTGAGGGCATGAAATTACGGTCCCTGCTGTTCGCGCCCGGCGATTCGGAGCGTAAGGCCGCCAAGGCGGTGGCGTCCGAGGCGGATGGGGTCATCCTGGACCTGGAGGATTCGGTCGCGCCGGGCCAGAAGGACATGGCGCGCGGCATGGTTGCGGCGATGTTGCCGATGGACCGGGCGGTCGTCGTGCGGGTGAACCCGCCGGGCACGCCGTGGTATCTGGCGGATCTGGCCGCGGTGGTGCCGAGCCGGCCGCACGCGATCCTGCTGCCGAAATGCACCGGGCCGGCCGATCTGGCGGCGCTGGACCATCATTTGGAGGCGCTGGAGACGGCGTCCGGTCTGCCACCCGGTGGGATTGGCGTGCTGGCGCTGGTGACGGAGACGGCGGATTCGCTGCGGTCGATGGATTACGCCGGGTCGACGCCGCGCCTGCTGGGACTGTGCTTCGGGGCGGAGGATTTATCGGCCGATCTGGGCATCGCGCCGCGTGGGCCGGATGGGTATGCCGCCCCGGTGATGGCCGCGCGGGCCGCGACGCTGCTGGCGGCGGCGTGGGCTGGGGTGCCGGCGATCGACACACCGTGGCCGGACCCAAAGGACGCGGCCGGCATGGTGAGGGAGGCCGCGCAGGCCGCCCGCGACGGGTTCGTGGGGAAATTGTGCATCCATCCCGGGCAGATCGCGCCGGCGAATGCGGCGTTCACGCCCTCCGAGGAGCGCGTGGTTTGGGCGCGCCGGGTGGAGGCCGCGTTCGCGGCCAGCCCGGATTCGGGCGTGCTGACGCTGGATGGCGCAATGATCGACCAGCCGCATTTGAAGCTGGCCCGGCGGATCCTCGCCTCCATCTGAGAGACCATTCAAGAGCGCTACTGCGGCGGCCATCCAGCGCAAGGGCGCCTCTGACTCACCGCAGCGCATTCTCGAACGGTCTCCTCGAGGCTGGGGATCTTTTTGCGAGTCACTCGCAATTCGGCCATCGCACCGCCGCAATCCTGCGGTTACATTGGGGATGTCGTTTTGTGCTATCGGGGCGCGCCGCCCGCCATTCGAGGACTGCCCCACTGCGACTGCCCCATTGCGGATGACGCACGCCTTCACTCTCGCGCTGGTCGCGATCGCGATCCCCCTGTCCGGATGTGACCTGGGGCCGGATTACGCACGACCCAAACTTGCCATCCCCGCCTCGTTCCGCGCCACCGCGGAAACGGCGCGGCAGGCGTGGCCGGCGGCGGATTGGTGGCGCGGTTTCGGCTCGCCGGAGCTGACGCGGCTGATCGAGGATGCGCGGGCCAACAACCAGGATCTGGCGGCCGCGGCGGCGCGGGTAGTGCAGGCGGATGCCCAGGTGGCGATCAACGGGTCGCCGCTGCTGCCGACCGTGAGTGCCACGGGAAATGCGAGCTACAGCCGGATCGGGTCCAGCCGGCGGGGCAGTTCGGCGTCGGGGATCACCACCGGCAGCAGCGGGCTGACGTCCAGCACCAGCACCGGGTCGGGCACGACGACGACGACGACCAGCACGGGTAGCACGGTGGTGACAGGCAGCAGCAGTGCCACCAGCCATTATACCGACAGCCGCCAGTACAGCGCCGAGGCCGCGATCAGCTACGAGGTGGATTTCTGGGGCAAGAACCGGGCGACCTACGATTCGGCGCGGGCGGCGGCGCTGTCCAGCCGGTTCGACCAGGATGTGGTGGCGCTGACGGTCGTGACCTCGGTTGCGACGACGTATTTCCAGGCGCTGGGGGCGGCGGACCGACTGGCTGTGGCGCGGCGCAACCTGCGGGATGCGCAGTCCACGCTGAAGGTGTTCCAGGTGCGCGTGCAGGTAGGCACGGCGACGGCGCTGGATGTGGCGCAGCAGGAGGCGCTGGTCGCCGGGCAAGCGGCGCAGATCCCGAATTTGCAGAGCCAGATGGAACAGCAGGTCATCGCGCTGTCCACTCTGGTGGGGCGGCCGCCGGAATCGATCACCATCAAGGCGGACACGCTGTCGAACCTGCCCTCCCCCACGGTTGGCGGTGGCATGCCGTCCGAATTGCTGGCGCGGCGCCCGGATGTGGCAGAGGCGGAGGCCAATCTGGTGTCGCAGAACGGCAATATCCGCGCCGCGCGGGCCGCGTTCTTTCCAGCGGTGCAGCTGACGTCCCAGGGCGGGATCGAGAGCCTGGCGCTGTCCACCCTGCTGGGGCCGGGCAGCATGTTGTTCAACGCCGCGGCCTCGGTGACGCAGACGATCTTCGATAACGGGCTGAAGCAGGGCGATCTGGACCAGGCCAAGGGCCGGTTCGCGGAGTTGGTGGCCACGTATCGCCAGGCGGTGCTGCAGTCGTTCCAGGATGCGGAGACCTATCTGGTCGCGGTTCGCTACGCCGCCCAGCAGGAGACGCTGGAGCGCCAGGCGGTGGCGGTGGCGCAGCGGGCGGCCGATATCGCACGGGCGCAATTGGCGGCGGGCACGGTGGACATCACCACGGTGCTGAACACGCAGAATACCTTGTTCGGGGACCAGGACACGCTGGCGCAGGTCCGGCTTCTGCACTTCCAGGCGCTGATCAACCTCTACAAGGCGCTCGGTGGCGGATGGGTGCTGCCGACCAATATAGGGTCATCATGAAGCTCGGCCGCATCCTGATTGTTCTGATCGTGCTGGGTAGTGTCGGGTATGGCGTGTGGCGGGAGTTCATCTACACGCCGCCCGAGGGCTCGGAACAGGCGGCGCGCGGCGGGCGCGGTGGCCGACGGCGCGGGGCGGCGGGCGACCCCATTCCGGTGCTGATCACCACGGCCACCACGACCGACGTGCCGGTGTATCTGGACGCATTGGGCACTGTGCAGGCGTTCAACACCGTGACCGTGAAGGCAATGATCGACGGGCCGCTCGTCGAGGTGCGGTTCAAGGAAGGCCAGGACGTGCGGACCGGCGACGTGCTGGCCAAGATCGATGCCCGCCCCTATCAGGCCGCGCTGGACCAGGCGGTGGCGAAGAAGGCGCAGGACGACGCGACACTGGCCAACGCGCGGGTGGACCTGGTGCGCTACCAGAAGCTGGCGGCGACGGCGTATACCTCGGCCCAGACATCCGACACGCAGAAATCCACCGTGGCGCAGACGGAGGCGCTGGTGCGGCAGGACCAGGCGCAGATCGACACGGCGCGGACGAATTTGTCCTACACCACGATCAGCAGCCCGCTGGATGGGCGGACCGGCATTCGCCAGGTCGACCAGGGCAACATCGTGCATGCCAGCGACACGACGCCGCTGACGGTGATCACGCAATTGCAGCCGATCTCCGTCGTGTTCACGCTGCCGCAGCAGACTTTGCCGGCGGTGGCGAGCGCGATGCGGGATGGCGCGCCCGAGGTGTTGGCGCTGCCACAGGGTGTCGCCAATGACGGCAAGACGGTGCTGGACCGGGGCAAGGTGGCCGTGCTGGACAATACGGTCGACCAGAGCACGGGCACGATCAAGCTGAAGGCGACGTTCCCGAACCCCAACCTGGCGCTATGGCCGGGCGGCTTCATCAATGTGCGCCTGCTGGTTGATACGCAGCGCCAGGTCGTGAGCATACCGCCCAGCGCGGTGCAACGCGGGCCGCAGGGCACGTTCGTGTTCCTGCTGAAGGACGACACCGACGTGATCCGCAAGGTGGTGCAGGTCGGGCATGAGGACGAATCCGTCTCCATCATCACGGCCGGGCTGCAGGCCGGCGATCGGGTGGTGCTGGACGGGGCGTCGCGCCTGACGGACGGATCGAAGATCAAGATACAGACCCCGGGCGAGCCAGCCGAGACGGAACGCCCGGAACGCCGCCGCCGGGCGCCCGGACAGGGCCGGCAGCGGGCGTCGACGCAGTAGGGCGCGGCCAGTGAACATCTCCGCCCCGTTCATTGCGCGGCCCGTGGCGACGGGGCTGCTGGCGGTCGCGGTCTTGTTGGCGGGGCTGCTGGGCTACAGTGCGCTGCCGGTGTCGGCCCTGCCGCAGGTGGACTTCCCGACCATCGAGGTGTCGACCCAGTTGCCCGGCGCCAGCCCGAGCGTGACGGCGACGCTGATCACCGCCAGCCTGGAGCGGCAGTTCGGCGAGATCACCGGGCTGTCGTCGATGGAGAGCACCAGCAGCGAGGGCACCAGCCAGATTACGCTGCAGTTCAATCTGTCCCGGTCGATGGATGGCGCGGCGCAGGACGTGCAGGCCGCGATCAACGCCGCGGCGGGGACGCTGCCGTCCACCCTGCCCTACCCGCCAGTGTATTCGAAGGTGAACCCGGCGGACGCGCCGATCGTGACGCTGGCGCTGACGTCGGACAGGGTGCCGCTGGATACGGTGGCGGATGCGGCGGACACGCTGTTGCAACCGAAGCTGAGCCAGATCGTGGGCGTGGGCAAGGTGACGGTACAGGGCGGGCTGCGCCGGGCCATGCGGGTGCGGATCGATCCGGCGCGGCTGGCGGCGTATAATTTGTCGATGGAGGATATCCGCACCGCGGTGTCCGCCGCCAACGTGAACGGGGCGAAGGGCGGGTTCGACGGGCGGGCGCAGGCGTTCGCGCTGTCCACCAACGACCAGTTGCTGACGCCGGACGCGTATCGCACGCTGGTGATCAGCTACAAGAATGGCGCCCCGCTGCGGTTGCAGGACGTGGGCGAGGTGATCGCGGATGTGGAGAATAACCGCGTCGTATCGGCCCTGAATGGCCGGCCAGCGGTGATCCTGGACATCCAGCGCCAGCCCGGCGCCAACATCGTGCAGACGGTGGCCGAAATCCGCGCGCAACTGCCGGCGCTCGAACGCTCCCTGCCGACGGGGGTGCGGTTGCAGGTGGTGCTGGACCGGACGGAGACGATCCGGGCGTCCGTGGCGGACGTGCAGTACACGCTGCTGCTGGCGATCGTGCTGGTGATCGCGGTGATCTACCTGTTTTTGGGGTCGTGGCGGGCGACGGTGATCCCCGGGGTGGCGCTGCCGCTGTCGCTGATCGGCACGTTCGGCGTGATGTCGATGCTGGGGTTCGCGCTGGATAACCTGTCGCTGATGGCGCTGACGGTTTCCACGGGCTTCGTCGTGGACGATGCGATCGTGATGATCGAGAACGTGGTGCGGTATATCGAGGAGGGGGAGGCTCCGCTGCAGGCTGCCTACAAGGGCGCCAAGCAGATCGGGTTCACCATCGTGTCGCTGACGGTGTCGCTGATCGCGGTGTTCATTCCGTTGTTGTTCATGACGGGTGTGGTCGGGCGGCTGTTCAATGAGTTTGCGGTGACGCTGGCGGTGTCGGTGGTGGTGTCGGCCGTGGTGTCGCTGACGCTGACGCCGATGATGTGCGGGCGGTTGCTGCGGCCGCTGGAGCAGGAGACCAAGCCGATCTTCATCGCCCGCTGGTTCGAAAGCGGGTTCCGCCGCACCACGAGCGGCTACCAGCGCACGCTGGGCTGGGCGCTGGCGGCGCAACCGCTGGTGCTGCTGATCGCCGGGGCGTCGTTGATCGGCACGATCGCCCTGTATGTCGTGATGCCGAAGGGTTTCCTGCCGCCGCAGGATACTGGCGTGATCGTGGCGGTGACGGAGGCGAGCCAGGGCATTTCCATCCCGGCCATGGCCAAGCTCCAGGCCCGGTTTGCCGCCATCGTCCAGCGCGACCCGGCGGTGGAGGGCGTGACGTCGTTCGTGGGCGCCGGGTCGATCAACCCGACGCCGAATTCCGGGCGGGTGACGATCGCGCTGAAGCCGCGGCGGGAGCGGGAGACGGTGAGCGTGGTGCAGGCGCGGATCCAGGCGCAGGCGAACGAAATCCCCGGGTTGTCCGTGTTCACCCAGCCGGTGCAGGACATCCAGATCGGCACCCGCATCAGCCGCACGCAATACCAGTACACGCTGGTGGATACCGATGCCGCCGAGCTGGCCAGTTGGGCGCCGCGGCTGCTGGCGCGGCTGAAGCAGGAGCCCGGGCTGCGCAACGTCGCCACCGACCAGCAGGATGAGGGGCTGGTGACCCGGGTGTCCGTGGACCGGGAGGCGGCGCAGCGGCTGGGCGTGTCGATGCAGACGATCCAGGACGTGCTGTACGACAGTTTCGGGCAGCGCCAGATCAGCACCATCTTCTCCCAGGCGAACCAGTACCGGGTGGTGCTGGAGGCCGACCCGTCGTGGCAGGCGGACCCGGCGTCGCTGCTGCGGCTACGGGTGCCGGGCGTGCTGTCGGCGCAGGGGCAGAGCACGACGAGTGGCGCAACCGTGTCGGGGGCGGCGCAGTCGCTGATTCCGCTGTCGGCGGTGGCGACAATCACGCGCGGCGTGGGGCCGCTGGCGATTACGCATCAGGAGCAGTTTCCGTCCGTCACGCTGTCGTTCGATACGGCGCCGGGCACGTCGCTGGGGGATGCGGTAGCGGCGGTGCGGGCGGCGGAGGATGATTTGGGGCTGCCGGAGACGGTCACCGGCAGTTATTCCGGCGATGCGGCGGAGTTCGAGCGATCGCTGGTGTCGGAGCCGTATCTGATCCTGGCGGCGGTGATCGTGATCTACATCGTGCTGGGCGTGCTGTACGAGAGCACGATCCATCCCATCACCATCCTGTCCACCCTGCCCTCCGCCGGGATCGGGGCGCTGTTGGCGCTGATGCTGTTTGGGCTGGACCTGTCGCTGGTGGCGTTGGTGGGCATCGTGCTGCTGATGGGCATCGTGAAGAAGAACGCCATCATGATGATCGACTTCGCGGTGGAGGCGGAGCGGGAGCGCGGGCTGTCACCGGAGGCGGCGATCGAGGAAGCCTGCCTGTTGCGGTTCCGCCCAATCATGATGACGACGTTTGCAGCACTGCTGGGCGCGCTGCCGCTGGTGCTGGAACACGGCACCGGGTCTGAGTTGCGGTTCCCGCTGGGGGTGACGATCGTGGGCGGGCTGCTGCTGAGCCAGTTGCTGACGCTGTACACGACGCCGGTGATCTACGTGACGTTCGAGCGGATGCGGGCCCGGTTCGGTGGCCGCATGCGCCCGATCGCTGCGGAGTAGGCGTTGGCCCGGTGAATTTTTCGACGCCCTTCATCCTGCGGCCAATCGGCACGATGCTGATGGCGCTGGGGTTGTTGTTGGCGGGTGCGGTGGCGTACCGGTTTTTGCCGGTGGCGCCGCTGCCATCGGTCGATATCCCGACCATCGTGGTGAGCGCGGGGCGGCCGGGTGCGGATCCGGAGACGATGGCGACCTCGATCGCATCGCCGCTGGAGCGGCGATTGGGGGAGATTGCGGGGGTGACGGAGATTACGTCGACCTCGGCGATCGGCACGACCACCATCGTGATCCAGTTCGACATCGATCGCGATATCGAGGGTGCGGCGCATGACGTGCAGGCGGCGATCAATGCCGCGACGTCGGATTTGCCGGCGGACCTGCCCTCGCGGCCGATCTACCGCAAGTTCAACCCGGCGGACGCGCCGATCCTATCGCTGGCGCTGACGTCGTCCACGCTGTCGCCGGGCCAGGTGTATGACGCGGCGGACACGATCCTGGCGCAGCGGCTGTCCCAGTTGGACGGGGTGAGCCAGGTGCAGATCAACGGGGCGGAGAAGCCGGCGGTGCGGGTGCGGGTGGACCCGGGCGCGCTGCGGGCGGCCAGCCTGGCGGCGCAGGATGTCTATACCGCGATCCGCAATGCCAACGTGACGGAGGCGACGGGAAGTTTCGAGGGCAAGGACCGCGCCGAGGATATCGAGGTGAACGGCCAGATCGCGGACGCCAAGGATTACGCCGGGCTGGTGATCAAGTCGGTGAACGGGTCCGCCCTGCGGCTGTCCGACGTGGCCAGCGTGACGGAGGATGTGGCCAATGTGCGCCTGGCGGCGTGGAGCGGGAAGACGCCGGCGATCCTGCTGAACATCAGCAAAGTGGCGGGCGCCAACGTTATCGAGACGTCGGACCGGATCAAGGCGGAGTTGCCGCATCTGTTGGCCTGGATGCCGCCGGACATCGATGTGACGATCATCGCGGACCGGACGGCGACCATTCGCGCCAGCGTGGACGACGTGCAGCTATCATTGCTGATGTCGGTGGCGCTGGTGCTGCTGGTGGTGCTGATCTTCATGCGCCGGCTGGTGCCGACGCTGGCCGCGGCGGTGACGGTGCCGTTGTCGATCGCAGGCACGCTCGCGGCGATGTGGCAGCTTGGGTATAGCCTGGACAATTTCTCGCTGATGGCGCTGACCATTTCGGTCGGGTTCGTGGTCGACGATGCGATCGTGATGATCGAGAACATCAGCACCCATGCGGAACGGGGCGAGCCGCCATTGCAGGCCGCGATCAAGGGTGCGCGGCAGATCGGGTTTACCGTGATGTCGATCTCCATCTCGCTGGTGGCGGTGTTCATCCCGATCACGTTCATGGGTGGGCTGCTGGGGCGGCTGCTGCACGAGTTTGCGATGGTGCTGACGCTGGCGATCGCGGTGTCGGCGGTGGTGTCGCTGACGTTGACGCCGATGATCATGGGGCGGTTCGGCCGGGTGCACGTGCCGGTGACGGGGTGGATGGCGTGGCTGGACGGGTGGATCGAGAGCGAGATCGCCGACATTGCCGGGCTGTATGCGCGCACGCTGACGGTGGCGCTGCGGTGGCGCCGCACGATGCTGCTGGTGACGCTGGGCTGCGCGGTGGGCACGGTGCTGCTGTACCGGGAGGTGCCGAAGGGCTTCTTGCCGCTGCAGGATACCGGGTTGATTTTGGGGAGCACGATCGCCGACCCGTCGGTGTCGTTCGTGGCGATGGAGGCGCGGCAGAAGCGGGTGGTGGACATCATTCTGTCCGACCCGGCGGTGGCGAGCGTGGGGTCGACGGTGGGGGTGAGCAGCGGGTTTTCCTCGTTGAACCGGGGGCAATTGACGGTGGCGCTGAAGCCGTTGCGCGAGCGCGGATTGTCGAGCGAGGAGGTGATCGCGCGGCTGCGGCCGAAGCTGCAGGCGATGCCGGATGTGCAGGCGTATCTGTTTTCGGCGCAGGATCTGCGCGGCGGCGGGCGTAGCGGGGGGAGCCAGTTCCAGTTCATCCTGCTGGACCCCAATTTGGCCGAGTTGCGGGAGTGGACGCTGAAGCTGCAGACGGCGTTGCAGCAGGGCGGCGGCGTGGCGGATGTGACCAGCGACCAGGACCGGTCGGGGCCGCAATCCAACGTGGTGATCGACCGGGATGCGGCGGCGCGGCTGCATCTGTCGACGACGGCGATCGACAATGCGCTGAACAACGCGTTCGCTCAGCGCCAGATCTCGACGATTTATAGCGACCGGAACCAGTACAAGGTGGTGCTGGAGGTCGACCCGGCGTTGCAGCGCGATCCGTCGATGCTGCAAAGCGTTTATGTGGGCGCGCCGGGTGCGCAGCAGGTGCCGCTGTCGGCGGTGGCGCATTTCGAGCGGGGGACGGCGCCGTTGGCGGTGCGGCACCAGGGGCAGTTCCCGTCGGCGTCGATCAGCTTCAATTTGCCGCCGGGCATGGCGCTAGGGGAGGCGACGGACCTGGTGACGCAGACGGCGCTGGCGTTGCGGATGCCGGATACGGTGAAGACGCAGTTCGCGGGAAATGCGCAGTTTCTGCAGCAATCGCTGGCGTCGGAGCCGGCGCTGATCGGGGCGGCGCTGCTGACGATCTATATCGTGTTGGGCGTGCTGTACGAGAGTTTGCTGCATCCGCTGACGATCCTGTCCACCCTGCCCTCCGCCGGGCTGGGGGCGCTGTTGGCGATCGTGGTGACGGGGGGCGAGTTGTCGGTGATGTCGATCATCGGGATCGTGTTGCTGATGGGGATCGTGAAGAAGAACGCGATCATGCTGGTGGATTTTGCGCTGGAGGCGGAGCGGGAGCGCGGGCTGTCGCCGGAAGCGGCGATCCATGCGGCGTGTCTGGAGCGGTTTCGGCCGATCACGATGACGACGCTGGCGGCACTGCTGGGGGCGCTGCCGTTGGCGTTCGCGTTCGGCACCGGGTCGGAATACCGGGTGCCGCTGGGGATCGCGATCATCGGCGGGCTGATCGTGAGCCAGGCGTTGACGCTGTATACGACGCCGGTGGTGTATCTGGCGCTGGAGCGGCTGGCGCGGGGCAAGCGGCGTCGGATCGTGCACGCGCCGGCGGAGTAGGTGGGGCTCTGCCCCACGCCCCGCCAGAGGATCGTCATCCTCTGGACACCTTATGACTAGGTGTTGAGAGGACGATTGTCCTCTCATGCGGTTTGGGGCGACGCCCCAACCTTCAACCGCCTTTGACGCCTCCGGCGGTGAGTCCGGCTACGATCTCTTTCTGCATCAGCAGGGTCAGGATCAGGACGGGGGCGGTGACCAGCAGGGCGGCGGCGGCCAGGGGGCCCCAACTGATCTGTTCGAAGGTGAGGACGTTGTAGACGGCGACTGGCAGGGTGCGGGTGTGGCGGCCGGCGAGGACGACGCCGAAGATGAAGTTGTTCCAGGAAAAGATGAAGGACAGGATCGTCGCGACGACGATGCCGGGTCGCGCGAGGGGCAAGGCGACGGTGCGGAAGGCTTGCCAGATGGTGGCGCCGTCGACGAGGGCGGCTTCTTCCAGTTCGCCGGGAAGTCCTTCGAAAAAGCCGATCATGACGTAGACGACGATTGGGACGGTGATGACGAGGTGGGTGATGAGGATCGGCAGCAGGGTGCCGGTGAGGTTCAGCCATTGGAAGAGTAGGAAGAGCGGCACGAGGTAGCTGAGGCCGGGGGTGATGCGGGCGACGAGGATGAGGGCGGCGGAGCCGCCGGCCTTGGCCTTGGCGATGCCGTAGCCGGCGGGGACGCCGACCAGCAGGGCGGCGATGGTGGCGCCGAAGGAGACGATGACCGAGTTGATGGTGTATTCGACGAAATCATTGCGCTCGAACACATCGATGAAGTTGGCCAGGGTTGGCGGGTTGGGGATGAAGACCGGGGGGAAAGCGGTGTTGTCGGCCTCGTTCTTGAGGGAGAGGGACAGCATCCAGAGGAAGACCAGGATCGCCGGGGAGACCAGCACGATGACCGAGAAATACAGGCCGAGGCGGGAGGCGAGGGATTGCTTCATGCTGCGGCTGCCTTGGCGCGGCGGGACATGAGCAGCAGCGTCACCAGCAGGATGAGCACGAAGAACACCACTACGATCGCTGAGGCGTAGCCTATGTCGTAATAGGCGAAGGCTTCCTGGTAGAGGTAGAGGTTCAGGGTTTCGCTGGAGGTGCCGGGGCCGCCGCCGGAGATGACGAAGATGGTGTCGAACGCCTTGAGGGCGTCGACGGCCCGGAGGACGAGGGCCACCATGATGAAAGGCCAGACTAATGGCAGAGTGATCTTGATGAAGCATTGCCAGGCGGAGGCGCCGTCCAGGGCTGCGGCCTCGTACGGGTCTTGCGGCAGGCTGGCCAGGCCGCCGAGGACGATGAGCATGATGAGCGGCGTCCATTGCCAGGTTTCGACCATGACCAGCGTCGGGATGACGGTGGCGCTGTCGTAGACCCAGGTGGAGGGCGGGAGGCCGATGGAGGTTAGGAGATAGTTCAGGACGCCCAATTGGGGGTGGAACATCATGGTCCAGACCAGGGCGACCGCGACGGGCGTGGCCATCATCGGGAGGATGAAAATGGTTCGGGCGAGGCCGCGCAGGGGGAAGCGCTGGTTGAAACAGACGGCGGCAATGACACCGAGGATGGTGGGGAAGATGACGGCCAGTACGGTGAAGTAGAGCGTGTGCAGGATGGCCCAGAGGAACCGCTCGTCGCTGAGCATTCGGGTGTAGTTCGCCAGGCCGACGAAGGTCATGGCGCCGCCGACGTGGAAATCCTGCACCGACATGAACAGGGTGAACAGCCACGGGAATACGATGACCGCGGCTACGACGATCCCGGCGGGGACGATGAAGAGCCGGTATCGCCTGGCGTAGTTGCGGCGGCGTTGGTGGGCGGTGGCCGGTTTGGCCGGCGCGATGGTGGCGACATGGGCGCTCATGATTTCAGCGATTTCTCCAGGATCGGCTTGAAGTTCTCGGTCGCTTTTTTCAGGGAGGACGCGACGTCGGCGCCGCCGATCATGTCGGTGAGGGCTACGCCGAAGGTGTCGCGGAATTCGGTGACGGGGATGATTTCGGGCAAGCCGAGTTGGGCGATCTTGGCGCTTTCCAGCAGGGTAGACAGCCATTCCTTGCCGAAGGGGCTGTCCTTCACCAGGTCCGGATCGGCGTAGGTGCTGAGGCGTGGGGAGGCGCCGCCGCCGGCACGGACGAGGTTGAGCAGCATCGCCTTGTTGGTGGCCCATTGGCAGAAGAGATAGGCGGCGCCTTTCGCCTTGCTGGTGGCAGCGACGCCGAGCGCGTCGGTGAAGACGGGGCAATGGTGGCCCTTTGGCCCGGCGGGCATGAGGCCGAAGCCGACGTGGTCGGCGATCTTGCTTTTGGTCTTGTCCAGCAAAGGCGGGGCGAAACCGACGCCGTCCAGCCACATGCCGATCTTGCCCTGGATGAAGCTGGTTTGGCTTTCGTTCCAGTTGAAGCCGACGACGCCGGGTGGGGCGCATTCGCGCATGATGGTCTTGTAGTATTCGCCGGCCCAGATGGCCTCCGGCGTGTCGGTGAGGAGTTTGGTGCCGTCGGCGGTGATGGTGGCCTGGTTCTGGCCGAGCAGGAAGCTGGTCCAGACGGGGACGTTGGCGTTGCGCAGGCCGCGGCCGACGAAGCCGTAGGTGCCGGTGGATTTGTCGGTGAGGGCGTGCGCGGCCTTCATCATATCGTCGAGGGTTTTCGGGAAGGCGATGCCTTTGTCGGCGAAGAGTTGCTTGTTGTAGTAGACGAGCCAGAAATCCGTCTCGAGCGGGAGGGAGTCCATGCGGCCGTCCGGCTGCGTCGCCGCGGCGATGGAGGGGGCGCTGAAATCCTTGAAATCCCAATCGGCGGGGGTGAGCGCCGGGTTGGCGATGTAGGGGCGCAGATCCTCCAGCCATTTGCCCTGCCCTACGATCCGCTTGGAGACGTGCAGGGAGAAATGGGTGACGTCGAAGGAGGGGTGGCCGGTGGAGAGTTCGAGCACCATTTTCGGGCGCTGCTGCTGCTCGGGCAGTTGTTCGGATTCGACCTTGATGCCGGTGAGCGCCTCGAACTCTTTCTGGTGCGCCTGCATGACGTCGGCGCGCGGGCTCTTGGTCATGGAAATGGTGAGGCTTTGGCCCTTGAACTGCTTCCAGTCGAAGGCTTGCTGGGCACCGACGCGTTCGACCAACGCGGGTGCAGCAAGAATTGCGGCGGCGGATTGAAGCATGCGACGGCGCTGCAGCATGATGTTTCCCCTTATCTCCCCAGTGATGCCCCGGGGTTGTTTGTTGCGCCCATGATGACGGGCGGGACGACCGCGCGCAACAATTCTGCTAGCCATTGGGAAACGGGGGAGTGGCCATGACGCATTATCTGGTTCTGGGCGCGGGCGGGATGTTGGGGCGCAAATTGGTTGCCGCGTTGACCGGCAAGCTGACGTTGCATGACATCGTGCCGCCGCCGGCGCCGCCGGGTGCGGAGGTTTCGTCGTCCGACCTATCGCAGCCTGGGGAGGCGGAGCGGCTGGTGGCGGGGCGGCCGGACGTGATCTATCACCTGGCGGCCATCGTGTCGGGCGAGGCGGAGGCGGATTTCGAGAAGGGGTATCGCGTCAACCTGGATGGGACGCGGCATTTGCTGGAGGCGATCCGCAAGGTCGGCGGGGGGTATCGGCCGCGGCTGGTGTTCACGTCATCGCTGGCGGTGTTCGGGGCGCCCTTCCCTGCCTCGATTCCCGATGATTTCAATCTGACGCCGCTGTCCAGTTATGGAACGCAGAAGGCGATCGGGGAATTGCTGGTGGCGGATTATACGCGGCGCGGGTTCATCGACGGGGTGGGGATCCGCCTGCCGACGATCTGTATCCGGCCGGGCAAGCCGAACAAGGCGGCGTCGGGGTTCTTCTCGGGCATTTTGCGGGAGCCGCTGAATGGGATGGAGGCGGTGCTGCCGGTGCCGGAGACGGTACGGCACTGGTTCGCCTCCCCCCGGGCGGCGATCGGGTATTTGCTGCATGCGGGGGCGATGGATACGGCCGCGCTGGGCGGGCGGCGGAACCTGACGATGCCGGGTATCTCGGCAACGGTGGCCGACGAGATCGAGGCGTTGCGGCGGGCGGCGGGGGATGCGGCAGTGGCGCTGATCCGGCGCGTGGCCGACCCGGCGGTGCTGGCGATCGTGGAGACCTGGCCGGAGCGGTTCGATTGCACCCAGGCATTGGCGCTGGGGTTCAAGGGCGACGCGGATTTCGACGAGATCGTGCGGATTTATCAGACGGACGAGTTAGCCGCCGGGTAGCGCGCGGCCGGTTCGGGACCGCCCTGTGGTCCCGAACCGGCGTTTTTCGTTGTTGCTAGGCTTCTGTGGCCGGGTGCTCGGGGGTGTGCGCCTCGGGCTCGGACGCCGCTGCTGCGGGGGCTTCCGCCGAAGCTTCGGCGGCGGGGGCATCCTCGGCTGGCTCGGCTTCGGCGACCGGTTCCTCGGCGACGGGTTCCTCGGCGATCGGTTCCTCAGCGACGGGTTCCTCGACGGGGGCGGCCTTCTCCGGTGGTGGCTCCTTCGAGCGGTCGCGGGCGGCGCCGAGGAAGCTGAAGATCAGGGGGTCGTGGCCCTCGAAGACGAGCTGGTATTCGGCGCCCGCCGGGGTGTGGGAGGCCTGGTCGACCTTGCCGACCTTGTGGATGACCCAGCCCTCGCCGCGGTCGACCACGGTGGGGGGCAGGTTGATGATGCGGGACGGGGGACGCTTTTCGTCCCGGCCACGGCCTGGGCCGCCTGGTCCGCCCTTGCCGCCGCCGCCACCGCTGCCGCCCTTGCGGGCGTAGAGGTCGAATTGCGCGGGGGGCGCAGCCTTCGCCTTGGGGGGGCCGGGTGTCTTAGCCATAAAACGGGTTCCTCATTTGAGCCGAAGCGTGTGGGGTCCCATAAACAAATCCGGCGGCGGGGGATATAGAGCGTGTTGGTGCGGGAGCGCCGAGGCTGCACTGCGCGGGCTGGCGTTCCTGGCCGGCGGCCAGCATCAGCATGGTGTTCGGCCCGATGCCGGCGTTGTCCGAGGATGGTTCGTAGAGGCCGGAGATGGCGTAAGGGTACGACGGTGCGGCGGGGGGCCTAGTCGTCCAGGATGTCGGCCATCGACATTTGGGCGTTGGCGAAACTGCGGCCCAGGGCAGCGGGGGTGTTGCCCTGGTAGCGGCCGAAATCTTTGCCTTCGAAGAGACCGCCAGGTCCGCGGACGATCCGGTAGCGGGGGTTGTTGACGATAGTGGCGGTGGGGCCGGCGTTGGTGAGCACCTTGCCGCCGAGTTCGACTTCTTCGGTGAAGCCGCCGGGTTTGGCCGTCGTCGCGGCGGTGCCCTTGTAGCCCTTGAGCCAGCCGACCTTGATGCTGCGACCGGCAAGCGCGAGGGCGAAATCCCTCAGGAAGTTGTTTTGGCCGACGAAGCAGGCCCTGAAGGTGATGAGGCCGACGCTGCGTAGGCCGCTGCGCCGCAGCAGGTCGGCCAACGCGTTGGCGTTTTCCACCGAGGCGTTCATGGGGAAGTCATCGGCCATGTAGGCGACGCCGTAATCGTTGCCGTGGGCGAAGATGAAGAGCTTGTCGTCCTGCGTTACCCCGGCGAGGGAGTGCGAGGCGAGCGGGGTGAACTTGCCGAGGTCGAAATTGGGAAGCCAGCCCTTGATCCGATCGCCGTCGGTCGTCTCGGTGCGGCGGGTGGAGAAGCGGTTTTGCAAGGGGATCGACTTGGCGCTGGCGTAGCTCATGGCGGAGTCGGTGATGACCTGTTTGCTGGCGCGGGATATCGCGGGCTTGTTGATCCCGACAGTGCCGCCTTTTTGGTCCTGGATGGCGAGGATGTAGTTGGAGCCGCCGAATTTGTTCATCCCCGGGGTCCTCTGTGGTTGGCTGGCGTGCCCGGCTGGCGTGCCTGGCTGGCGTGTTCGGCTCGCGTGTTCGGCTGGCCTATGCGGGCGAGGCATCGTTTCGGTTGGCGATGGTTATAGGCCGGGTATGCAGCCATGCCAAGCGGCGGGGCCGGGATGCTAGGCCGCGGAGATGAAGCGGAGGGTGCCGGCTTGGCGGGCTGGTTTGCCGCTGTCGTTCGGGTGGTTGATGCCGTCGGTGACGGGGATTTCGGGGAAATCGAATGGGCTGACGCCATCGAGGCAGGCGACGTTGACGGCGTAGAGGGATTGGTCGGAGCGGCGTTGGTGGTGGGTGTAGATGCCGCAGCGGGAACAGAAGAAATGCTGCGCGGCGCCGGTGTGGAAGCGATAGCTGGTGAGCGCGTCCTCGCCCTGGAGGATTTGGATTCCGCCCATGGCCGCCATGGCGACGACGGCGCCGCGCATTCGGCAGTAGGAGCAGGTGCAGCGGCGGATGGTGTTGAGGCCATCGGTGAGGGTGACCGAGAAACGGACGGTGCCGCAGTGGCATTGGCCGGTTTGGGGGGTGGGGGTGTCGGGCATGGGTGGGTGGTTCCGGGTCAGGCGGTTTGGGCTGCGATCAT
The DNA here is from genome assembly GCF_009765685.1 of Acidisphaera sp. L21. Taxonomy (GTDB): domain Bacteria; phylum Pseudomonadota; class Alphaproteobacteria; order Acetobacterales; family Acetobacteraceae; genus LMUY01. The sequence continues at coordinate 355,876 of NZ_LMUY01000145.1, read as the reverse complement.
AATGCGGGGTTGTCATTGAAGGAGCGTCGTCTGCCGGGAGATATAGGGGTCGGCGGGAGTGTGGCCGATCGCTGGAGGGTGGTTTGGCCTTGGGCTCGGGGTAGGGGGCTAGATTGGTTGAGTGCAGCGGCGATGGTTGCGGCTCGCTTCGAGCATGCGCGGCTCGAGTTTGAGCACCTGTGCCCAGGCCGCTTGGAGACGATGGGCGCCTTAACGCCGATCGATGTTACGTCAACTTAGGACTTGGAAGTGTCCCGCTTTGCGATTTCAGCTCTTTTGCCCTCAGGCAAATCACCAAAGAGCTGGTCTATATGTTTAGGTCGAGTAATCATGGTATCTACAATAACATTTATAAGTCCAAATAGCTTTTTTGCCATTTCAGGATTGTCTCTAACATCAATCTGACCGGGGTGGACCGAGTCGTTACCTACGATACGAACGACATCTAGTGATTTTTGAATTCTGACATCTAGTCCCTTGGTTACCATAGCCGCAATATCATCATTAATGTTCTTTCCTTTTTCTCCTAAGTGCTTGCAAAGCTTCTGGGCGGCAAGTCGCAACAAAGCGGCGCTTCCTCTCGGAGAAGAAGTAAGAATTTGGGCAGCTTCCTCAAAATCAACGCGCACGTCATCTGGCATGTCTTCGTTGGGTTTTATATCAGGGAATACATGTGGAAATATTAAATTACTATTTCGCCAAACAGAAAATTGCTCACAACTAAAGCACTTTGAAACATCGAGATTCTCTAAGCATTTGGCATAATAGTTACTACCATCACCGACGTGTGGGAATATCTTTCCTGTCTTCTTCTTTCTAAAAAACGTCTTTGTTGCTTCATTGAAATCTGGATTATGTTTGATTTCTTCTAGCCAATCATCCAGATCATCGCGAACCTTCCAGGGAAAGCTTCCTTTCTCATAGGCGTAAGCGCAGGCGCGAAACCAGTCTTGATGAGCGAGTGCACCGCAGTGCGGGCAATTGAAAGCCTCAATGGTATCCGGGGCAATGTAGGCGGGAGGCATCCTAATACCTTTGTATCCATTATGGAAATGTTTGATAATAATCGGGAAATACCTAGATAGCAGAGAGACCAATCAACCGCTACGGATCTTGAAATCGATTCCAGACCAATCGAAGGGCGGCTTTACTAGCTCTTCATTGATAAGGTTCTCTTTAGCCGTCGCGATAAGATCGGGTGTGGCCGAAGGGCCTATGGTTGTCTCATAGCCCAACTTATAGCTGGCAATAACCTGGCCATTGCGTATGCAGTCCACAATCTTCTGAGTAGTCATCGCTCATGCCCTCGCCTTCCTCATTAGATCGAATTTGTGGCGTGCAGTGCAAGATCGTGTGTTCCAAAAATCAAGACCTTCGGGCATTTCTCTTGAGGTAATCACATCAATGAGTAACGGCACCCGAAAAATACGGCCGGATCGCCTCGCGTGTGAAACTCCCTTGAAACTCCCGCCGGTCGTGTGGTCCCTGCGATGACCCATGCGTCCCTCCCCTCCCCTTCCTGATGAGCTTACCCGTGCGCCCGAGATATTTCGGGCGGCGTTGGTGGCGGTCGTCGAGGTGGGGGTGAGTGTGGCGCGGATGGTGGGCCATGCGGCGGAGGCGGAGAGTGCCCTCGCGGAGGCGGCGGCGACCGCGACGGTGGCGGCGGGGATTGAACCCGTGGCGACTTCGTTGGCGGAGGCGATCGAGGCGGATCGGGCGGCGAGTGCGGCCGGGGAAGCCCGGCGGGATGCCGTGCGGCGGGCTGGGATCGTGGCCGCGGCCTACGACAAGGTCGCGCGCGCCATTCGGCGGACGGTTTGGCTGGCAGAAAGGCTGGATCGGGGGTGGGCGCGGCCGGGGCGGTCCGACGATCGGCAGGCCATGGCCCGGCGGCAGATTGGGCGGGCGGTGGCGGATGCGATTGCTCGCCATGCCGATGGCGAGCGGGCGGAGCGGCTGAGCGAGGCGTTTCGGGAGCGGCTGGATAGCCTCGATACGCTGGAGGAGCTCGGCGATCGGCCGGTCGAGGTGATCGTTCGGGAGATCTGCCGGGATTTGGGGATCGATCCGGTGCGGGTGAATTTCAGCCGGGCGGCGACGCCTGTGCCGGGCTGGGCCTCATCGGCTGAGACGCCCGACCCGGACGGCGCCCCTCCCCCACTCCGCCCCCCTATTTAAAAGGGGGCCGGGGGACGACTGTCCTCCGGTGGGGTTTGGGGCGACGCCCCATGCTTCATGCTGTCAATCCAACACAGCCGCGTAGGTCAGCACCCTCAGCTCCCGACGGATCGGGTAGGTGGAGGATGGCATGAGCTGGGTGAGCAGAACCACGGCCATGTCCTCGGCCGGGTCGACCCAGAAGGCGGTGCTGGCGGCGCCGCCCCAGGCGAATTCGCCGGGGGTGCCGAGGATTTGGGCGCGCGCCGGGTCGAGGGTGACGGAGAAGCCGAGGCCGAAGCCGACACCGGCGTAGCTGCTCTCGCTGAATCTTGGCATGCCCATGGCGGCCATGTCGCCGTTGAGGTGGTTGGCGGTCATCAGCTCGATGGTTTTGCGGCCGACGAGGCGGGTGCCGTCGAGTTCGCCCTTGTTCAGCATGAATTGGCAGAAGCGCATGTAGTCGGCGGCGGTGGCGACGAGGCCGCCGCCGCCGGAGCAGATGGGGCGGGGGGAGAGGTAGCGGCTGGTGGCGGGGTCGTCGATGAGGGCCAGGGCGCCGTTGGGGCCGCGGGCGTAGTTGGCGGCGAAGCGGGCGTGTTTTTGGGCGGGGACGTGGAAGGCGGTGTCGACCATGCCGAGGGGGTCGATGACGCGGCGTTGCAGGTAGTCGCCGAAGGGTTCGCCGGAGATCACGGCGACCAGGTGGCCGAGGACGTCGGTGGCGACGCTGTAATTCCACTCGGCGCCGGGTTGGGCGAGGAGCGGGAGGGCGGCGAGTTGTTCGACCAGTTCGCCAAGGGTGCATTCGGCGGCGCCGAAATCGATGGCGTGCTCGCGGTAGGCGGCGTCCACCAGGGTCGATTGCATGAAGCCGTAGGTGAGGCCGGAGGTGTGGGTGAGCAGGTCGCGGAAGGTAATCTCGCGCGCTGCGGGGACGGTGTCGATCTTGCCGCGCTGGCCGCCGGAGGCGACGCGCATGTGGGCGAAGTAGGGGAGGAAGCGGGAGATGGGGTCGTCGAGTTGGAAGCGGCCTTCCTCGTACAGCATCATGATGGCGAGGCTGGTGAGCGGCTTGGTCATCGAATAGATGCGGACGATGGTGTCGGGCGTCATGGGCTGGCTGGTGGCCTGGTTGGCCATGCCGCAGCAGTGAAGGTGGGCGATGCGGCCGTGGCGGGCGACCATGGTGGTGACGCCGGCGAGCTTGCCGTCATCGACCAGGCGCTGGGCCCAGTCGGACACTCGGGTGAGTTGGCGGGAGGAGAGGCCGACATCCTCCGGCTTGGTGCCCATGTTCGTGTCCATGCGGTGCTCTCCTGTTTGTCCCGGTGGTTTGACACTAGCCCGGGCGGCTCCGATCGTCAGGCCCAAATGACGCGAGGGAGTGCTGGTGATGCGGGCGATGGTGGTTGGCGATAACGGGTTGGATCTGCGGGATGTGCCGGTGCCGGTGGCGGGGCCGAACCAGGTGTTGGTGCGGGTGCGGGCGGCGGGGTTGAACCGGGCGGAGTTGGGGATTGCGGCCGGGCACGCGCATGGCGCGATCGGCGGCAAGGGCATCGTGATCGGGATGGAGTGGTCGGGCGAGGTAGCCGGCGTGGGGCCGGGTGTGCCGGGGTTGCGGGAGGGCGACCGTGTCATGTGCTCGGGCTCTGGCGGGTGGGCCGAGTATGCGCTGGCGGATTATGGCCGGGTGAGCAAGTTGCCAGACAACAACATGGGGTGGGAGCAGGCGGCGACGCTGCCGATCGGGCTGCAGACCATGCACAACGCGGTGGTGACGGCGGGGGGCATGGTGGCGGGCGAGGCGGTGCTGATCCAGGGTGCCAGTTCGGGCGTGGGGCTGATGGGGATGCAGATCGCCAAGGCAATGGGGGCTCGGCTGGT
>NZ_LMUY01000145.1:337659-351604 GCF_009765685.1 Acidisphaera sp. L21 | reverse complement strand
CGGGTTTTGGGGCGGATCGTGAATGTTGGCAGGCTGGGCGGGGCCGTGGGGGAGTTCGACTTCGACCTGCATGCGGCGCGGCGGATCTCGTATATCGGGGTGACGTTCCGGACCCGCAGCATCGAGGAAGTGCGAGAGATCAACCGGGTGATGCGGGCGGATCTGTGGGAGGCGGTGGAGGCGGGGAAGCTGCGGCTGCCGATCGACCGGGTGTTCCCGCTGGAGCAGGCGAACGAGGCGCAGGCGCATATGCGGGCGAACCAGCATTTCGGCAAAATCGTGCTGACGGTATGAGCCAGCCATCTTGCTGGGGGGCACGGGCTGTGCTCCCCACGGGCATCATTCGTTAGGGGCGCGACCATGCCGACATTGTTCATCACCTCGCCGCTGGAGCCGGAGTATGCGGCGCGGATGGCGGGGTTGGATCCGCGGTTGACCGTGGATTACCAGCCGGATCTGTTGCCGGTGGCGCGGTTCCCGGCCGACCATGGCGGGGCGCCGTTGACGCGGACGGCGGAGCAGCAGGCGCGGTGGAAGGCCGGGTTGGCGGGGGCGGATATTCTGTGGGGCGTGCCCTCCGCCGTTGATGGCGCGCATGCCACGCGGGTGCAGTGGATCCAGGGGACCAGCACGGGGGTGGGCCCGGCGGTGGCCAAGCTGAACCGGCCGGATTTGCACGTGACGACGGCGCGCGGGGTGCATGCGCGGCCACTGGCGGAGTTCGTGTTCATGGCGCTGCTGGCGCATTTCCGCGGGCTGGCGGCGCTGCGGGCGGACCAGAAGATGCATCACTGGCGGCGTGGTTGCGTCGAGGAGATCGCGGGCAAGACGCTCGTGATCCTGGGCGCTGGGGATTTGGCGCGGGGGTGCGCGCGGATTGCCCGGGCGTTGGATATGCATGTGGTGGCGGTTGCCCGGGACCCGGGGCGGGATCGGGTGCATGCCGGGTTGTTCGACGAGGTGGTGGCGTCCAGCGCGCTGCATGCGGCGATGCGGCGGGCGGATGCGTTCGTGATCACCGTGCCGTTCACGCCGCTGACGGACCGGATGGTGGATGCGGCGGCGCTGGCGTGCCTGCCTCGGGGGGCGGCGTTCGTGAATATCGGGCGGGGTACGGTGGTGGACGAGGCGGCGCTGGTGGCGGCGTTGCGGTCGGGCCAGGTGGGCTACGCGGCGTTGGATGTGACGGCGGTGGAGCCCCTGCCGGAGGACAGCCCGCTCTGGGATATGCCGAACGTGCTGATCAGCCCGCACTCGGCCAGTACGGTGTCGACGGAGAACGCGCAGATCGTGGACATCTTCGCGCATAATCTGCAGCTATGGCTGGATGGCCGCCGCAGCGAGATGCGGAACGTCCTGGACCAGGTGAAGCTATATTAGGAGCAACCGAGCTAGGATCGACCGAACAAGCGGCCCAGCAGGCCGGGCGGCTTGGTTTCGGGCGGCGGCGTCACCGGGACGATGACGGGGGTGCTGCCCTTGGTTTCGAACCAGGTGACGAACTCGGCCACCAGGTCGAACACCAATTCGGCGGGGAGCGCGGGCGGGGTTGGGAGAGTGAAGGCAATTTCGACTGTCTGCCCGGGGTCGATTGCGGTGCCGGAGAGTTTGACCCGGCCATAATCCGACCCGGCGTTCGCGCCGCGCAGCTTGACGCCGAGGGACACGCAACCTGCCTCGTTGCCCGAGGCGCGCCAGCGGACGTGGCCGGTGTTGGTGACCTTGGCGCGGCCCTGCAGGGTGTCGGGGCCGACCGAGGTCAGCCATATCTTGAACTCGCCAGCCAGGCCTTCGCCGTGGCGGCTGTCGAACACCTGCTCGCCCTTGTCCAGGGAGAAGATGCGCAGGTTGGCGGCGCCGGCGACGATGGTTTCCAGCACGGCGGCGGTGTCTTCGGGCGTCGCCTTGCCGGTGCGGATGCGGTTGTAGCTGTCCAGGGTCAGTCCGGCGGTGACGGGGGTGGCGGGGGCGATGCGCAGGCCGGAGAAGCCGAGGGGTTCGGCGCTTTGCCAGATCGTTTCCAGCACGATGTCGTTTTCGATGACGTCGTGGTGGCGCATCTCGTATTGGGATTGGGCGGCCTTGGAGTGGTCGGGACCGGGTTCGTGAAACACGACGCGGCCGCCGTCGCGCAGGACGCGGTAGAACTCCTTCAGGGTGGCGGCCTGGTCGGCGACGTGGTGGAACGAGTCGAAGCAGACAATGCGGTCGACGCTGTCGTCGTCGAGCGGGATGGTGATGCCGTCGAAGCTGCGCCAGTCGACCGACAGGCCGGTGGCGACAGGATCGGCCTCGAAGGCGCGGCGGCCGATGGCGAGGGCGGCGGCCGATACGTCCATGGCGATCGGGCGGCAGTCGATATAGGCCAACGCCTTGGACAGCCAGCCAGTGCCAGCGCCGAAATCCAGCACGACCGCGCCGGGGAACAACTGCAGGCGGCTCAGGATCTCCGCCACGCCGTGCATGTTCGCCTGGGTGTCGCGCAGGCCGAAGAACGGCTTGCGCAGCAGCAGCGGATTGTCGGGCATGGAGGCGAAATAAGCGTCCGCCCGGGAGACGTGTTCGGCCGCGGAGTAGCGGGCGATCAGGTCGCGGACGTCGATAAGGGCGTCATCGGGCATGTTCAGCGGGCCCGGGTGTAGTCCATGGCGCAGTATCCGCCGCCCTGGTGCCGTTCGACCACCGGGTCGTCGGTGACCTTGCCCGCGACCTTGCCGGCGAAGATGTCGGCGGTGTCCTGCGGCACCCAGCCGAGGTCAGCGCGCGCGTCGTCGCCCCAGTAGGTGGCGGCGTTGGCGGAGTTGCCCCAGACGATGCAGCAGCCGGTCTTCGGCGCCACGATGCAGCAGACCATCAGCCGGCCGAGATCGGCGTAGGACAGCCAGGTGGACAGCATTCGCACATCCGCCGGTTCCGGAAAGGAGGAGCCGATGCGGACGGAGACGCTCTCGACCCCGTGCTTCTCCCAATACATGCCGCCCATGAGTTCGCCGTAGGCCTTGGAAAGACCGTAGAAACTGTCGGGCCGCAGAGCGCAATCTGCGTCCAGTTTGTTGGAGCGGGGGTGGAAGCCGATGGCGTGATTGGAGGATGCGAAGACGACCCGGGCCTTCGCTTTGCGCGCGGCCTCGTAGATGTTGTGCAGGCCGACGATGTTCGGGCCTAGCACGACGTCAAACGGATGCTCGGTGGAGATGCCGCCGAAATGCAGGATGGTGCTGCAGCCGTCTGCCAGGGCGGTGATTGCCGGGGCGTCGATGAGATCGGCCTGGGTGAAGACGGCGCGCGGGGGCAGCGCATCGGGGAAGGGCGCGATGTCGGTCAGGCGCAGGGTGTATCCGGCCTCACCCAGGATGCGCGTCAGTTGGCGACCGAGCGCGCCGGATGCGCCAGTGAGCAGGATTGGTGCTGTCATGATGCCCTCCCTAGGCGGCGGTAAACTCGCCTGGGCTTGTGCGACGGTCAATGGGGCGGCAGGCTCCCGCCCCATGCAAACCCTCATCGAACTGGCCGCCGCGCTCGACGCCGGCCGCACCACCAGCCGCGCCCTGGTGGAGGACTGCCTCGCCCGCATCGCCGACCCGGCGGGGGAAGGTGCGCGCACCTTCATCACGGTGCAGGCCGAGGCGGCGCGCAGCCAGGCGGATGCGGTCGATTCGCTACGACGCCATGGACGCGCGCCGGGGCCCTATGCGGGCATTCCCGCCAGTCTGAAGGATCTGCTGGATGTGGCGGGCGAGGTGTCGACCGCCGGGTCCGTCGTGCTGGCGGGAGCGCCGCCGGCGAAGGCGCATGCCCCGGTGGTGGCGCGCATGTTGGGCGCCGGATTCGTGCCCATGGGGCGGACCAACATGACCGAGTTTGCGTTTTCCGGTTTGGGGATCAACCCGCATTATGGAACGCCCGCTAGCCCGTGGGACCGCGCAACCCGGCGCATTCCCGGGGGTAGTTCGTCGGGGGCTGCGGTGTCGATCGCGGATGGTATGGCGTTCGCCGCGTTGGGGACGGACACTGGTGGGTCGTGCCGGGTGCCGGCGGCGTTGTGCGGGGTCGTGGGGTATAAGCCGACGGCACGACGGGTGCCGATCACCAGCGTCATTCCGCTGTCGTTCAGCCTGGATTCGGTCGGGCCGCTGGCCAATAGCGTGACGTGCTGCGCCATCGTGGATGCGGTGCTGGCGGGTGCGACGCCGGTCGCTCCCCTCGCCCGCTCGCTCGCCGGGGTGCGGCTGGCGATGCCGGACCGGATCGTGACCGACGGGATCGACGCGCCGACGGCTGCCGCGTTCGAGCACGCTTTGGCAACGCTGCGGACTGCCGGGGCGACCATCGAGATGGTGCATTTCGCGGCGCTGGACCGGATCGGCTCCGCCACCGCGCGCGCCAGCATCGCGGCCTGCGAGGCCTATGCGTGGCACCGCAAGCTGCTGGCCAGTGGGGCGGATCAATACGATCCACGCGTGCGGGCGCGGATCGAGGGTGGGGCTGCCGCGTCGGCCGCCGACTACCTCGACTCGATGGCGGCGCGGCATTCGATCGGCATCGAAATGGCCGCGGCCACGGCGCCTTACGATGCCGTCATCATGCCCACCGTGCCGACCGTTCCGGCGCCTATTGCCGCGTTGGAGGCGGACGAGGCGGCGTATCTCCAGGTTAACGCGCTGATGCTCCGTAACACCGCGATCGGCAATTTCCTCGACCGCTGTGCGATCAGCCTACCGTGCCAGCGCGCGGGCGAACCGCCGGCCGGGCTGATGTTAATGGGCCAGGCTATGGGTGATGTGGCATTGTTCCAGTTGGCGGCCGGCGTGGAGGCTGCAATGGCTTCATAATCGTCATGCGGTGACGCCAGCCCGTTTAACGCGTCATAAATCTTCACTGGGCATGTTTAATGGATGGTACCCAAAAGGCGTACAATCGGCATCCGGGGCATCGTCGCGATCGCCCTCTTTGCCATCCTGGCATGCACGGGCGGACTGGGCGTGCTGTCGTTCATGCAGTTGCACATGATCGACCAGACCGCGGCCTCGTTGCGTCGCAACCTGTTGCCGACCGTGGAGACCGCGGGGCGGCTGGCGCGCTCGGCCGAGCAGGCGCGCAACAGCCAGGCCATGTTGTTATTGGACTTACCGGAAGCGGATCAGCACGAGGCGGTTGCCGATATCGCGCAGAAAAGCAGTTTGGTCGAACAACAACTCCGCGCGCTGGAGCCGTTGCTGGGCACGGCGGATGGGCAAAAGCGGCTGACTGATATTCGCATCGATTGGCGGCATTATGCCGAGCAGAGCGCGCAGTTCGGCGAATTCGTGCGAACGCGCGCCCTGTCCAATGCGAGCCAGATGCTGGGCATCGAGTTGGCGAGCACGATGAACAGGCTGCGGTTCGATATCGCTGGGCTCATCGAATCGATCGTTACCGCCTCCAACCTGCAGGTGCAGGTGGGCGAGGAGGCTGGAGAGCAGACGCGGACCTTCATCGTGATGGGCAGCGGCGCGGCGGTATTGGTGGTGATTGCCACGGGCTTCCTGCTCAGCCGGCGGCTGGTGCAGCCGATTCTGGAAATGACCGCCTCGGTGCAGCGTATGGCGCAGGGCGATCTGGACGCGAAGCTGCATAGCAGCCGCCGACGGGACGAGATTGGCGCGATGACGTCGGCATTGGTCATCTTCCGCCGTGCCATGTTGGAGGAGCGGCGCATGGCGCAGGAGCGATCCAGCGCGGCGCTGACAGACAAGGCGCGCGTGCAACGTATGGCGGCGTTGGCCCAGGCATTCGAGGGAACGGTGGACGAGTTCTCCGCGGAGATCGGTACCGCGGCCGAACAATTAAGCCAAACGGCGCGCGACCTGGACCGAAGTGCGACAGCGGTGATGACGCAGACCGAAATTGCCCGGATGCATGCGACCGAGGCGAATGGTGACACCGTGAGCGTGGCGGCGCGGGCCGAGGAACTGACCGCCTCGATCGGCGAGATCCGGCAACAGGCCGAGGAATCGGCCGGTATCGCCAACGCCGCGAGCCGGGAGGCGCAACGGACCACCCATATCGTGACGGCCCTGGCCGCGAGCGCCAGAGCGGTGGGTGACATCGTTCAGTTGATCGACGCGATTGCCGCAAAGACGAAGATGCTGGCGCTGAATGCCTCGATCGAAGCGGCCCGCGCGGGCGATGCCGGGCTGGGCTTTGGCGTGGTCGCTGGGGAGGTGAAGGCACTTGCGTTGCAGACCAAGCGCGCCACGGAGGAGATCGGCGCCCATGTCCGCCGCATGCAGACCGCCACCACCGAGGCAGTGACCGCGATAGAGGGCGTGGTGCAAGTCATCGGCCGCACCAGCGACATCTCGACACTGACCGCCAACGAGGTGGAGCAGCAGGACCGGGTGATCCGCGACATCGCCGGCCGGGTCAGCCGCGCCAGCCAGGGCACGCGGAAGGTGGACAGCGCCATCGGGGCGCTGAGCCAACAGACCAGCGGCACCAGCGCGGCGGCAACCCAGGTGCTGGATGCCGCCGGCGAACTGAGCCGGCAGATCAACACGCTGAAGAACCACGTTGGCAGCTTCCTGACGGAAGTGCGGGCGGCCTAGCCCTCGCTGGTAGGTTCGCCCGGTAGATCGATCCCGGCCAGGGCTTGCCAAACACGGATGACGAAGGCGTCGTCGCGAGCACCGTGGCCGGCGGCGGATGCGGCCAGAAACAATTGGTGCGCCGCCGACGCCATTGGCAGCGGGAAGGTCAGCGCCCGGGCTTGGTCCAGCACGATGCCGAGGTCCTTGACGAAGATGTTCACCGAGGAGAGCGGGGTATCGTCGCCGGCCAGGATGTGCGGCACGCGATTCTGCCACATCCAGGAACTGCCGGCGGAACTGCAGATCACATCGTAGAGCGTCTGCGGATCTGCCCCGGCGCGGATACCCAGAGCCAACGCTTCCGCCGCGGTCGCGATATGCACACCAGCGAGCAGTTGATTGACCATCTTCACCGTGCTGCCGACGCCCGGCGCGTCACCCAACTGCCAGACCTTGCCGGAGATTGCCTGCAGCACTGGCTCGGCCGCGGTGAACGCCTCGGGTGACCCGGCAGCCATTACCGTCATCTGCCCGCCCCGTGCGCCCACGGCGCCACCGGACACGGGCGCGTCCAGGAACAGATGCCCGGCAGATGCGATTTTTTCGCCGAGGATGCGCGCCGCGGCGGGGGCAACGGTCGTGCAACACAGCACCACCGCACCTGGCGCCAAGACGCCGATGCAGCCGGTATCGCCAAACAGCACTGCCTCTGCCTGGGCCGCGTTGACCACGAACACGATCACGGCGTCGCAGGCGCCTATTTCGGCAGGGGTGGCGACACCTTGGCCGCCGGCGGTCTGCAATTCGGCCCAGGCCTCGGGCCTGGTGTCGCAACCCATCACCGCGTGCCCTGCTTGCTGCAGGTTCAGCGCGGCGCCCATCCCCATCGAACCCAGCCCGATAACACCGACCTTCATGTTCGCTCCCCCTTCAAACGCAGACGGGGGGCAGGATTGCTCCTGCCCCCCGTCTGATCGACGTTAGCGCGTTTTGGCTTAGCCGCGCATGCCGGAGATCTGGCGAGCCATGCGGAGATGCTGCTGGATGGTCGGCAGCGTGCTGGTGGCAAAGGCCTTCAGGTCGGCGTCCTGGCCGTTGGCGATTTCGGCCTGGTAGACCTGCACGGCAGCCACGTGGTCGGCAACCTGGTCGCGCGTGTACAGATGATCGAATGCGGCCGGGCGGGCGGCGTTCAGCGCAGTCATCTGGTCGGTCGCCATCTGCGGCACGGTCGCGTCGGGCGTCACGCCCTTGCTCTGGGCGATCGTCATCAGTTGCTGCGTGGTCTTGGTGTGCGCATCGACCATGGTGGAAGCGAACTTCTTGACGCGAGCGCTGCGCGCCTTCGTGGCGGCCAGCTGGCCTTCCTGCACTTCGGCGGCATCGCTGCCGGCAGCGGCGTTCACGAAGGTCTGGTCGGCGGTGGATAGTGCGGGCGGCGGCGGCGCAGCGGCAATCGGGGCCGGCGGCGGATTGCTGGCGCAGGCGGCCAAGGGCAACAGGGCGGCGGCGAACAGCCAGCGAGCGGAACGGGGCATCGGGAGAATACTCCTAGAAGGGCTAGTATGAGACCGCCCAACGCCATGCGAGGCAAATCGTTCACACCAGCTTATGTTCATCGTGCATGGCGGAACCGCTCCACCGCGGCAACCAGCGATCTGCGAATACCAGGTTCCAGTGCGGAGTGACCGGCATCCGGGATCACCGTTAGCCGGGCGGAAGGCCAGGCAGCGGCGAGTTCGAACGCAGTACGGGGCGGGCAGACCATGTCGTAACGGCCCTGCACGATCTCCGCCGGCAAGTGGCCGATGCGATGCATGCGTCCCAGCAGTCCCTCCGGGGGCAAAAACAGGTCATGGGCAAAATAATGCGCCTCGATCCGGGCGAGGCCGAGTGCGGTGCGGTCCTGCGCGAAGGAGGCGACGGTGTCGGGGCTGGGCAGCAGGGTGGAGCACGAGCCCTCATACACCGACCAGGCGCGGGCGGCGGACATGTGGATCGCCGGGTCGGGATGGTTCAGCCGGCGCAGATAGGCGGCGAGGATATCGTTTCGCTCGCTCTCGGGGAGGTATTGGACGAATTGCGCGTGCGCGTCGGGGAAGATCGCCGCTAGGCCGTGCAGGAACCAATCGACCTCCGACCGGCGGCCCAGGAACACGCCGCGCAGTACCAGACCGGACACGCGGTTGGGGTGCGCCTGGGCGTAGGCCAGCGCGAGAGTGGAACCCCACGAGCCGCCGAACAGCAGGAATTTCTCCAGGCCGAGATGGCGCCGCAATTGCTCGATATCGTCGACCAGGTCGTCGGTGGTGTTGGCGACCAGGCTGCCGAGTGGGCGGGAGCGGCCGGCGCCGCGTTGGTCGAACACCACGACGCGCCAATAGGCCGGGTCGAAGAACCGGCGATGCACGGCGCCCGCCCCGGCACCGGGACCGCCGTGTAGAAACAGCACCGGTTGGCCTCGCGGATGGCCCACCTGCTCCCAATACATGACGTGGCCGCCGGAGACAGGCATGTAGCCAGTCTCGAACGGACCGATTTCAGGAAAGAGGTCTCCACCGCGCGGCATTGGGCGATGATATCGCGGCTATTGGCCGGGCGGAACATGCATGAGGAGGAATTGCGTATTGTATCGGCTATGGATTGGATTGGCCGGCCTATTTGGCGCGGCGGCAGTCGGTATGGCGGCCGCGGCGGCGCATGCTTTGGCCGGGCTGTCGCCAATGGCGCTGCATGTCGTGGAAAGCGGCATTCAGATGCAGGGCTGGCACGCGCTGGCATTGCTGGGCTGCGGCATCTGGTCGCGCGCGCGCGGAGGGCTGGCGCATTGGGCCGGGGCGGCCTTCGCGTTGGGCACCCTCCTGTTTTGCGCCGCGGTGTATTCGTTCGGCTTGGCGGGCGTTTCGCTGGCAGCCGTCGCGCCCACCGGCGGCATCCTTTTGATGCTGGGCTGGTTGTTGCTAGCCGCATCGGCGATCCGCCGTGATCGGTAGCGCCTATTTCGCCGCCGACGGGTTCGAGGCGGTGCTGGCGGAGGAATTGGCCCGGGCCGGGATCACAGTGACGGACTGGCATGGCCGCCTGGCGCTGTCGCCCGACCCGCCCTACCCCAGCATCTGGGCGCTTGATGTATGGACGGCGCCGATGGAATCGCCGGCACCCTCGGTGAAGGCCGCGGCCGACGCGTTGCGCGCGATGCAGCGCAATTGGGCCGGGTATGCCGCCGGGCACCACCGCCGATCCGCCCTGATTACCGAGCGGCTGCCGCCGGTGCGCGCCCGGCCTTTGGTGTTTCCGGAACCGGCACCGACCTCCCATCTCGGCGCCTGGACGCTGCTGGCGCCCGACCGGTTGCTGGCCAGCCCGACCAAGACCAGCCCGTTCCCAAATGGCGAAGTGGCGTTCGTGGAGGACCGCGCTGGCCCGCCTTCCCGCGCCTATCTGAAGCTGTGGGAGGCTTGCACGCGGCTCGGCGTGTATCCACAGCCGGGTGAGACCTGCTTGGACCTCGGCGCATCCCCCGGCGGATGGACCTGGGCGTTGGCCCGGCTGGGCGCCAGCGTCACCGCGATCGACCGCGCGCCGCTGGACCCGGCGGTCGACGCCATGCCGGGCGTAACCTGGCGGGAGGGCAGCGCCTTCACCGTGGAACCCTTCCCCGTCGACTGGCTGTTCAGTGACGTGATCGCCTACCCGGCCCCATTGCTGGCGATGGTGCAGCGGTGGATTGGCGCCGGCCAGGTTGGCCGCATCGTGTGCAGCGTGAAGCTGCAGGGGGAGACGGACCACGACGCCATCGCCGCCTTCGCCGCCATTCCAGGCAGCCGGCTGATGCACCTGCTGCACAACAAGCACGAGCTGACTTTCATCTGGTCCGCCCCCGGCCGTTCGCCCGAAGTTTGCCCGCAGCCCGACGGCGTCTAGGCTGGTGGCGTTCGCTCCGGAGCCCGCCATGAAGATCGCCGTCCTTCCCGTGACACCTTTCCAGCAGAACTGCGCCATCCTTTGGGACGAGGAGACGATGAAGGGGGCCGTGATCGACCCCGGCGGCGAAGTGCCCCGCATCCTGGCTGAGATCGAGCGGTTGGGCGTGATCGTGGAGCGGATCGTGCTCACCCACGGTCATATCGACCATGCGGCCGGTGCTGCGACGCTGCGGGACGCGCTGGCTGGTATCCCGATCGAGGGTCCGGACGAGCGCGACCGCTTCCTGCTGGACGGGCTGGAGGCACAGGGCGCGAAGATGGGCTTCCCCGAGGCCCGCAACGTGACGCCCGATCGCTGGCTGGTGGAGGGCGAGACGGTGGCGATGGCGGGGGTCTCGTTCGACGTCCTGCATTGCCCGGGGCACACGCCGGGCAGCCTGGTGTTCGTCAATAAGCCAGCGCGCTTCGCCCTGGTGGGGGACGTGCTGTTCCGTGGCTCGGTCGGGCGGACGGATTTCCCCTATGGGAATTCGGAGCAATTGATCACGGCGATCGAGACCAAGCTGCTGCCGCTGGGCGACGATGTGGTGTTCCTGTGCGGGCATGGCCCCGGCTCCTCGATCGGGGCGGAGCGGGCGACCAACCCGTTCCTGCAGCAGTAGCGCACCGCGCCATGTCCCAACCGATGGATTCCGTGGCGGGGCTGCCCCAGCGCGCGCTGGAAAAGGCCGACCCCACGCCCGATTCGCAGTTCTACCGTGCGCCACGCATGGTCACCCATATCGACGACGCGGCCATCGCGGCGGTCACCGAGCTGTACCGCAACACGCTTCCACCCGGCGGCACCATCCTGGACCTGATGAGCAGTTGGGTGAGCCATTTGCCGCCCGACATTCCCTACGCCCAGGTCATCGGCCACGGCATGAACGAGGCGGAGTTGGCCGCCAACCCGCAGTTGACCCAGCATTTCGTCCAAGATCTGAACGCCGACCCGGCATTGCCTCTGCGGGCTCGCAGCTTCGATGGCGCCTGCCTCTGCGTGTCCGTCCAGTACTTGCAGGGCCCGGTGAGCGTGCTGCAGGAGGTGCTGCGCGTGCTGCGACCAGGCGCGCCGCTGGTCATCACCTACTCCGACCGATATTTCCCGACCAAGGCGGTGGCGATCTGGCAAGCGCTGGGGGTGGCGGACCGGCAGAAACTGGTGACGCTCTACTTGACCCAGGCTGGGTTCGAATTGATCGACACGGGAGAGATTCTGGCCGAGGAGGGTGATCCGCTCTGGGCCGTGGTCGGCCATGCTCCGCAATCCGAAGCACCGCACGACCTGGCGCTGGAGGACTAGATGGACCGCACGGACCGCAAATTACTGGCGCTGCTGCAGGAAGACTGCACCCTGTCGATTGCGCAGCTGGCCGAGCAGGTGGGGCTATCCGCCACGCCATGCTGGAAACGCATCCAGCGGCTGGAGACGGAAGGCATCATCGAGCGCCGGGTTGCCCTGGTGAACCCGGAACTCGTGGGGCTGGGCCTGACGGTGTTCGTGGCGATCGAGGCCGGCGATCACTCGCCAGAATGGCTGGAACGCTTCGCCACCGCGGTCGCGACCATGCCGGAGGTGATGGAGGCGCACAGGATGGCCGGCGATGTGGATTACATGTTGCGGGTCGTCACCACCGATCTGCGGTCATACGACGCGTTCTACAAACGTCTGATCACCGCCGTGGGGCCGAAGAACGTCAGCAGCCGTATGAGCATGGAGCGGGTGAAAGCCACCACTGCGCTACCCCTGCCACCGGCGGAGATGAAAACCGCCCGCTAACCAGCGCCGCCCTCGGGCGGCGCTGGTTAGCGATTACTTGGCGGCAGCGATGGCTTTCAGGATGACGGCCTCGGCGGCGGCCTTGTCGGCCCAGCCGGTGACCTTGACCCATTTACCGGGCTCCAGATCTTTGTAGCGGGTGAAGAAATGCTCGATCGCCTTGACGGTGATTTCGGGCAGGTCCTCGATCTTTTGCACGGTCTTGTAGAGCGGATGGATCTTGTCGTGTGGGACGCAGATGATCTTCTCGTCCATCCCGCTCTCGTCTTCCATCATCAGCATACCGATGGGGCGGGCGCGGATGACGGCGCCGGGCACGACCTCGGCCGGGGTGAGCACCAGGGCGTCCGCCGGGTCGCCATCGTCGGCGAGGGTGCCCGGGATGAAGCCGTAGGCGGCTGGGTAGGCCATCGGTGTGAAGAGGAAGCGGTCGACGAAGATGGCGCCGCTGTCCTTGTCGACCTCGTATTTCACGGCCGAGCCCTGGGGGATCTCGATCACGACGTTGATGTCGTGGGGCGGCTCCTTGCCGATAGCGATCTTGGCGACGTCCATGATGGTTCCCGAAGGTTGGAAATAGGAGGGGTTCGAAAGTGGGCGGACCCTAGCGATGGGGCTGATCCTTGCCAAGGCAGGGCAGGTCAGGGCATGGAAAGGCCGCGTGTGCGCCTGTAGCTCAGTTGGTTAGAGCGGGCCGCTCATAACGGCTTGGTCGCGGGTTCAAGTCCTGCCGGGCGCATACGCGATTTGGCCCGATCGAGTAGCACTCAATCGATCTCAGCCAAGATCGCCCCAATGGCAAGGCGCAGTTCTGGTCCGTAGTATGTCGCGACGATCCAGATGATATCCTGGTCGACCGATGAATAGTCGTGCGCGAGGATGTTCCGGAACCCGACGGCACGATGCAGATTGGGCACTACGGCGGCGCCTTCCGGATCGGTCCGCCGCAGAACGGACAATGCCTCCCCGGTGATTTCGAGCTGACGCTCTACAGCACTTTGGATGGCTTCATCTTCCAGGTAGTCGTCGAGCGTGCGTCCTGCGACGAAGCGCGCCACCTTGTCCAGCGCCCGCGCCGCATCCCATAGTAGCACGACCGACCGAGGCAGCATCAGCTTCGGGTGAAGAGACGCTGGTGGTTTTTGTCGATCGACCGGCGCAAGTACGGGTTCCTAATCGAACGGTCAGTCAGCAAATCGACGCGGCGGCCGAATAACTGCTCCAACTCGTCGTGCAGGGCGAAATACGCATCGGCGCGGCCGGATCCCGGCAGGTCGATGAACTCGACCACAAAGTCCAGGTCGCTGCGCGACGGGTCGAAATCACCCGAATTGGCCGATCCGAACAAATCCAGGAAGAGAACACCGTAACGCGAGCAGAGCGCCTGAATGGCGGGCAGGGCTTCCTGTGGCATGATTGTCGACGCCGAGGTCTGCTGGCGCTCCGGGACGTCGTACGTCGCTTGCATGGTTCGATCATCGCACATTCAGACCCGGCCGCGAAACAGCATTCGGTTGCCGTTCGCGCGCGACGCTCCTAAACCACTGCCTCGCCGCATGCCTGAGAGGGGACCGCCATGGCAGCCTACCAATACGCCTACGTCATGAAGGACCTCACCAAGGCCTATCCGG
>NZ_LMUY01000145.1:335252-337603 GCF_009765685.1 Acidisphaera sp. L21 | reverse complement strand
CGCTATCCTTCCTGCCCGGCGTGAAGATCGGCGTGCTCGGCGTCAACGGGGCGGGCAAGTCCACCCTGCTGAAGATTATGGCCGGGCGTGAGTTGGAGTATGGCGGCGAGGCCTGGGCGGCCGAGGGCGTTCGCGTGGGTTACCTGGAGCAGGAACCCCATCTCGACCCCGACAAGACCGTGGCCGAGAACGTCATGCTGGCATTTGGCCCGCTGAAGGCCGCCATCGACCGGTTCAACGCCATCAGCGAAGAATTCGCCGAGCCGATGGATGACGACAAGATGAACACGCTGCTCGCCGAACAGGCCGAGCTGCAGGAAAAGATCGACGCCGAGGACGGCTGGGAGCTGGATCGCAGGATCGAGATCGCGCTCGACGCCCTGCGCTGCCCCCCGCCGGACAGCCCCGTCACCAAACTGTCGGGTGGTGAGCGGCGCCGCGTGGCGCTGTGCCGCCTACTGCTGGACAAGCCGGAATTGCTGTTGCTGGACGAGCCGACCAACCATTTGGACGCCGAAAGCGTCGCCTGGCTGGAAAAGACGCTGCGCGAGTACGTCGGCACGGTCATGATCGTCACCCACGATCGCTACTTCCTGGACAACGTCACCAACTGGATCCTGGAGATCGAGCGCGGCCGCGGCTATCCGTTCGAGGGCAATTACTCGTCCTGGCTGGAGCAGAAGCGCAAGCGGCTGAAGCAGGAGGAGAAAGAGGAAAGCTCCCGCCAGCGCGCCTTGGCCGCCGAGCAGGAGTGGATCCAGTCATCCCCGCGCGCCCGCCAGACCAAGAGCCGCGCGCGTATCGATAAATACGAGCAGATGCTGGCCAAATCGGCTGAGATGGCTGGCGGCACGGCTGAGATCGTCATCCCGCCTGGTCCACGCCTGGGTGGCACTGTCATCACGGCGGAGAACGTGCGCAAGGCATACGGCAACCACCTGCTGATCGACGATCTGAGCTTCAAACTGCCGCCCGGCGGCATCGTCGGCGTGATCGGCCCGAACGGCGCGGGCAAAACGACGATGTTCCGCATGATCACCGAGCAGGAGACGCCGGATGCGGGCAAGCTGGTCGTCGGCGAGACGGTGAAGCTGGGCTATGTGGACCAGTCCCGCGACAGCCTGGACGGCAGCAAGACCGTTTGGGAGGAGATCAGCGGCGGCACGGACGTGATCTATCTCGGCAAACGGGCGGTGCAGTCCCGTGCGTATGTCGGCGCCTTCAACTTCAAGGGATCGGACCAGCAGAAGCGGGTTGGCGTGCTGTCCGGTGGTGAGCGCAACCGCGTGCATCTGGCCAAAATGCTGAAGAGCGAGAGCAACGTCATCCTGCTGGACGAGCCGACCAACGATTTGGACGTCGACACGCTGCGTGCGTTGGAAGAGGCGCTGGCCGAGTTCGCCGGGTGCGCGGTGATTATCAGCCATGACCGCTGGTTCCTGGACCGCCTGGCTACGCATATCCTAGCCTTCGAGGGCGACAGCCATGTCGAATGGTTCGAGGGCAACTTCCAGGCCTATGAGGAAGACAAGCGACGCCGCCTGGGTGAGGCCAGCACCGACCCCCACCGCATCAAATACCGCCCGCTCGCGCGGTAAGGTCGACCGCCGGGTGCACCCGCTCCGGACCGGGCGGATGGTGCTGACCCCGTATCAACACCAGGATCTCTCGGAATTGGCCGTGTTCAAGGCGGATCCGCGGGTCTGGGCGATGATGCTGGGCGGCGTCCGGACTCCGCAGCAGACTGCCGACGAACTGGCGGGTGAGTTGGCGTTCTGGGCGTCGCACGACATCGGCATGTGGACGGCGCGAGACCTCGAGGGGAGGCTGCTGGGTGTGACCGGGCTGCATGCACGGCCGGACGCGCGCGGGATCGCGCTGCGGTTCGCGTTCGATCCCATCGTGCAGGGCCGTGGGCTGGCGCGGGAAGCGGCGGCCGCGGTGCTGCGCGACGGGCATGAACGGGCGGGGCTGACGCGCATCGTGGCCATTGCCCGCGAGACCAATATCGGCTCCCGCACAGTGCTAGGCGGCATCGGCATGCGGGAGGTTACGACGTTCCAGCAGGCCGGGCACACGATGCTGATGTTCGAAAGCGAACGCCCGACCCGTTGATGGCCTACCGCCGCCGGGTGAGCCCGGCGACCGCGGCTGCCACCTGGTCGGCACACAGCGCCACGCCGCCGATATCGGTCATCTCCAGCAAGGTTCGGGCTGCCATTCGGGACAGGTCGATTGCCTGGCGCCGGGCGTGCAGGGTGTCGATCTGGCGCACCACATCCAACAGCCCGCGGGCGTAATGGTCTGGCGTGTGCTGGTGTTCCAGCACAGCGCGGCCGCGCAGCCCGGCC
>NZ_LMUY01000145.1:303334-335186 GCF_009765685.1 Acidisphaera sp. L21 | reverse complement strand
GTCGCATACCAGCCGATGCGGGTGACCACGGAGGGCAGCGCGGCATCCCAAATGCGCAACTGGCTGGCAGACGCCTCGCCCATGGTGGGGTTGCGCAGGTTGATCGCCAGATCGGCGCGGGCCAAAGCCGCCTGCAACTCCGCCTCCGGCACGAAGCCGTGGCGGTGGACGCGACTGCCCAGGTTGAGCCGGCCGATCTGCGCGTCGACCTGCTCCGGCTCCTCCAGCGCGCCGTAGATGTCCAGCGTTACGTCCTGGTCCGGGAGGGCAGCGAGCACTTCGAGAATCGGGCTGATGCGGCGGTTCGGGCCAAGGAAGCCAAACACGATCAGGCGCAGCGTGGTGCTGGGCGGGGCGCGCTCGGGCGCCGGGCCCGGGGAGAAGGCGAGCGGAAGGTGAAACACCGGGGTGCGCGTTTGTTCGGCCAGGCTGCGTTGCTCACTGGCGTTGTGCACCACGGCGGCCAGCGCCTGGTCCAACGCGGCAACCGTCATGGGGTAGCGATCGACCATGGCCTCCAACGTGCCCTCACCCAGCATCCAGCGCTGGGCGTCGTTGAAGCCCGGCATGCCGTGGGCGCGTTTGATGCTGTCCAGGTAGAAATTGCGATCGGCCCCTGGCGTTTCCGAGTAGCGGGCGAAGAAATGCTGCAACCGGGTGTCGTGCAGCACCACGATGCCGGGCACGACCCGCGCCACATTGAAGATGCTGCGGTGAAAGGTTGCGTTGTTGCCGATATTGTAGATGTTGGCGTTCGCCCGGTTCAGCAGCGGCCAGTCCATCGCCGCCGGGTCGAACCGCACCACCGGGCAATCGGCCACGGCGCGCGGTGCATCGTCCTGCGACGTCCATAGCGTCACATCCGCCACGTCTTGGAGCGCGCGCGCCACCGTCAGCGTGTGGTTGCCGATCTCGCTATGCAGCGGCGGCAGTGGGGAGAAAACATTCAGGCTCAGTCGAGCAGACATTGCACCGCGTGCTCCCATGTCAGCCCTAGGGTGCGGTAATGGGCCAAGCCCTCCTCCCCCAATAATTTGGCGCGCTTGCGGTCGGCCCATACAGCATCCATTGCCTCGGCCAATGCAGCCGGCTCCGGATCGCAGACCAGGCCGTTGCGGCCGTGTTCGACGAATTCCAATGGGCCGCCGGAATCGGTGCAGGTGATGATGGCGCGGCTGGACAGCATCGCCTCCAGCGCGACGTAGCCGTAATCTTCGTCCAAAGGGGGCACCAGCACGGCCAGCGCTTCGGACAGTAATTCGATCTTCAATGCGTCGGACACCGAGCCAAGCCATTGCGCGCGGCCCGGCGCCATCGTGCCCGCCTTCGCCATCACGCCCTCGGCCAAGACGACGTCATCCGCCCCGCCGATGAACACGACGTGCACCGGGTGCCGGGTGAGCGCCAATGCCTCCACCACCAGGGACTGGCGCTTGGTGGCGTTGAAGCGGCTCGGCATCAGCAGATACTCGCCCAAGGGGCCGCTATGGTAGCGCTCGGCCAAGGGCGGCGGGTGATACAGCGGCTCGGCATCGATACCGTTGAAGCGGCGCAACCGAGCCGCCACGTTGCGGGAATTGGCGAAGATCCGGCGCGCCTCCGGGATCAGCTTGATATCGGCGCTGCGGATCACGTCGCGGGCCTCCGCCCCGCCGGGCGTCCCGTAGAGGTCGCCCCAATGTTGGTCCCACATGTCGTAGGCGCCGCGGTGCTGGTGCAGAATCCACAGCACCTTGTTGGGATGCGGGATGAGATAGGCGGGGAATTTCAACCCGATCACCCGGTCGATCCGGGTGCCCATGCTCTCCGTCAGGTCCAGCAGTCGACAGGCCAGGATCTGCTGCGGGATGGTTGGAGCCGGATACCATTTGAACGGCACCCGCACGATCTCCGCCTCGTGCCCGGCATCGATGATGGCCTGGCGCAGACCCGACGCGTGCAGTTCGGCGCCGCCCGAGACGAACGGCACCTGAACAGTCGTAATTGCGACCCGCATCAGTCGAGCAAGCGGTCCAGAACATGCGACCACCCCAGCCGCAGATCGGCATAATGCTGCCGGCCGGCGCGGCCCCAGGCAGCGGTCTTGGCACGATCGGCCCACATCCGATCCAGTGAGGCTGCCAAGAATTCCGGCTCGGGCGGGCAAATAAGGCCGTTATGGCCGTCCTCGATAAAGTCGAGCGGACCGCCCGCATCCTTCGTGGTCAACACCGCCTTCGCGCAGAGCATCGCCTCCAACGTCACGTAGCCGTAATCCTCGTCCATGGGGGGGAACATCACCGCCAGGCAGCCGGCATACAGCGCCAGTTTGTCCGCCTCGCTGACCGCGCCGCGCCATTCCACCCGATTGTCCAGGCCCAGCGCACGGCAGCGCGCCCGCAAATTGCGCTCGTATTCCGCAGCGTCGCCGGCACCGATGAAGCAGAGCCGCACCGGCTGCGTGGTGAGCGCCAATGCCTCGATCGCGAGGAGTTGGCGCTTGCTCTCGTTCACCCGGCTGGGGAACAGGATGTATTCACCGTACTCGCCGGGCTGCAGCAGGTCGGCGCCTGGCGGTGGATGGTACAGCGGCTCGGATTCCAGGCCGTTGAAGCGCCGTAGCCGGTCGCTGACGACGCGGCTGATGGTGAAGAGTGACTCGCATTCGCCCAGTAGCGCGTTGTCGGCGGTGTGGATGGCACTGCGGACATGCGGGCCGTCCGGCGCGTGCCGCAGATCGGAGAAGGGAGCGTCCCAGAAATCATAGGCGCTGCGATATTGATGCAGCAGCCATAGGCGCTTGGATCGATGCGGCATCAGATAGGCAGGGAATTTCAGCCCGATCAGTCTATCGATCCGCTGACCGACGCTTTCTTCAACCTGCATCAGCCGCGCCGCCAGCATGTGTTCCCGCACGCGGGCGGGCGGATACCACTTGAACGGCATGGAGATGATCTCCGCCTCGTGCCCGGCGTTCTGCAGCGCGGTTTGTAGGCTTTCGGCCAGCAATTCGGCGCCGCCGCGCACAAACGGCACCTGCACAGTTGCGATCCCCACGCGCATGGTCAGGCCTTCCGGGCCACCAACGCGTAATCCTGCGGGCCGTAGAACACGCGATCCAGCGCCTCGGCCAACGGCCGGTCGGAACCGGGGAAGCGGGCGTCCATCGGGTGCAGTTCGACGATTTCCGGATTGGGGAAGCCGCGGGCCTCGGCGATCATCGCCACCATTTCCCCCGGCAGCGGATTGCGGTGGGTCGGGTCCAGATAGAACCACCGGCTAGCGGTGAGCAAATTCGCGGGGTTCGGCGTTTCCAGGATCAATAGGCCGCCCGGAGCCAGGGCGCGCAATGCCTCGTCCATGATGCGCACCATGACCTTGAACGGCAGGTGCTCGATGATGTGGAACCCGGTGATGGCGCCCAGCGAGCCCGGCGGCAGCGCGGCGAGGTAGGCCAACGCATCGCCCTCGACGCAATCCAGGCCCTGCTCGCGGCAGACGGCGGCCATGGTGATGTTGGTGTCGACGCCGCGGGCCACCAAGCCCTCGTCGCGCATCAACTCCAGGAACTCGCCACGCCCGGCGCCGATATCCAGGATTGCCCGGTCCGCCGTGCCGGCACCGGCGGCGTGCAGCCGCGGCAGGTAGACGCGCTGACGGTCCTTGATGGCCCGGCGGGTGCCGCGGAACCGGTCCTCGAACGCGACGTACAGCGAGTCGAGCGCGTGGTCGTCCTGCTCGTTCACTTCGGCCGGGATGGCGTGGCCCATGGCCTTCACAGCGTTCAAGCTGTTCAGCATCAGTCCGATGCGGCGCTGCTGGTCGGCAACGTCCTGGCGGTTCTGCCGGGCAATCTGCTCGGCAGCGAGCATTCTTCCATCCAACTCCAACCGCAAACTGCCCGCCGCCGTTTCGATCTGGGCCCGGGCGGCATCGGTGTCGACGGCCCCCTCCAGGCTGGTGAGGCGAGATTGGTGGTTTTGCACGGTTTCGGACAGGGCGAGCATCGAGTCGATGACGCTATCCTCCAGCGACGCAAATTGCTGCGCCAGTTTGGCGCTCTGCTTCGACAGGGTGGCCAGCATTTCGCCCTGCATCGCGATGGCCTTTCGCCCGGTCTCCTCCTGCGTCGTCAAGCGCCGGGTGAGCAGGTCGATCGCCATCTGCTGTTCGGACACCCGCTCCTCCAGCGCACGGCGAGTTTTGTCGATCGTGGCGGTGAAGCCACTGAACCGCGTGTCCAGTTCCTGCTGCCGGGCGCTGGGGGAGCCGCTGCCGAGCAGCCGCGACACGCCTGTGCGTCGCAGCACGGTTGAGCCAAGGCGGATGACCGGCCCCACCACAGGGACGCGATAGACGCGATGCACCAGGTAGCGGCGGCGCAAGCCGGCGATCACCCGGCCGCTCCGTTTGCCCTCCGCACTGGCTTCCAACTCACCCAGCAATTCGACCTTGCTGCGGCCCTTCAACAATTCGGCGGTGATGTAGGCGATCCCCGCCTCGTCGGGCGGGCGGCCGAGCGTGGTGGCGTAGGCAGCTTCCATGAACGGCATGCCCTCCAGCGCCAGTAGGGACGGCAACGGCGTCGGCATGGTCGAATGGTCCAGCACCGCGGGCATGCCGGCCTGTCGGGCGCGGTCCGCCGCTTCGCGCAGAGGGGTTGCGCCGGCGTGATTGCGGGCGACCTCCAGCCAGATCTCGTCGGTAATATCGGCCGTCGAAATCGGCGCGACGGACATCTTTTTGCTCGTCTCAGACATCGGCACCCTCCGGCGTAAGCCGGACCTTCATCGACACGCCATCTATGACGAGTTCGGCGACCGTCAGGCGCGCCAAGGCGAAGATCCGCGCGTATTCTGCCAGGCTGAACCCCTGTGGATTCAGTCCCTGGCGTAATTCCGCCAGCAACTTGGCGCCCGGCGCACCCGGCCACATCTGGCCCACCGGCTCGCAAAACAGGCCAATGAAGCCGCCGCGTCGCAAATGGCCGCGTAATGTGCCGAGCGTTGCGACCAAGTCCGGCACATAGTGAAGCGTGTTGAAGCAGACGATGGCGTCGAAATACGCCTCGGGGAATGGCAGGTCGTTAAACGCCGCGCAGAACGACAAAACGCTGGCGCCTGCCTTACGCCGGGTCATTGCGCCGAGTTGCAACGCCAGCAGGTCGCCATCGACCTGGTAGCCAGGGCTGGGCAGCCGGGCCGTCACCGGGTTCATACCGCTGCCGAGTTCCAGCACACGAGGCTGCTCTCCGGCGTGGGTCGCGACCCAGTCGATCATCATCGTGGTCGCACGGTCGCGATCGGCTGCCGGCTCGTGGGCGCCGGGCCCATCCAATACCCAACTGGCCGGCGGCACGAAGCCCGCATTTGGCTGCACGTGGATGGCGAATGGGCCGTAGGAGGGTTCGAGCCAGCGCACACCCTCCTGCACCATCTTGAGCACGAGGCTGTATTGCCCTGGCTCCGTTGGCGCGTGCAGGCGCACGGCGACGGTCAACATGCCGCCGGGCGGTAGGTCTGCGGGCAAAGGCGTCCGCAGGTCGCGGTGGGAGGATCGGGCGGGGTCATCATCCTGGCCGTTCGCCGATAGCTGTGTCCAATGCGAATCGTACCAGGTCGCGGCCAGGTTTACACGGCGATCGCCAGCGGCGAGCATTGGCACGGTGCCGACATTGCGGAAGCGCAGATTGGCCAGGAATTCCTCGCCAGGGCGCACTGCGCGCGGCAGGTGCTCGCCCAGCCACTCACACGCTGGTTCCCCTTCTGTGAAGGCGATTTTGGATGCTGCCGGCGGCAACACGCCCAGAGCAGCCAGCATGCGACCATCATCGGGCAGGTTGCTGCCGCCCGGCGCGGCACCGCCTAGGCGGACTCTCGCCCCGGAGGCACGCCGGACCTGGAGAAGATTTACCGGATCAATCGGCAGGCCCAGCGTCGACAACAGATGTCGCGCGACGACGGGGTCCAGAAGGTCGCCTCGCTCCGCAATCGCATCATCGATCATGACAGGGATATCCGCGCGAACCGGAAAATTTCGTCCGCATGCGCAACATTGCAGTCCTGCGGCAGTGTTTTGCAAACCACTCGCGCGACAACCGACGCAACGCAGATCGTGCAAAGCTGATAAAGATTCCAAGACGCCGGGTTGTCCCTAGTGCGGAAGGTCAAGCCACTCCCGTAGGACACTGTTTGTTGCGCGGCAACACACTTCGCGCATGCCGGAGCATTCTTTGAGCGATGAGTGCACGTTAAGTCATGGCCACTGACCATTTCTTTATTGTTCGGCCCATCGTCTCGAAGAGATCAACAGATTAGCGTCAGTAGTTGAAACAATGCTGCGTCGCACAACAATTCGACGCAAGAAATTTGCATTAGCGGGTGTGAAACAGTGCAAAATTGCGTGACAGCACCCACGCAACCCCTTAAAACGTAAAAAGCCCGCGTGCCGTTAAGGCACAGCGGGCCAAGTTTAGGGAGGAAACGCCAGTCACACGGCAGGAAGAGGCAGAGCCTCAACCTGAGACGATGATTGTGCAGACCGACAAAAAATACCAACGAATAAGAAGGCGATCGGGCGAATTTTTCGCCCGATCAGCCCTTGTTTGCCCACAAACGGCGCAGTGCCGAGTAATTTTTGAGCAAATGCTCAATCATCAGTCATTTTTGATGCCATGGCGCGGAAGCTGAAATACGGGCTTTGGATCAGTGCGACGCTGCCGCCCCAAATGATCGCAGCGACGATCGTCGTTGCCACGAGTTTGCGTAGCAGCAGCGGGCGCTCCGGGGCGCCGCGCCAGCCACCATTTTCTTCCACTGCATCGGCGACCGGCCGCGTCCAGAAGGGGAGGACGGCAAAAAGCACCGTCCACCAGATCAGCACGAACAAGACGCATGCGGTGAACCAGCCCATCAGACCCTCAGCAAATGCACATCAACCAGGGGGCGCTTCTGCAAGGACCGGCCGAGTGCCCGCCGCAGTGCTGCCTTCGCCGCGTCCGTCAGCGCCGTGTCGTCCTTGCGCAGACTGTTGGGCAGGTCGGCGAAAGCGGCCGCAAACTCCCGTCCGACACGCTGGCTTTCGGCATCATCGGGTTCGAACAGGCCCGGGGCGCTGATACGCGGCGTGCCGCGAAGGACACCGCCTGCATCAACGGCCACGCTGGCCAGGACCATGCCGTTGAAGAGCATGCGACGCCGGGCCGCCATGACGCCGCCGTTCAGCGGCACCAGGCGATTGCCATCCAGCGCCAGCCGGCCCACCGGCGCCGAGTCGGTGACCGCCGGGCGCTCGCTGGACAGGCTGAGCAGGTCGCCATCCTCCAACATGATCGGCGTTGCCCCGGCGTCCTTCGCCAGCGCGGCGTGGGCAGAAAGATGCCGCCATTCGCCATGCACCGGCACCGCGTAGGTGGGGCGCACCAGAGCATACAGGCGACGTAGCTCGTCACGTGCCGGGTGGCCGGAGACGTGGACCATGTGGTCGTCCGCCGTCATCAGCTTGACGCCGCGACGCACCAAGTTGTCGTGGACTGCGCCGATCGCCCGCTCGTTCCCGGGGATGACGCGGGAGGAGAAGATGACCGTGTCGCCCTCGCCCAAGGCGATATTGCGGTGGGTGTCGTTGGCGATACGGGCCAGGGCGGAGCGTGCTTCGCCCTGGCTGCCTGTGACCAGGATCAGCAGATTGTCGTCGGGAACCTCCGTCGTGGCTTCCTCAGGCACGAACTCCGGCACATCCTTCAGATAGCCGCAGTCCCGCGCCGCATTTTCGAGGTTGCGCAGGGAGCGGCCGACCAGTGCCACAGAGCGCCCGGCGTCACGGGCCGCCAGCGCCACACTCTCGACCCGGGCGACGTTGCTGGCGAAGCAGGTGACGGCGACGCGGCCGCGGATGGGGCGGATGAGAGCCGACAGGCTGGTGCGCACGTCGCCCTCGGAGCCGGAATGCCCCTCTACCATGGCGTTGGTGCTGTCGCACACCATGACCAGCACGCCCTCGTCACCCAGCGCCTTGAAAGACGCCTCGTCGGTGGGCGGGCCGACCAGAGGGTCCGGGTCCAGCTTGAAGTCGCCGGTGTGCAGGATGATGCCGTAGGGCGTGCGGATCGCCAGCGCCTGGGATTCGGGGACAGAGTGTGTGACCGGCATGAATTGCAGGTCGAACGGGGCCAGTTCGAACCGGCCACCGGGCTTGATCGTGGTGATCTTCGCCTCGTTCTGCAGCCCTGCCTCCCCCAGCTTGCGCCGCAGCACGGCGGTCGCGAACGGGGTTGCGTAGATCGGGCAGCGCAGTTGGCGCCACAGATGGGCCACGGCGCCGAGGTGATCCTCGTGCGCATGGGTGATGACCAGACCCACCAAATCGGCCTTGCGTTCGGCGATGAAGGCCGGGTCGGGCATCATGATCTCGACCTCGGGGTTTTCCGATCCGCCGAAGCCGATGCCGCAATCGACAGCCAACCAGCGGCCATTGCAGCGGTAAAGATTAAGGTTCATCCCGATCTCGCCTGTCCCGCCCAGGGGCAGGAAGGCCAGATCGTTGCTTATTTCATCCAATTTAATCGCTTTCTAAGGATCGTATCCGGTCCCTTGGCAATGTGGGGGCGGGGTCAGACTCCGCCAACAGCCGCAGACCGTCAGGGGTCAGATCGGGGTCGATCTGACGAACTTCGTATGCCGTTATAACGATAGAGGGGGTGGAAATGCCAGCGCTGACGTATGGCAGCATTGGCGGCTAGGCCGGCACGCCGGCAAGCGGACGGGCTGGATTGCCGGCCACGCGGCCACCTGGCGGCACGTCGCGCGTCACCACGCTGCCGGCGCCGATGATGGCGTCGTCGCCGATGGTGACGCCGGGCAGGATGATAGCGCCGCCACCGATCCAAACGAAAGCGCCGATCCGCACCGGACGGCCGAGTTCCAGGCCCTGGCGACGCAACGCCGGGTCCCGCGGGTGGTCGGCGGCGTAGATCTGCACGCCGGGGCCGATCTGCGTCCCCTCCCCGATTATCACGGCCGCGACATCGAGGATGACGCAGTTGAAGTTTAGGAAGGCGTCGGCGCCCAGGCTGATGTTGTAGCCGTAGTCGCAGTGGAAGGGTGGCCGAATGACGCAGCCATCTCCGGCGCTGCGGAGGAGTTCGCGGAGCAGCACTCGCCGCTCGGCCGCGGGTTTTCCGAGGGCGGCGTTGTAGCGAACCATCCATTGCTTGGCGGTCGCCTGGTCGGCCTGGATCTCCGCATCACCCGGGCGATACAACTCGCCGGCCAGCATCTTCTGCTTTTCGGTATGGCCGGCCATCTGGTTGCCCTATCCGAACAGGGCGGACGCCGCGATTTGGGCTGCATTCACGATCGGCGCGGGGAAGACGAAGAACAGCACCGTCACCAGCGCGCCTACTGCCGCCACGAAGGACAGCGAGGGCGAGCGGGCGTCAAACGCCGGCTGCGCGTCGTCGAAATACATCACCTTGATCACGCGCAGATAGTAGTAGGCGCCGATCACGCTGGTGAGCACGCCGATGACCGCCAGCGTCCAGTATCCAGCTTGTACTGCCGCGTAGAATACGTATAATTTGCCGAAGAACCCGCTGAACGGCGGAATGCCGGCCATCGAGAACATAAAGATCGCGAAGGCCAGCGCCAACATCGGGTCGGTCCGCGCCAGGCCCGACAGGTCGGAGATCTTTTCCAGCGCCAGGCCCTGGCGGCGCATCGCGATGACGCAGGCGAACACGCCGGCGGACATGAACACGTAGGTCACCATGTAGACCAGCACGCCCTGGATGCCAGCCTGGGAGTTCGTGGCCAGGCCGATCAGCGCGTATCCCATATGGCCGATGGAGGAATAGGCCATTAGCCGCTTGATCGAGGTCTGCCCGATCGCGGCCAGCGAGCCCAGCAGCATCGAGGCGATGGAAACCAGCACCACCAATTGCGTCCAGGACTGTCCGAGATGGCCGAACGGCACCTCCAACGCGCGCAGCAGCAGGGCGATGGCAGCGACCTTGGGGGCGGTGCTCATGAACGCGGTTACCGGAGTGGGGGCGCCCTCATAGACGTCCGGCGTCCACATGTGGAACGGCACGGCGCTGATCTTGAACGCCAGCCCGGCGACGATGAACACGATGCCAATCACCAGCCCGGCTGGCGGATTGGTGGAAGTGAGGCCGGCGCGGAGCTGGGCGAAGTCCATCGAGCCGTTGAAGCCATAGGCGAGCGAGGCGCCGTATAGCAGCAGGCCGGAGGCCAAAGCGCCCAGCACGAAATACTTCAGCCCGGCCTCGGAGGAGCGCAGATCGTCGCGGTTGAACGAGGCCATGACGTAGATCGACAGCGATTGCAGTTCCAACCCGATATACAGCGACATCAGGTTGGTGGCCGAGGCCATGATCATCATGCCGACGGTGCAAAGCAGGATCAGCACTGGAAATTCGAAGCGGTCGATCCCCGTCTGCACGTTGTAGTCGATCGAGAGGATCAGGCTCAGCCCGGCGCCCGCCACGATCAGCAGCTTCATGAAGACGGCGAAATGGTCGACGGCAAACAGGCCGCCATAGGCGGAGCCGAGCGGCGCCGACAGCGCCAGAACGCCCGCCAGCAGCAGGGAGGCGAGCGCGAGCATGGCGCAGGGGAAGGACGGGTTGCTGCGTTTCCACAGCACGCCGAACACCAGAATCGCCATGGCGCAGATCGCCAGTACGATTTCCGGCAGCGCCAGGATCCAGTTTTGATTGATCATGGCGCGATCCCTGCCAGCTTGGTTGTCGAGGCAATGGCCGCCACGTGGTGATCGACCATCGCACCCACGCTCGCATCGAAGAATTGGGTGAAGCTGCTGGGGTAGACGCCCATCCATACCGTCAGGAATACCAGCGGCACGAAGATCGCGACCTCCCGCGGGGAGAGATCGAGGATGGAGCGGAGGTCGTCGCGGGTGATGCTGCCGAAGATAATCCGGCGGTATAGCCATAGTGCGTAGGCCGCGCCCAGGATCATGCCCGTGCTGCCGAGTAGGGACACCCAGAAGTTCACCTTGAACGCGCCCACCAGCACCATGAACTCCCCAATGAAGCCGGAGGTGCCGGGGAGACCCATGCTGGCCATCGTGAAGAACAGGAACACGAAGGCGTAGCCGGGCATGCGGTCACCGAGGCCGCCATAGCGGGCGATTTCGCGCGTGTGGATCCGGTCGTAAACGACGCCGACGCAGAGGAACAGCGCAGCCGAGACGATGCCGTGGCTCAGCATCTGCAGGATCGCGCCCTCGATGCCCTGGATGTTGAAGGTGAAGGTGCCGATCACCACCAGGCCCATATGGGCGACGGAGGAGTAGGCGATCAGCTTTTTCATGTCGGTCTGCGCAATGGCGACGAGGCTGGTGTAGATCACCGCTACCACGCCGAGCGTGAACATGAGCGGCGCGAAGGATTGCGACGCCTGCGGCAGCATCGGCAGGGAGAAGCGGAGGAAGCCATATCCGCCCATCTTCAGCAACACACCCGCCAGGATGACGGAGCCTGCAGTCGGCGCCTCCACGTGCGCGTCCGGCAGCCAGGTATGCACCGGCCACATCGGCACCTTCACCGCGAAGGAGGCGAGGAAGGCAATGAACAGCCAGGTCTGCATCTGCGGCGAGAACGAGGTGTGCATCAGCACTGCGATGTCGGTCGTGCCGGCCTGAAACCACATTGCCAGAAGCGCCAGCAGCATCAGCACCGAGCCAGCCAGGGTGTAGAGGAAGAACTTGAACGACGCGTAGACCCGGCGTGGGCCGCCCCAGATGCCGATGATGAGATACATCGGGATCAGCAGGCCTTCGAAGAACATGTAGAACACGATGAAGTCGGTCGCGGCGAACGCCCCGATCATCATGGTTTCCAGCACCAGGAAGGCGATCATGTATTCGCGAACCCGGGTACGCACCGATTCCCAGCTGGCCAGGATGCAGATTGGGGTCAACGCGGTCGATAGCAGCACGAACAGCACGCTGATGCCGTCCACGCCCATTTTGTAGCCGACCTTGAACTGGGGCAGCCACTCCAGGCTTTCGTTGAACTGGAAGCCAGGGTTGGCCGGGTCGAAATCCCACCATAGCTTGAGGCTGATGGCGAAGATGATGATGCTGGTCCACAGCGCGGTCCAGCGGGCGTTGCGGGCAACGACCTCCTCCTCGCCACGGATGGTCATCAGCACCAGGCAGCCGACCAGCGGCAACCAGGTGAGCAGTGAGAGGATGGGAAAGCCGGCGGCGTTGGTCACGTTCACTTCTGGGCGCTCACCGGAACAGGAGGAAGATGCTGATGAGCACGACGAGACCGATCAGCATGGTGAAGGCGTAGACGGCGATCGACCCGGTCTGGATCTTCACCACCTGCGCCGACCCGCCTGCCGCCAGTGCCGCGGCACTGTTGGGCATGCCGTCGATCAGCTTCTCGTCGCCGACATGCCACAGCACACGGGCAAGCCTCTGTATGGGCCGGACGAACAGGAAGTCGTAAAGCTCATCGAAATACCATTTGTGCAGCAGGAACTGGTAGATCGGCTGGAAGGTCGAAGCCAGGCGACCCGGCAGGCTCGGCACCAGCATGTACATCACGTAGGCCAGGGCGATGCCCAGCACGCCGGTGATGGTCGGCAACAGCCCGATGATGGAGGGGATGTTCTCCATGTCATGCAGCACATGGTTGTTGGCGCCGACATGGATCGCGCCGGCCCAGAACTCTGCCTGGTCCTCGCCGATGAACCAGCCATGCAGCAACCAGCCGGCGAAGACCGCGCCGAACGCCAGGATGACGAGGGGGGCGACCATCCAGGGCGTGCTCTCGTGAACATGCTCCATCGTGTGCTTGTCCGCCCGCGGCGTGCCATGGAACGTCATGATGATGAGGCGCCACGAGTAGAAGGCGGTGAGGAAGGCAGCCAGCACACCCATCAGATAGCCGTAGCCGGCCAGCGGGTTGTGTGAAGCCCAGGTCGCCTCGAGGATCGCGTCCTTCGACCAGTAGCCGGCGAAGAAGGGGATGCCGGCGATGGCCAGGCTGCCGAGCCACATGCAGGTATAGGTCCACGGCACCATCCGCCAGATGCCGCCCATCTTGCGCATGTCCTGCTCGTCGCTCATCGCGTGGATCACCGAGCCAGCGCAGAGGAACAGCAGCGCCTTAAAGAAGGCGTGGGTGATGAGATGGAAGACCGAAGCCTGATACGCGCCAGCGCCCGCCGCCATGAACATGTACCCGAGCTGCGAACAGGTGGAGTAGGCGATCACCCGCTTGATGTCGTTTTGCACGCAGGCGATGGTCGCGGCGAAGATGCAAGTACTCGCGCCGATCAGCATCACGAAGGTCAGCGCGCCGGGTGCGGATTCCATGATGTAGGACATGCGCGCCATCAGAAACACGCCGGCCGTCACCATCGTCGCGGCATGGATGAGTGCGGAGACGGGGGTCGGCCCCTCCATCGCATCGGGCAGCCAGGTGTGCAGGCCGAGCTGGGCGGATTTGCCCATGGCGCCGATGAACAGCAGGAAGCCGATGACCTCGTAGGCGCGCCAGGTATGGCCGAGCACGTGATACAGCGCGTCCTGGTGATCCGGTATGTGCGCGAAGATCACCGGGAATTCCACCGAGCCGAACAGCTGGAACACCAGGGCGATGCCTAGGGCGAAGAACAGGTCGCCAACGCGGTTGACGATGAAGGCCTTCATCGCTGCGCGATTGGCGCTGGGGCGATCATACCAATAGCCGATGAGCAGGTAGCTCGCGAGGCCGACGCCTTCCCAGCCGAAGAACAGCTGAACCAGGTTGTTGGCCGTCACCAGCATCAGCATGGCGAAGGTGAACAGCGAGAGGTAGGCGAAGAAGCGGAAGGACCGGCGTTCGTGCGCCATGTAGCCGACGCTGTAGATATGGATGAGCGTGGCGACCGGGGCGACCATGGCCACCATCGCGGAGGACAACGTGTCGCGCCGGAGCGCCCAATCCAGCCTGAAACCACCAATGTCGAACCAGGTGGCCAGGATCACCGGCTCGGGCGGCTGCTCGGCGAACAAGACCTGGGAAAGCGAGATTTCGGCGCACAGAGCGGCCAGGATCATGAACCCGATGGTCACGATCTTGGCGTAGGTATCGCCGAAGCGGCGGCCGAAAATACCCGCGAGCAGACAGCCCGCCAGCGGGCTCAGAATGGCAATGGCGTAGATCATCTCAGCCCTTCATCAGCCCGACGTCCTCGACCTGGATCGAGCCGCGATTGCGGAAATACACCACGACGATGGCAAGCCCGATTGCGGCCTCGGCCGCGGCCACCGTCAAGACGAACATCGCCAGCACCTGACCCGCGAGATCCCCCAGCGAGGCGGAAAAGGCGACCAGGTTGATGTTCACCGCCAGCAGGATCAGTTCGATCGACATCATGATGACGATGATGTTTTTGCGGTTCAGGAAGATGCCAAACACACCCAACAGCAGCAGAACCGCGCCAACAACGAGGTAATGGCCTACGCCCACCGCCATGCTAATGCCCCCCGGCATGGGCGTGATCGTCGTGACCGTGCCCGTCGTCATGTCCGCCGTGACCGTGATCGTCGTGGTCATCCAATGGCCGGGCCGGCGGCGGCAACGGGCGCAGGATCCCGGTCTGCCGCGACCCGGCGCCGATCGCCACCGTCATCATCTCTAGCGTGTTGGCCATGGTGCGGGCCTGCTGCACGCCGATGTTCTGGCGGCGAGAGGCCCCACGCTCCCGATGGGTCAGGACGATCGCGCCGATCATCGCCACCAGCAGGATCAACCCGGCGGCCTGGAACAGGAAGATGTAGTCCGTATAGATCAGGTGGCCCAGGGCGGCAGTGTTGGTCACCCCGGCCGGCGTGGCCGACGCCAGGTGGAGCGTGACGTTCGGCACGAACTGCCAGCCCGCGACCGTGACGATCAGTTCCAGGAACAACACGGCCCCGACCGCCGCGCCGATCGGGGCGTAGCGCTGCACGCCTTCGCGCATCTGATCGAAGTTCACGTCCAGCATCATCACGACGAACAGGAACAGCACCGCGACCGCGCCGACGTAGACGATGACCAGCACCATCGCCAGGAACTCGGCCCCGGCCAGCAGGAACAGCCCGGCAGCGTTGAAGAACGCCAGGATGAGAAACAGCACCGAGTGAACCGGGTTACGGCTGCTGACCACGAGTGCAGCGGACCCGATCAACACGGCAGCGAAAACGTAGAAGGCGATCGCGGCGATCATCGATAGGGCGCATCCAGTTCGAGCCGCTTGGCCAATTCCGGCTCCCACTGGTCACCGTTCGCTAGCAGCTTATCCTTGTTGTACATCAGCTCCTCGCGCGTTTCGGTGGCGAACGCGATGTTCGGCCCCTCCACAATGGCATCCACCGGGCAGGCTTCCTCGCACAGGCCGCAATAGATGCACTTCGTCATGTCGATGTCGTAGCGGGTGGTCCGGCGGGAACCATCGTCGCGCGGCTCGGCCTCGATCGTGATGGCCAGCGCCGGACAGACGGCCTCGCACAATTTGCACGCGATACAACGCTCTTCCCCGTTCGGGTAGCGACGCAGCGCGTGCTCCCCCTTGAAGCGCGGGGAGTACGGATTGCGCTCATAGGGGTAGTTGATCGTGACCTTGGGCTTGAACAGGTACTTCAAGGTCAAGCCCATCCCAACGAGTAGTTCGGTGAGCAGGAAGGAACGCGCCGTGCGGTCCAGGAACGCCATATGAAAGACCCTCTCGGTGGGTGCGGCTTACATCAAGCCGAATGCGGCAACCAGCCCATGAACACCAATACGCCGGCCGTCAGCACCAGCCAGAACAACGATAGCGGCAGGAACACCTTCCACCCCAGGCGCATCAGCTGGTCGTAGCGGAAGCGCGGGAATGTGGCGCGGACCCAGATGAAGAAGAACAGCACGAAGATGATTTTGGCGATGAACCAGATTGGTCCCGGGATGAAGCTGAGCCCGAATACCGGGAGCCAGCCACCCAGGAACAGGATGGTCATCATCGCCGCCTGTAGGATCATGTTGGCGTATTCGCCCAGGAAGAACAGGCCCCAGGAGATGCCACTATATTCGACCAGGAACCCGGCGACGATTTCGCTCTCGCCTTCCGCCAGGTCGAACGGCGGGCGGTTGGTTTCCGCCAGGGCGGAGACGAAGTAGACGATGAACATCGGGAATAGCGGCACGACGAACCAGATCGTCGACTGCGACCGCACGATGCCCGTCAGGTTGAGCGTTCCGGCACATAGCAGCACGGTGACGATGACGAAGCCGATCGAGACCTCGTAGCTGACCATCTGCGCCGCGGAGCGCAGTGCGCCGAGGAAGGCGTATTTCGAGTTCGAGGCCCAACCGGCGATGATGATGCCGTAGACGCTGAGCGAGGAGATGGCGAACAGGTATAGGATGCCGACATTGATGTCGGAGATCGCCCAGCCATCGGTGACCGGGATCACTGCCCAGGCCATCAGCGCCAGCACCATCGTCAGCATCGGGGCGATCACGAAGAGAAAGCGGTTCGCCCCGGTCGGGATGATCTGCTCCTTCATGATCATCTTCAGCGCATCTGCGAAGGCCTGTAGCAGACCCCAGAAGCCAACCACGTTTGGCCCCTTGCGGAGCTGGATGGCGCCCAGAATCTTTCGTTCCGCGACGGTCAGATAGGCGACGGAGATCAGCAGCGGCACCAGCAGCAGCAGCGTCTCGACCAGGGTGATGAGAACCTGGCCGGGGCCGGAGGCGAGAAAGGCGTTCATGTTTACTCCGCCGCCAGCGCCGGGGTGGGCGCGTAGGTCTGCGTGCACTCGGCCATGACGGCGCTGGCCCGGCTGATCGGGTTGGTTTGGTAATAGTCGGCGATGGCCGGGACGAAGGCGGTGGCGCTGACGGTTGCCGGGTCACCGCCGGGGGCGGTCAGGTCGTTGGCGCCGAAGCGGGGCAGGAAGCCGAGGCGGCCGAACACCGGGTTCACCTGCTCCAGCCGGGCCCGCAATGCGTCGAGGTCGTCATAGGGCAAGGGCTTATCGATGGCGGCGGAGAAGGCGCGCAGGATCGCCCAATCCTCCCTCGCCTCACCGGGGGCGAACACGGCCTTGCCGGTGCGCTGCACGCGGCCTTCGGTGTTCACGTAGGTGCCCGGCTTTTCGACGTAGGTGCTGCCGGGGAGGATCACATCGGCGCGGGCGGCGCCGGCATCGCCGTGGTGGCCCTGGTAGACGACGAAGGTGTCGGCGCCGATGCGGGTAGTGTCGAACTCATCGGCACCCAGCAGCCACAGCAAGTCCACCCCGCCGCCCATCATGGCGTCCAGCGTCTTGGCACCCGGGCCTGGCAGGAAGCCGAGATCGAGGGCGCCGACGCGGGCCGCGGCGGTGTGCAGCACGTTGAAGCCGTGCCACTCCGCCGTGAGCGCGCCGATGCTGCTGGCCAGTTTCCACGCCGCGGCCAGAACCGCCATGCCGTCCGGCCGGGCAAGTGCGCCCTGCCCGACGATGATCATTGGGCGCTTGGCGTCGGCAAGCACCTTGGCGAAGGCCTCCGGTAGGGAGGCGATGGTAGACGGGCCGTCACCCAGCCATTCCGCCATGTAGGTGAGTTCGGCGTGGGCGCCGATGACGCCGATGGGGAACGGCGCAGCCAACTGGCGCTTGCGGATGCGGGCGTTCAGCACCGGAGCCTCGCGCCGCGGGTTGCTGCCGATGATCAGCAACGCGTCCGCTTCCTCGATTCCGGCGATGCTGCTGTTGAAGACATAGAAGTCGCGGCGGCTGGCGTCGATGCGGGCGCCGTCCTGGCGGCAATCGAGGTTGGCCGAGCCCAACCCGGCCATGAGGTCCTTCAGCGCCAGCATGCTCTCGGCATCGCAGAGGTCGCCGGCAATGGCGCCGATCTTGTCGCCGGGCATGCCCTTCAGCTTGGTGGAGACGGCGTCGAACGCCTCCAGCCACGTGGCCGGGCGCAGCTTGCCGTCGATGCGGACCCAGGGCTTGTCCAGGCGGCGGCGTTTGAGGCCGTCGAAGGAGAAGCGGGACTTGTCGCCCAGCCACTCTTCGTTCACGTCATCATTCATGCGCGGCAGGATGCGGAGGACTTCGGAGCCGCGGGCGTCGACGCGGATGGCGCTACCGACCGCATCCAGCACGTCGATGCTGTCGGTTTTGCGCAGTTCCCACGGGCGGGCGACGAAGGCGTAGGGCTTCGAGGTGAGCGCGCCGACTGGGCAGATGTCGATCAGGTTACCCGACAGCTCGGAGGTCAGCGCCTTTTCGACGTAGGTGGTGACTTCCATGTTCTCGCCACGCGCGGTCGCACCCAACTCGGGGACACCGGCGATCTCGGTCGCGAAGCGGATACAGCGCGTGCACTGGATGCAGCGCGTCATGATCGTCTTGACCAACGGGCCGAGGTACTTGTCCTTCACCGCCCGCTTGTTCTCTTCGTAGCGGGAATGGTCCTGGCCGTAGGAGAAGGCCTGGTCCTGCAAGTCGCACTCACCGCCCTGGTCGCAGATCGGGCAGTCCAGCGGGTGGTTGATCAGCAGGAATTCCATCACGCCGCGGCGGCCATTGCGGACCATTGGGGTGTCGGTTTTGATCACCATGCCCTCGGCGATCGGGTAGGAGCAGGAGGCGATCGGCTTCGGCGCCTTCTCCACTTCCACCAGGCACATGCGGCAATTGCCCGCGACCGAAAGGCGATCGTGGTAGCAAAAGCGCGGGATCTCGACACCTGCGGCCTCGCAGGCCTGCAGCACGGAGGAGCCGTTCGCGACCTCGATCTCGCGCCCGTCGACAGTGACTTTAGCCATGGGTCAGCTCTTCCCGTTGGCCGCCAGAAGTGCGGCGATATCGACCCCGTCGATCCGCAGCCCGGCGATGTTGCAGTCGTTGATGGTGAGCCCGGACAAATTCGCGTCCACCAGCGTGGCGCCTGCGAGGGAGGCGTCTTCAAACCGGGCGCCGTCCAGATTGGTGGCGTGAAACACGGCTTTCGCCATGGTCACGTCGGATAGCGCGGCCTTCGTCATGTCCGCGCGATAGAATGTCACGCCGGACAGGTTCACGTCCGTGAACCGGCTGCCGCGCAGATCGGCATCGCTGGCGGTGATGCTGTCGGCGGTGTTGGACAGAGTGGTCATGCCCTCTCCGGCGGGGAGAGGGCTGCGTGGGCGGCCGGCCGCTTCGTCATTCCGCCGCGATCGCCATCGCTGGGGATCGGCCGCGCTTGTAGGCGGCAATGCGGTCCTCCATCACCGGGCGGAAATGCCGGATCAGGCCCTGGATCGGCCAGGCGGCGGCGTCGCCCAAGGCGCAGATGGTGTGACCCTCGATCTGCTTGGTCACCTGTTCGAGCGTGTCGATCTCGGACAGTTCGGCGCGGCCCTGCACCATGCGGTTCATCACCCGCATCATCCATCCGGTGCCCTCGCGGCAGGGGGTGCACTGGCCGCAGCTCTCGTGCTTGTAGAAATGCGCCAGCTTGGCGATGGCGGCGATGA
Organism: Acidisphaera sp. L21; assembly: GCF_009765685.1. Classification (GTDB taxonomy): domain Bacteria; phylum Pseudomonadota; class Alphaproteobacteria; order Acetobacterales; family Acetobacteraceae; genus LMUY01. The sequence goes on along the minus strand of NZ_LMUY01000145.1, from coordinate 315,690 downwards.
GGTCGGTGGACTTGTCCATGACGATGACCGCGGCGGTGCCCAAGCCGGACTTGACATCGCGCAGGCTGTCGAAATCCATCAGCACCGTGTCGCAGATCGATTTCGGCAGGAGGGGGACGGAGGAGCCGCCGGGGATGACGGCCAGCAGATTGTCCCAGCCGCCGCGCACGCCGCCGCAATAGGTGTCGATCAGCTCCCGCAGGGGAATGCCGAGTTCTTCTTCGACGTTGCAGGGCTTGTTCACATGGCCGGAGATGCAGAACAGCTTCGTGCCCGCGTTCTTCGGCCGGCCGAGCGCGCTGAACCAGGCGGCGCCGCGACGCAGGATGGTTGGCACGACGGCGATCGACTCGACATTGTTGACCGTGGTGGGGCAGCCATACAGGCCGACTGCCGCTGGGAAGGGCGGCTTCAGCCGAGGCATGCCCTTCTTGCCCTCCAGCGATTCCAGCAGCGCGGTTTCCTCGCCGCAGATGTAGGCGCCGGCGCCGCGGTGGAGATAAAGGTCGAAATCCCAGCCGGAGCCGCAGGCATTCTTGCCGATCAATCCGGCCTCGTAGGCCTGGTCGATCGCGGCCTGGAGGTTCAGCGCCTCGTTATAGAACTCACCGCGGATGTAGATGTAGGAGGCGTGGGCGCCCATGGCGAAGGAGGCGAGCAGCGCGCCTTCGACCAATTTGTGCGGGTCGTGGCGCATGATGTCGCGGTCTTTGCACGTGCCGGGTTCCGACTCGTCCGCGTTGATCACCAGGTAGCTGGGGCGTCCGTCCGAGGTCTTGGGCATGAAGGACCACTTCATGCCGGTCGGGAACCCTGCCCCGCCGCGGCCGCGGAGGCCAGACGCCTTCATCTCATCGACCAGCGCATCCCGCCCACGGGCCAGGATGGCGGCGGTGCCGTCCCAATCTCCACGTTTGCGCGCGCCCTCGATGCCCCAATCATGGATGCCGTAGAGGTTGGTGAAAATCCGGTCCTTATCGTCGAGCACCGTTGGCTACTCCGTGACCGTCAGCAGCGTGGTAGGGCCGCCCTCAGGGGCGGAGGTCTGGCGGCCGATCATGCTGCCGGGCTTCGGCCGCTCGCCACGGGCCAGGGCCGCCAGCAAAGCCTCGACCGCCGGGCCGTCCATGTCCTCGTAGAAATCATCGTCGACCTGCAGCACGGGGGCGTTTACGCAGGCGCCGAGGCATTCCACCTCGCTCATGGTGAACATGCCGTCGGCGCTGGTTTCGTGCCAGCCCTTGATGCCGGTCACCTTGCGGCAAGCCGCCTCCACCTGGTCGGAGCCACGCAGCCAGCAGGGCGTGGTGACGCAGATCTGCAGGTGGTAACGGCCCATCGGGGTGGTGTTGAACATCAGGTAGAAGGTTGCGACTTCGTAGACGCGGATCGGGGCCATTCCCAGGCGTTCGGCCACCTTGTCCATGGCGACGCGCGGCACCCATGCGCCGCCGGTCTGGCGACCCATTTGCTTCTGCACCTCATACAGCGAGGCGATGACGGCGCTGGCCTGACGGCCCGGCGGGTATTTCGCGCAATGGGCATCGATTGCGACGCGGCTCTGCTCGTCGAACTCGAAATGGGTCGGCTGGTCTACCTGCGGGTTCTCGCCGGTCGAGCCATCCCCAACGTTCTCAGCCATTTAGCGATCCACCTCACCAAAGACGATGTCGATCGAGCCGATGATCGCCACCGCGTCCGCCAGCATGTGCCGGCGCGACATTACTTCCACTGCCTGCAAGTGGCTGAACCCGGTCGCCCGGATCTTGCAGCGATACGGACGGTTGGTGCCGTCCGATACCAGATACACACCGAACTCACCCTTCGGGCTCTCCGTCGCGGTGTAGGTCGCGCCGGCGGGGACGTGATAGCCCTCGGTATAAAGCTTGAAGTGATGGATCAGCGCCTCCATCGAGCGCTTCATCTCGGCCCGTTTCGGCGGGGTGAATTTGCGGTCCTGCACCTTCACCGGGCCGGGCTTCATCTTGGCCAGGCACTGCTTGATGATCTTCACGCTCTCCCGCATTTCTTCCATACGGACGATGTAGCGGTCGTAACAGTCGCCGTTTCGCGTGACGGCGACCTGGAAATCGACCTCGGCATATTTGTCGTAGGGCTGCGAGCGACGCAGGTCCCACGGGACGCCGGAGGCGCGCAGGCTGGGGCCGCTAAAGCCCCAGGCAAGTGCCATTTCGGGCGACATGATGCCGATATCGACGGTGCGCTGCTTCCAGATACGGTTGCCCGTCAGCAGCGTCGCCACGTCATCGATAAATTTCGGGAAGGTCTCGGCCCAGGCGGCGATCTTCTCTTCCAGGCCTGCTGGCAGATCCTTTGCGACGCCGCCGGGCCGGAAGTAGTTCGCATGGAGACGAGCGCCGGACGCAGCCTCGTGGAACTCCATCAGCTTCTCACGCTCCTCGAAGCCCCAGAGCGACGGGGTGAGCGCGCCGACGTCCAACGCGTAGGTCGTGATGTTCAGCAGATGGTTCAGGACGCGGGTGATTTCTGCGAACAGGGTGCGGATCCACTGCGCGCGTTCCGGCGCAGTGATGCCGAGCAGCTTCTCGGTCGCCAAGGCGAAGGTATGTTCCTGGCACATAGGCGAGACGTAATCGAGCCGGTCGAAATACGGCAGCGCCTGCATGTAGGTCTTGTATTCGATCAGCTTCTCGGTGCCGCGATGCAGCAGGCCGATATGGGGATCAGCACGCTCCACGACTTCGCCGTCCATTTCCAGGATCAGGCGCAGCACGCCGTGGGCCGCCGGGTGCTGAGGACCGAAATTGATCGAGTGGCTGTCGATCTCGACCGTCTTGGTGCGATTGGGATCGCGGTTCGGCATCATGGTCTCGGGCCACTCACGCCGTTCGGCGCCGGCCTCGCCCACGGCGGTCGGGTACTCCGTGATCGTGCTCATGTGGTCGGCGCCTCACTTGTCTTCGCCGGGGCCGCTTGGGCCTTGCGCATTGCCTGCGCCTTCTCGTCGCCGGGCAACGTGACCATGCCTTCCCAGGGGGAAATGAAGTCGAAGCTGCGGAAATCCTGGGTCAAGCTGACGGGGACGTTCACGACCCGCTTCTGCTCCTCGTCATATTTCACCTCGACGAAGCCGGAGAGAGGGAAATCCTTGCGCAGTGGGTGACCGTCGAAGCCGTAATCCGTGAGGATGCGGCGCAGATCGGGCTGCCCGCTGAACAGGATGCCGAACAGATCCCATGCCTCACGCTCCCACCAGGTAGCGCAGGGCCATAGCTGATGAATGGAGGGAACAGGGGTGGCGGCGTCGGTCTGCACGATGACGCGAACCCGGTGGTTCAGCGCGACGGAGAGTAGGTTGTAGACGACGTCAAAGCGCAGCGGACGCTCCGGCCAGTCGACGCCGCAGAGATCCATCATCTGGTCGAAGGCGAAGCTCTCGTGGTCGCGCAGCGTGGTCAGCACGGAGAGCAGCGACGGAAGGTCGGTCAGGACCACCAACTCGTCCAACTGGACGGACACGTGCGAGACGCCAGGAATGAGCGCCACGTCATGGGCCAGCGACTCGACCGGGCTGACGGCGCTGTCGAGTGCGTCAGCCACGCAGGATCGTCCCGGTGCGGCGGATTTTCTTCTGCAACTGCATGATCCCGTAGACCAGAGCCTCCGCCGTCGGCGGACAGCCCGGCACGTACACGTCAACCGGCACGACGTGATCGCAGCCGCGCACGACGGAGTAGCTATAATGGTAATAGCCACCGCCATTGGCGCAGGAGCCCATCGAGATCACCCAGCGGGGTTCGCTCATCTGGTCGTACACCTTGCGCAAGGCGGGGGCCATCTTGTTGGTCAACGTGCCGGCGACGATCATCACGTCGCTCTGGCGTGGGCTGGCGCGGGGGATGACACCGAACCGGTCCAGGTCGAAGCGTGGCATGTAGGCGTGGATCATCTCCACCGCGCAGCAGGCCAGGCCGAACGTCATCGGCCACAGGCTGCCGGTGCGGGCCCAGTTCACCACCTTGTCGAGGTTGGCGACGACGAAACCCTTATCCGCCATCTCACCGGTGATGCCCTTGATCACCGCATCCTGCTCGGGCCCGGGGGCCAAGGCGGTGCGGTTCCAGGCTAGAGTCTCAGGTGCTGTCGTAACGCTCATAGTGTCACTCCCACTCCAGCGCGCCCTTGTTCCACTCGTAGATGAACCCGACCGTCAATACGGCAAGGAAGCCCATCATCGACAGGTAGCCGAACACGCCGATGTCACCCAGAACCACCGCCCAGGGGAACAGGAAGGCGACTTCCAGGTCGAAAATGATGAAGAGGATCGCGACCAGGTAGAAGCGCACGTCGAACCGGCGGCGGGCGTCGTCAAACGCCTCGAACCCGCACTCGTAGGCGGACAGCTTCTCCGGATAGGGGCGGTGCGGCGCGACCAGACGCGAGCCGCCGACCATGGCGATGGCAACGACTGCGGCGATCAACAGAAATATCAGTATGGGGTAGTAGTTGAGCAGCAGCGTGTCGACCGACTGCATCAGTGGGAACCCTTCCTATAGCCGCGGTTGCACCGCACCATAGCCCCACCGCCACAATTCCGCCAACGGGTAACAGGGAATGTTACGATCTCATCTGCTGCTGGCGCGAGTGACGGGGCTCGAACCCGCGACCTCCGGCGTGACAGGCCGGCGCTCTAACCAACTGAGCTACACCCGCAGCAGGCCGCAGCGTTTAGAGGCGCTACGGTGGGCAGTCAACCCGTGTTCTCGACGCAAACTGGTGGGCGGTGACGGTTTCGAACCGCCGACCCTCTCGGTGTAAACGAGACGCTCTACCGCTGAGCTAACCGCCCTCCGTGTCGCAGGGAATAGCCGGACAGCGCCTCCCGATCCAGCCCCTACTGCGAACAGGCCTAGGAGCTGACGGCATCCTTGAGGCCCTTGCCGGGCTTGAAGCGGACGGAGGTGGAGGCCGGGATGTCGATCTCCTCCCCGGTGCGCGGGTTGCGGCCCTTGGTGGCCTTGCGGTCGGCCACGACGAAGCTGCCGAAGCCGGTCACGCGAACCTCCTGCTTGCCCTGCAGCGCCTTCGTCATCGCGGAGAATAATGCTTCGACCGCCTTCGCAGCATCGGTTTTGGCCAAGCCAGCCTCCTCGGACACGGCCGCGATCAGCTCAAGCTTGTTCATAGTCGTGCTCACGAGACGCTTCTCCCCAACGATGAAATTGTCGTCGTTTGTGGCGCAGATCGGCTGATAGGTCGAATCTAGGGAATGTCGTTCTCGGCAGCCAATAGATTACGGCGACTCGGACAGGCAAAAAAAGAAAACGGGCCCGGTTGGCACTGCCAACCGGGCCCGCACGGCGCGAAATATCGACTAGTGTGGCAAGGACGCGATGGCGCCACCGGCGGGTGGGGTCACCGGCTCAGGTGGCTCCTCCCAAATGATCGCCTCGGGCTTGCGCGCCAGGGCGCGGGCGATGACGTCATCCACGTGGGCGACGGGGATGATCTTCAGCCCCTTCTTCACGCTGTCCGGGATGTCGGCCAAGTCCTTCTCGTTGTCCTTCGGGATGAAGACGGTGGTGATGCCGGAGCGCAGGGCCGCCAGCATCTTTTCCTTCAGCCCGCCGATCGGTAGCACCCGGCCGCGCAACGTGATCTCCCCGGTCATGGCGATATCGCGACGGATGGGGATGCCCGTCAGCACGCTCACGATGCTGGTCGCCATGGCGACGCCAGCCGACGGACCGTCCTTCGGGGTCGCACCCTCGGGCACGTGGACGTGGATGTCCCGCTTCTCGAACAGGGTCGGTTTGATGCCGAAGCTCGTCGAGCGGCTGCGCACATAGCTGAGGGCGGCGGAGACGCTTTCCTGCATCACGTCGCCCAGCTTGCCGGTGTATTTCAGGTTGCCCTTACCCGGCAGCAGCACGCTTTCGATGGTCAGGATCTCGCCACCCACTTCGGTCCAGGCCAGGCCGGTCACGACACCGACCATGTCCTCGTCCTCGGTCTCGCCGTAGCGGAAGACGCGGACGCCGGCGAACTTGTCGAGGTTCTTCCGGGTGATCGCGACCTTCTTCGCCTTCTTGGTCACGATCTCCATCACCGCCTTGCGGGCGAGCTTGGCGATTTCACGCTCCAACGAGCGCACGCCGGCTTCCCGGGTGTAGTAGCGGATCAGGTCATGCACGGCGTCGTCGTGGATCGACCACTCCTCCGGCTTCAGGCCATTGGCCTCGCCCTGCTTGGCGATCAAATGGCGCTTGGCGATCTCGACCTTCTCGTCCTCGGTATAGCCGGGGATGCGGATGATCTCCATCCGGTCCAGCAGCGGCTGCGGCATGCGCAGGCTGTTGGCCGTGGTGATGAACATCACGTCCGACAGGTCGTAATCCACCTCCAGGTAATGGTCGGCGAAGGTCGCATTCTGCTCGGGGTCCAGGACCTCCAGCAGGGCGCTGGACGGATCACCGCGCCAATCGGCACCCAGCTTGTCGATCTCGTCCAGCAGGAAGAGCGGGTTGGACGATTTCGCCTTTTTCATGCCCTGGATGACTTTGCCGGGCATGGAGCCGATATAGGTCCGACGATGACCACGCACCTCCGCCTCGTCGCGAACGCCGCCGAGGGACATGCGGACGAAGTTGCGGCTGGTGGCCTTGGCGATGGATTTGCCGAGCGAGGTCTTGCCGACGCCGGGTGGGCCGACCAGGCACAGGATCGGTCCGCGGATCTTCGACGAGCGGCCCTGGACCGCCAAGTATTCCAGGATCCGTTCCTTGACCTTGTCCAGGCCGTAATGGTCGTCGTCGAGCACCTTTTTGGCGATCTCGACATCGGTGCGTGATTTGGAGCGCTTCTTCCAGGGGATGGACAGCATCCAATCCAGGTAGTTGCGCACGACCGTCGCCTCGGCGCTCATCGGGCTCATGGTGCGCAGCTTCTTCAGCTCCGCCAGGGCCTTCTCGCGGGCTTCCTTGGTGAACTTGGTCTTCTTGATGCGGTCTTCGAGCTCGGCGGTCTCGTCCTTGCCGTCCTCGCCCTCGCCCAGTTCCTTCTGGATCGCCTTCAGCTGCTCGTTCAGGTAATACTCGCGCTGGGTCTTCTCCATCTGCCGCTTGACGCGGTTACGGATGCGCTTTTCCACCTGCAGAACGCCGATCTCGGATTCCATATGGCCGAAGACCCGCTCCAGCCGCTCACCCACGGGGGCGGTCTCCAGCAGTTCCTGTTTCTCGGCGATCTTTAGGTTCAGGTGGCTGGCGATGGTATCGGCCAGCTTGGTCGGCTCGTCGATACCGTTCAGCGACACCAGCACTTCCGGCGCGATCTTCTTGTTGAGCTTGATGTACTGCTCGAACTGGCTGATCACCGTGCGGCCGAGCGCCTCTAGCTCCGCCTTGTCGGAGTCCTGGTCGGGCATCGCCTCGGTAAAGGCCTCGAAATAGGTGTCCGTCTCTTTGAAGGACGTGATCTTGGCCCGGCGTCCGCCTTCGACCAGCACCTTCACGGTGCCGTCCGGCAGCTTCAGCAGTTGCAGGATCGTGGACACGGTCCCGATGCGGAAGATGTCGTCCGAGGTAGGGTCGTCCTGGGCGGCGTTCTTCTGCGCGACCAGGAGGATCTGCTTATCCTCCTTCATCACAGCCTCTAGCGCACGCACGGATTTTTCCCGGCCGACGAAGAGCGGGACGATCATGTGCGGGAACACCACAATATCGCGCAGCGGGAGTACCGCCAGCGCCTCACTCCGCGCCGCTGGGCGCGATTTCTCCGATTCCGACATACAGACCTCCTATTGGACAGTCAGGAGCGGGGCGCCCATCATGGCACGCCCCACCGCCGCGAAGGGTGAAGAACCCGTCACCCGATCGATATCGGGCGGCGGGATCGTCACGCCAAGGACTTGAAACGTGCAGTCTTCGTACTGGACGCGCCTGCCTAGGCGCCTTCAGCACGTTCCTTCCCGTAGGTGAACAGCGGGTTAGCGCGGCTCTCGGCCACCTCCCGGTTCACCGTCACTTCCTCCACACCGTCCAGGCCGGGAAGGTCGAACATGGTGGTTAGCAGGATCGCCTCCATGATCGAGCGCAGACCACGGGCGCCGGTCTTGCGGGCGATGGCGCGGGTGGCAACCGAGCGTAGGGCGTCCTCGGTAAAGCTGAGCTTCACGCCCTCCATCTCGAACAACCGGCCATATTGCTTGACCAGGGCGTTCTTCGGCTTGGTCAGAATCTCGATCAGCGCTGCCTCGTCCAAATCCTCGAGCGTTGCCACGACGGGCAAGCGGCCGATGAATTCCGGGATGAGGCCGAAGCGCAGCAGGTCTTCAGGCTCGACCTCACGCAGGATCGCGCCGGTGCGACGCTCGTCCGGGGAGCGGACGTCGGCGCCGTAGCCGATGCCGCTGCCTTTGCCGCGGGCACCGATGATCTTCTCCAGCCCGGCGAAGGCACCGCCGCAGATAAAGAGGATGTTCGTGGTGTCGACCTGCAGGAATTCCTGCTGCGGATGCTTGCGCCCGCCCTGCGGCGGCACAGAGGCAACAGTGCCCTCCATGATCTTGAGCAGGGCCTGCTGCACGCCCTCACCACTGACATCCCGGGTGATCGACGGGTTGTCAGACTTGCGACTGATCTTGTCGACCTCGTCAATGTAGACGATGCCGCGCTGCGCCCGCTCCACGTTGTAGTCGGCGGCCTGCAGCAGCTTGAGGATGATGTTCTCCACATCCTCACCCACGTAGCCGGCCTCCGTCAGCGTGGTTGCGTCCGCCATGGTGAACGGCACGTCCAAGATGCGGGCCAAGGTCTGGGCCAGCAGCGTCTTGCCGGAGCCGGTGGGCCCGACCAGCATGATGTTGGACTTCGCGATCTCGATGTCGTTGTTCTTGGCGCCGTGCGCTAACCGCTTGTAATGGTTATGAACCGCGACCGAGAGAACCTTTTTGGCATATGATTGTCCGATGACATAGTCATCCAGGACCTTGCAGATTTCCTTCGGTGTAGGCACCCCATCACGGGACTTCACAAGATGAGTCTTGTGCTCCTCCCGGATGATATCCATGCACAGTTCGACGCACTCATCACAGATGAACACGGTCGGCCCTGCGATGAGTTTACGCACCTCGTGCTGCGACTTGCCGCAGAAGGAGCAGTACAGGGTGTTCTTGGAATCGCTGCTCTTGCTCATGAACACTCCACCCCCGGGGTCGCCCGGGGAACCACAGGAAGCTTAAACCCCGCTTGCAACGGGAAACAAGGGCGGCTCATCCCGCACTAGCCCGGGGATGCCACGTCGTATGACGTGGCCGCCCCAGGTAGTGACTGGATTCGTCTTTTGTAAGGCCGTTCGACTTGGTGGGACCGGAGGCAAAAACCGTGCCTCAGCTCTTCGCCGGGTCGGCGACGGGGGGCCGGTTTTCCACGACGGTGTCGACCAGGCCGAAATCGCGGGCCTCCTCGGCCGACATGAAGCTGTCGCGCTCCAACTTGCGCTCGATCACGTCGATGGGCTGCCCGGTGTGCTTGACGTAGATCTCGTTCAGCCGGTGACGCAGCGCCAGGATCTCGCGGGCCTGGATCTCGATGTCCGCCGCCTGCCCCTGGGCACCGCCGGAGGGCTGGTGGACCATGATGCGGGCGTTGGGCAATGCGTACCGCTTGTCCTTGGCGCCGGCGCATAGCAGCAGGCTGCCCATCGATGCGGCCTGGCCGATGCACACCGTGCTGATGGGGCTGCGGACGTACTGCATGGTGTCGTAAATGGCCAAACCGGCCGACACCACGCCACCTGGGCTGTTGATGTAGAACGAGATGTCCTTGCCTGGATTCTCGCTCTCCAGGAACAGCAACTGGGCGCAGACGAGCGCGCTCACCTCATCGTAGACCGGTCCGGTCAGGAAGATGATGCGCTCTTTGAGGAGGCGGGAGTAGATATCAAAGGCCCTCTCACCCCTCGCCGACTGCTCGACCACCATGGGCACGAGCGAATTGAACGTCTCGACGGGATGGCGATCCCTCATGGACTAGCTTCCTCAATCAGCAGGAGATGCACCAAATCGTATGATGCCGACCCAATGTAAATAGAGTGTCAGTGGCCAGCTTCCAGTCTCAACATTCCTCGTGGCACCCCTCCCCTTCCGAGGGAGGGTTTTCGGAGGCGTGATCAGGCCGCGGCCGGGGTCTCGTCAGGCTCGTTGGCGAGTTCCTCGGGGGTGACGGTGCGGTCTTCGACCTGAGCCTGGTCCAAGATGTAGTCGACGACCTTGTCCTCGAAGATCGGGCCGCGGAGGTTCTCGGCGGCCTGCGGAGTCTTGCGGAAGAACTCCATCACCATCGCCTCCTGCCCCTGGTACTTGGCGGCCTCGGCGCGCATGGCGCGGGTCATTTCCTCCGCCGTGACCTGCACGCCCTGGCTGCGGCCCACTTCGGACAGCAGCAGGCCCAGGCGGACCCGGCGCTCGGCAATGGCGCGGTATTCGCCCTTCAGCGTCTCCTCATCCTTGCCCTTGTCCTCGTCATCCTGGCGGCCGGCCTTGATGTCGGCGTCGACGCGGCCCCAGATCTGCGCGAACTCGGCATCGACCATGCTCGGCGGCACGGGGAAATCAGCTTCCTTGGACAAGCGATCCAGCAGGTCGCGCTTGATGCGCATCCGGCTGATCTGGTCGAACTCGCGCTGCATCTGGCGGGACACGGCGGATTTCAGGTCCTCCAGCGTGTCGAAGCCCAGGCGCTCGGCCATCGCCTCGTCCACCGGGGGCACGACCGGGAGCTTCAGCGTCTTGGCGACGATTTCGAACTTGGCGGCCTTTCCGGCCAGGGCCTTGGTGCCGTAATCCTCGGGGAAGGTGACGTCGATCGTCTTGGACTCGCCGGCGCTCATGCCCTCCAGCTGCTCGGTGAAGCCGGGGATGAAATTCGGCCCCGCGACTTCGATGTCGACGTCGGTGCCGGCGCCGCCGGGAAATTTCTCGCCATCGACGCTACCGCTGTAGTCGACCATCAGGGTTTCGCCTTTGGCGGCGGGGCGGGGCTCCTCGACGGTTTCGAAGGTGCGCTGGCGGCCGGCGATGTCGGCCAGGGCCTTGTCGATCGACTCGGCTTCGGGCTCGGCTTTCAGCCGGGTCAGCGACAGGGCGGCGAAATCGGGCGGGGTGATCTCGGGCAGGAGTTCGACCTCGACGGTGAATTCCAGGTCCTTGGCGGTGTCGGTCGGCTCCGGCAGGCTCTTGACGTCAACCTTCGGCTGGGTCGCAGCACGCAGGCCGCGGTCGGTCAACACTTGCTGGGTCGCCTCGTTGACGCTGTCCTCCAGCACTTCGGCCATGACGGCGGTGCCATAGCGCTGGCGCACGACGCGGTCGGGCACCTTGCCGGGGCGGAAGCCGGGCAGCTTCAACTGGCGCCCAAGCTCCAGCAGCTTCGCTGACCGCTTGTCCTCGATGGCGGTGGACGGAACGACGACGGTGAAGCCGCGCTTCAACCCCTCGGAGAGGGTCTCGGTAACCTGCATGGGGACGGGAATTCCTCAAAGTCCAGGCTGGGGGTATCCAGCCTGATGTCCAAATGGCGGCAGCCACGGATGGACGGCGGATGCGGGCGGAGGGACTTGAACCCCCATGGCTTGCGCCACCAGAACCTAAATCTGGCGTGTCTACCAATTTCACCACGCCCGCCAACCGCGCGGCCATGAGCGCGGGGTGTTACCCCACCCGTCCGGCGAGGACAAGCCGCCGCTTTTGCCGACTCGATATCGCAGAATAACAAATGCTGGTTCTTACAGTTGGAGCGGTCTTTCGGGCCAGGTCGATAGGCATGCGGAACGGCGGGATCCGCCAGCCGAGGCGAGCGGTTATGGCATTGCCGCGGTCGAGCGCATGGCAGACCTGGTCGCGGCGATGGTTCAACTAGGACCCGCCAGCCTCACCGATCTTGCGGCGGTGTCCGGTTGTACCCGGGTGAACGTCTTTCGTCTGCTGCGCACGCTGGAGGCCCGGAGGCTGGTCGTGCAGGCCGGGCGGCGGGGCCATTGGGAACTCGGCACCGGCTGGCTGCCGGTCGCATTGGCTGCCGCGCGGGATGGGGCGATACAAACCGCCGCACGCCCCATCATGGCCGAACTGGTTCGATCGCACGGCGAACCTGTCTACCTCGCGATGCGGGAGGGCGAGCAGTGTGTGGTGGCTGCGATGCAGGGGGGCACCGCCACGTTGCGGCTGATCGCCATGGTTGGGGATCGATGGCCGCTGCACGCCGGGCCAGGCCGATTACTGCTGGCCTATGCGCCGCTGACGGTGCAGCGAGCGGTGCTGGCGGGTCGCCTGCCCCGGCTGGCCCGCGCGACCCGCACCGACCCGGCCCGGGTGG
>NZ_LMUY01000145.1:245060-303294 GCF_009765685.1 Acidisphaera sp. L21 | reverse complement strand
CAGCGCCGCCGTGCCCGGCCCAGCGGGTGAATTCGTTGCCGCGATCAGCATCATATCCTCCGCCCTGCGGCTGCGGCCGCCGCGGCCGCATACCTTGCTCACCCCGCTGTTGGAGGCGGCGGGCCGCCTGGGTGGGCAGCTGTTTCCAACGATTGCGCGGCCGGGTGTTGCTCCATCCGTGTCTGGATTCACGACGCGTTAATGCCTTGGCGCAATATTGATAACGGCGTGAACGACAGAACGACGTTCGCTGATGCAGCCCGCAGTGGCTTTGTCGTGCTCGGCGATGTCGTTTTCCAGGAGTAATGAATGCGGGGCTCACGGCAACAGCTCGGGCGCGATGGCAGTGCGTTGACGCGCTACAGCCTGCGGATGGGGCAGCTTGTCGACCGGCAGATGGCCAGCGCCGCGCTGATCGCCGCCCGGCAGGAAGCTGAGCGAGAGGCGGCGGAAGCGCGGCAGGCCAAGCTCGAGATCGAGATCGCCAACAATGCGCTACGGGAGGAGATGGAGGTTCGGCTTGGCACGCAATCCCGCCTCGCCTACCTCGCCAGCCACGATCCGCTGACCGCGCTGCCGAATCGCAGCCTGTTCAGCGGGCGATTGAGCGCGGAGATGGAGGCATCGCGGGCGCAGGGAAGCCGGCTGGCGCTGCTGTATATCGACCTCGACAATTTTAAGGATGTTAACGACACGCTGGGCCATGCGGTCGGCGACTCGCTGCTGCAACAGGTGTCGGTCCGGATCGCCAACGAGCTGAGGTCGGGCGACACGGTGGCGCGGTTGGGTGGTGACGAGTTCGCGGTGCTGCAGGTGGGATTGTCGGGCAGCAATCAAGCCAGTGCGCTGGGCGAACGCGTGATCGGCGCGCTGGGCCAGCCTTTCGACATCGACGGCCGCACGATTTTCATCGGCGCGTCCATCGGCGTGACCCTGTTCCCGGATGACGCGGACGCGGTGGACCTGCTGCATCGCAATGCCGACCTGGCCATGTACCGCGCCAAGTCCGAAGGGCGCAATTGCTGCCATTTCTACAACGAGGCGATGAACCAGGAGGTGCATCGCCGCGCCTTCCTGGAGCAGGCGCTGCGCGAACCCAGCGTGATGTCGCAGATGCACCTGCTGTTCCAACCGCAGATCGACATGAAGACGTGCCAGATCACCGGGGTGGAGGCGCTGCTGCGCTGGCACCATCCGGAGCAGGGCTCCATCCCGCCGGAGGAGTTCATTCCGCTGGCCGAGCGCACGGGCATGATCATCGATATCGGTGCCTGGGTGCTGCGCGAGAGCTGCAAGCAGGCGATGCGCTGGCGAGACGCCGGGTTACCGCCGCTGATCATCGCGGTGAACGTGGCGACCGCGCAGTTCCGGTTCGGCAACATGCCGCGGCTGGTGGCCACCGTGCTGGCCGAAACCGGGCTTCCAGCCTCGATGCTGGAGCTGGAGATCACCGAGACCGGGATCATGCACGACATGCATGTGGCGGCGGAGACGCTGGTGAACCTGCACAAGCAGGGCGTGGCACTGGCGATCGACGATTTCGGCACCGGGTATTCGTCGCTGAGCTACCTCCGCAAGCTGCCGGTGGACCGGCTGAAGATCGACCGCAGCTTCGTCAACGACGTGACGACGAGCGAGGATGCGGCCGTGATCGCAACCACCATCGTCGAACTGGCGCATGCGCTGCGGCTGGAAGTGGTGGCCGAGGGCGTGGAAACCGCCGAGCAGGCCAAATTCGTTCGCGACAGCGGATGCGCCTTTGCCCAGGGCCACTTCTATGGGCGACCGACCACCGCCGACAAAATCGCCGCCCTTCTGAACCGTGCCCCCGATCTGGAGTTGGCCCAATGAACGCGTTCACAACCATGGAACAGTCCCAGCCCGCGATGGAGCGGATCGTCGGGGACGGGGTACGTGCCGGCCGCGTGGTTTCTACGGCAGGGGCGCAACTCATCGTGCTGCTGGAGCGGGAGGCATGCAGCCTGGCCGGCGTGCAGATGGGCAGCCTGGTGACGGTGCGCAGCCCGCACGGCACCGTCTACGGCGTGATCGAGGGGTTGAGCACCCCGATGCCGCTGCAGCCCGGCGAGGGCGAGGAGCTGAAGATGGCCGAGATCGGGTTGCTGGGTGAGGTGCGCGACCGTGCCGCCGGCGGCAACGGCATTTTCCGCCGCGGCGTGTCCCGCCTGCCGTCGCTGGATGCCATCGTCTACCTGGCCGACCAGGCGGAGGCGGCGATCGTCTACGCCCTGCCAAACCGACAGGCCGTCAGCATCGGGCATGTCCATCAGGACCCGCGGGTGCAGGCGCGGATTGGCATCGACGACCTGCTGTGCAAGCATTTCGCCATGCTGGGCACCACCGGCACGGGCAAGTCCTGCGCGCTGACCCTGGTGCTGAAGCGCATTCTGGAGCAGAGCCCGAATGGCCACGTGCTGCTGCTGGACCCGCATGGCGAGTATGGCCTGGCATTCGGCGACCGCGCCGAGCATTTGACGGTCGATAATTTCCGCCTGCCCTACTGGCTGTTCAATTTCGAGGAGCTGACCGAGGTCATCTTCGGGCACGAGAAGAAGGACAGCACGGCCGAGATCATGCATCTGCGCGAGTTGGTGCTGGCGGCGAAGATGAACTTCCAGGGGCGGCCGCGTGACGCGGCGTGGATCACCGTCGATAGCCCGGTGCCCTACACGATGGGCGATTTGAGCCGGCTGCTGGAGACGGCGATCGGCAGCCTGGATAACCGCACCAACCTGCCGATCTACATGCGGCTGAAGTCGCGGCTGTCGGCGCTGCAAAACGACCGGCGGCACGCCTTCATCTTCGACACCGGGTTCTTCGTCAGCGACAATTTCGGCGCGTTACTGGGGCGGCTGTTCCGGGTGCCGGCCGATGGCAAGCCGCTGGCGATCCTGGACCTGGCGAGCATCCCGTCCGAAGTACTGAACGTCGTGGTGGCGGTGATCTGCCGCCTGGCCTTCGACTTTGCCGTGCTGGCCGGGCAGGATCTGCCGCTGCTGCTGGTGTGCGAGGAGGCGCATCGCTACGCGCCGCAGGATTCCGCATTGGGGTTCGAACCGGCCAAGCGGGCGCTGTCGCGGATCGCCAAGGAGGGGCGCAAGTATGGCATCAGCCTCGGCGTGATCAGCCAGCGGCCATCCGAACTGGATGCGACCATCCTGTCACAGTGCAACACGGTGTTCGCGTTCCGCATGTCGAACGAGCGGGACCAGGAGATCATCCAGGTGACGCTGTCCGAGGCATCGCCGGCCATGTTCTCCGCCCTGCCCTTCCTGGCCAATTCGGAGGCGATCGCGATCGGCGAGGGTGTTCCGGTGCCGATGCGCCTGCGGTTCGCCGACCTGCCGGTTGGCGAGCGGCCACGCAGCAGTTCCGCCCCGTTCTCCGAACGGTGGCAGACGGCTGGTGGCGACGAAACGCAGGCGTTGGAGCGGGTGGTGGAGGCGATGCGGGGCCGGAAGGCCGCGTAATGCTCAGTCGACGCTGATCAGCACCCGGCGGCTCTCATTGGGGCCGCCAACATCGGGCGTGGCGCCACGGTCGGCACGCTTC
The DNA here is from genome assembly GCF_009765685.1 of Acidisphaera sp. L21. Taxonomy (GTDB): domain Bacteria; phylum Pseudomonadota; class Alphaproteobacteria; order Acetobacterales; family Acetobacteraceae; genus LMUY01. The sequence continues at coordinate 299,721 of NZ_LMUY01000145.1, read as the reverse complement.
AGACGGGCGGCTGGAACGCCATCGGCGACCAATTGGTCGATGACGATCTGCGCCCGCAGCTTGGACAGCAGGTCGTTCGCTTCCGCACTGCCGGAGGTGTCGGCGTAGCCGGTGATGGTGACGGTGCCGGCGGCAATGTGCTGGATCTTGGTCGCAGCCTGCTTGATGACGGCCTTCGCCGGACGATCGAGCAGTGCGGACCAGAGGGTGAAATACACCACGCCGACGGGCTGGGCGGCGTAGGCGCGCCCAATGGGTGCCACCGCCAGCAATACGGCAGTGAGCATAGCGATCTTCTTCATCGTCCTAGGTCCTTCATCGTCGTGGCAAGGGATGCTTGCAGACGGGAGTGTGCCAGCTTGATCCGCGGTTGTAATGTGCTGCGTTAGCCGAGCAGCGCCTGGGCGCAGGCGTCCAGGATGGCATCGACGTCCAGCCCGTATTCCCGATACAGGTCGGGCAGGTCGCCGCCTTGACCGAAATGGTCCGGGCCGAGCGGTACGATGCGTTGGCCACGCACGGCGCCGAGCCAGGAATGTGCCGCCGGATGGCCGTCCAGCACGGTTACCAGTGCGGCGCCGGGTGCCAATGGGGAGAGAATGCGTTCGACATGTGATAGCGCGCCGCGGTCGCCGGCCCGGCGGGCACGGGCCGCGTCAAGCCAACCGGCGTGGAGGCGGTCGGGGCTGGTGATGGCGAGCAGGCCGGCGCCGGGTTCCTCGGTGGCGAGTTCGGCAAAGGCTTCGGTTACCTCCGGCGCGACCGGACCCTGATAGGCCATGGCAATGCGGGCGCCGGGTGCGGGCGGGACGACCCAGTGGGCGCCGGCGATGACGGCAGACGGGTCGAGGCTGCGGCTGGGTTGGTCGAGTTGGCGTGTGGAGAGGCGGAGCCAGACGGCGCAGCCATCGGGGGCCTGCATGTGGGCGAAGGCGTGGCGCAACAGGATCGCCAGTTCGTCGCCATGCGAAGGCTCGAACGCGTGGAGGCGGTCGGCGGCCATGCCGATCAGCGGCGTGTTGATGGATTGATGTTGGCCGCCCTCTGGGGCCAGCGATATGCCGGAGGGGGTGGAGACCAGCAGGAAGCGGCTGTCCTGGTAGCAACTGTAGATCAGCGCATCGAGGCCGCGGTTGACGAAGGGGTCGTAGACCGTGCCGACCGGCAGCAGGCGGGCGCCGTGCAGGCTGTGGCTGAGCCCGGCGGCGCCGAGCAACAGGAACAGGTTTTGCTCGGCGATGCCCAATTCGACGTGCTGGCCGGCGGGGCTCATGCTCCAGCGCTGGGCGGAGGCGAGCTTGCTGTCGCGGAAGACGTCGTTGCGGGTGCGCCGGTCGAAGATGCCGCGGCGGTTCACCCAGGGGCCGAGATTGGTGGAGACGGTCACGTCGGGACTGGTGGTGATGATGCGCTCGGCCATCGGAGCGAAGTCGCCCTCCCCGCGGCCGATCTCGGCCAGGATCTCGCCAAACATCGCCTGGGTGGAGGCTTTGCTGCCTGCGGCTTTGGTGAAGGGTAGGACGGCGGGAATGGGGATGAGCGGCGCGGTGAGGGCACGGCCTGCCTCGGTCAGTTTGCGGGCAAACGGGACGCTGTCGACGAAGGCGCGTAGGTCCGGTGCGGGTGTGTCCAGGCCCTCGAACAAATCCCATTCATGGCCCTGGCGAATGTGTTGCTCGGCGCGGAAGGTTTCCATCTGCTCGCGGCTCATCAGGCCGGAGTGGTTGTCCTTGTGGCCGGCGAAGGGCAGGCCCATGCCCTTGATCGTGTAGGCGATGAAGCAGGTGGGCGTGTCGCCGGCGGCGTCGGCGGTGCGGAAGGCGTCTAACAGGGTGGGCAGGTCGTGGCCGCCAAGGTTGGTCATCAGTGCGCCGAGGGCCGCGTCGTCCAGCGGGTCGATGATGGCGCGGAGATCGGCGGAGCGGCCCAGATCGGCCAGCAGCACCTGGCGCCAGGCGGCGCCGCCCTGGAAGGTGAGCGCCGCGTAGAGGCTGTTGGGGCAGTCGTCGATCCATTGGCGAAGGGCCTCGCCGCCGGGCCGGGCGAAGGCCTCACGCATCTTGGTGCCGTATTTGAGGGTGACGACGTTCCAGCCCATATCCTCGAACAGGCCCTCGATCCGTCCGAACAAACGATCGGAGACGACGGAGTCGAGGCTCTGGCGGTTGTAGTCGACGATCCACCAGACGTTGCGGACGTCGTGCTTCCAGCCCTCCAACAGGGCTTCGTAGATGTTGCCCTCGTCCAATTCGGCGTCACCGGCCACAGCGACCATGCGGCCCGGCGGGGCGTCGGTGAGGCCGTGCAGGCGGACGTAATCCGCCATCAGCGAGGCGAAAGAAGTGATGGCGACGCCGAGGCCGACGGAGCCGGTGGAGAAGTCGACCTCACCACCATCCTTCACCCGGCTGGGATAGGGCTGCGCGCCGCCAAAGCTGCGCAGGCGGGACATCTGGTCCACCGTCTGGCGGCCGAACAGCAGATTGGCGGCGTGGAACACCGGGCCGGCATGGGGTTTTACGGCCACGCGGTCCTGCGGGCGCAGGATATCGAAATACAGCGCGGTCATGATGGCCGCGACCGAGGCGCAGGAGGCTTGGTGGCCGCCGACCTTCAGCCCGTCCCTATTGGGGCGGATATGGTTGGCGTTGTGGATCGTCCAGGCGGACAACCAGAGCAATTTGCGCTGGATCTGCTCCAGCAGCGCAAGGCTTGAATCGGTGGCGGCCTCGCTCACTGCCAGCCTTTCGATAGCTTGCGGACGGCGGTGGTGGCGTTGCGCTTGCCCTCGGCGGAATATTCCTCGTGATAGTCTTCGATCTTCGCCGGGTCGTAGAGATAGTTCACCATCATGGTGGCGCTTTCCTTGACGCCCTTGTCGGAGGTGTCGGCCAGCATGGTCAGGCGTTCGACCCGGGCGCCATTGCCGAGGTGGAAATGCGCCACCGGGTCCAAAGCGCGCTTGCCGCGGGATTCGGTGAGCAAATAGCGCGCGGCGAGCCGGGTCAGGATCGGCTCCAGCACCTTGACGACGGCGGTGTCGCGGGCCCAGCCGCGGCGGCCGAGCAGGGTGGCCAGCGCCTCCGCCCCGGTGGCGGGTTTGGCGTCGGCGGGCAGCAGGTTGGATAGCGCAGTGGTCTCCTCGCCCGACAGCAGTTTCGGGTCGTTCGCCTTCAACTGCTCGTTCAGCCAGCGCATGAGGCCGGGGATGGGAGAGAGCGTGGCGAAGGTTTTCAGGTTGCGATACTCGTCGCCGAGGACCCCCACGACCTTCTTGATGAGGAAGTTGCCGAAGCTGATGCCGGCCAGGCCGCGCTGGCAGTTGCTGATGGAGTAGAAGATCGCGGTGTCGGCGTCCTTCGGGTCCAGCAGGGGCGCTTTCTTGTCCAGCAGGCGCTGCACGCTGCCGGCGAGGCCACGCACCAGCGCCACCTCCACGAAGATCAGTGGTTCGGCGGGCATGCGCGGATGGAACAGGGCGTAGCAGCGGCGGTCGCTGTCCAGACGGTTCTTCAGGTCCGACCAGGAGCGGATTTCGTGCACCGCCTCGTAGCCGACCAGGCGCTCCAGCAGGACGGCTGGGCTGCTCCAGTCGATGCGCTGCAATTCCAGGAAACCGACATCGAACCAGTTGGCCAGCAGGGCGCGGAGGTCGCTGTCCAGCGCCTCGAGGTAGGGGTCGCCCTTGACGCGGGTGAGCAGCGTGGCGCGCAGGTCCACCAGGAACTTCATGCCGTCCGGGATGGTGGTGAATTGGGTCAGCAGGCGGACGCGCGGCGGCTCCAGCGCGCGGCGGAGGGCGGCGGTGGCGGTGGTGCGTTCGGCCGGGTCCTCGGTGGATTGCAGGCGGTCGTAAGCGGCGGCGATGGCGGACGGATCGCTGTCGAACTCGGCCAGCGTGTGGAGGAAGGCGGTGCGACCTGGCTCGTTCAATTGCAGGTAGGTCTGGGCGAGTTTAGCGGCGCGATTGCGGGCGCTCATTTCTCCGCCGCGGCCCTCCAGGCAGGCGCGCATCTGGGCGGCGATGCTCTGATCGCCCTCGTTGGCGACCCCTGCCGCCATGTCGCGCCAAACGCCGGTGATGCGGCGGATTGCCCGGTCGAAAAGGCCGATGGGGGCAGTCGTCTCACTCATGCGGCAGGCGCTCCTGAAGGCGACCTCACTCTAGCCGAAGCTCCCGCATTGCGCGAGCGATGGCGACGGGCAAATCCTCCGCCACGAGGCCCGGGCCGAGCAACTCCCCAGCCCGTCCGTGCAGCCATGCGCCGGCACAAGCCGCCTCCCACGCGGGCATGCCGCCGGCCAGCAGGGCCGCGACGAGGCCGGATAGGACGTCGCCGGCGCCGGCGGTCGCGAGGGCGGACGTTCCGGTGCCGTTGATGGCGGCGCGACCGTCGGGGGCGGCGATGACGGTGTCGGAGCCCTTCAGCAGCACGATCGTTCCCACGCGCTTGGCGGCCGCGCGGGCGGCGCCCAGGCGGTCGGTGCCGGAGGGGCCGAACAGCTTGGCGAACTCACCCTCGTGCGGGGTGATGACGGCGGCGCCACGCAGCGCTTCGGGGTGGCCGGCATGGGCGCCCAGGGCGTCGGCATCGGCCACGACCTGGCGGCCGGCGGCGAGCAATTTCGGCAGCGCGTCGCGGGCGGCATCCTGGCCCAGGCCGGGGCCACATACCCAGGTGGTGCGGCGCTTGTCGGCCAGCAGTTCGTCCAATGGCTGGTCGTTGACGATCAACCCGGCGGGCACGTGGCTGTAGCGGCCGGCGTGACCCGGCGCCACGATGGTGACCATCCCTGCCCCGCCATGCCGGGCGGCGGCAGCGGCGAGTTGGGCGGCGCCGGTCATCGAGGCGCTGCCCAGCACCGAGACGTAGCCGCGGGCGTATTTCTGGGTGGAAGCCGGAAGAACCGGCAACGTCCACAGCGCCGGGGTATTGGCGCGGGCTTGGGGCTGGATCTGGTCCAGCACGGCGGACGGTAGGCCGATATCGTCAAGCACGATCCGGCCGCACAAATCACGGCCGGGCAGCAGGCAATGGCCGGGCTTGCGGCGGAAGAAGGTGACGGTGATTTCGGCCTGTGCGGCCCGTCCGCGAACCGCGCCGGTGCCGCCGTCGACGCCGGAGGGCGTGTCGATGGCGAGGATGCGGCGGGCGGCGGCCAGGGTGTCGGCGACCAGGCCGTCCACATCCCGCGCAAGACCGGCGCCGAATACGGCATCGATCACCAGGTCGGCCCGGGCTGCCTCGGCCGGGGTGAAGGGGGCGGTGGGGCCGGACCACTCGGCGGCGACCAAGGCCGCATCGGTGCCGGGTTTCGGCGGCGCCAGGGCGGCCAGGCGCACCGGCCAGCCAGCGCCGTCCAGCAGGCGGGCGACCGCGTAGCCGTCGCCGCCATTGTTGCCGGGACCGCACAACACCAGGGTTCGGCATGGGCCGAGGCGGCGGGCGGCGCGCGCGACAGCCCAGCCGGCGCGCTGCATCAGGTGATATCCGCTGACGCCGCCGGCGATGGCCAGGGCATCCGCCTGTGTCATTTCCGCCGGAGTCAGCAACTCGTTCATCCCGGCAATACCCCATGCAGCACGACGAACACCACCGCGCCGCATGCCATCAACAGCACTGGGTTCAAGCGGGTTGCCATCAGAATGCTGGTGGATGCGATGGCGATGCCGCGGGCGAGCCATCCGCCCTCCAATGCCTCGATCAACACCAGGCCGGAGGCGAGGATCATGCCGGCGGCCACCGGGCGCAGCCCCGTTTCCAGGGCGAGCTGCCAGCGTGCACCACGGCTGCGGGCCCACAGCCGCGCCAGGCCGTAGACCAGGAATGCGGTGGGCGCGAAAATGGCGAAGGAGGCGACGATAGCACCCCAGATCCCCGCGACCTGCCAGCCGATCAGCGTCACCAGCAACGTGCCCGGGCCTGGCGACATGCGGGCGATGGCGAAGGCGTCGACGAATTGGCCCTCCGTCAGCCAATGGCGGTTGGCGACGACCTGGTGATGGATGTCGGCCACCAGCGTCTGCCCCCCGCCCACCGAGGCCAAGGAAAGCGGGGCGAACAGCACCAGCAGGGCAAGGGTGATGCTACGCACGCGCCAGCCTCCAATACGCCAGGCTGACGCTGAGCGCGCCCAGGACCACGACCACGAGGGGGAGCGAGATGTGCAGCAGCCCGACCGCGACGAAGGCGGCCGCCATGATGACGATCTGTTCCAGCCCCTTCATCGCCACCCGCCGGGCCGCGATGATGCCCATTTGCAGCGAAAGGCCGACCGCCGCAGCGCCCACGCCGTCCAGCACCAGATGGGTCAGTGGATAATCCGTCAGCGCCGCGAACAGCGCCGCGATCAGCACCACCAGGATGGCGGGCGGCACGATGATGCCGCAGGCGCCGGCCAGGGCGCCGCGCGTGCCGAGCAGGCGGTAGCCGATCCAGATCGAAAGGTTGACGACGTTCACGCCGGGGAAGGCCTGGGCGAGAGACAGGCCGGAGAGGAACTCCTCCTCATCCAGCCAGTGGCGGCGCTGCACGAACTCGCGCAGCAGCCAGCCGGACAGGCCGCCGCCGAAGCTGGTGAGGCCGATGCGGACGACAACGACGAAAAACTCCATCAACGTTGGAATACTCGGTTTCTGCTCAGCCGCCGCCATACGCACCCTCCTGCTCGCCCTACGCCAACCGATCCGTCATGGTGCGGCGTCCCTAGGAGTCGCTAGATGGCGTTGGTGATCGCGATAGCGCAGCAGAAAGGCGGCGCGGGCAAGACCATGCTCGCGGCAAACCTGGCGGCGTCGCTGGCGACGCGGGGCCGGGTGGCGCTGCTGGACACCGATCCGCAGCGGAGCCTGGCGCGGTGGCACGCCATCCGCGCCCGCCAAGCCGGGCTTGCGGCGATCGGGTTTTCCGAGCTATCGGGCTGGCGGGTCGGGGGAGGACTGGACCGGCTGCAGCGCGATTTCGACACGTTGCTGATCGACACGCCGCCGCATTTGGACCTGGACGCCAAGCGCGTGATCCGGGCGGCCAATTTGATTCTGGTGCCGGTGCAGCCCTCTGCACCCGATCTGTGGGCGGCCGAGGGCACGATGACGCTGGCGACCGCGGAGCGGCGGCGGGCAGTGCTGGTGATCAATCGGGCACCGACCACGCCGAAACAACGGGAACGTGCGCTTGCCGTGGTGACGGCGTCCGGCCATACGGTGATCCCCGCCATGTTGGGCAATCGCGCCGGTTTCGCCCAGGCCTTCGAGCGCGGCCAGGGCGTGATCGAAGCCGCGCCCCGCACGGCGGCGGCGGTGGAGATGGCCGCCTTGGTGCAATTGATCGGGGAGATGTCGCAGTGACGATCTGGAGCCTGGTGCTGGCGCTGCACATCTTGGCGATGGCGATTTGGACCGGCGGGATGGCCTACGCGTTGATGGTGCTGCGGCCGAGCCTAGGGGTGCTCGCCCCGCCGGACCGGCTGGTGCTGCTGGGCCAGACGTTCCGCCGGTTCTTCCTGATCGTCTGGCACGCCATGCCGCTGGTGCTGATCACCGGCTGGGCCATGGTGTTCGGCGTGTATGGCGGGTTCGCGGCGCTGCCGGTGGCGGTGAACGTCATGCAGACACTCGGCCTGGTGATGGCGATCTTATTTCTGGTGGTGTTCTTCGGCCCGTGGCGGCGGTTCCGCGCCCAGCCGAGTGCGGAGGCCGCCGGGTCGATCCGCAGCCTGATCACCGCCAATCTGGCGCTGGCTGCCGCCACCATCGTGGTGGCGGCGTTCGCGCGCTGGTAGGCTAGCTGGCGGCCTTCAGCGCCTGGTCGAGGTCGGCCAGTAGGTCGTCGGCGTATTCGAGGCCGATCGACAGGCGCACGTAGCCCGGCGACACGCCGCTCTTCATCTGGTCCTCGTCATCCAGTTGGGAGTGGGTGGTGCTGGCCGGGTGGATCGCGAGCGACCGGGCGTCGCCGATATTGGCGACGTGGTAGAACAATTGCAGCGCGTCGATGAAGCGCTTGCCGGCGGCCGCACCGCCATGCAGTTCGAACCCCAATAGGCCACCCATGCCGTTTGGCAGGTAGCGGGTGGTGAGTTCGGCATTGGCGCCCTGCGCCTGGGAAGGATGGATCACCTTTGCGACCTCCGGGCGGTTGGCGAGCCAAGTGGCGATCGTCAGCGCCGTCTCGCAGTGGCGCTTCATGCGGAGCGGCAGGGTCTCGATACCCTGCAGCACCAGGAAGGCATTGAACGGGCTGATCGCCGGGCCGAGGTCGCGCAGAAGGGTGACGCGGGCCTTCAGGATGTAGGCGATGGGGCCGAGCGGCTTGGCGGCCTCGCTCCAGACGGCGCCGTGATAGGACGGGTCGGGCGTGTTCAGCGCGGGTTGGCGGGTGGCGTGGGCGGCCCAGTCGAAATTGCCGCCGTCGACGATCATGCCGGCGATCGCCGTGCCGTGGCCGCCGAGGTATTTGGTGGCGGAGTAGACGATGATCGCGGCGCCATGGTCGAACGGGCGCACCAGCATCGGGGCGGCGGTGTTGTCCATGATCAGCGGGATGCCGAGCGGACGGCCCAGGGCGGCGACTTCGGCGATCGGGAACACGCGCAGCTTCGGGTTCGGCAGGGTTTCGGCATACCAGGCCCGGGTGCGGTCGTCGGAGGCACGGACGAAAGCCTGCGGGTCCGCCGGGTCGACGAAGCGGACCTCCACCCCCTGGTCCTTCAGTGTGTTGGCGAACAGGTTCCAGGTGCCACCGTATAGGTCGGTGGAGGAGACGATGTTGTCGCCCATCTTGGCCAGGTTCTGGATCGACAGCGCGCTGGCAGCCTGGCCGGAGGCGAGTGCCAGTGCGGCCGCCCCGCCCTCCATCGCCGCCACGCGCTTTTCCAGCGCGTCGGCGGTGGGGTTCATGATGCGGGTGTAGATGTTGCCCAGTTCCTTCAGGGCGAACAGGTTGGCCGCGTGGTCCGAACTGTCGAACTGGAAGGCGGTGGTCTGGTAGATCGGCACCGCCACTGCGCCAGTGCTGGCATCGCGTCGCCAGCCGGCATGAACCGCCATCGTTTCCGGATGCATGGTGTTCCCCTGATTTTCGTCTTGGGTCGGAGTCTAGCCGTCGGGGCCGACGGCGGCAAACGTTACGGTGTCGCAGCGGGCAGGTGGTGCCAGACGTCCTCGCCGCCCTCGAAGATCAGCTTGCAGGCGACGAACAGGACGATGGTCAGGCCGACCCACGCGATCCAGCGAAACCGCTCCAACAGGCGGGCGATGAGGCTGGCGGCGACGGCCATCATCACCACCGACACGACCAGGCCAACCACGAGCACGCCGGTATGGCCGTTGGAGGCGCCGGCCACTGCCAGAACGTTGTCCAGGCTCATGGACAGATCGGCCAGCAGGATCTGCAGCATGGCGGAGGCGAGCGATTTTGGCGGGGCGATCGTAACGCCGTGGCGCTTGTCGGGCCGCAACTCCCGATACATGCGCCAGCAGACCCATAGCAGAAGCACGCCGCCGGCCAGCATGAGGCCGATGACGGCCAATAGTTCCAGCGCGACGAGGGCAAGCAGGATGCGGATCACCGCGGCGCCGGCGATGCCGCCGATGATTGCCTTGCGTTTCTGCGCCTTGGGCAGCCCGGCGACCGCCATCCCGACGACGACAGCGTTGTCCCCAGCGAGGACCAGGTCGATGAACAGGACCTGCGCCAGCGACGTCAGTTGTTGTAGAAGGTCGCCGTGAAGGAGTGACTCCATGGTTCCGCGTTACACCCGCCCGGATATGGCCGCCATCTGGGCGCCCGTGAATCGATATCGCCTGTGGTTCGCCATCGAGGCCGCGGCTGCCGATGGCATGGCCGCGCTGGGCACGATCCCGAAGGAAGCCGCTATCGCGATCCGTGCCAAGGGGCAGCCGATGCTGGATGCCATGGATGAAAGCGATATCGACCGGATCGACGCGATCGAGGCCGAAACGCGGCATGACGTGATCGCGTTCCTGACCTGGTTGGCCGAGGGCGTGGGGGCGGAGAGCCGCTTCGTGCACCAGGGCATGACCAGCAGCGACGTGCTGGACACCACGCTGTCGCTGCAACTGACCCAGGCGGCGGATTTGTTGCTGGCGGATTTGGACGCGGTGCTGACAGCGCTGAAGCGGCGAGCGATCGAGCATAAATACACGCTGACCATCGGCCGCAGCCACGGCATCCATGCCGAGCCGACATCGTTCGGGCTGAAGCTGGCCGGGCATTACGCCGAGTTCGCGCGCAATCGGGCTCGGCTGGTCGCCGCCCGGGCGGAAGTCGCGGTCTGCGCGATTTCGGGCGCAGTCGGCACCTACGCGCATTTGGATCCGCTGGTGGAGGCGCACGTGGCGCGCACGCTGGGCCTGGCGATCGAGCCGGTGTCGACGCAGGTGATCGCGCGCGACCGGCATGCGCAGTTCTTCTGCACCCTGGCGGTGATCGCCAGCGCGGTGGAGCGGCTATCCATCGAGGTGCGGCACCTGCAGCGTAGCGAGGTGCGGGAGGCGGAGGAGTTCTTCCACGCCGGGCAAAAGGGTAGCTCGGCGATGCCGCACAAGCGCAACCCGGTGTTGAGCGAGAACCTGACCGGGCTGGCCCGCATCGTGCGCGCCGCCGCCGTGCCGGCGCTGGAGAATGTGGCGCTGTGGCACGAGCGGGACATCAGCCATAGCAGCGTGGAGCGGGTGATCGGTCCGGACGCGACCCAGGCACTGGATTTCGCGCTGATGCGGCTGGCCGGGATGATGGAGAAACTGGTGGTGCATCCGGAGCGGATGCTGGCCAACCTGGAGAGCCTGGGCGGCGTGGTGCATAGCGGCGAGGTGCTGCTGGCGCTGACCCGGGCCGGCATTCTGCGTGAGGACGCCTATCGCATCGTGCAGCGCAACGCGATGGCGACGTGGGAGAACCTCGGCAAGCCCGACGGACGCGGCTTCCGCGACAATCTGCTGGCCGACCCGGACGTCGCCGGGCGCATCACGCCCGCGGCGGTGGATGCCGCGATGGACCCGGCGATGCATTTGCGGGCGGTGGACCAGGTGTTCGACCGGGTATTCGGCCCGCAAGCCTCCGCAATGGCGGCGGAATGACGCCCTGATGTTATCATAATTGCGCCTGGGAACCGACTTGATTGCTGCGTAGTTAGAGCATGGATCATTTAGGAGGTCCCCCTGATGCGTAAGACCTTGTTGACCTTGACTGCCCTCGCCGGCCTGATTGGCGCGGGTGCTATCGGTTCTGCTTCGGCGGCGCCCGTGGCGCGTTTGGACACGGTTCCGGCAGCGTCGCTGGTTCAGCCGATCCAATATTATGGCGGCTATCATCATCGCGAGTGGCGTCACCGGCAGTGGGTGCGCCACCATCGGTGGGAAGAGCGCCGCTGGCGGCACGGCCACCGCTGGTAACGCTAGCTGCACGCGCCCATTATAGGTCGCGTGTGCACCGTGATCACTCTACAGCGGCCAGGTCATGCCTGGCCGCTTTTGCTTGCCGCCAACCGGGACGAGCGCCTGGATCGGCCATGGGATCCCCCGGCAGCGTATTGGAATGAGCGACCCGGCGTGATCGCTGGACGGGATCGGACCGCCGGCGGCACCTGGATGGGTATGAACCCCGCTGGCGTAGTGGCGGCCGTGTTGAACAGGCCGGGCAGTTTGGGGCCGGCAGCGGGCAAGCTCAGCCGAGGCATGCTGCCGTTGATGGCGCTGGAGCACGCGTCTGCATTAGAAGCGGCTCAGGCGGTTATGACGGTACGTGGCGCCAGTTACCGCAGCTTCAACCTGGTTCTGGCGGACCGCAGCGGCGTCTGGTTCGTCCGCAACGATGAAGACGGGCGGTTGGATTTGGTGACGCTGGAACCGGGCCTGCACATGGTCACGTCGCACGATCCGGACGATGAGAGCAGCCCGCGCGTCGCCAGGCATCTACCGCGGTTCCGTGCCGCCGCCGCACCCATGCCGCCGGATTGGGGCGCGTGGCCGGTCCTGCTGGCGGATGGCGCAGGCCCCCGGGCCGCGTCGTTGAGCGTGCCGGGCGAGGCGGGGTTCGGCACGGTCTGCGGCTCCCTGGTGGGTGTTCCGGCGCAGGGGCGGGCCACCTGGCTGTTTGCCGCCGGGCGCACCGGCAACGTGCCGTTCTCTCCCATCACTTGATTGCGCGGGTGGCGAGGGGGCATTACGGCTGCTATAGGGCGCGTCTCACACAAGGATACGGATAATGGCTCGCCGTAGGCAGCTCTATGAGGGCAAGGCCAAAGTACTGTTCGAGGGACCCGAGCCCGGAACCTTGGTGCAATATTTCAAGGACGATGCCTCCACGGCCAACGGCACCAAGAAGGGGATCATCACCGGCAAGGGTGTGCTGAACAACCGCATCAGCGAGTATCTGATGGTGCGGTTGGGTGAGATCGGCGTGCCGACCCATTTCGTGCGCCGGCTGAACATGCGCGAGCAACTGATCCGCGAAGTCGAGATCATCCCGTTGCAGGTGGTGGTGCGCAACGTGGCCGCCGGGTCGTTGTCCACCCGGCTGGGCATTCCGGAGGGCACTCGCCTGCCCCGCTCCATCATCGAGTACTATTATAAGAACGAGGCGCTCAACGCCCCGATGGTCGCGGAGGAACACATCACCGCATTCGGCTGGGCCAATACCGCCGACATGGACGACATCGTGGCGCTGACGCTGCGGGTGAACGACTTCCTGTCCGGCCTGTTCCTGGGCGTCGGCATCACGCTGATCGACTTCAAGGTCGAGTACGGCCGGCTTTGGGAGGATGACGACATGCGCATCGTCCTGGCCGACGAGATCAGCCCGGATAATTGCCGTTTGTGGGACAGCAAGACGAACGAGAAGATGGATAAGGACCGGTTCCGGCGGGATCTGGGGCGGGTGGAGGAGGCCTATCAGGAGGTCGCCCGCCGCCTGGGCATTTTGCCGGAGGCCGGGTCGCGCGATTTGAAGGGTCCGGAGGCGATGCAATGAAAATTGTCGTGACGGTCATGCTGAAGGACGGCGTGCTGGACCCGCAGGGCCGCGCGATCGGGCATGCGTTGGGGAATTTGGGCTTTGCCGGGCTGAACGAGGTTCGCGCCGGCAAGGTGATCGAGTTGGATCTGGCGGAAACCGATCCGGCGCGCGCACGTCAATTTGGTGAGGACATGGCCCGCAAGCTGCTGGCCAACACCGTGATCGAGAGCTTCCGGGTGGATCTGCCCACGCCGTAGCATTTTCGGGAGAGGAGGCCGTGCGATGAACGTGCTCGTTGTTGGGGCCGGTCCGACCGGCCTCACCCTCGGTCTAGCGTTACGTCGCCATGGCATTGCCTGCCGGGTGATCGACAAGCTGCCGGCGCGGCTGCCGTGGTCCCGGGCGCTGGGCGTGCAGGCCCGCACGCTGGAGGTGATGCAGCGCTTCGGTCTGGCCGACCAGTTCGTGGCGGCCGGGCAGCACGTGCAGGGGATCAGCGTGCATGCCGGGGCTGGCCACCCGGTGCAGATCGAACTGCCACAGGTTCATCCGAGCCTTCCGCCCATCATGATGCTGCCGCAGCAGGATACCGAGCGCCTGCTGGACGACGCGTTCGGCGCCGCCGAGCGCGCGGTCGAATTCGTGGCGCTGGAGGGCGGCGCGGCCCGGTTGCGCCATGGCGATGGGGCCGAAGAAGTCGTGCGGCCGGATTGGATCATCGGCTGCGATGGTGCCCATAGCACCGTGCGCCATGGCGTCGGCGCCCAGTTCGTTGGCGCGCAGTATGCCGAACATCTCTTGCTGGTGGATTGCACCGCGACGGGGCTGGAACCGGCGCGCATCCACGCTTTTCCCGGCGGCGAGCGGCCGGGCGTGTTCTTCCCGTTGCCCGATGGCCAGTGGCGTTCGGTCGTGGTGCTGCCCGACGACGCGCAGACCCCGGCCGAAAATTCTCTGGAGCCGTTCGCCCGGGACGGGGTGAGCTTGCGTGACCCGACCTGGTGGTCGCCGTTCCGGGTCAGCCGGCGGCAGGCGGATCATGTGCGGCATGGGCAGGTCGTGCTGTTGGGCGATGCGGCGCACATCCACTCACCGGTGGGTGGGCAGGGGATGAATTTGGGCATTCAGGACGCATTTGCGTTGGCGCATGCGCTGTCCCAGCCGGACGGCGATCGCAGCGCGGCGGTGGATCGCTGGGCGGAGGAGCGGCACGCCGTCGCCAAGCGGGTGCTGCGTGTGACGGATCTGGCGACGCGGGCGCTCATGAATCGGTCGGGCGCTCTGCAGCCGTTGCGGCGGCTGGGGTTGGGCCTGGTGGCGCACAGCACGCGGCTGCGCATTGGTGCGGCGAAGGCGATGAGCGGGATGGATTACCCGGAAATACCGGCCTAGCGCCGCAAATGGCTGGTGACGAATTGGCGGCAGCGGTCGCTGATGGGGTCGTTGAAGACCTGGGCGGGTGGCCCCTCTTCCTCGATGATGCCCTGGTGCAGGAAGATGGCGCGGCTGGAGACGTCGCGGGCGAAGCCCATCTCGTGGGTGACGATCAGCATGGTGCGGCCTTCCTCGGCCAGGGCGCGGATGACACGTAGGACCTCGCCGACCAGCTCTGGGTCCAGGGCGCTGGTGGGTTCGTCCAGCAGCAGGGCGGCGGGGCGCATGGCGAGGGCGCGGGCGATGGCGACGCGCTGCTGCTGGCCGCCGGAGAGCTGCGCCGGGTAAGAATCGCGCTTGTCGCCCAGGCCGACCTTGGCCAGGAGCACCTCCGCCTCCTCGATCGCCTCGGCGCGGGGGCGGCCCTGCACGTGCACCGGCGCCTCGATGACGTTGCCCAGCACGGTGCGGTGGGACCACAGGTTGAACGACTGGAACACAAAACCCAAGCGGGCACGCAGGGCGGCGACTTGCGCCTTGTCGGCTGGGACGCGGCCGGTGCCTTTCGGGCGCCAGCGGAGCCACTCGCCGGCGACGCCCACCTCCCCTGCCTCTGGCACCTCCAGCAGGGGGATGCAGCGCAGCATCGTGCTCTTGCCCGAGCCGGAGGCGCCGATGATGGAGATCACCTCGCCGGTTCGCGCCTCCAGCGAGACGCCGCGCAGCACCGGCATGGCGCCGTAGCGTTTTTCCAGGCCGCGGACGGCCACTGCGATCTCGGTCATGATGCCACCCCCAGCCGACGCTCCAGCAGACGCACCGCGCCGGCGATGGTGAAGTTGATCGCGAGATAGATCGCCGCCGCGCAGGCGAAGACTGGCAGGGCGCGGAACGTCTCGCTGATGATGCCCTTGGCGATGCCGGTGACCTCCATCAGCGTGATGACGCTGGCGAGCGAGGTGGACTTCACCATGATGATGACCTCGTTGCCGTAGGCTGGAAGCGCCTGGCGCAGTGCGAGCGGCAGGATGACCCGGCGGTAGAGCGTGAAGGTGGACATGCCACACACGCGGCCGGCTTCGATTTGGCCCTTCGGCACGGCCAGCAGGCCGCCGCGGATGACTTCGGCGCCATAGGCGGCGGTGTTCAGCGACAGGGCCAGCAGCGCGCACCACCAGGGCTGGCGCAGGAACGGCCAAAACAGGCTCTGCCGCACTGCGGGGAATTGGCCCAGCCCGTAATAGATGAGGAAGATCTGCACCAGCAGCGGCGAGCCACGGAAGACGAAGATGTAGCCGCGCGCGATCCAACTCGCCGGGCCGCCGAGCCGGGTGAGCAGCGCCAGCACGCCCGCAAGTATGGCCCCGGCAGAAACCGAAATCGCCGTCAGCTCCAGCGTCATCGGCACCCCGGCGAGCAGTTGCAGCAGGGTGTCGGCGATGAATGCCATCAGGCGCGGGCCATGCCGCGCCGGGTGCTGCGCTCCGCCCCGCGGAAGAGGGTGGCGGAAATGGTGGTGAGCACGAGGTAGAGGCAGGCGGCGGTGGCGTAGAACAAAAACGGCAGGCGGGTGGAGCCGGCCGCTACCTCGGTCTGACGCATGAGGTCGACCAGGCCGGTGACGGAGATCAGAGCCGATTCTTTCAGCACCATCTGCCAGACATTGCCCATGCCGGGCAGCGCGGTGCGCAGGGCCAGCGGGCCGGTGATTCGGCGCAGCATCAGCGCCGGGCCCATGCCGGCGACGCGGGCGGCCTCGATCTCGCCGCGGGGGATGGCGCTGTAGGCACCGCGCAGCACCTCCGTCTGGTAGGCGCCGGAGACGATGCCGACGGCTAGGACGCCGACCATGAAGCCGTTCAAGCCGAAGAAGCCGCTGCCGCCGAGCCATGTAGCGATCTGCGTCATCGCGGCCGAACCGCCGAAATAGAACAGGTAGATCACCAGCAGATCCGGGATGCCACGCAGGATCGTGGTGTAGGCGCCCGCCACGCTGCGCAGCACCGGGCCGCCCGACAGCTTGGCCGCCGCGCCCATGGTGCCGAACACCAGCCCGGCGAAGAAGGCGCAGACCGACACGGCCAGCGTCATCCCTGTCGCCAGCAATAGCGCGGCGCCCCAGCCCTCTGGTCCAAACCCGAGCGGGGCGAGCGCCGTCAAACTGTCAATCCTCGTCGTCCTCGTCTTCTTCGAGGCGGGGATCGAGGGCGCGCCAATCGCGGTCCTCTTCGCTGCCGGGTCGCTCGCCGAACTCGGCCAGTTCGGTGGCGCTGCGCCAGGCGCCCTGCGGGTTGTCGGTGATCTCCGCGTCCTCGCCAAAGGCGAACCAGGCGTCCAGCACGGCGCGCGAACTCATGCCCGGTGCGCGGCAGCGGTCCACACTGTCGCGGACATAGGCGCGGGCGAAGGCGTTGGCCTGCATCAGCGTGGGGAAGCCCGCGACTTCCTCCACCAGCTTGTCGTCGGAGGCGCCGGAGAGGTCGAGGATGCGGACCTTCCAGCCACCCTCCGGCGCAAACAGATCGCTCATTAGGCCACCAACTCGGTATATCCATTCGTTATGGGGTAGCGACGGTCCCGTCCGAAGGCGCGGGCGGTAATCTTCACGCCGGGCGGGGCCTGGCGGCGCTTGTATTCGGCGCGGTCCAGCATCCGCCAGACGCGCAGCACGGTGGCGCGGTCGAAGCCGCTGGCCGCCATGTCGTCGACCGACCGCTCCGCCTCCACCAGCCCGGCGAGGATGGCGTCCAACTCGGCATAGGGCGGCAGGGAGTCCTGATCGGTCTGGTCGTGCTTCAGCTCGGCGGAGGGTGGTTTGCTGATCACGCGATCGGGCATCACCGGGCCGGTCGGGCCGAGCGCGTGGGGTGGGTGGTTGGCGTTGCGCCAGCGGCATAGGTCGAAGACGGTGGTCTTGTAGACGTCCTTCAGCACGGAATAGCCGCCGCACATATCGCCGTACAGCGTGGCGTAGCCCACCGACATCTCGCTCTTGTTGCCCGTGGTCAGCAGCATGTCGCCGAACTTGTTCGACAGCGCCATCAGGATCAGCCCACGGGAGCGGGCCTGGATGTTTTCCTCGGTGGTGTCGGATTGGCGGCCCTGGAACAGCGGGGCGAGCACCTGGTCGAACGCGCCCATGGCGGGGGCGATCGGCACCGTGTCGCAGCGTATGCCGAGCAAGTGGGCGCAGGCGGCGGCGTCCTCCAGCGAGTGCTGGCCGGTGTAGGGCGACGGCATCATCACCGCGCGCACCCTGGCCGGGCCGAGCGCATCGACCGCGACCGCGGCCGATAGAGCCGAGTCGATGCCGCCGGACAGGCCAAGCAGGATTCCGGGGAAGCGGTTCTTGCGAACGTAATCCGCCAAACCAAGGACCAGGCAGCGATAGATCGACGCCAAGCGATCCGGTTCCTTGGCTGGCGGCTGTGGGGTGCAGACCAGGATTTCGCCCTGCCGGGTCCACGCGGTCAGCGTCACGCTTTCCTCGAAGAACGGCATCTGCACGGCTAGGGAGCGGTCGGGGTTCAGCACGAAGGACGCGCCGTCGAACACCACTTCGTCCTGGCCGCCGACCATGGCGCAGAAGACGCAGGCGAGGCCGGTTTCGACCACGCGCCGGACGGCCAGGTCGATGCGGCGGGCGGGCTTGCCGTCCTCGAACGGGGAGCCGTTGATCGACAGCAGCATCTCGGCGCCGCTTTCGGCCAAGGTTTCCGCGACGTCGGGGTACCACCAGTCCTCGCAAATCATCAGGCCGAGGCGGAAGCCGCGGAAGGATACCGGGCCGGGGGCGGGACCGGCATCGAATACGCGCTTTTCGTCGAACACGCCGTAATTGGGCAGTTCGTGCTTGGCCCGGCGCGTCGTGATCCGGCCGCCATCCAGCACGAAGGCGGCGTTGTGCAAATGCGGGCCGTCGCGCCATGGGCCGCCCACGATCAGGCCGGGACCGCCATCGGCCGTGTCGGCGGCAAGGGTGGCGACGGCCGCCTCGCAGGCGGCGACGTAGTCGGGACGGCGGACCAGATCCTCCGGCTGATAGCCGCCGACGGAGAATTCGGGAGTGACGACGAGGTCGGCGCCAAGCCTTGCGCCCTCGGCCCTGGCGCGGCGGATCGCGGCGAGGTTGGCCTCGATCTGCCCGGCGTGGAGATTAATTTGTGCCAGCGCAATGCGCAGCGTGTCGGTCATTCAACGAAGCTAGGGGGCGCCTTTGTTGGAATCAACGCCATTACGCTTGCGTGCCCCGTTGCGGCGCAACAGGAATTCGCGACCCACCTTCACGCGCGCATCGCCGTCATAGGCGACGATATCGGCGGTGGCGTAGGTCTCGGCCCAATGATCGGGGATGTAGCTACCGGTGCCCACCACGTCGATCGGGGCCTGGCAATCCGCCATCACCCGGCATTTGTCGACGTTGAAGCCGGAGGACACGACGATCCGCACCTTGTCGAACCCGGCATCATCCAGCGCCTCCCGCATGCGCCAGATGGCGGCGGCGGACACGCCGGAGCCAACGAGGTAGCGCAGTTCGGTGTCGCTGCGGTAGCGGCGGATGGCGCCGGGGGAGCGGCGTTCGAGGACGGCATAGCTCTCGCCGGGGTCCAGGCCTTCCAGGAAGCGTCCGCCATGCGTGTCGAGGCGGACGGACATCTTGCCGGCCTTGGCCAGGTCGGCGAAGCGGCGGCAGACGGCGAGGCCGTCGGTGACTTCGCGGCCGAAATAGTCGGTGAGGACGGTGAGAGGTTCGCCGGGGAAAGTTTCGGCGAACATCTCGGCCGCGCGGACGGTGGAACCGGCGTAGCCGATCAGCGCGTGCGGCATGGTGCCGGCGCCGTGCGGCTGGCCGAACCAATGCGCCGTCATCTCGGTCGCTGTGCCGACGAAGCCGCGGGCGCCCTCGGCCTGGGCGGCGCGGCTGCCTACGCCGGCGGCGTAGCCCATCATGTCCTGCATTTCGCCACCGGCACAGTGCCGGGCGTCCATGGCCAGGAAGGCGACGTTCGGGAGGGCGTTGCACATCTGGTAGGCGTTGTGGGCGGCGACGCAGGCCGGGCCCAGCTTCTGCAGGAAGATCGTCTCGCAGTTGGACAGGTGCTGGAACGAGCCGGTGATGTAGATCAGCGGTTCGCCGGCGCCGACCCAGCTGCCTTCCGGATGGGTGACATCGAGGTCGACCTCGAACCCCTGTTCGGCGGCGACGGCGGTGAGCCAATCCACCAGCAGACGCGGGGCGGAGATGACCGGGCGGCGGAGGAACACCGCGTAGGTGACGCGCTTGTCGCCGAACTTGGCGATGATGTCCCGCGTTCGGTTGAAATAGGCATCGGTACGCGAGTCGATGTCGTCGGACAGGGTCATGGTCTACCTGCAGGGTGTGACGAGGGCACCGCCCCCGTCTGCCGGAAGACTCTCGGCCCCCGGCCCCCGTTCTGTAAAGATGTCAGCGGTATCGTCTACTGGGCTGCGACCGCGGTCAGCGGCACCGGACGGCGGCGGGACTTCAGTTCCTCGGACACGAGGAAAGCCAGTTCCAGAGACTGCTCGGCATTCAGGCGTGGGTCGCAGAACGTCTCGTAGCGGTCCGCCAGGTCGGCCTCGGTCAAATGGTGGGCGCCCCCGACGCATTCGGTGACATTCTGGCCGGTCATCTCGACGTGAACGCCACCGGCCCAGGTGCCCTCCGCCGCGTGCACGTCGAAGAAGCCGCGGACTTCCTTCAGGATCGCGTCAAAGGAGCGGGTCTTGATCTTGGTGGCGGTGTTGATGGTGTTGCCGTGCATGGCGTCGCACAGCCACAGGACGCGGCGGCCCTCGGACTTCACCGCGCGCACCAGTGGGGACAGCTTCTGGCCGACGTTTTCGGCGCCCATCCGGCTGATGAGGGTGACGCGGCCGGGTTCGTCCTTGGGGTTCAGGATCTCGATCAGGCGGATCAGGTCGGCGACCGGCGTGGTGGGGCCGACCTTGATGCCGATCGGGTTCTTCACGCCGCGGAGAAACTCGACATGGGCGCCGTCCGGCTGGCGGGTGCGGTCGCCGATCCAGAGGAAGTGGGCGGAGCAAGCGTACCAATCGCCGGTGGTGGAATCGACCCGGGTCAGCGCCTGCTCGTAGGGCAGGAGAAGCGCCTCGTGGCTGGTGTAGAAATCGGTTTCGCGGATCTGCGGCGTGGTGGCGCTGGTGATGCCGCAGGCGGCCATGAAGCCGAGCGTTTCCTGGATGCGCTGGGCCAGTTCGCCGTAGCGCTCGGCCAGGGGGGAGCGGGCGGCGAAGGAGAGATTCCAGCGATGGACCTCGTGCAGGTCGGCATAACCACCGCTGGCGAAGGCGCGCAGCAGGTTCAGCGTGCCGGCGGATTGGAAGTAGCCGGTTTCCATGCGCGCCGGGTCGGGGACGCGGTCGGCGGCGGTGAAGGCCGGGCCGTTGACGATGTCGCCGCGGTAGGAGGGTAGCGCCGTGCCATCCACGGTTTCCATGTCGGCGGAGCGGGGCTTGGCGAATTGGCCGGCCATGCGGCCCAGTTTGACCACGGGCAGGCTGGCGCCGAACGTCAGCACGACCGCCATCTGCAGCAGCACCCGGAAGGTGTCGCGGATGATGTTGGCGTTGAAGTCGCCGAAGCTTTCGGCACAATCGCCGCCCTGCAGCACGAAGGCATTGCCCTCGGACGCCGTCGCCAATGC
Organism: Acidisphaera sp. L21; assembly: GCF_009765685.1. GTDB lineage: Bacteria > Pseudomonadota > Alphaproteobacteria > Acetobacterales > Acetobacteraceae > LMUY01. Next base: position 278,681 of record NZ_LMUY01000145.1, on the reverse strand, counting down.
CGCCTTCAGCCGCCGGGCCTCGCCTGCAAAAACCAGCGGCGGATAGGATTTCAGCCGGGCTTCGACCCGTGCGAGCGCATCCGCGTCCGGATAGGCGGGGTTCTGACGGATGGGTTGGTGACGCCAATTTTCCGGCGACCAGCTCTGCATGGCACTTGCTCCTCTTGGCGCCTTATCACCCAAAATTTGCATCATTGCCATTGTGCGCAGCGCTGGTCGCCCCAGCGTCTAGCTCAGTCGTTCCGGATTACTCGGCGGCTTTCGCTTTCACCCCGGCGACGCGGGTGCGGGTGCGCATGGTGACCCACTCCTCCGCCGCGGTGGGATGGATGCCGATGGTGCGGTCGAAATCCGCCTTGGTGGCGCCGGCGTTCATGGCGATGGAGATGCCCTGCATCATTTCGGCCGCGTCGTCGCCCAACATGTGGGCGCCGACGACGCGCTGGGTGGATTGCTCCACCACCAGCTTCATCACCGTGCGGGAGTGGCGGCCCGTCATGGTGTGCCGCATGGGGGTGAACTTGGTCATGTAGACGTCGACCGGGTAACGGGCGGCGGCGTCTTCCTCCGTCAGCCCCACGGTCGCCATGGGCGGGTGGCTGAACACGGCGGTGGCGACGGTGTCGAAATTCCAGGTGCGGTGCGTGGGACTGTACAGCTTGTCAGCCAGGATGTGGCCCTCGGCGATGGCGACGGGGGTCAGGTTCATGTGGTTGGACACGTCGCCGATGGCGTAGATGTTGGGCTGGCTGGTCTGCTGCTCGGCATTGACCACCACGGCGCCGCTATCGGTGGATCTTACCCCCGCGGCTTCGAGGTTCAGGCCTTTGGTGTTCGGACGGCGCCCAGCGGCCCAGAACACCAGGTCGGTATGGCGGACGGTGCCGTCCATCAGGTGCACGTGGTAGCCGTCGCCCTCCCGCTCGACCTTGGAGGGGGCGGTGCCGCAGTGGAGCTTCACGCCCTGGGCGGTCAACGCCTCGGCCAAGGCTTCCCGCAGGTCGTGGTCGAAGCCGCGCAGGGGGAGCGGGGGGCGGCAGACGAGTTCGACCTCGGAGCCGAGGCCGGCGAAGATGCCAGCGAACTCGACCGCGATGTAGCCGGCGCCGATCAGCATCACCCTGCGGGGCAATTCCTTTAGGTGGAACGCCTCGTCGGACGTAATGCCGAGTTCGCAGCCGGGCATGCTGGGGCGCAGCGGGTGGCCGCCGACGGCGATGACGATCTTGTCCGCCGTCACGCGCTTGCCGCCGACATCGAGCGTATGGGCGTCGATGAAAGAGGCGCGGGCGTCGAACATGGTGCAGCCAGAGCCGGTGAGCAGCTTGACGTAGATGGCGTTCAGCCGGGCGATCTCGGCATCCTTGGCGGCGATGAAGGCGCCCCAATCATGGGTGCCACGCTGCGTGTCCCAGCCGAAGCCGCGGCTGTCCTGGACCTGCATGCCGTAATCGGCGGCCATCACCATCAGCTTTTTCGGCACGCAGCCGACGTTCACGCAGGTGCCGCCCCAATACGTGCTTTCCGCCACGGCAACGCGGGCGCCGTGTTGGGCGGCAATGCGAGCGCAGCGCACGCCGCCGGAGCCGCCGCCGATGACGAACAGGTCGAAGTCGTAGGCCATCGGAGCACCCTTCTCTATTCGGTACCGCACATAAGCGCGTACGGCCCGGATGTCAGCGCCCCTGCAGGCGGCTCCAATCCGGCGGCGGGCCGGCCTCGGCGATGGCGTTCCAGCCGAATTGCAGAAAGGGCAGCATGGCCTGCGTCAGCTCCACGATGCGCGGGACGAGCGTGGCGGAGCCGACATCCCGCTTGGTCAGCCTGGCCGTGACGAGCAGGTTGCGGGCCTTGATGGCGGGGAGGATGGCCGGGTCGGTGATGTCCTCGAACCCGCGAGGAGCGCGGACTAGGCCGTCGGATGTATCGAGCGCCAGCCCGGCGGACTCGGCATGCGCCACGGCAGCGGTGAAGCCGGCGGGATCGACCCGGATGGCCTCGCGGATCGCGTCCAGTTCCTCCCGCTCGACATGCCAGAAGCCGGCGCCGACGAAGCAGCCCTCATCGGCGAGGTGGAGGTAGGTGACGCCGGCGCTCTCTTTCTTATAGCCGGGGCGCATCCACACGATTCCCGCATGGGTCTTGTAGGGCGACTTGTCTTTGCTAAAGCGCACGTCACGGTTCAGCCGGAACAGGGAGCGCTTGGCGTCCCCACTCAACGGCAGATCCAAACTGGCATAGGCGGCGGCCACCTGTTCGGCGACCGCCACACTGGGGAGGCGGATTTCCGCCTCGTATGCGTCGCGGTTGTCCTCGAACCAGGCTTTCGTTTGGTTCGTCGCGAGACCGCGGAAGAAGGCGAAGGCCGCCGGGCGGAACCCGGCGAACCCGGCTGATGCCTTAGGCGGCGGCCTGATGCGGCACGCCCTTTTCCTTCATCAGCGTCTCAAGCTCACCGGACTGGAACATCTCGGTCACGATGTCGCAGCCGCCAACGAACTCACCATCGACATACAGCTGCGGGATGGTCGGCCACTGCGAGAACGCCTTGATCCCCTCGCGCAGCGCCGGGTCTTCCAACACGTTGGCGGTGTGGAACGGGACGCCCATGTGGCTGAGGATCTGCACGACGCGCGCGGAGAAGCCACATTGCGGGAACAGCGCATTGCCCTTCATGAACAGCATCACGCGGTTGTCCGTGATGTCCTTCTTGATCCGGTCGGTCGCAGCCATCGTCTCGCTCATGGTGTCATCTCCAAAGTGGGGCAGAGGGTTCAGGGGGCAGAGGTTTGAAGGGCCAGGGCGTGCAGTTCACCACCCATCCGGCCGCGCAAGGCGGCATAGACGAGTTGGTGCTGCTTCACCCGCGTTAGCCCGCGGAAGGTCTCGCTCGTGACCGTGGCGGCGTAGTGGTCGCCGTCCCCGGCCAGGTCTTCGACAGTCACGCGCGCGTCCGGTAGGGCGGCACGTATCATCGCCTCGATCTCACTGGCAGCCATAGCCATTGGGTCAGCACTCTCGCGGTTGCATCATGATATGGTTAGGACGATGGGCGAAGTCAAACCTGGTCCATCCAGGCGGGGAAGAAGCGTTCGTTCGCTGCCTTCAACGCCGCGAGTGTGACAAAGCTGCCATCGGCCAAGGTGAGGCGGTCCCCGGTGGTGGAGCCGAGGCGGCGCACCGGAACGCCCGCGGCATCGGCCGCCAGCATCACGGCGGCGGCGTCGGTGACGGCCAGGACGTAGCGGCCCTGATCTTCCCCGAACCACCAGCCATTGACGTCGATGCCCGGCGTCGGCGCGGCCAGGTGAACGCCGACCCCGCCGGCCATCGCCATTTCGGCCACCGTGACCAGCAGGCCGCCGTCGGAAGCGTCGTGGCAGGCAGTGATCTTGCCCTCGATGATCTGCTTGCGCACGAAATCGCCGTTGCGGCGCTCAACGGCCAGATCCACGGTCGGGGGCGGGCCTTCCTCGCGGCCGGCGATTTCGCGCAGCCAGAGGGACTGGCCGAGTTGGCCCTCGGTGTCGCCGATCAGGACCAGTTCCAGGCCGGGCTGCAGGGCCAGGCCCACGGCGCTGGCGGCGTCGGCGATGACACCCAGGCCGCCGATCGCGGGGGTAGGCAGGATCGGGGTGCCGTCCGTCTCGTTGTAAAGGCTGACGTTGCCGCTGACGACGGGGAAATCCAGCGCGGTGCAGGCCGCGGCCATCCCGGCGATGGCGGAGGCGAATTGGCCCATGACGATCGGCTTTTCCGGGTTGCCGAAGTTCATGTTGTCGGTGATCGCCAGCGGGGTGGCGCCGGTGGCGGTGATGTTGCGCCATGCCTCCGCCACGGCCTGCATGCCGCCCATGCGGGGATCGGCGGCGCAGTAGCGCGGGGTGCAATCCGTGGTGAGCGCCAGGGCCAGGGAGTGGTCGTCGATGCGGACGATGGCGGCGTCGGCGGCGCCGGGTCGCTTGGCGGTTTGGCCGCCGATGGTGCTGTCGTACTGGTTCCAGACCCAGGCACGGGAGCAGAGGTCCGGGCATGCCACCAGCGTGGCCAGTGCATCCACCGGGGAGACGGTGCTGGTGATGGGGCCAAGCGGCGGTTGGGGCGGCGTGTCCTGGGTGGGGCGGTGGTAGAGCGGGGCTTTCTCGGCCAATGGGTCTAGCGGGATGTCCGCCTCGACCACGCCCTTGTGCTTGATGACGATGTGGCCGGTGTCGGTCAGGTGGCCGATGACGGCGAAATCCAGCTCCCACTTCTCGAAGATGGCGCGCGCCATGGCTTCGCGCTCCGGCTTCAGGACGATCAGCATGCGTTCCTGGCTCTCGGACAACATCATCTCGTAGGCGGACATGTGGGCTTCACGCTGCGGCAGCATGTCGAGGTCGAGCTGGATGCCGACGCCGCCCTTGCCGGCCATTTCGACCGAGGAGGAAGTGAGCCCGGCGGCGCCCATGTCCTGGATGGCGACGATGGCGTCGGTCGCCATCAGTTCGAGGCACGCCTCGATCAGCAGCTTTTCGGTAAAGGGGTCGCCGACCTGCACGGTGGGGCGCTTGCTTTCGCTGTCGGCGCCGAACTCGGCGGAGGCCATGGTGGCGCCGTGGATGCCGTCGCGCCCGGTGCGGCTGCCGACGTAGACGACGGGGTTGCCGATGCCGGCGGCGGCGGAGAGAAAGATGCGGTCACGCGGGGCGATGCCGACCGTCATGGCATTGACCAGGGGGTTACCGTTGTAAGCCGGGTGGAAGTTCACCTCGCCGCCGACGGTGGGGACGCCGACGCAATTGCCGTAGCCGCCGATGCCGCGGACCACGCCGTCCACCACACGCTTGGTCGCCGGGTGGTCGGGGCTGCCGAAGCGCAGGGCGTTGAGGTTGGCGATGGGGCGGGCGCCCATGGTGAAGACGTCGCGCAGGATGCCACCAACGCCGGTGGCCGCACCCTGGTAGGGTTCGATGAAGCTGGGGTGGTTGTGGGATTCCATCTTGAAGATGGCGGCCAGGCCCTCGCCGATATCGACGACGCCAGCGTTCTCGCCGGGGCCGTGAATGACCCAAGGGGCCTTGGTCGGCAGCGTCTTCAGCCAGACGCGGGACGATTTGTAGGAGCAGTGCTCCGACCACATGACGGAGAAGATGCCAAGTTCGGTGAAGCTGGGCGTGCGGCCCATGATGGACAGGACGTTGGCGTATTCGTCGGCGCTGAGGCCGAATTCCTTGGCCAGCGCCGGGGTGACGTCGCGGTTCATGCTGCCAGCGCCTCGACCAGGCCGGCGAAAAGAGGGGCGCCGTCGGTGCCGCCCATGAGGGGATCCACCAGGTCCTCGGGGTGCGGCATGAGGCCGAGGACGCGGTGGTTGGCGCTGTAGACGCCGGCGATGGAGCGCGCGGAGCCGTTGGGATTGGCGGATGTCGCCGTTTCACCCTCGGGGGTGACGTAACGGAAGGCCACCCGGTCCTCGCCCTCCAGCAGGTCGAGCGTGGCCTGGTCGGCGTTGTAGTTGCCGTCGCCATGGGCCATCGGGGCGCGGAAGACCTGGCCCTTCTGGTAGTGGCGCGTGTAGGCGGTGCCGGCGCGTTCGACGCGGAGGTGGCAGTCCTGGGACAGGAAGCGGAGGGCCGCGTTGCGCAGCAGGGCGCCGGGCAGGATCTGCGCCTCGGTCAGGACCTGAAAGCCGTTGCAGATGCCCAGCACGTGACCGCCCTGGTCGGCAAAGGCGCGGATGGCGGGCATGATGGGGGAATGGGCGGCCATGGCGCCGCAACGGAGGTAGTCGCCGTGGGAAAAGCCGCCCGGCAGGATCACCAGGTCGGTACCGGCCGGCAGTTCAGTTTCCCGGTGCCACAGCGTGCCGGGGCGCTTGCCGGTCGCCCGATGCAGAGCGATGGCGACATCTCGCTCACGATTGGTGCCAGGGAATACGACGATAGCGGATTTCACGAACCGGGCTCCTCCGGGTGGGCACGGGGCCGCTGTAGCATAATGTTGCGGCTGTGTTGAAGCGCGCGTAGGATCTGTTTTGGAGCCATTGTGGAACCAACCATGCCCGTCAACCTGTCGATCAAGAATGCCCCGGATGATGTCGTCGAACGCCTGCGCCGCCGGGCTGCGCGCAATCATCGGTCGCTGCAGGGGGAGTTACTATCGATTCTCGAAGACGTAGCGCGGATCGACGCATCGCCGCGGTCGTTGACCGTCGACGAAATTGCGGCACTTGCGGAACAGGTTGGCCCGCGGTCGCCGTCATCTGTTGAGATGATCCGGGAAGATCGTGACCGTTAAGGTCGTCGACGCGTCCGCCATCGCCGCGCTGTGCTTTGCCGAACCCGAGCAAGCTTCCATCGTCAGGGCCTTACGCGGTTTTGAGCTTGCGGCGCCGGCGCTGATCGACTTCGAACTGGCAAATATCTGCTGGAAACGATCCCGGCGCGATTCAACGCATGCAGCGCAGTATCGCGCCCAACTCCGCACCAGAACGGCGCTGCCGATCGCGATTCACGACGTGATGTTCGAGGACGTGCTCGACCTGGCCGTCCGCACAGGGCTCACAGCCTATGATGCGAGTTATCTGTGGCTGGCGCGGCATCTTGGCGCGGAACTCGTCACCCTGGATAAACGGCTCGCGGCCGTGTCAGCCGCATGACAGCTCTGCGAAAGCCGGGCATGTTGTCCGCAACCAACGTGAGGATCGCCCCATCGTGACCCGTCTTGCCGCCATGCTGGCTGCCGTCGCCCTTGCCTTTGCCCCGGCCGCGCAGGCGAAGGAGTGGGCGCATATCACCATCGCCACCGAGGGTGCGTTCCCGCCGTATAACTTCCACGCGCCGGATGGCTCGCTCGCCGGGTTCGAGATCGACTACGCGCATGTGCTGTGCGCCAACATGAAGGTGAAGTGCGACATCATCGCGCAGGATTGGGACGGCATCATTCCCGGGCTGCAGGCGGGAAAGTATGACGCGATCATGGCTGCGATGAGCATCACGCCGAAGCGGATGGAGGTGTTGGCGTTCGCCGGGCCGTATATCGCCAGCCCCACCACCTTCGTGATGAGCAAGGATGCCGGCGGCAAACTGCCGCTGACGGGCCAGACCATCCGGCTGGACGACGCGGCGGCGGCCAAGACGGCGCTGGAGCCACTGCGCCAGGCGTTGAAGGGCAAGATCCTCGGCGTGCAGGTCAGCACCATCCAGTCCGACGTCGCCAACCTGTATTTGAAGGACGTCGTGGCCGAGATCCGCACCTATAAGACCACGCAGGAAGAAGACCTGGACATCCAGGCGGGCCGCATCGACGCGATCTGCGGCAGCCAGGCGACGCTGGCGGCCAGTTTGGAGAAGCCGGGCGGCGATGTGGCCGTGATGGCCGGGCCGCTGTTGCGTGGGGGCGCCACGGGCACCGGCTCGGGCGTGGGGCTGCGCAAGACCGATCCGGAGCTGAAGACGATGTTCGACGGCGCTATCGAAGCGGCGAAGGCGGACGGCACGACCAAGGCGCTGTACATGAAGTGGTTCAAGGTCGACCTGACGCCGCAGTGACGCCAACCGAGACTCTCGGTATGAGCTAGCGGCATGAAACTCCGCTTCGCTCCCTCCCCCACCGGCCTGCTGCATGTCGGCAATGTCCGTGCCGCCCTGGCGAACTATCTGCTCGCGCGGCGGCACGGCGGGTCATTCCTGCTGCGCTTCGACGACACCGATACGACGCGCAACAAGCCGGAATTCGCCGTCGCGATCGAGCAGGACCTGACGTGGCTGGGGCTGGATTGGGACGACAGCTTTCGCCAATCCGACCGGCTGGCCGATTACGCGGCGGCTGCGCGCAAGCTGGAGGCGGCGGGACGGCTGTATCCCTGCTTCGAGAGCGAGGTGGAGTTGCAGGCCAAGCGGGACCAGCGCCTGCGTCGCCACCAGCCGCCAACCTACGACCGCGCGATGCTGAAACTGACGCCGGAACAGCGCGCCGCCGCCGAGGCCGGGGGCAAGGTGCCGTATTGGCGCTTCCGCCTGTCCGACGGGGCCAGCGCCTGGCGAGACATCGTGCTAGGCGACAAGCAGGTCCGGTTGGCCACCATCTCCGACCCGGTGCTGGTCCGGGCGGATGGCGCGCCGCTGTATACCTTCACCTCCGTGGTGGACGATTTGGCCACGGGGATCACCCATATCGTGCGCGGCGAGGACCATGTGACGAACACCGCCGTGCAGCTCGACATCTGGAAGGCGCTGGGCGGCGACCCGGCGGCGTTGTCGTTCGCGCATCTGCCGCTGCTGGTGGGCGATGACGGGGGCAAATTATCCAAGCGCACCGGCTCGCTCTCGTTGCGGGGGCTGCGGCAGGATGGGGTGGAGGCGTCGGCAGTTACCGCGTATCTGGCGCGGCTGGGCACGTCGGAGGATCCGGTGCCGTGCGAGCTGCCGCAATTGGCGGTGGATTTCGAGCTGAGCCGATACTCGCGGTCGTCCCCGCGGTTCGACATCCGGCAGTTGCTGGCGCTGAACCGCAAGGTGCTGCACGGCCTGCCGTTCGAGGCGGTGCAGGATCGCCTGCCGCCCGGCGCCACCCCGGCGTTTTGGGATGCGGTGCGTGGCAATCTCGACATGCTGGTGGAGGCGCGCGGGTGGTGGGACGTGGTGGCCGGGCACATCGTGCCCCCCGTGGTGGAGGGCGAGGGCGAGTTCCTTCGCGAAGCGCTGGCCACCCTGCCCGCCGAGCCTTGGACGCCGGATGTTTGGGTGACTTGGACCGATGCGTTGAAGGCCTCCACCGGCCGCAAGGGGCGCAATCTGTTCCATCCGCTGCGCCTGGCGCTGACGGGGGAGGAGCGCGGGCCGGAAATGCGCGGGTTGCTGCCGTTGATCGGGCGGCCCCGGGCGGCGGAACGGTTGCAGGTGGCGCAGGCCTGAATGGACCCCATCGCGGCGTCGGGCGATGTCACGCATATCATCCAGACCGCGCTGGCGCCGATCTTTCTGCTGTCGGGCATCGGGACGCTGCTGAACCTGTTCAACACACGGCTGGCCCGCGTGTCCGACCATGTGGAGCACATCACCGAGTTGCTGGACGCTGCCGATGACGACCAGAAGGCGCTCGATCTATATCGCCATCTGCGGCGGCTGAGCCGGCGGCGGTTGGCGCTGGATGCCTCGGTGATTTTTGCCGGGTTGGCGGGGGCGTGCACCTGTGCGGCGGCGTTTGCGCTCTTCGTGGTGACGCTGCGCGATGCGGCGGGTAGCATGGTGCTGCTGTGGGTGTTCGGGATGGCGCTCGGCTGCACCATCGTGGCGCTGGCGGCGTTCATCGTGGATACGATTCTGGCCTGGCACGGCGTGCTCCGCGATGGGCCGATGCCACTGGCCAAACGCTTCTAATCGCGTGCGCCTGGTTGTCAGCGAAGCCGCGCTGCACCAGAACATGCGGACCATGCCAGTCCTGACGCTGCACAACAGCCTGAGCCGCGGGCGCCAGCCGCTCGTTCCGATCGACCCGTCGCACGTGCGGCTGTACGCCTGCGGGCCGACGGTGTACGACCGAGCCCATATCGGCAATGCGCGGCCCGAAGTGGTGAACGACGTGCTGGTGCGGCTGCTGCGGCATCTGTATCCGCGCGTCACCTACGTGCGGAACATCACGGACGTGGACGACAAGATCAACGCGCGCGCCGCCGCCAGTGGGCAGTCCATCGCCGAGGTGACGGAGCGCACGCTGGCCGATTTCCATGCCGACATCGCCGAACTGGGCGTCGTTCCGCCAGATGTGGAGCCGCGGGCCACAGCCCACATCGCCCAGATGATCACCGTGATCGAACGGCTGATCGAATCGGGGCACGCCTATCCGGCAGAGGGGCACGTGCTGTTCGCCGTCGCCAGCTATGCCGAGTATGGCCGCCTGTCGGGTCGTAGCCCGGACGAGTTGCTGGCCGGGGCGCGGGTGGATGTGGCGCCGTTCAAGCGCGATCCGGGTGATTTCGTGCTGTGGAAGCCCTCGTCCTCCGCCGATCTGCCGGGGTGGGATAGCCCCTGGGGTCGTGGCCGGCCGGGCTGGCATATCGAGTGCAGCGCCATGGCGTGGACGTATCTGGGGTCGAGCTTCGATATTCATGCGGGCGGGGCCGATTTGCTGTTCCCGCATCATGAGAACGAGCGGGCGCAGTCATGCTGCGCGTTTCCGGGTAGCTCGTTCGCCAATATCTGGATTCATAACGGGATGCTGCGGGTGGATGGACTGAAGATGTCCAAATCGCTCGGCAATTTCACAACGATCCGGGACGTGCTGGCGAAGGCGCCGGGTGAGGCGGCGCGGTTCCTGCTGCTGCGATCGCATTATCGGGCGCCGCTAGATTTCAACGACGGAGCGTTGGAGGAAAGCCGGCGGGAGTTGGACCGGTTCTACCGTGCACTGGGCGATGGGGCGGCGGCGGCGGCGGCGCCTGCCGAGATTGTCGACGCGCTGTGCGACGATCTGAACACACCGCTCGCCATCGCCCATCTACGCCGCTTCGCCGACGCGGCGCTGGCGGGTGACGCCGCGGCGGCGGGACAATTGCGGGCTGGTGGCGCGATGCTGGGGCTGTTGGGGAGCGACCCGGCGGCCTGGTTCAGCCAGGGCGTCGATGCAGCGTCGGTCGAGGCGGCGATTGCCGAGCGGCTGGCCGCCCGCAAGGCCCGCGACTTTGCCCGCGCCGACGCGATCCGCGCCGAATTGGCCGCAAAGGGCGTGGTGCTGGAGGACGGTCCCGGCGGCACGACCTGGCGCACCACCTAACTCAGGAGACACTGATGATTCGTCAAACACTGGCGATCCTGCTGCTGATCGGCGGCACGGCCTCCGCCCAGATGGCCCCGATGAACCATGCGGTGCCGACGCCGGGTGGGGAGAACGCCTCCACCGCCGGCTACAAGCAGGCGATGCAAGGCATGATGAAGGGCATGGACGTGCCCTATACCGGGGATGCGGACCATGATTTCGTGATGGGAATGCTGCCGCACCATCAGGGGGCAGTCGATATGGCCCGGGTCGAATTGCAGTACGGCCATGACCTGGCGTTGCGCAAGCTGGCGCGGGACATTATCGCGTCGCAGACCAAGGAGCAGGCCTTCATGCGCCGTTGGCTAGAGCGTCACAAAACGCCGTGACGGGTCGCGACGGCGGCGCCCCCCTGGTGCCGATCCCGGGTAGTCCGGTGGTGATCCTGGTGCGCCCGCAATTGGCCGACAACATCGGCAGCGTGGCGCGTGCCATGGGGAATGGCGGGCTGTTCCATTTGCGCCTGGTGGCACCCCGCGACGGCTGGCCGCAGGAGCGTGCCTGGCGCATGGCGTCCGGTGCCGACCGCATCCTGGAGGGGGCGACAGTACACGACACGGTTGCCGATGCCGTCGCGGATCTGCAGCGCGTCTTTGCCACCTGCCCGCGCCCGCGCCACATCGTCAAACCCGTGCTGACCGCCCGTGCCGCCGCACAGGATGTGCGGGTGGCGGCGGCCACCGGGCTGCGCTGCGGCATCCTGTTCGGGCCGGAACGCGCCGGGCTGGACAATGATGACATGGCGGAGGCGGATACGCTGGTTCGCTACTCGCTCAACCCCGAATTCATGTCGCTGAACCTGGCCCAAGCCGTGATGGTGATGGCCTATGAGTGGTGGACCGCCGGCGACGACACGCCGGCGCGGGAGTTCGTGACGCACGAAACTGAGATCGCGACGAAGGGCTCGCTCGACGGGTTCCTGGACCACCTGGTTGCCGAGTTGGACGCATGCGGGTTCCTGCGCAATCTGGCGAAACGGCCCGGCATGGTGCGGAGTATCCGCCACCTGTTCCAGCGCGGCGAGGCGACGGAGCAGGAGGTGCGCACGCTGCATGGCATCGTCGCCGGGCTATCGCTCGGACGGATGCGGCGGGGGCGGCCGGAGGCGGTGCCAGAAGACGATATGGCGCCGGGTGTGGTCGAGGAAGCCTGAGCCTATCGTATGGGGAGACGGAGTATGGCGTTATTTCAAGGCTTGTCGGCCTTTTCGCTGACGCCGACCGACGCGGCGGGCCGCGTGCAGGTGGACCTTCTGTGTGCTCAATTGGAGCGAATCACCGACGCCGCAGTCGACTCCGTGGGGTTGCTCGGCAGCACGGGCGGCTACGCCTATCTGTCCCGTGCCGAGCGGTTGCGGGCGGTGAAGGCCGCGGCTGACTGCATTGGCGGCCGGGTGCCGTTGATGGTGGGCGTGGGGGCGCTGACGACGGCGGAGGCGCAGGCTTTGGCGCGGGATGCTGAGGAGGCGGGCGCGGATGGTCTGCTGTTGGCGCCGGTATCCTATACGCCGCTGACGGAGGAGGAGGTTTTCCAGCACTTCCGGGCCGTGGCGGGTGCGACCGACCTGCCGCTCTGCATCTACAATAACCCCAGCACGACTCACTTCACCTTCTCCGAGACATTAATCGCGCGGTTGGCCGCCTTACCGAAGGTCGCAGCGGTCAAGATGCCGGCGGCGAAGGACGGCGACTTCACGGGCGAAGTGGGGCGGCTCCGCCAGACGGCCGACGGGCTCTCCATCGGCTATAGCGGTGATTGGTTCGCCGCGGACGCCCTGCTGGCTGGGGCCGATGCGTTTTACAGCGTGGTCGCCGGGCTGCTGCCTGCCCCGGCGCTGCGCCTGGTGCGGGCGGCACAAGCCGGCGACGCCGGCCGCACCCGCGAGATCGACGCGGCGTTCCAGCCACTCTGGGCGCTGTTCAAGGAATTCGGCAGTTTTCGCGTGATGTTCGTAATGGCCGATATCCTCTCGCTCGGCCGGTTCGACCCGCGGCGGCCCATCCTGCCGCTAGGGCCAGATGCGCGACCACGTATCGAGGCAGCGTTGCGCGGGTTGACCCGCTAGCCCGGCGACGCACGCGAGGAAGGCTCAGGCGTTCGGCCGGTGGGCGCGCGGCGTTACCGCTCGCAGGGGCCGGTTAAAACCGCGTCGTCAGATCCGTCAACCACGCTGGGGAGGCGTTGACGGCGGCGGCCTCCACGCTGCGGTCGAGGCCGGTGAGGATCAGGAGCGAGACGATCACCGCGCCGCCGCCCAGCAACACCTTGCCCGCCTGCCCTGCCCGGGCCATGCGGCCGCGCCAGCGCAGCAGGGCCGCGCGGGATAGGAACGAGACGAGCAGCAGCGGGGTGGCGGCGCCCAGGCCGAAGGCCAGCATGACGGTGGCCACCGCGGGTAGATCCTGCCCTTGGGCCGCCAGGACCGAGGCAGCGCCCAGGGTTGGGCCGACGCAGGGGCTCCATACCGCGCCCAACACCGCACCGACCACGAACTGGCCGCGCAGGCCGCCGGGTGACAGCCGGGCCAGGAGACGGTTGCCGGCATTGCCCAGGCCGCCGGTGGCGAGCGCAAACCGCGCTTGCAAGACGCTGCTCAGCAGCACCAGGCCGATCAGCATCAGCAGCACGGCGGACAGTGTGCGGAACAGGTCGCCATCCAGGCCGATGGCGAAGCCGATGGTTGCGACGAATAGCCCGATGGCGGTGAAGGACAGGGCTAAGCCTGCCGCCAGGAGCAGCGCACCGGCCCGATGCGCCGCCAGCGCGCTGCTCACCACCAGGGGCAGCAGCGGCAACACGCAAGGCGATAGCGTCGATAGCACCCCAGCCACATACCCGGCGCCGACGCTGCCGAAGGTCATGGCAGGTTAGGAGTTGGCTTTAGCCAACAGGGCGTGGATGGCCGGGGCGGCGGTCTGCCCGGTCTCGCGGCCGGCTTCTTTCTCGCCGTGATAGACGATCATGGTGGACTGCATCTGCACGCCCAGTTTGCGCAGCAGCGGTTTGCTGGTGTCGAAATCGACGTCGAACACCTGCAAATCCTTGAACTCCGGCGTGGTGTAGAGCTGCGACAGGATCGGGTGCTGCTTGGCGCAGGTGGGGCACCAGGGGGCGGTGATGTCGATCAGGATCGGCTTGCCCGCCTTCTGCGCGGCGGCGAGCGCTGCGTCGCTGTACGGCATTTCCGTCGCGGCGCGTGCCGTCCCGACGCTCATGAGCCCCGCCACGATTGCGGCCGTTACGATCGTCAGGCGCATGCTGGTTCATCCCCGTAAAAGCTTGCGCGCAGCGTAGCCCGGACCGGACGATTGCGCCAAATATGCGGCAAATCCCGGCACAGTTCGGCCCGTCAGCCATGCCGACTGCGCGGTTGGGCGGCGCCGCCGAGCCATGCTCTAACAATCCGTAATGAACGACAATTACATCCGGGGTGGGGCGTTGATGCTGCTCGCCACCATCTTCTTCTCGTTGTCGGACACCATGGCGAAGTATGTCACGCAGAGCGTGCCGGCGGTCGAGTTGGCGAGCATCCGCTACGCCGTGTTCGTGGCGATGGCCGGGGTGCCGTTTCTGCGTCGCCGCAGCGCCTCGATCCGGAGCCGGCGGCCGGCCTTGCAGATCCTGCGCGGAATAGGCGTGGTGGGCAGCGCCATATCGTTCATCCTGTCGTTGAAATACATGCAGATTACCGAGGCGACGGCGATCAACTTCATCACCCCGCTGCTGATTACCGTGCTGGCCATTCCTGTGCTGGGGGAGATCGTGCGGCCACAGGGCTGGGCCGCTGTGCTGGTGGGGTTTGTCGGCATGCTGGTCGTGGTGCGGCCGGGCGTGGGCGGACTGCACCCGGCGGCGCTGCTGGTGCTGCTGTCGTCGCTGTGCTGGTGCATGGCGATGCTGATCACACGGCGGCTGGTGGGGCTGGACCGGGCTAGCGTGACGCTGATGTGGACGGCGATGACCGGGTTCGTGCTGTTGCTGTGCGCCCTGCCCTTCTTCCTGGCGCCGCTGACGCTGCGGCAACTCGGGCTATGCCTGGCGGTGGGCGTGATCGCGTCGTGCGGGCAGTTGTTCTCGCTTCTGGCGTATCGGTATGCGCGGGCGACCGTCCTGGCGCCGCTGACCTATGCGCAGCTGATCTGGTCGTCGTTCTTCGGCTACCTGGTGTTTCGCGCGGTGCCGGACCGTTGGACGCTGGTGGGGGCCGTCATCATCGCGCTGAGCGGCACGTATGTGGTGCATTTGGAGCGGGTGCGCGTGGCGGCGCTGCGGACGGGGGCAATTTAGGGCGCATTGGACCCCCGGCCAGACAGGCCGGCAGCCCGTCAGGCCAGTTGTTTGGCCAGCCGCCTCGCCATGAGCCAGCCGATGAGGGCGGAACAGGGCGCGCCGATACAGATGAGCAGTAGCCCGGCGTAGACACCCTCCAGTATCATCGCGATGCCGAGGCCGAGCATGGAGCCGCCGATCATCCCGCCGGTTACGCCGGAAGCCACGCCGAGCCAGATGATGTCGCCACGATTGATCATGCATGGCTGATGCAACCCCCGCCGGGATTTGACAAGCGGGGAGGTGCGCTCTATCCCCCCGCGCACTGCCGGGAACGTGGACGAGCCTTCGGGGCTTGCTCCCGCCGAAAGTCGTTTCGGACTACCGGTGCAACAACGCCTCAACGAGGGCGACACAGAATGGAGTGCCTTGCGCATGACGAAGCGCGCTGAATCTAAGTATAAGATCAACCGTCGCCTGGGTGTGAACCTCTGGGGCCGGGCGAAGTCGCCGATCAACAAGCACGATTACGGCCCCGGCCAGCACGGGCAGCGCCGCAAGCAGAAGCCGACCGATTTCGGCATCCAACTGATGGCGAAGCAGAAGCTGAAGGGCTATTACGGCAACATCGGCGAGAAGCAGTTCCGCAAGTATTACGACGAGGCCGTGCGCCGCAAGGGCGATACCTCCGAGAATCTGATCGAGTTGCTGGAGCGTCGGCTGGATGCGGTGGTGTATCGCCTGAAGTTCGCGATCACGCCGTTCGCCTCGCGCCAGTTCGTCAACCACGGCCATATCCTGATCAACGGCAAGCGGGTCAACATCCCGTCCTACCTGGTCAAGGATGGCGACGTGATCGAGGTTCGCGAGAAGTCCAAGCAGCTCGCCGTGCTGCTGGACAGCACGCAGAGCACCGAACGCGACGTGCCGGAATATCTGGAAGTCGACCACCGCGCCATGAAGGGCAAGTTCGGCCGCGCGCCGAAGCTGACCGACGTGCCGTATCCGGTTCAGATGGAACCGAACCTGGTGGTTGAGTTCTACTCGCGTTAATCGCCTAGACTTCCGTCCCTCGCCTGCGGGGGACGGTTGGGTGAGGGTGGCTCGCCCCGGGGTTGGTCGATGCCAACCCCCATCCCGGCCCCCTCCCGCCCGCGGGAGAGGGGAATACCGATGACATCAGCCGAAGAAATCGCCCGCCGCCGGACCTTCGCGATCATCTCGCACCCGGATGCCGGTAAAACTACGCTCACCGAACGCCTGCTGCGCGCCGGCGGCGCCATCCAGTTGGCTGGCAACGTGCGTGCGAAGGGCGAGCGGCGGCGCACCCGGTCCGATTGGATGGGGATCGAGCGGGATCGTGGCATCTCGGTCGTAACGTCCGTGATGACGTTCGAGTATGGCGGGTGCGTGTTCAATCTGCTGGACACGCCGGGCCACGAGGATTTCTCCGAAGACACGTATCGGACGCTGACGGCGGTGGATTCCGCCGTGATGGTGATCGACGCAGCGAAGGGGATCGAGGCGCGGACGCGCAAGCTGTTCGAGATCTGCCGGATGCGGGATATCCCGATCCTGACCTTCGTCAACAAGATGGACCGCGAGGCGCGCGACCCGTTCGAGTTGCTGGACGAGGTGGCGAATACGCTGGCGCTGGATACTGCGCCGGTGACGTGGCCGATCGGGCGCGCCGCCACCTTCGCCGGCACGTATGATTTGCGCACGCGGGAGGTCCATACGATGGAGCCCCTACCCCAATCGGACGACCGCATGATCGCGATGGGAGAGGAGATCGACCTTGCGCGTGCCGCCCTGCCGGAGTTCGAATTGGAGAGCTTCAACGCCGGGCATCTGACGCCCGTGTTCTTCGGCAGCGCGATCAAGGAGATCGGGGTCACCGATCTGCTGGACAGCCTGGTGGCGTTCGGGCCGCCGCCGCGGGCGCAGCCGGCCGACACCCGCACGGTGAATGCCAACGAGGACAAGCTGACGGCGCTAGTGTTCAAGATCCAGGCGAACATGGACCCGAACCATCGGGACCGGATCGCCTTTGCACGAGTTTGCTCCGGCAAGCTGCAGCGGGGGATGCGGCTGCGGCAGGTGCGCACGGGCAAGTTGATCCCGCTGCATGCGCCGCAATTCTTCTTTGCCCGGGACCGGCAGATCGCCGACGAGGCGTATGCGGGGGACGTGGTGGGGATTCCCAACCATGGCACCCTGCGCATCGGCGATACGCTGTCCGAGGAGGAGGATCTGAACTTCGTCGGCGTGCCGTATTTCGCGCCGGAGATCCTGCGCCGGGTGCGGCTGGATGACGCGATGAAGGCGAAGAAATTGCGACAGGCGTTGCAGGAGCTGGCGGAGGAAGGCGTGGTGCAATTGTTCCGGCCGCAGGATGGCAGCCCGCCAATCGTCGGCGTGGTGGGGACGCTGCAGTTGGACGTGCTGATTTCGCGCCTGCAAGGCGAGTATGGCGTCGGGATTGGGTTCGAAGCGGTGCCCTATAACTTGGCCCGCTGGGTGACCGGGGAACGGGTGATGCTGGAGAAATTCAGCCAGGTGCAGCGCACCGCCATGGCGGACGATGTGGACGGTGACCCGGTGTTTCTGGCGTCGTCAACGTTCAGTCTGCGCCGGGTGATGGAAGCGAATGAGGGGCTGACGTTCCGGGACATCAAGGATGTTCGGCCGGAGAAGGCTACCTAGCGAGAGGCAAGGTCGGGGCGGCTGCCCCGAACCCCGCCAGAGGACCTGGTCCTCTGGACACCCGTTTTAGGCGGCTAGGCGGGCCAGGTCTTCGGGACGGAGGTTTTGGCCGCTGCGGTTTTTGACCGCTGGAAGATTGGCGACCCGGCCGCGCCAGGTGGCGAGGTTGGCCAAATCCGGCGGGATCGACAGGCCGGCGAGTTCGGCGAAGGCCAGGGCTACGAACAGGGTGATGTCGGCCATCGAAAAGGCGTCCCCGGCGAGGAACGCCCGGCCGGCGAGTTCGGTGTCGAGATAGGGTAGATTGCCCACCGCGAAGGCGCCGCGTCGCTCGCCCCATTCCTTTCGGCCAGCCCAGTCGGGCATGCGGAACGGCTGTAGCGCCTCGCCCAGACCCTTCGTGCCGTAGTGGAAGTAATCGTCGACGGGTTCGAGCAGGAGTTGCTCGGCCCGGCGTTGCCACATGTGGATGAGCGCCTTCTCCCGCGGTGTCTTGCCTGTCAGCGTCGGGTTGCCATCGAGGTTGTCGAGATACTCGGTGATTGCAGTCGATTCGGAGATGATGGTGCCGTCATCGAGTTCGAGCAGCGGGATCTTGCCGATCGGGTTCTTGGCGAGGAAGGTGGCTGACTTCTGCTCCGCCGAGATGATGTCGACGCTGACGAACTCGATGCGGTCCCCGAGACGCTTCTCCGCAAGAACGATGCGGATGCGGGTGGGGTTGATGGTGCCTTCGCGATCATGGATTTTCATTGTGCTCTCCATTCTTACCTATCGATAGGTAAGTGTCGGTATAAAGCGCTTTCCTCGCCTGGCGTCAATGCCTATCTAACGGTAGGATAGAAGGGGCGTGCCATGGCGGATATGCGAGAGACGATCCTGAATGCCGCGCAGCCGACGGTGCAGGCGCATGGCTATGGCGGGCTGAGCTTTCGCGAGCTGGGCAAGGAGATCGGCATCAAAAGCGCCAGCATTCACTATCACTTCCCGACCAAGGGCGATTTGGGCGCCGCGCTTGCCCGGCGGTATTGGGAAGAGGCGCAGGCTGCGCTGAACGCTTTCTCCGACACCAACGCCGACCCTGCGGCTTGCCTGCGGTTCTACACCGCGGTGTTTCGCGTCGCGTTGGAGAATGGCAACCGGATGTGCCTGTGCGGATTCCTGGCCGCCGAGATCGATGGGCTGCCGGAGGTAGTGAGGGCGGAAGTAAAGACGTTCGTGGACGTCTGCGTGAGGTGGCTGGCAACAATTTTGCCGGGTGGCGACCGTGCGCTGGCGGTCTACGCGGCCATTAGTGGGGCGCAATTGGCGGCGCGCAGCCGTGGCGACGTCACCGTATTCGACAGGATCGTGGAGAGCTATCGCGCCGCCGGACTGATTCCGGCGTAGTTCACGTCTCTGCGGCCTCTGCTTCGCGCATTTGGGCGGGGCCGGCCTGGGCCAGATTCATCGCGCTGGCGATGAGCGCGGTGTGGCTGAAGGCCTGGGGGAAATTGCCGGTCATGCGCTTGGCCGCCGGGTCGTATTCTTCGGAGAGCAGGCCGACGTCGTTGCAGAGGCCAAGCAGCTTATCGAACAATGCCAGCGCGTCTGTCTCCCGCCCCTGCATATGCCAGTTATCGACCAGCCAGAACGAGCAGGCCAGGAAGGCGCCCTCGCCCGGCGGTAGGCCGTCCTCGCTGTCGGTGGTGCTGTAGCGGAGCACGTAGCCGTCTTTCAGCAACTCCCGCTCGACGGCGGCGGTGGTGCCGCGCACGCGGGGGTCGTCGTGGGGGAGGAAGCCAACGAGGGGTAGCAGTAGCAGGCTGGCGTCTAGTTGCTCGGTCTCGAAATGCTGGATGAAGCTGTTTTTGGCAGTGTTGAAGCCCTTTTCCTCGACCATGGTGCGGATCTGGTCGCGGATTTCTTTCCAATGGTCTACCGGGCCTTCCAGGCCGTGTTCCTCGGCGTCCTTGATCATCCGGTCGAAGGCGACCCAGACCATGACTTTGGAATAGGTAAAGTGCTTGCGGCCGCCGCGTGTCTCCCAAATGCCTTCGTCGGGCTGGGCCCAAATGTCCTCCAGGTGCTTGATGATCGCGCATTGCAGGGCCCAACTGGCCGGGGCGGTTGCAAGGCCGCCGTTGCGGGCCTGGTGCAAGGCCTCGGTCACTTCGCCGAAGACGTCTAACTGCAATTGCTCGGACGCGGCGTTGCCGATCCGCACGGGGGCGGCGCCCTGGTAGCCGGGGAGTTCCTTGATCTCCCACTCCGCGAGCCGGCGCTCGCCGCCGATGCCATACATGATTTGGATCTGGTCCGGGCTGCCGGCGATGCTGCGATGGAGCCAGTCGCGCCAGGCGCCGGCTTCTTCGTAATAGCCGGCTTGCATCAGGGAAAATAGCGTCAGCGTGGCGTCGCGCAGCCAGCAATAGCGGTAGTCCCAGTTGCGGGACCCGCCCAATTGTTCGGGCAGCGAGGTCGTGGCGGCGGCGACGATGCCGCCGGTGGGATGGTAGGTCAGCGCCTTCAGTGCCAGCAGCGACGTGCGGACGGCGTCCTGGTACTTGCCCCGGTAGGTGCAGCGCTTAGACCACTCGGCCCAGTACGCTTCGACCTCGGCCAAGGCGTGGACGGGGTCGACGGCGCCCGGCGGTGGCAGGTGGGACGGGCCGTGGCGCAGGACGAACGTGGCCCGCTTGCCGGCCGCGACAGTGAAGGAGGCGGAGGTGCGGAGGTCGTGGCCTTCCAATTCGATTTCGGTCTGCAGCACTGTCAGCTCCGGGCCGACGACGGCGACGTAGTCGGTACCGCTGGGCAGCCGGGTGACCCAGGGGACGGACATGCCGTAATCGAAGCGAAGGGCGATATCCATCGTCATCTCGACCTGGCCGGTGCGGCCCTCCACGATGCGGATGATGGTGGAGTTGGCATTTTCCGGCAACATGAAGTCGATCAGTGCGACGGTGCCATGCGGCGTGGTGAACACGGTTTCCAGCACCAACCCGCCGTCGCGATATTGACGGCTGGTGTGGATGTCCTCCCCGGCGGGGAAGATCTGCCAACGGCCATTATCCGGCGTGCCCAGCAAGGCGGCGAAGCAGGCGGCGCTGTCGAATCGGGGCCAGCACAGCCAATCGATCGATCCATTGCGCCCGACGAGGGCGGTGGTGTTGCAATCGCCGATCAGGGCATACTCTTCGATGGGCAGCGGCTGGCCGGCGATAGGCATCATATGATTGCTCCTGCGCGCACCCTACGCATCGCACGCGACAACGTTGCACCGCGCCCGGGAAGTGAATTCCTTGACTTTTGTGCGTTAGTTGCAGATATGCCGCCTGGAGGCGCGGGAATGCGCGCCCGCGCCATAACGGCGCATACTGCCGGCACGCGTTGACCCGCCGGCGTCATGTCAAGCGACCGGAACCACTTGTTGACCGAAACGATACCCGCCCCGGCGGACCAGCCTGCACAATCCGACACCGACTCGACCGTAGAGGGGGGTGTCGCGATGATTGACGTCGCCCCGCGCATTGAGCCTGACCCAGTTGAAGTCGCGCCGGAGACGGCGCCCGAACCGGTGCCAGAGCCCGTCGCTGATCGCGCGGTGGCGGAGCCGGAAACGATTGCGCCCGTGCACGAACCGCATGTGGTGTTCGCGCCCGCCGATGATGACGGTGAGTCCGATCGATCCGACAGCATGCATGTCGGCGGCGGCATGGCCGGCATGGTGGATGAGTGGCCCGCAGAGCGGGAGCCGGAGCGCGCGGTGTTCGCCGATTTGGGCCTGTCCGAGCCGATCCTGAAGGCGATCGCGGAGATGGGATATCTGCATCCGACCCCGATCCAGGAGCAGGCGATCCCGATCGTGCTGCAGGGCCGCGACGTGTTGGGCGTGGCGCAGACCGGCACCGGCAAGACCGCCGGATTCACCTTGCCGATGATGGACATACTGGCCGGTAGCCGAGCCCGGGCCCGCATGCCGCGCTCGTTGATTCTGGAGCCGACCCGCGAACTTGCGTTGCAGGTCGCCGAGAATTTCATTCAGTACGGCAAGCATCTGAAACTGAACCACGCCCTGCTGATCGGCGGCGAAAGCATGTCCGAGCAGAAGGACGCCCTGATGAAGGGTGTCGACGTGCTGATCGCGACGCCGGGTCGCCTGATTGACCTGTTCGAGCGCGGCGGTCTGCTGATGACCGACACGCGCATCCTGGTGATCGACGAAGCCGACCGGATGCTGGACATGGGGTTCATCCCCGATGTCGAGCGGATCGTGGCCATGTTGCCGCGCACCCGGCAGACGCTGTTCTTCTCCGCCACGATGGCGCCGGAGATCAAGCGGCTGTCCGACGCATTCCTGCAGAACCCGAAGGTTATCACCGTATCGCGCCCGGCCTCGGTCGCGACCACCATCATCGCCGGGCTGGCATTGGTGCAGGAGTTGGATAAGCGCGAGGCGCTGCGCCGGCTGATCCGGTCGGAGCAGGTGCAGAACGCAATGATCTTCTGCAACCGGAAGATCGAGGTCGACGTCCTTTATAAATCGCTGAAGCGGCATGAATTCGACGTGGGCGCGCTGCATGGTGACATGTCGCAGTCCGAACGGACGGCCACCATGGCACGGTTCAAGGCTGGCGAGTTGCGGCTGCTGGTATGCAGCGACGTGGCGGCGCGCGGCGTGGACATTAGCGGCCTGTCGCATGTGTTCAACTTCGATGTCCCGCATCATGCGGAGGATTACGTTCACCGCATCGGCCGGACGGGCCGCGCCGGGATGACCGGGCATGCCTTCACGCTGGCGACGCCGGATGATCGCCTGGCGGTCGAGGCGATCGAGGCGCTGGTTGGCGCGCCGATCCCTCGCCTGCAAGTCGATGGTCTTGACCCGGTGGAATGGGCCGAGGGTGATGGCCGCAAGCGCCGTGGCCGTGGTGGCAAGAGCGCCGCCAAGCCGGACGCCAAGCCGCGCCGGGAGAAGGCGCCGGCCAAGCCGCGGCCGCCGCGCGCCGAGGAACCGATTGCCGCAATCGTGGCAGTTGGGGCTGCTGTCGAGGGGCCGGCCCCGGTCGCGCGTGCCCGGCGCGAGCGCCCGGTTCGTGCGCCGCGTGAGGCTGAGCGTCCGCGGGAAGTGGCCCGCGAGCCCGACCGCAGCCGTGAGCGTCCGCCCCGCCGCGAAGGCCGTGGCCGCGATGACGATCTGGGCCCGGCAGTGCAGGGCTTTGGCGATGACGTGCCGGCCTTCATGCTGATACGCTCGCCCATCCGCGCGGCCCAGCCGCGCCAAACGGAGGAGAATCCCGCATGAACGTGATCAGTCCCGTTGCCGTGCCCGAGGCCGCCGAGGGGCAGCCGATGCGCGACGCACCGCCCGGCCCGGCGCCGCAGAACCGTCCGATGGGGCCGTTCTCGTGGGACGATGCATTGCTGCTGGAAGACCAGCTGACCGAAGACGAGCGCGCCATCCGCGACGCCGCCCGCGCCTACTGCCAGGACAAGCTGTTCCCCCGCGTGCTGATGGCCAACCGCCACGAGACGTTCGATCGCGAGATCATGAACGAGATGGGCGAGATGGGCTTCCTGGGCGCGACGCTAGAAGGGTATGGCTGCGCGGGCGTCAGCTACGTTGCCTATGGGCTGATCGCGCGGGAAGTGGAGCGGGTGGATAGCGGCTACCGCTCCGCCTTTTCGGTGCAATCCTCGCTGGTGATGTATCCGATCTGGGCCTTCGGGTCGGAGGAGCAACGGCAGAAGTATTTGCCGAAATTGCAGGCGGGCGAGTTCATCGGCTGCTTTGGTCTGACCGAGCCGGATGCGGGGTCGGACCCGGGTTCGATGCGGACGCGGGCCAAGAGCGTGGATGGCGGCTATTTGCTGCACGGGTCGAAGACCTGGATCACCAACTCGCCGCTGGCCGACGTGTTCGTGGTGTGGGCGAAGGACGATAGCGGTACGATCCGCGGCTTCATCCTGGAAAAGGGCATGAAGGGGCTTACCGCCCCGGTGATCGAAGGTAAGTTCAGCCTGCGTGCGTCCAAGACCGGCATGATCATGATGGACGACGTGTTCGTCCCTGCCGAGAACATGCTGCCGGGCGTGAAGGGCCTGCGCGGGCCGTTCTCGTGCCTGAACAACGCGCGCTATGGCATTTCCTGGGGCGCGCTAGGGGCGGCGGAGTTCTGCTGGCACGCGGCGCGTGATTATGCGCTGAACCGGATGATCTTCGGGCGGCCGCTGGCGGCGACGCAGTTGATCCAGAAGAAACTGGCCGACATGCAGACCGAGATCACGATCGGTTTGCAGAGCGTGCTGCGCCTGGGGCGGCTGATGGACGAGCACCGGGCCGCACCGGAAATGATCAGCCTGTGCAAGCGCAATTCCTGCGGCAAGGCGATCGCCATTGCCCGCGAGGCGCGGGACATGCACGGCGGCAACGGCATTTCCGACGAGTATCACGTGATCCGCCACGTGATGAACCTCGAGGCGGTGAATACCTACGAGGGCACGCATGACGTGCACGCCCTGATCCTCGGCCGGGCGCAGACGGGATTGTCGGCGTTCGGGGCCTAACCCGGTCGCCCTACCCGAAAAAGCCTTCTCCCGCTGGGAGAGGGCTTGGGTTGGGCGAGCCGCAGACCGTGACGATCGACCGGATCGGCGCGGATGGGGATGGCATCGCCGGCCTGGACGACGATAGCCTCGCCTACCTTCCCTACACCTTACCCGGCGAGGAGGTCCGCACAGGCGGGCTGACCAAGCGTGGGCAGGGCTGGACGTCCAGCGCCGAGATCCTGGCGCCCTCCCCTTTCCGCCAGACGGCCCCGTGCCCGCATTTCGGCGCATGCGGCGGCTGCACGTTGCAGCATTGGCAGGACGCGCCCTACGCCGAGTGGAAATCTGCCCAGGTGCTGGCGGCGCTGGTGCGGGCCGGATTCGCGGACGTGGCGATGGCGCCGCTGGCACGGACGCCGCCGCATGACCGGCGCCGGGTGGATCTGGCGCTGTTTCGCGATGGCAAGACGGTGGCGGTCGGGCTGCACCGGCATCGCGGCGCCGACGTGATCGACCTGCACACCTGTCTGGTGATCGAGCCCAAGCTGGTGGCGCTGATCGGCGCGCTGCGGCAAGCGATGCCGGGTATCTCCGGCCTGCGCCGCACCGGGTCGGCGTTGGCGAACATGCTGGATAGTGGGATCGACCTGCTGCTGCGCACGGATGCGCTGTTGAGCGCGGATGACCGCCTGGCGCTGGCCGATCTGGCCAAGCAGGCGGGGGCGGCGCGAATCTCCTGGGCGCTGGGCGATGGCCCGCCGGAAACGGCATCCCAACTGGCGCCCATCGTGACGAATCTGGCCGGAGCGGCCGTGTCGCCGCCGACCGGCACGTTCCTGCAAGCCTCTCGCGCCGGGGCAGCCGCGATTACGGCGGCGGTGCTGGCGGGGTTGCCCGCGACCATTGCGTCGCGTGGCACCGTGATCGAGCTATTTGCCGGGTGCGGGACGCTGACCTTCGCCCTGGCGGAACGGGCGCGGGTGGTGGCCTACGAGGGCAACGCTGCCGCCTATGCGGCGCTGCGCAGCGCCATCACCGGACGGCGGATCGAGGCCGTGCATCGCGACCTGGCCCGGCAGCCGCTGATGGTAAAGGAATTGGCCGGGGCTGCCGCGATCGTGCTGGACCCGCCGTTCGTCGGAGCGGCGGCGCAGATGCAGGCGATTGCCGGGTCGGGCGTGATGCGGGTCATCTACGTCAGCTGCAACCCGGCGGCGCTGGCGCGGGATGCGCGGGTATTGCGAGACGCTGGGTATACGCTGGCCACGGCCACGCCAGTCGACCAATTCCTGTGGTCTGCGGCGGTGGAGAGCGTTTGTGTCTTCGAGCGGGAGCGCGTCAAGCGGCGATAGTTGCAGTGCCAATCTCGCTTGGGTGGCCAGTCTTGCTTGGGTGGCCAGCCTTGCTTTGAGTGTCTAGTCTTGCCTTGAAGTGCTGCGTCACTTTGCCAATCATGACGCGAACTTAACTTTAAGCCGTCCCGGTCAGGACCAACATCGATCTTGCGGATGACACCGCACTTTGAGGATCGACACCATGCTTATTTCCGACGTTTTACACACCAAGGGCCGTAAGGTCTTCACCATCCGACCGGACCAGACGGTCAAGGATGCGGTGGAGCGGTTGGCCGAGCATCGCATCGGCGCATTGGTGGTGGAAAACAGGCTCAAGCCGGTCGGCATCTTCTCCGAGCGCGATCTGGTGAACCGCCTCGCCCATAGCGGTGCTGGCGTCTACGACTACAAGGTCGGGGATCTGATGACCACGCCGGTCATCAGCGGGCATCCCGACGACACCATCGACGACATGCTGCAGTTGATGACCCGGCGTCGCATCCGACACCTGCCAATCATCGAGAGCGAGGAGTTGGTTGGCATCGTCAGCCTCGGCGACCTGGTGAAACACCGGTTCGAGGAAAAGGAACTGGAAGCCAGCGTGCTGCTGGACCTCACTCGTATGCGTAGCTGAATACATCGTGGCACGAGGCGGCGCGGGGCACGCTGCCCCGCGCCGCGATTTGGTTAGACGTGGAAGCTCTCGCCGCAGCCGCAGCGGCCCTTTTCGTTCGGATTGACGAAGGTGAATCCGGCAGACAGGTCTTTGACCTGGTAATCCATCATCGTGCCGATGAGGAATAGGCTGGCCTTGCGGTCGACGAGGACTGTCAGGCCGTGATCGGTGACGACCTCGTCGCCCGGGCCGGGCTCGGACACCCAGTCCATGCGGTAGGACATGCCGGAGCAGCCCTTCGTGCTGACGTCGATGCGGAGCAGCATGCCCTTCTGGGCACCGCTGTATAGCTGGCCGAGGCGGGCGGCAGCCACATCCGACATCGTCATCAATGGCGGCAGGGCGCGGCGGGGTTTGGCGGTGGTCTGGGTAGCGCTCATGATTAATCCTAGATCGTGACGCGTCAGAACATGTTCAATGCGAGGCGGGCTTCCTCGCTCATCCGGCTCGGGTCCCATGGTGGGTCCCAAACCGTCTCGACCTCGCACTCGGTAACGCCGGGCACGGCCATAATGGCCTCGCGCGCCTGCACCGGCAATTCCTGGGCGGAGGGGCAGCCGGGGGCGGTCAACGTCATCTCGACCTTCACCTTGCCATCGTCGGCGATGTCGATGACGTAGATCAGGCCCAGTTCGTAGATGTTCACGGGGATTTCGGGGTCGTAGACCGTCCCGATGGCGTTGATGATCGCGTCCTCGCTGGGGATCGGCTCGGCGGTGCCGTCAGGCGACCAACTCGCGTGGGTGTCAGCCATGTCCGCTCTCCTTCAGGGCGCCGAGCATGGCGTCCCACGGCAATGTCGCGCATTTCAGCCGCGACTTGAACTCGTGCACGCCCACCAACGGGCGTAGCGGATCCATTTCCGGACCGCAGTCCGGGCAGGCGCCAGTGTGGACCATAACACGAAAACGCTCCGCGAGGGTGCGGACCTCGGTGGGGGTGCGGCCGGTGATGGCGTCGGCCATCAGATCGGCGGAAGCGACGCTGATGGCGCAACCCCGTGCCTCGAACCCGGCTTCGGCAATCGTGTCGCCGGCCATCCGGATGCGAACCTCGACCCGGTCGCCGCACATCGGGTTGTCGCCCTTGGCCGCGCCGTCATACGGGTCGAGCCGGAGCTGATGCTGGGGGTGACGGCCGCGGGCCATGATCACCTCCTGATACAGATCCCGCATGTCGTCGAAGGACGCAGCCTGGCTCACGCAAAGAACTCCCGCACACGCTCCAGCGTGTCGGCTAGGACGTCGATCTCGCCCAGCGTGGTGTAGACGCCGAAGCTGGCGCGGGCGGTGCTGTCGACGCCCAGGCGGCGCATGAGCGGCTCGGCGCAGTGGTTGCCGGCGCGGACGGCGACACCGTTGCGGTCCAGCAGGGTGGCGACGTCGTGGGCGTGGGCGCCGTCCAGGGTGAAGGAGACGACGCCGCCACGATCCTGCGCCTGGCCGATGACGCGAAGGCCTTTTACGTCGGCCAGGCGGGCGAGCGCGTGCTCGGTCAACGCCGCCTCGTGCGCGGCGATGGCGTCGTAGCCGACCGCCTCCACCCACTCGATGGCGCGCTTGAGGCCGATGGCTTCGACGATGGGCGGGGTGCCGGCCTCGAATTTATGCGGAACGCGGGCCCAAGTAGTCTTTTCGAAACTGACGCTGCCGATCATGTCGCCGCCGCCCATGAAGGGGGGCATCGCGTCCAGCAGGGCCATGCGGCCCCAGAGCACGCCGATTCCGGTGGGGCCGTAGAGCTTGTGGCCGGTGAAGACGTAGAAATCGGCGTCCAGCGCCTGCACGTCGACCCGGCGGTGGACGATAGCCTGGCTGCCGTCGAACATCACCTTGGCGCCGGCCGCATGCGCTGCGGCGGCGATGCGGGCGGCTGGGGTGTAGGTGCCCAGCACGTTGGACATGTGGGTCATGGCGACCAGGGCGACCCGGCCGTCGGCCAGCTTGGACTCGTAGTCGGCCCAGTCGAGTTCGCCGGCATCGGTGATCCTGGCGATGCGGAGTTCGATCCCGGCGCGGTCGCGGAGCATCTGCCACGGGACGATGTTGGCGTGGTGCTCCATCTCGGTGATGAGCACCGCCTGGCCGGGCTGCATCAGGCTGCCGTAGCTGTGGGCGAGCAGGTTGATCGCCTCGGTGCTGTTCTTGGCGAACACGATCTCGTCGCGGGAGGGCGCGTTCATCAGGCGGGCGACGGCGTCGCGGGTGCTCTCGTAGGCGTCGGTGGTCCGCTCGCTCATCCAGTGCAGGCCGCGATGCACGTTGGCGTATTGCTTGCGCATCGTGTCGGCCATCGCATCGATGACGGCGGTCGGCTTCATCGATGATGCGGCGCTGTCCAGGAACACCAGGGGTTTGCCGTGCACGGTTTCCGACAGGATCGGGAATTCGGCGCGGATGCGCTCCACATCCAGCGGGGCGGGACGGATCATGGTCATGCCGCCGAGGCCGATTGGCGCTGCCACCAGCCGTCGATGGCCTGTTCCAGCAGGGCGTGGGCGCCTTCGTGGCTGACGGATTGCAGGGCGTCGTCGAGGAAGGCGCGGATCAGGATCGAGCGGGCTTCCTGCTCGGGGATGCCGCGGGCGCGGAGGTAGAAAAGCTGGTCGTCGTCCAACTCGCCGATCGTGGCGCCGTGGCTGCATTTCACGTCGTCGGCGTAGATTTGGAGTTCCGGCTTGCAGTCGATCTCGGCATCCGGGGACAGCAGCAGGGCCTGGCTCATTTGGTAGCCGTCGGTCTTCTGGGCGATGCGCTCGACTTCGATGCGGCCCTGGAAGACGCCGCGGGCCTTGTCGGTGAGGACGTTCTTCACCGTCTGGCGGCTGGCGCAGTTGGGGGCGTCGTGGACCACGACCGTGGTGACGTCGCCGACCTGCTTGCCGCCGAGCAGCTGGGCAGCGTTCAGGTGCACGGTGGCGTTCGGGCCGACCAGGCGGGCGTGGAATTCGGCGCGGGAGACCTGGCCGCCCAGCGTGAGCGTGAAGGCGTCGTAGAAGCCGCGGGATTGGACCGTGGCGTAGATGGTGGCCAGGTGGAACGCCTCCATCGCCTCGTTCTGCAGGCGGATATGGGTCAGCGTCGCGTCGGACGCGACCTCGATGGAGAAGACCGGGTTGTGCAGATAGCGGCCGCGGCCGACGGACAGTTCGACCACCGTCAGCTTGGCGCCTTCGGCCAGACGGATCGTGTGGCGCGGATGGAAGGTCACCGAGCGGCCCTCCGTCTCTGCGGCCAGGCTCACCAGGACGAGCGTGCCGGCATCGACGCCCTCGGCGACCGAGATCACGGCGCCGTCCTCGGCCAGCATCGTGTTCAGCGCCACGACGGGCTGCTGATCGGGGCGGGACAGGGTGCCGAAGCTGGGGTCGTTGGCGAAGCGGGTGAAGTGCAGCGTGTCGGGCAGGCTGGACAGGTCTTCCCGCAGGCGGCCGTCGACGAAGACGGCGCGCGGCCCCTCGATCGCCGGGATCTTCGGCAGCGAACCGCCCTCGACCGAGGTCAGCGCCTCGCGGAAGTCGTTGTCGGCGAGCGGGCGCAGGCTGGTGTATTTCCACGCCTCGTCGCGTACGGTCGGCAGGCCGGCGCTGCGGAACGCCTCGGCGGCGGCTTGCCGGGCGACCAGATCACCGGGCAGGCGGGCGCGCAGACCCTCGAACCGGGCCAGGAAGCTTTCCGTGCCCGTGCGCAGCGCGGCGCTCATGCTGCGTCGGCGACCATCGGGGCGTAGCCGGTGGCCTCCAGCTCTTTCGCCAGTTCCGGGCCGCCGGAGCGGATGATGCGGCCGGCGGACAGGACGTGCACGCGGTCGGGGACGATGTAGTCGAGCAGGCGCTGGTAGTGGGTGATGACCAGGGCGGAGAAGCCGGGGCCGCGCAGGGCGTTGACGCCGTCGGCCACGATCTTCAGCGCGTCGATATCCAGGCCGCTATCGGTTTCGTCCAGGATCGCCAGCTTGGGCTTCAGCATGGCCATCTGAAGCACCTCGTTGCGCTTCTTCTCGCCGCCGCTGAAGCCGACGTTGACGTTGCGCTTCAGCATGTCGTCCGGCATGGCCAGGCGCTTCATAGCTTCGCGGGCGGCGCGCAGGAATTTCACCGCGTCGAGTTCGGGCTCGCCGCGGGCGCGGGCCTGGGCGTTGAAGGCGGTGCGCAGGAAGTTGGCGTTGCCAACGCCGGGTAGCTCGACCGGGTATTGGAAGGCGAGGAACAGGCCGGCAGCGGCGCGCTCCTCCGGCTCCATGTCCAGCAGGTCCTTGCCTTCAAAGGTGGCAGAGCCGCCGGTGACCTCGTAGCCGTCGCGGCCGGAAAGGACGTAGGACAGCGTGGATTTGCCGGAGCCGTTCGGTCCCATGATGGCGTGGATCTCGCCCGACGGCACCGTCAGGTCGACGCCGTTCAGGATGACTTTCCCGTCCTCGAGCGAGGCTGAGAGCTGCTTGATCTCCAACATTAGCCGACCGATCCCTCTAGGCTGATGGCAAGCAGCTTCTGTGCTTCCACGGCAAATTCCATTGGTAGTTCCTTCAAGACGTCCTTGCAGAAACCGTTGACGATGAGGCCGACCGCGTCCTCCTGGCTGAGGCCGCGCTGGCGGCAGTAGAAGAGCTGGTCGTCGTTGATCTTGCTGGTGGTGGCCTCGTGCTCCACCTGCGCGGTCGCGTTGCGGCTTTCGATATAGGGCACGGTGTGGGCGCCGCACTGGTCACCGATCAGCAGGCTGTCGCACTGGGTGAAGTTCCGCGCGCCGTGCGCCTTCGGCAGGATGCGGACCAGGCCGCGATAGGTGTTGTCGGACCGGCCGGCGCTGATGCCCTTGCTGACGATGGTCGAGCGGGTGCCCTTGCCGATGTGGATCATCTTGGTGCCGGTATCGGCCTGCTGGCGGTTGTTGGTGAGTGCCACGGAATAGAATTCACCGACGCTGTCCTCGCCCTGCAGGATGCAGGATGGGTATTTCCAGGTGATAGCGGAGCCGGTTTCGACCTGGGTCCAACTGACCTTGCTGCGGGCACCGCGGCAGGCGGCGCGCTTGGTGACGAAGTTGTAGATGCCGCCCTTGCCGTTGGCGTCGCCGGGATACCAGTTCTGGACGGTGCTGTACTTGATCGTCGCATCGTCCAGCGCCACCAACTCGACCACAGCGGCGTGGAGCTGGTTTTCGTCGCGCTGCGGGGCGGTGCAGCCCTCGAGGTAGGAGACGCTGGCGCCTTCCTCGGCGATGATCAGCGTCCGTTCAAACTGTCCAGTGTTCTTGGCATTGATGCGGAAATAGGTGGACAGCTCCATCGGGCAGCGCACGCCCTTGGGGATGAACACGAACGAGCCGTCGGTGAATACGGCGCTGTTCAGCGCGGCGAAGTAGTTGTCGCCGGCCGGGACGACGCTGCCGAGATATTGGCGCACCAGGTCCGGATGGTCGTGTACTGCCTCGGAGATCGGGCAGAAGATCACGCCAGCTTCATACAGGCTCTTGCGGAAGGTGGTGGCGACGGAGACGCTGTCGAACACCGCGTCCACGGCGATGTTGCGCGCAGGCTCATCACCCTCGGCGGGCTCGACGCCGGCGAGGAGCGCTTGCTCCTTCAGGGGGATGCCGAGCTTGGCGTAGGTCTTCAGCAGCTCGGGATCGACCTCGTCCAAAGACTTCGGGCCAGGCTTCTTCTTCGGGGCGGCGTAGTAGTGGATGTCCTGGTAGTCGATCTTCGGGTAGCCGACCTTCGCCCAGTCCGGCTCCACCATGTTCAACCAGGCGGCATAGGCCTTCAGGCGCCAGGCGAGCAGCCACTCCGGCTCCGCCTTGCGGGCGGAGATCATGCGGATGGTGTCTTCGTTCAGACCCTTTGGCGCGACATCCATCTCGATGTCGGTTTCGAAGCCCCATTTGTAGCCGGAGCCCGTGAGGGATTGAACGGTATCGAGGGTTTCTGCGACGGCTGCCATGAGCGAGCGTCCTATTCGGCAGGAATGGAAAAGCCCGGTGCGGCCAAGAAGGACCGCGCCGGTGGGGCCATATCGGCCAAGGTAATCGCCGCCAGCGCCTCGCGCACGGCATCGTTCACCGCATCCCAGCGTCCACGCACCGGGCAGGTGCAGGATGCCTCGCACGCCGAGCCCGAACCCTCGACACAGGCGGTCATGGCGATCGGGCCATCGATGGCGATGATCACGTCCGACACGGGAATAGCCGATAGCGGGCGCATCAGCCGGTAGCCGCCGCGGGCGCCGCGCTGGGACGCGACCAACCCGGCGGCGGAGAGGGCCTTCAGCACCTTGCCGACCGTCGGCTCCGGCACGCCGGTCGCCTGGGCGACGCCGGGCGACGTTTGCACGCCATCCACCGCAGAGAGGCGGATCAGCACGACGACCGCGTAATCGGTGAGTTTGGATAGCCTGAACATGGCACCCGGCGTTTTCAAATCAAATTGGACCACTCTGGTCCGGTATGCGGGAAATGAGCCGTCGGGGGGTCTACGTCAACCCCGCCGGGCGACGAAACCACCAATAATCCCTACACAAACCGGCGCGACCAACATGATGGAAATCACTGGCAGGCCATACCACCACGCCTCTAGCGCCGAGGCGGCGGCGAGCAGGGCAGCCATGCTGGGTTGGCGCGTCGTCATCGCGGCGGCGGCGGTCGATAGCAGCAGACCGGCCGCGGCCTCCGTCGCACCGCCGGTCGGGTTGGCGTGCAGGCGCTGCACGGTGTCGGCGACATCAGCCCCGGCGGAGCGCAGCAGGGCGGCGGCCACGCTCTCGCCGACCACGAAGATACTGCCGAAGCCGTAGCGCAGCAGGGCCAGCAGGCCCGACGCCATCACAGGCAGCGACCATAGGATGGCCGATGCCAGGCACAGCCCGGCCGCAGCGACCTGCGCCACGCGGCCGAGCAGCCGGTTTTGCGAGGTCAGCTCCGGCGCATGTCCGGGCCGGGCTCGCCTTCCTCCAGATCGTCATCGTCCAGGCGTTCCATGTGCACGGTGTGATCGCCGCCATGCTGCTGGATATCGCGTTCGCGGGGGCCGGCGGTGCGGTCGATGACCTGCACGGTGGTGATGCCGGCCTCGTCCGCCACGGCGCTGGCGGCGGTGGCGGCTTCCTCCAGCGTCATCGGGGTGCCGTTGGTGTGGCGCAGATGCGTGCGCTCGGGCAGGCCGTGGGGATGGGTCAGCGTCAGTTCCACCACCACCTTGTGGGGATCGTCCTCGTCGAAGCGGCGCAATACGATCACGCTGTGGCCGCCCTCGGGGGTTGGGTCGTGCGGGTTCAGGTGGCGGATCTCTGCCATGCGGTCTCTCCGGGTTCGG
>NZ_LMUY01000145.1:221493-245048 GCF_009765685.1 Acidisphaera sp. L21 | reverse complement strand
GGCGCAGCCACCGGCGGGTTCAATCCGCCGTGTGTCTGCGCTATGCAAGTCCGCAGTGGAACATGCGCACGACTTCATCCTGCTCGGCGGCGCCCTCGGGCTGTTCGCGATCTTCGCCGGGCTTGCTTCGGCGCGGGTCAATGCCCCGCTGCTGCTGGTCTTCCTCATCATCGGCATGTTGGCGGGGGAAGACGGGCCGGGCGGTATCGTGTTCTCCGACTTCAACAGCTCCTACCTGATCGGCAGCATCGCGCTGGCCGCGATTTTGTTCGAGGGCGGGTTCAAGACCGAACGGGCGATGCTGAAGGCGGCATTCTGGCCGGCACTGGCGATGGGCACGGTGGGCGTGGCCGCGACGGCGGTGATCGTGGCGGGCGCCGGGGTGTGGTTGTTCGGCGTGTCCTGGGGCGAGGCGATGGTGATCGGCGCAGCCCTGGCCCCGACCGACGCCGCGGCCGTGGGCCTGCTGCTGCGGCAGGCCCGCGTCGCCATTCCGGACCGGCTGACCGCCCTGCTGGAGATCGAGTCGGGGTTGAATGACCCGATGTCGGTATTCCTGACGGTGCTGTTCGTTGAGGCGCTGGTGCATCCCGGCGCCATGACGACGGGGCACATCATCGGCTTCTTCGCGCTGGAGATGGGCGGGGGCGCGGTGTTCGGGCTCATCGGCGGCTACATTTTGCTTGCACTGCTGCGGCGGCTGCCGGCGGAGGCTTCGATCTTCCCGATCCTGACGTTTGCCGCGGTGCTGACGCTGTTCGGGGCGGCGCAGAGCGTGGGGGCTAGCGGGTTCCTGGCGGTGTATCTGATGGGGATCATCACCGGCACCAGCGACTACAAGACCCGCGCCCGGATGGAAGAATTCTACGAGGCGTTCGCCTGGTTGGCGCAGATCGCGCTGTTCCTGCTGCTGGGCTTGCTGGTGACGCCGTCGACATTGCTGGGCCAGGCCCCGGCAATCGCGGCCGTTGCTGTGGTACTGATCCTGGTGGCGCGGCCGGTGGCGGCATTCGCCTGCCTGCTGCCGTTCGGGTTTGGGATGCGGGGCAGCAGCTTCGCCGCCTGGGTGGGGCTGCGTGGCGCGGTGCCGATCTACCTCACCATCATCCCCGTGTTGCAGGGCATGCCGAATGGGGAGCGGCTGTTCGGCATCGCCTTCGGCACCGTCGTTGCCTCCCTAGTGGTGCAGGGCTGGACGATCGGGCACGCTGCTGCCCTGCTCGGCTACGGCCGCACGAACAAAGGATAACGCCCTTGCCCGATACCGCGATGACCGCCCCGCGTGCCGCGACCGTCCGCGCCCGGCATGCGGCCAGCCTGCTGGTGCTGCAGGGCGATGGCCCAGCCCCTGCCCTGCTGATGGGCATGCGCGGCGCCGGGCACCGGTTCATGCCGAACAAGCTGGTGTTCCCCGGCGGGTCGGTGGACCGGCCGGACGCGACGGCGCAGGTGGCCAAGGCTATGCCGGCGCATGTGCAGGCGATGTTGGAGAAATCCTGCAAGCCGCGGCTGGCGCACGCGCTGGGCATCGCGGCGGCGCGGGAGTTGGAGGAGGAAACGGGGCTGACCCTGGGCAATCCGCCGGATTTGTCGGGGTTCGACTATTTGGGCCGGGCGATCACCCCGCCCGGCGGCCCGGTGCGGTTCAACGCACGGTTCTTCGTGGTCGACAGCACCGCCATCACGGGGGAACTGGCTGGGTCCGGCGAGTTGGAGGGGCTGCGGTACTACCCGATGGAGGAAGCGCTGGCGCTGGATCTGGCGCGGCCGACGCGGGTCATTATCGGCCTGTTGCAGCGCTGGCTGGAGATGACACCGGCCGAACGAGATGCGCGGACGCAGACCCCGGTCATGCGCCAGCGCAAGCTCGTGATGGAGTAGAGGTTGCTCTAACCGAAGCCGAAGAAGCCCGGCATGCCCGAGATCGGCGGGGCGGCCACCAGCCTGGCGATGTCGGGCACTGGGCGGGCGGTGCGGGGGTCGCCGACCAAAACGGCCTCCAACGCGGCGGCAGCGGCCAGCAGGGCGGCGTCCCCGCCGCGTCGGCCGACCAGTTGCAGGCCGAACGGCATCCCCAGCGAATCGAGGCCGACCGGGAGCGACAGGCACGGGTGGCCGGCCAGCGTGCCGCAATAGGCCAGCGCCAGCCAGTGGTAGTAGCTGTCCAGAGTGCGACCGTCGATTTGCGCCGGGTATAGCTCGGACCAGGGGCGTGGGCTGATGCTGATGGCGGGGCTGATCACCACGTCGTAGCGGGTGAAGAACTCGTGCCAGCGGCGTTGCATGGCGGTTTGCAGCGTCAATGCGCGGGCGACGTCCTCGGCGCTGTAGCGCAGACCTTCTTCGACGTTGGCGATGATGTTGGGGCCGACATCGGCGGGGCGGTTCTTCACCTTGTCGCCATGGGCGGCCAGGAAACCGACGGCGCGCAGGATGGCGAAGGCCTCGTCGGCGCCGGTGCAGTCGGGCGTGGTGTCGTCGGCGCGGCCGAACAGGTGGCGGAACAGGCCGGTCTTCTCGGTGAAGGCGGCGACGACGGTTTTTTCCACCGGGGCGAAGCTGAAATCCGGCGTGATGGCGACGTTGAGCGAGGCCAGGTCCAGCGGCGGGACCGGGTAGAACGAGTCGGGATCGGCCGGGCGAGAGTACGGGTCGCGCAGGTCGTCGGCGACCATGGCCGACATCAGCAACATGGCGTCCGGCACGTTGCGGGCCATCGGGCCGTTCATGCCCATTGGCATCCAGCCATGGCTCCGCATCTCATTCGGGATCGCGCCTGGGGTTGGGCGGAAGCCGACGATGCCGTTGAAGGCGGCGGGATTGCGCAGGCTGCCGCCAGTATCCGACCCGGTGGCGATCGGCACCATGCCGCAGGCCAGCGCCACGCCCGACCCACCGGACGACCCAGCGGCGGAGCGCGTGGGATCGAACGGATTGCCGGTGGCACCCCAGACGGCGTTGCGGGTGTTGGCACCGGCACCGAATTCCGGCGTGTTGGTCTTGCCCAGCACGATGGCACCGGCGCTGCGCAGATCGGCCACCAGGCGCTCGTCGGTGGGGGCGATGTGGTCGCGGAAAATAGGGCTGCCGCGGGTGAACGGCAGGTTGGCAGCAGCCGTGAGATCCTTCACGCCGAGGGGGAGGCCGTGCAGCGGCGGCAGGTCCGCGCCGGACATCACCGCCTGCTCCGCCTTGGCCGCCGCGGCGCGGGCGCCGGGCAGATCCAGGGCTGGCATGGCGTTCACCGCCGGCTCCACGGCCTGGATCCGGCTGATGCAGCTTTCCAGTAATTCCACCGGGGACAGTGCCCGGCGGCCGATAAGGCGCCGCGCCTCGGTGGCGGGCAGATCACAGGGTTCGCTCATCAGAGGCCATTCCCGAAAAATGAGTGCAGAATCATCCAGGCGATCACCGCCAGCACGACGGCGAAGACGATCATCGGCAGGAAGGCGCGCATCAATAGGCTCGCGTAGTTCTGGCAAAGGGCATCAGTACCCCAGGGCCATGCCGTCCTTGCGTGGGTCGGAGCCGCCGACGAGGGTGCCGCGCGCGCGGTCGATCCAAATGGCCTGACCACCGCCATGCGGCCGCTCGGTCATCGTGATGGCGTGGCCCATCCGGGCGAGCGCCTCGATAGACGCGGCGGGGATACCGGGTTCGACCTCCAGCTTGCCGCCGTAGGGGAACAGGCGCGGCAGGTCGAGGGCCTGCTGGATGTCCATCCCGTATTGCAAGAGGTTGTCGAGAAACCAGGTCTGCCCCATGGGCTGGAAATGGCCGCCCATGACGCCGAACGGCATCACCGCCTCGCCGTCCTTGGTGAGCATGCCGGGGATGATGGTGTGCATGGGGCGCTTGTTGGGGGCGATGCAGTTGGGGTGCCCGCGCTCGACCACGAAGCCGGCGCCGCGGTTCTGCAGCATGACGCCGGCCTTGTCGGCCAGGATGCCGGAGCCGAAGCTTTTGAACAGAGAGTTGATGAAGGAGCAGGCGTTGCCGTCCTTGTCGACGACGCAGAGATAGACCGTGTCGCGATGGGGCGGCAGCACTGCCTCGCCGGCGCGGGGCAGGTTCTGCATGGCGCGCGCCGGGTCGATGAGCTTGTGCAGCGCGGCGAGGTAGGCCGGGTCCATCAATTGGTCCATCGGGACCTTGGACAGGGTCGGGTCGGCGAGGAAGGCATCGCGGTCGCGGTAGACGAGGCGAGCGGCCTCGACATGGCGGTGCATGCGTTCGACCGAGAGCGGGTCGGATGTGGGTTCGAAGCCTTCGAGGATGCCCAGCAGCATGAGGACCATGAGGCCGGATCCGTTCGGTGGGCATTGCCACACGTCGTAGCCGCGCCAGGCGGTGTGGATCGGCTCGACAAAATGGGCGGCGGTGCGGCCGGCGGCGAAATCTTCCTCGGTATGCAGGCCGCCACGGGCGCGCAGGGTGGCGACCATGTTGGCGGCGACGGCGCCCTCGTAGAAGCCGATGGCGCCCTTCTTGGCGATGGTGCGCAGGGTTTCGGCCAGAGCGGGCTGGCGGAAGACGTCACCGGCCTTGGGGGCGCTGCCGTTGGGCAGGAAGGCGTGGGTGCCGTTCTTGCGCAGTTTGGCCGCGGCGATTTCCCAGTCGGACGCGACGCGGTGATGCACCGGCCAGCCTTCCTCGGCGAAGCGGATGGCGGGCTGCAGCACCTCGTCCAGGCCCTTGGTGCCGTGCTCAGCCAGCAGTTTTTCCCACGAGCCGACGGCGCCGGGCACGGTGACGGAGTGGGGGCCGGTGTCGTCGATGGCGGTGATGCCCTGCGCCTCGTACCAGTCGATCAGCGCTGCGGCGGGGGCGCGGCCGGAGCCATTGATCGCGACGACTTTCTTGCCGGGCTGCTTCCACAGGCAGAAATTGTCGCCGCCAATGCCGGTGGATTGCGGTTCGATCACGCCCAGCACGGCGACGGCGGCGATGGCGGCGTCCAACGCATTGCCCCCGGCGCGCATCACATCCAATGCGGTGAGCGTTGCGGCCGGCATCGAGGTGGCGGCCATGGCATGGGTGGCATAGACGGGGGAACGCCCCGGCAAATGAAGATCGCGCATGGCCGGAATTGCTCCCACGCGCGCTGCCGCTTGGCAACCGCCGTGCATCAGGCATGATCGGGGTATGACCGAACAAGCAACCATCGAGGACTTCGACCGCCTGGACATCCGGGTCGGTACCATCATTGCGGCGGAGACGCTGGAGGGCGCGCGAAAGCCGGCCTACAAGCTGCGGATCGATTTTGGCGGGGAGATTGGGGTCAAAGCGTCATCCGCCCAGATCACCGTGCATTACGCGCCGGACCAATTGATCGGGCGGCAGGTTTGCTGCGTGGTGAACTTTCCGCCGCGGCGGATCGCCGGACTGCAATCGGAGGTACTGACGCTGGGCATGCCGGATGCGGACGGGGCGGTAGTGCTGGTGAAGCCCGACCTGGTGGTGCCGAATGGTGGGCGGCTGTTCTGACCACACCCACCTACGCCACAGTCACTTGGGACCAGTTGCATCGCGACGCCCGGGCGCTAGCCACGACGCTGGCGCCGATGGGGCCGTGGCAGGGGATCGTCGCGATCACCCGGGGTGGCATGATCCCGGCCGCCATCATCGCGCGCGAGTTGGAGTGCCGGCTGGTGGAGACGATTTCGGTCGCCACCTATGACGAGGAGGCGCGGGGCGAACCCGTCGTGTTGAAATCCGCCAGTGCGGCAGGGGATGGTAGCGGGTTCCTGATCGTAGACGATTTGGTGGACCGGGGAGCGACGGCGCGGCTGGTGCGGGCTTTGCTGCCGAAGGCGCATTTCGCCTGCTTGTATGCCAAACCCGCGGGCCAGAACGTTGCCGACACGTTCGTTGCGGAGGTGGCGCAGGATGTGTGGGTTCTATTCCCGTGGGATACGGCGCCGCTCTTCGTACCGCCGATCGGGCGCAAGATAGCCTAGTGGGAAGTAACCTTCGGTGCGGCGGATGAACGATCGTAATGCCGAAGAAGTGATGTCGGGGGTTCAACTTCGCGAATTCAGTGTCTTTTTTTGGCATATCCTTCTAGCGTTGGATTGTATCGCCACAGATTTAAGGAACCGCCATCATGTTGATCGCTCATAAGTTCGCCGCTGGCGACCGCGTCTCCGTGATGCCCGACCGGTCCAACATCAATGCGCGGGCGGGGATCTACACCATCGTGCGGACCCTGCCGGTGACGGGTCGGGTTTGCCAATACCGGGTCAAGAACGCGATGGACAGCCACGAGCGGGTGCTGGACGAGGCGCAGCTCAGCCGGGCCTGATCCCCGTCACTAGCGGCTATGCGTGCGGCCGGGGCCATCCTTCGTAAACGGGATGGTCTAGCCCGGCGCGTAATTGTAACCATCGGGCATGACCGCCCCTCGCGCCTTCATACTCGGCTACCCCGTCGGCCATTCCCGCTCGCCAATGCTGCACGGGTATTGGCTGCGGACATTGGGGTTGCCCGGCAGTTATGGCCTGGCGGATGTGGCGCCCGATGCGTTGCCCGGGTTCTTCGCCGATTGGCAGCGGAACGGATTTACCGGCGGCAACGTGACCGTGCCGCACAAGGTTGCGGTCGTGCCGTTTCTGGCGCGGATCGACGCGACGGCGCGGGCGATCGGCGCGGTCAACACAATTTGGACCGAAGACGGCGACCTGGTCGGTGGTAACACCGATGTGGGCGGCTTCATCGCCAATCTGGATCATCTGGCGCCGGGCTGGGACGCCGGGTCGCGCTCTGCCGTGGTGTTGGGCGCTGGCGGCGCGGCGCGGGCGGCGGCCTATGGGCTGCTGGGTCGCGGTATGCATGTCCACTTGGTCAATCGCACCCGCGAGAACGCTCAGGCGCTGGCGGAGCATTTCGGTGCCGGCGTGACGACCCACGCGCGGGTGGACCTGCCCGAACTGATGGCGGAGGCCGGGTTGCTGGTGAACACCACCGCGCTGGGCATGCTGGGCAAGCCGCTATTGGAGATCGACCTGGCGCCGCTGCCGCAGCGCGCGGTGGTCTACGACATCGTCTACGTGCCGCTCTACACGCCCCTGCTGCAGCAAGCGGCGGCGCGGGGGCACCGGGTGGTCGACGGGTTGGGCATGCTGCTGCACCAGGCGGTGCCGGGCTTTACCCGCTGGTTCAGCGCCATGCCCGTCGTGACAGACGAACTGCGCGCCTTGGTCGAGGCGGATATCCGGGCCAAAACGCCAGGGGCATGAGGGCAGAGGGAGAGCCATGGTGAGCGATACGGTATTGGCCGCTTTCGGTAAGCAGATCGATTGGTGCAACTCGCTTGGCTCGCCTTTTACGGCGCGCGTGCTCGGGATACTGGCGGATGATTTTGGCCGGGGGGGTGCCACGGCCGAACTGGCGGCGGATTGGACGCGGGATCCGATCGGCGACGCGCTGGCGCTGCGGTTTGCCGGCGCGCTGCACGCGGTGGTGCTGACGGATGCGGCGCCGGCGTTGGCGGCCTGCTATCCGCCGCGCGGGTCGACCGACGATGCCTTGCGGGCTGCGGTGCTGGCAGCGCTGGACGAGAGGCGGGATTATATCCGGAACTTCCTGCTGTCGCCGCCGCAAACCAACGAGGTCGGTCGCTCCGGCGTGTTGCTGGGCGGCTTCCTGCACATCGCGCGGGCGACCGGGCTGCCGTTGCGCACGCTGGAGATCGGCGCCAGCGCCGGACTGAACCTGGTATGGGACCAGTATCACTACACGTTGGGAAGCGGTGAGTGGGGCGATGCCACCTGCCCCGTGCGGCTGGCGCCGGAGTGGACGGGGGGCCAGCCAGCGCTGGGCACGCCTGTCCAGGTGGT
This sequence comes from Acidisphaera sp. L21, assembly GCF_009765685.1. Classification (GTDB taxonomy): domain Bacteria; phylum Pseudomonadota; class Alphaproteobacteria; order Acetobacterales; family Acetobacteraceae; genus LMUY01. The sequence continues at coordinate 237,210 of NZ_LMUY01000145.1, read as the reverse complement.
GTCTCGCCGGGCGTGCGACGTGGCGCCGGTGGATCTCGAAGACCCGGCGCAGCGGCTGCGGTTACGGGCCTTCATCTGGGCCGATCAGTTGGAGCGGCTGGCGCGGCTGGAGGCTGCGATCACCATTGCCCGCGCTGCGGGCCACCGGGTGGAACAGGCAGATGCGGCGACCTGGGTGCGGGACCGATTGGCCGAAGCGGCGCCGGGGTGCACGACGGTGCTGTACCATTCGATCATGTGGCAATACATGCCGCAGGCCACGCGCGACGCCATCAGCGCGACCATCGCGCAGGCTAGCGCCGCGGCAACCCGGGCGGCGCCATTTGCATGGCTGCGGTTCGAGCCGGCGCGGGTTGTCGAGGGGCCGGAAATGCGTTGCACCGTGTGGCCTGGGGGCGAGGATGTGCAGCTGGCGACGGCCCATGCGCATGGCAGCACGGTGCAGTGGCAGCACGGGGCAATGGCGGGCGGGGCAATGGCGGGCGGGGCCTTCGACGCCGTAGACGCCACGGCCAACCCAAAACGCTAGCAAAACAAATTGCGTGATTTGTAACTGACTGGTAACGATCCAACATTAGGATCGTTGCTGGGCCAGTATTATGCCATTCGAGCGCGACGCGCGGTCTGCGACAAGCCGGGCAGAGAGCCATACTACCCGGACCGAATTGGGGGCCATGGTGGATCGGCGCGCCGATGAGGTCGCCGGTTCTTTGCAGCAGCGGTTTTCGCATTTCCCGCTCTGGGGCCAGGCGATCATGTTGCGCGCCGTTGGACTGAGGCTGATCGCCATTGCTGCCGACTGCGATTCAGCCAGTGTGACGTGCGAACCCGGTTTGTCCGATCAAGATTAGGCGCGGATCGCGGGCAATACGCGGTCATGGTTTGGAATGCTGTTGGAGGGGATTGAACTCTCGACCTCTCCCTTACCAAGGGAGTGCTCTACCACTGAGCTACAACAGCGCTGGTTGCGAAACCGCGTGCTTCCTAGGGTTTTGGCTTCACGAACGCAACCCCTTACCGGCGCAGCGAGACCTATCGGATGCGGCGCGGCCCAACGACGGACGTGTGGGAGCGGAGCGCTTCATCAGAGGTGAGAGCCCCTGGGTCGCAAGAGTTGTCCGGCCTGTCATTCGACATGGAGGCAAGTTGTCCACGGTAAGGAATTGACTCGCTGAAGAGTCAGCTAGTTACGACCGCATTCTCACGCCGCCTGACGCCCTCACGGCAAAATACCGTGAAAACAGGGAGTTAGGCTTGTCGCTCATTTTGCAGGCAAAGTGTTCCGGACTGCAGGGAACCGCAGCGGAGAGGTTGTTGCACCCAGCTGTTCCACAGAGTTATCCACAGCGATTGTGGATGCAACACCGGCAGCGTGATCGATCCATAGGCAGCAAGCGCCGATGGTGCAGCCGCTATGGTTTTGTCGGGTTCGTCTCAGTCTTGTGGCGGTCGCTGGTGGGATAGCCCGTGGGTTCCTCGCTGGCCGCCTCGGGCGGAACACCTTGCTTGAGGTGGCCGATCTTGTCGGGCTGGGTCTCATGCTCGGCGGGCTGCTTTGGCTTGTGTTCCATGCAGAGGAAACGGGGGAAAGCGCCCCCGGTTTCTGCCCTGGTCGGCGCGTGGCTACCCCAGGGCGGTTGCCACGGCGTCGCAGACGCGCTCGGCATCGGCGTCGCTCAGGTCGGGGTGGATTGGAAGGGCCATGATGCGGGTTGCGAGATCCTCCGACACCGGCAGTGCGGCGCCATCATGGGAGGCGGCGTAGGCGGGCTGGTGATGCAGCGCGCGGGGGTAGTAGATCGCGCTCGGGACGCCCTGTTCGCGCAGGGAGGCCTGCAGGCGGTCGCGTATGGCGCCGTCTGGCAGCAGCACCGCGTAGACGGCCCAGGCGCTGGCGGAGTCGGGCACGCGCTTGGGGGTCGTCAGCACGTTGCCGAGGCGGCGGTCGTAGATGGCAGCGACACGCGCGCGCTCGGCCAGTTCGGCGTCGAACACGTCCAGCTTGGCCAACAGCACGGCGGCCTGCAGCGTGTCGAGGCGGCCGTTCATGCCGGTGCGCATCACCTCGTAGCGGGTGGTGCCTTCGCCATGGGTGCGTAGCGAGCGGTACAGTGCCGCGCGTTCGTCGGAGTCGGTCAGCAATGCGCCGCCGTCGCCGTAGCCGCCCAGCGGCTTGGAGGGGAAGAAGCTGATGGCGGTGGCATCCGCCTCGCGACCCAGTTTCCGGCCGGACAGGCTGGCGCCGAAGCTTTGGGCGCAGTCGTCCAGGGTGAAGAGGCCTTCAGATTGGGCGATGGCGCGCAAGGCGGGCCAGTCGGCGGGTTGGCCGAACAGGTCGACGCCGATGAGCGCGCGGGGCTTCAGCACGCCGGCAGCGCGGATCTCGGCGATGCGGGCGGCCAGGTGGGCCGGGTCGATCTGGAAGGTCGCCGGGTCGACATCGACGAAGACGGGGGTGGCGCCCAGGACCAGCGGGACCTCGGCGGTGGCGGTGTAGGTGAAGGCAGGCAGGAATACCGCGTCGCCGCGGCCAATCCCTTCCGCCATCATGGCGATCTGGATCGCGTCCGTGCCGGAGCTGACGCTGACGCAATGGGTGGCGCCGCAATAGGCGGCCAGGCGGGTTTCCAGTTCGGCCACCTCCGGACCCAGGATGAATTGGCAATGGGCGAGCACAGCCTCCAAACGGCGCCGAAGCTCGGGTTCGATGCGGGCCTGCTGCGCCTTGAGGTCGAGGAAAGGGATCACGCGGGGCTCCTGAGCGGTTGGGCGATCGGCTCGCCGGTCATGTGCTGGAATTCCGGCACCATGCTGCCGAGCACGGCGATTGCGGCGTCCACCTGCCCGGCATGGCAGGCGGCGGCGATTTCGGCGATGGCGCGGCGCACGATGGCGGCGTCGGCGGTGCGGGGGGTGGCCATCAGCAGGCCGGGGTGCCCGGTGGGCATGGGCGGTTCCTCGCCGTGGAACAGCTCCTCGAACAGTTTCTCGCCGGGGCGGAGGCCGGTGAAGTGGATGGGCACGTCCAGGTCGGGGCGTAGCCCGGCGAGGCGGATCATCTGGCGGGCGAGGTCGACGATTTTAACCGGCTTGCCCATGTCGAGCACGAAGATGCCGCCGTCGGGGGCGCCTTCCTCCATGCCCACGACGCTGGCCTGCAAAACGAGGCTGACGGCTTCGCGCACGGTCATGAAATAGCGCTGCATGTCCGGGTGGGTGACGGTGAGCGGGCCGCCGCGGGCCAGTTGGCGGCGGAACAGCGGGACGACGCTGCCGGTGGAGCCCAGGACGTTGCCGAAGCGCACGGTGATGCAGCGCATGCCGCCGCGGCGGCGCGCCTGGTCGTCGAGGGCCTGGCAATACATCTCCGCCATGCGCTTGCTGGCGCCCATCAGGCTGCTGGGATTCACGGCCTTGTCGGTGGAGATCAGCACCGTGGCGGCGGCACCGCAAGCGGCGGCGGCGTCCACGACGACACGGGTGCCGCCAGCGTTGGTGAGCAGGCCTTCGCCGGGGTTCGCCTCCACCATCGGGACGTGCTTGAGGGCGGCGGCGTGGAAGACCAATTCGGGCCGGGCCGCGGCGAAGGCCGCGACGATGCGGGCCTCGTCGCGGACGTCGGCGATGACGGGGTGGCGGGGGAGCGCCGGGTGGGTCTCGCCCAATTCGAGGTCGATCTGCCAGAGGGCGAACTCGCCACTGTCCAGGATGGTGAGGGCGGCGGGTTCGAGGGCGGCGAGCTGGCGGGCAAGTTCGGAGCCGATGGTGCCGCCGGCGCCTGTCACCAGCACCCGGCGGCCGCGCACCAGGCGGGCCATGCCATCGCGGTCGAGGCGCACCTGGGGGCGGTTGAGCAGGTCTTCCAGGGCGACGGGCTTCAGCTCGATCGCGCCGGCCTCGCGCAGTTCGGTGGGGCGGGGGGCCTGGCGAACGGGGATGTTCTGGCGCTGCGCCTCCTCCAGCAGATACGCCATGCGGGAGCCGGCGAGCTTGGGCTCGGTCACGACGAGGGCATCTGGCAGGCGGTCCTGTTCGCCGAGGCGGTCGAGCACGCGGCGCAGTTCGGAGACGCCGCCGAGAATGGGGCGGCCCTGCATACGGCGCCCGGTCTGATTGCGGCCGAGGGCCAGCAGGCCGATGACGCGCAGGGTGGCCCGGCGTTCACCGGCCAGGGCGCGCAGGAAGCTGTCCGCCCCCTCCCCGGCGCCGACCAGCAGGACGTTCTGCACCTCCGGGGTCTTGGCGCGACGGGGGCGGGTCTTGGTCAGCCGGTAGAAGACGCGGGGGGCGCCGAGGAACGTGGCCAGGGTGAGCGCGTGGACGATCGGGAAGGTCAGCGTCGGCAGGGGGTAGCCGGTGACGGTCCAGACCAGGGCGAACAGGGCGGCGCTGACGATGCTGCTGCCGGCGACGCCCACCAGGTCCTCCACGCCGGAGAAGCGCCAGTATTGCTGCGAGAGGTGAAATGGGAGGCCGCCCACCAGCAGGGTGATGGCGCCACCGCCGAGGAACCAGAGCGGATGCAACAGGCCGCCCCCCGGGTCCGCGACCCAGCGCGCGACCACGGCCGCGACGGCGGCGAGCGCGCCGTCGAACGACACGTTCATGAGGATACGAAAGGCGGAGCGTTGCGAGGCCATGCCGGCCCCCCTATAGCGCACGCGATCCCGCCTGGTCAGTCCCCCCCGATTTTCACCGCCCCGGAGCGCCCGTGACCGCTGCCGCCTTTGCCACCCACCTCGCCTTCTGCGCCTGTCTGGCCCTGTTATCGGCGGCTGCGGTATGGGGCATGACGCACGTCGGCACGCTGGACACGCCGGGTGCGCGCAGCAGCCATACCCGCCCGACGCCCAAAGGTGGCGGAGTCGGCATCGTGCTGGCGTTCCTGGTGGGCACGTTGCTGCTGTATCGCTACGCTGCGTTCAGCCGCATCGCCGACCCATATTTCCGCGCCGTGATCCTGGCCGCGCTAGGCATCGCCGTCGTCGCGTATCTGGACGACGTGCTGTACTGGCCGGCCTCGGTCAAGCTGCTGGCGCAGGTGGCGGCGGCCCTGCTGGCGGTGGGCGCAGGGTTGAGCCTGCCGTTCATCCGCCTGCCCTGGGTGGGCACGGTGGAGTTGGGCTGGTTGGGCCCGGTGCTGACGCTGTGCTGGATCGTGGCGGCGACCAACGCGATGAACTTCGTCGATGGGCTGAACGGTCTGGCATCCGGCGTGTCTGCGCTGACCTGCGCGATCCTGGCGGCGATCGCGATCTGGGTCGGCGCATCCTTCGTGTATTTCGCGGCGATGATCCTGCTGGCGGGGATTGCCGGGTTCCTGCCGTTCAACTTCCCCCGGGCACGAATCTTTATGGGGGATGTGGGGAGCCAGTTCTGCGGCTTCCTGCTGGCAGTGCTGGCCGTCGCCGCCGGGCGGTTCGAGGCGGTGGAGTTGTCCGTCGCGTTGGTGCCGATGTTGCTGGCGGGGGTGTTGTTCGATGTCGCGTTCACCCTGCTGCGGCGGTTCATGGCCGGGCAGCGGCTGGCGGAGGCGCATCGCGGGCATCTGTATCAACTGGCGCATCGCAGCGGGATGACGGCGGTGCGGGTGACGCTGGTGCATTGGGGGTTCGTGCTGTGGGGCGGGGTATGCTGCGCGCTGTTCCTGGGCGCCGCGCCGGTGTGGAAGCCGCTATGGGTGGTGATGGTGCTGCCGCCGCAGCTGTTGTGGCTGCTGTTCGTGGACCGCATCGCCACACGCGCCGGCAGCGAGCGCCCGGTGCTTCACTGGCGGCGGGGCAGGCCCTAACCTGGCTGCGGTCTCAGGAGCCCTACTGCATGGTCCCGCTGCGTCTGTCGCTTGCCATCGTCTTGGGCCTGGCCGGTGCCGCCCGGGCTGCGGATGCGCCCAACCCGTCGTTCTACCTGGTGAACCGGTCCAGCCAGGCGATCAACGAGGTGTACGCCAGCCCGGCCACTGCTTCCGGCTGGGGGCAGGATCGGCTGGGGGATGACACGATCGAATCCGGGGCGAATGCGGCGATCCGCCTGCTGGCCGATGGCAATTGCATCTACGATTTGAAGTTCGTTTACGCGGACGGCAAGTCGGAGCAACGGCGCAAGATCAACACCTGCAACGTCGACAATATCTCGGTCACCGGGCCGGCGCTGGCGCCTGCCGTTCCGGCCGGCAACCCGGCGCATGATCCGTCCTTCCGCATCGTCAATCGCGGGCAGCGGGACATCAACGAGGTGTATGCGCGCCTGGCCGGGACTGGGAATTGGGGGCAGGACCGGCTGGGCGATGGCACGATCGATGCGGAGAGCTACCGCGTGATCCGCCTGCCTGCCGGGCAATGCATGTGGGATGTGCGGATCGTGTTCGAGAGCGGGCCGAATTTGGAGCGACGCCGGGTCAATTTGTGCGACGTGACGGATTTCCCGGTGGAGTGACGGCTGGCTTTCGCACCGCTGACGCGCGCGAGCCCAGAACTATTCGCACTTGCCTTTCGAGGCCTGACGGCCGGACTTACTCCGACCGTTTTGCGAAACCTCACATGGCCGTGCATCCCGGTCCACCCATTGACCTGTTCGACTATGAACTGTGGGCGAAGGAGCGGTTGTCCCAGGCCGTCTGGGACGACATCGCGTCTGGGGCCGCGGACGAGATGACGGTCGCAGGAAATCGGCAGGCCTTCGACCGGATTGCGATCAGGCCGCGTGTATTGGTCGACCTCAGCAGGATCGACACCGCTACCAGCGCCCTTGGCATTCCCATCGACGCGCCAATTCTCGTTGCGTCATCGGCCGGCCACAGGGCAATCCGGCCGGAGGCCGACTGCACGACGGCGCTGGGCGTCGGGCGGGCTGGTATCGCGATGGTGGCCGCCGCCGGATCGAACCGCTCAATCGAAGACACCGCCGGGGTCGCTACCAGCCCGCTCTGGCTGCAGCGGCGGACCGATGTATTGAAGGCTCTCGCACCACGCCCGCGTGTGTTTATGATTGGTCGACCGATCCTGTGGGGATTGGCAACTTCCGGCGCCGACGGAGTCTTCGACGTTCTAACCATCCTGCAACGCGGACTGGTGTAGGCGATGGCCCTTAGCGGCCGGCCGACCATCGCAAGCATCAGCCGTGACACGGTGCGCCAACGTGCCAGGATGTCGAGGTAAAAGGCTTTTTGATAGAGCCTCCTGTGGCAAAGAATGGCAAGTTATGCCATAATTACATAGTCCCTGTGGGAGAGGCACGATGGCGTCCATGAATGTATCTCTCCCGGATCCACTGAGGGATTGGGTGCAAGGCCGCATCGACAGCGGCAAATATGCCAGCGTAAGTGATTACGTACGCGATCTGATTCGCCGGGATCAGGAAAGCGCCGATCAGCGGCAGGCGTTGGTGGAGGCCCTGATCGTCGGTGAGCAGAGCGGCGTTAGCGACCGCAAGGTACTGGATATTCTGGCCGCAATCCGGAAGGAAGCGACCGGCCGGGCGTGAGTGGCTACACTCTCACCCAAGCCGCCGATGCCGATCTTGCCGACATCGCCCGCTATACTGTCGGGCGATGGGGCTACGAGCAGGCGGAAACGTATCTTCTCGCTTTCGAGGATGCCTTTCAGAAGTTGGCCGCATTCCCTGACACTGGCCGACCGATTGAGGAGCGGGCGGGCTATTTCCGCCACGAGCGCGGAAGCCATGCCATATTCTACCGGAAGGAGCCGGAAGGCATCCTGATTGTGCGCGTTTTACATCAGCGAATGGAGCCGAGGCGGCACCTGCCGGCGTCATCCCACCAACAGCAGGTAGGCACGAGTGGGGGAAACGAGTAAATCCGCCCGTGCCCGGGCATCCCCAGCGAAAGAGCATCCGACCTAAATCATCGCGGGTTCTGCCGTTGCATTACTAGCCGGCCAAAGAAGGCAGATCGACCCAGCGGCGCTCGCGCACGCTTTGGTAGGCGGCTTCGGCCAGTTGCACGCCCTTGGCACCCTGCAGCAACGTGTAGGGGAATGGGGTGTCGTCGATGACGTGGCGCAGGAACATTTCCCAGCCGGCGCGGTAGCTGTTGATGGGCGCCGGGTCGACGGGCGTGGCGTCCCAGCCGGCGAAGAAATCGGTGCCTTGAGACACGGCGGCAGAGATCGGGCCGCCCATCGTTTGCGCGGCAGTTTGTTGCCAGCAGGCGAAAGGGCCGGCGACGGCGGAGCCATCGAGGCCGTCGATTTGCACCTGGATGGGGAATTCTCGGCGGGCGCGGGTGGCCCAGGAACTGTTGATGGAGGCGATGGCGCCGTCGGCGAGTTCCAGGTCGGCGAAGACGGAGTCTTCCACGTCCACCGCGTAGTCGGCGCCGGTTTCGCTACGGCGACGGGGGATGTGGGTGCGACAGACGGCGCTGACGGAGCGCACCTCGCCGGCCAGGGCGTCGATCATGTAGCGCCAGTGCGGAAACATATCGAGGATGAGGCCGCCGCCATCCTGCTTGCGGTAGTTCCAACTGGGGCGCTGGCCGGGCTGGGTGAAGCCGTCGAAGATCCAGCGGCCCATTTCGACCCGCACCTCGAGCACGCGGCCGAAGAAGCCGGCGTGGCGGAGGGCGAGCATGGCAGCGAACCCGGGGAGAAAGAGTTTGTCCTGGACGGTGCCGGATTTGAGGCCGGCGGATTGGGCCAGGTGGTGGAGGGCGAGGGCGTCGGCCAGGTCTCCTGCGATGGGTTTTTCGCAGTAGATCTGCTTGCCGGCGGCGATGGCGCGGCGAACCAGGGCGGGGCGGAGGCCGGAGGGGGCGGCGTCGAAGAAGACCGTGTCGTCGGGGTTGGACAGGGCGGTGTCGAGGCTGATGGTGTGGCGGGTGAAGCCGGTTTGCGCAACGGTGGCGGCGAGCTTGGCCGGGTCGCGGCCGACGAGGATGAGGTCGGGGACAAGGCGGGTGCCGTCGGCCATGCGAAGGCCGCCCTCGTCGCGGATGGCCATGAGGCCGGGCAAGTGTTGGCGCCGGGCGAGTTCGCCGGTGGCGCCGTTGAAGACGATCCCGATGCGTTGCGTGGTCATGCAGCCCTCCCCGTCGAATCGAAACGCCAGCCAGTGGATGGTATGAAGACGGCATCTCCAGCGCAAACCGAGGATTCTCGCATGACACTGACGAACACGCCGCCCTTCGTGACCGAGGCGTTGCTGGAGGAGATCCGGAGTTGGGTAGTGATCGAGAGCCCGACCGATGATGCGGCGGCGGTGAACCGGATGGCGGATAAGGTCGCGGCCGATGCGGTGGCGGCGGGGACGAAGACGACGCGGTTCCCGGGGACGAACGGCTTCGGGGACCATCTGCTGGTGACCTCGCCATGGGGGGCGGAGGACGAACCCGGCATCCTGCTGCTGAGCCATTTGGATACGGTGCATGGGATGGGCACGCTGGATGGAGCGTTGCGGTATCGGGTGGAGGGCGATGTCGCCTACGGGCCCGGCATCTACGACATGAAGGGCGGGGCGATGTTGGGGCTGGCGGCGCTGCGGCATTTGGTGCGGAGCGGGGCGACAACGCCGCTGCCGGTGCGGCAGTTGTTCGTGGCGGATGAGGAGATGGGGAGCAATACGTCCCGCGCGCTGATCGAGCAGGAGGCGCGGCGGGCCAAGTTCGTGCTGGTGACGGAGCCGGCGCGCAATGGCGGACGGATCGTGACGGCGCGCAAGGGGACGGCGCGGTTCGATCTGCACATCACGGGCCGGGCGTCGCATTCCGGGACGAACCATAGCAATGGGCGCAGTGCCATTCGCGAGTTGGCCCGGCAGGTGCTGGATATCGAGGCAATGACGGATTACGCCACCGGGTTGACGGTGAATGTCGGCGTGGTGGCGGGTGGGTCGCGGGCCAATATCGTGGCGCCGACGGCGCGGGCGGAGATCGATATGCGGGTGCCGGATGCGGCGGTGGGTGATGCGGCAATGGCTCGGCTGATGGCGATACGGCCGTATGATCCGGATGTGACGCTGGTGATGGAGGGTGGGCTGAACCGGCCCGCCTTCACGAAGTCCGACGACATTGCGCAGTTGTTCGAGCATGCGCGCACGTTGGCGGCGGAGATCGGGTTCGAGTTGGAGGATGAGGCGACGGGTGGCGGCAGCGATGGAAATTTCACGGCGGCGATGGGCATTCCGACGCTGGATGGGCTGGGGGTGGACGGCAAGGCGGCGCATACGCATGACGAGCAGATGATCGTGTCGTCGCTGGTGCCGCGCGCCACGCTGCTGCTGCGGCTGATGCAGACGCTGACGTAGGGTATTGGGCTCTAGCTCAGGCCACATGCAGGGGGATGATGACGGGGGCGCCGCCGGGGCCGGGCTGCACGGATACCTCGATGCCGTAGGCCTGGCGGAGTGTGTCGCGGGTCAGGATTTCTGCCGGGGTGCCGATGGCGATGAGGCGGCCGTGTTGCATGAGGGCGATGCGGTCGGCGAAGCGGGCGGCGGCGTTGAGGTCGTGCAGGACGGCCAGGGTGGTGAGGCCGCGGCGCCGGGTGATGTCGCGAAGCAGGGCGAGCACGTGGAGTTGGTGGGAGATGTCGAGCGCGCTGGTGGGTTCGTCCAGCAGCAGGGCCCGGGGGTTGCCGGCGAGGATTTGGGCCATGAACACCAGTTGGCGCTGGCCGCCGCTGAGTTCGCCGATACGGCGGGCGGCGAAGGCGGCGATGCCGAGTTCGGCCATCGCGGCGCTGGCGGCGTCCACGTCTGCGGCGCCGACCCGCAGCGTGAGGGAGCGGAGGCGGCCGAGGAGCACGACCTCGAACGCCGTCAACGCGGCGCGGATGGCGTTATCCTGCGGCATGTAGCCGATGGCGTGGGCATCGCCGTCCCATTGCACCGTGCCGCCGTGTGGCAGCAGGCCGGCGAGCGCGCGCAGTAGGGTTGATTTGCCGGAGCCGTTGGCACCCAGGATCGCCAGGATCTCGCCGGGGGCGGCCGCCAGGTCGACGCCGTGCACCACGCTGCGGCGACCGTAGCGTATGTGCAGCCCGGTTGCGTGCAGCCTCATCGTAGGCGCCCGTTGGAAAGTAGCAGCCAGACGAAGAACGGCACGCCGATGAGTGCGGTGATGATGCCGATGGGGAAGAGGGTGCCGGGCATCACCAGCTTGCTGGCGATGGAGGCGGCGGAGAGAAGGAGCGCGCCGAAGAGCGCGGCGGCTGGGAGCATGCGGCGTTGGTCGGCGCCGACCAGCATGCGGGCCACATGCGGGGCGACCAGGCCGATAAAGCCGATAGTGCCGACGAAGGCGACGGCGGCGCCGGTGAGCAACGAGACCGCGATCAGGGAGCGTAGGCGTAACCTATGCACGCGGACGCCCAGGGATTGGGCCCGTTCGTCGCCGAGTTGCAGTGCGGTGAGTCGCCAAGCGTCGGCGAACACCATGGGGAGCACGAGTAGCAGGACTGCGGCGACGATGGCGGCCTTCGGTAGGGTGGCGCGGGACAGGCTGCCGAAAAGCCAGAAGACGATCTGCTGCAGGGCCTCTGGCGAGGCGAGGAATTGCAGGAGGGATTGCAGGGCTTGGAACAGGAACAGACAGGCCATGCCCGCCAGCACCAATAATTCCGGCGTGGCGCCGCGCATCTGGCCCACGGCGGCGACGAGGGCGCAGGCCAGGCCAGCGAAGGCGAAGGCAGAGAGTGGGACCGCCCAATCCTCCGGCACCGGTAGGCTGGCGCCTAGCAGGATTGCCAGCGCGGCGCCGAACCCGGCACCGGCCGAGATGCCCAATGTGTAGCTGCTGGCGAGCGGGTTGTTGAGCACGGTTTGCATCACGGCGCCCGACACACCCAAGGCGGCGCCGACCAACAGCGCTATCAACGCGATGGGCAGGCGCAGGCCTTGGACGATGGCGTTCACCATCGGGTCCGCCGACAATCCCGCGAGCGTGCGGATGACGGCGCCGAGCGGGAGCATCGCCGGGCCGGTGGCGATGTCGACGGCGAAGCAACCGGCCAGCGCAGCCAGCCCTAGCAACAGGGTTACGCCGGTTCGCGCCTCGTGCCGGTGCCAGGTGGCGGCGGGGTCGGTCATGACGACGCCCGGATCATCCAGGTGCCATCGAACGCCACCGGCAGGAAGTCGTGGTGGTATTGGCGGAGTTCATCCACCGGGTCGATGTCGGCGAATTGGGCCGGGTAGATCTGCTTGGCCAGGTAGTACATCGCGGTGTAGTCGAACAGGGCACGGCATAGCCCGTGCTCGATCGCATGGAGTTGGCCGTTGCGGATGGCGGACAGTTGCGGCCAGCCTTGGCGCTGGGCGTAGGGGGCCAGGCGTGCGCGGGTGGTTTCGGCGGGCACATCGTAGCCGGTCAGCACTGCGCGGGGTTGGTTCAGCCAGGATGACCCGGCGATGAAGATCGCGTCCGGGTTGGCGGCTAGGACGTATTCCGGGCTGAGTGGACCCCAGGCCTTGGCGATGTGGCCGGCGGCGATGTTGTCGGCGCCGATGAGATCCAGCAGCCGGCCCCACATGCCCTGCCAGTAGGTGTTTCCTATGACGCCCGCACCGCCCTGCCCCAGTTCCACGTAGATCTTCGGGCGCGTGCCGGCCTGTCTGGCGCGGCGCTGGATATCGGCCAGCTTGTTCGTGTAGGTTTCGGCCAACCGGTTCGCCCGTTCGGCATTACCGGTCGCCAGCCCCAAAGCGAGCGTACTGGCGATGTGACGGGCCGGAATTTCCGCATTGTAGTCGATCACCAGCACAGGAATGCCGAGCGTGCCCAATTGCCGAACCTGGTCACCCAGGCTCTGGAACGACCAATCCGCCATGATGACCAGATCGGGGCGCAACGACAGGACTTTTTCCAGGTTGAAGCTGTTGTCGTCGGTGTTGCCGACGTCCGGCAGAATTGCCAGGCGCGGGATGGGCACGCTGTATCGCGCGAACGTGCTGGGCCGCCAATCCGCCCAAAAGGCGCGTCCGAATCCGACCACGCGGTCCCACCCGGCAGGCCCCGCGATGGCGGTGTATTCTTCGTAGTTGAAACCGAGCACGATGCGCTCGGCCGGCGCCTTCAGCGTGATCGTGCGGCCGAGCGCATCGGTGATGACGATTGGCGCGGCTTGCGCGCGTGCGGCGGTGGCGAGGGGGAGCGCGAGGCCGAGGCGGAGCGCGCTGCGGCGGGACAATAGCGGCATGTTGAACCATCCATCTGAGGAAACGGGGCAGCGTTCAGATGGCGGCGTAGGGTGGTCCTGTCGGTGGGCTGGATGTTGGAAGTGTCCGGGCTGGTGGACCGATCGCAGGCGGCATCGCGTATCGTGTCGGCCGCAAGTCCAGCCGGCGCGGCAACGGCATGGGGGCTGGTGCAACGAACACGGCATGTCCAACGACGTGGCAGGCAAGGCATTCCAGGCAATCGTGCCGGTGCGGCGCCGGCTGGTCCGGTGTGGGGTCACCGGCGTGGCAGATCGGCATGTCGTCCAGCCAGGGTGCGGCCTCGGCTTGCATGGTGGGGCCGATTAGCCGTGCGAGCAGGACCAAAGCTGCCAATAACAGCATGCGAAGCTGGCGCGTCATCGCATGTAGGCCGCGACCTGCGTGGCCATCACGTCGCCGGGCTCATCCGCCCTCAGCGGCGCCACGAAATGGCCATCGGGCGCCATGAGGTAGATGACGGAACTATGGTCCACCAGGTATTCGCCGGGATAGTTCTCCATTGGGTGGATGGCGTGGCGCACGCGATAGCGCCGCAACATGGCGTCGACCGCGTCATCCGGCCCGGTGAGCGCGACAATGCCGGGGGCGATGGCGTCCACGTAGTCGCGCAGGACGGCGGGCGTGTCGCGCTTCGGGTCCACGGTGACGAAGATGGGCTGCACCCGCGCCGCCCGCGCACCCAGATCCTGCATCGCGACCGCCATGGCCTGCAGCGTGGTCGGGCAAACGTCCGGGCAGGAGGTATAGCCGAAATAGATCAGCATGTAGCGGCCGCGAAAGGCTTGCTCGGTCGTAGGCTGGGCCTGTGCGTCCACCAGGCGAAACGGCCCCCCGATTGAGGTATCGCTGCCGACGCCCCACAGCAACGCTGCCGTCGCAGCCAGTACGACAGCAGCACATCCCGCCAAGGCGGCAATGGCGCGGCGTTGCGTGGTGCGCCTAGTGGTGCGCATGGCCACCTTCCGCCGCCGCGATCGGGTGGCCGCAAATTGCCTGCACGTCGGCCAGCAGCAGCGCCGGGTTGGCCCAGCGCAGCGTGCCCTCACCGGGGCGCTGGGCGGCGCGCATCCAGCCATTCGGGTCGACCAGGAATTGCGTGCCGGCCAGGCCTTCCGTCGTCATGCCGGACAGCGTGGCGTAGGCGGCCCAAACGGCCGGGTCGGTGCTGACGCAATCAGTCGCGTGCGGCGCCGGGCCGCCATCGGTCATCAGGATCGTCACGACGGGGGCCGACGCCTGCTCTGGCTTTGGCGGCACTGGGGCGTCCGCGCCGGGCATTGCCACGATGTGCAGCACGCTGCCGCGCAAATCCGCCGCCTGCAGGTCGCGGCCGCCGGGGCAGACCATGGTGAAATCGGGCGACTGCACCGGCACCGGCCAGGCATTGGTGTCGTGAAAGCTGACCCCGGCGTTGTTGGCGCGGATGTAGTCGATCAGCGCCCAGCGATCGTCCGGCGACAATTGCCCGGCGAAGCCCGGCATCGCCATGCCGCCCTCCGGCGCCTCGATCCCGTGCGTCAGCCACCAGAACAGCTCGCCGTCCTCGTGCGCCCAAAGATGCCCGGCGGTGAGGTCTGCCGGGGGCTCTGGCAACCCGGCGGCGGCTGGCCCATCGCCGCGCCCCCGCGCCCCGTGGCAGGACGCGCAATTTTGCGGAAACAAGGCAGCGCCATGCATGATGCTGGTGGCCGCGAAATCAGTGGGCGAGTGATAGTAGCTGGTCGGATACGCTTCCACGAACAGCAGGTCCAAATGGGGTGCGGCAACGACGCACAATGCGCCGCCGGCCAACACCCCCACGGCCAGCACCGCGCGCCGGCGGTGGAATGCGAGGCCCGCCAGCACCAGCGCCGCCCCAGCCAGCAGGGTGATCGCGCCCTGCATCACCTCTGCCCGCAGATCCGGATCGTCCAACGCCACCAGGCTGGGGCGCAGGGCGAACGGCCAATTTGGCTGCTCGTGCAGCGACGGCGGCAGGCTGCCGAGCGTGGCCGCGGACAGCACGACGGCAAGGCCGAACCCGGTCTGCACCGCGATGCTGCGCACCAGCACCGCCCGCGCCGGGTCCGCCTGCAGCAGGCGGGGGGCGAGCCAGTAGCGGTTGGCGGCGGCGAACGCCAACAGAACGATCAGCAGCGCCAGCTTGACCAGCGCCATCCAGCCATAGACGGTGCCGAGGACGCCGGGCAGGCCGCCGATCAACTGCCAGAACTGCACGATGGCGGATCCGACCAGCAGGGCGATGCACCATTTTCCCATGGGCGAGAACCAGCGGGCGGCCGCCGCGCCGATCCGGGCCGGTGCCGATTGAACCACCAGCAGCAGCGGCAGCAACCCACCCAGCCAGGCGCCGGCCGCCACCAGATGCAGCACGCCGGCCAGCAGCAGCAGGCTCGGGCCGTCCTCCATCGCCAAGGCGTGGCCGTGGCCGGCCTGCAGGGCCAGCGTCGCCATGCCCAGGCAAGCGGCGACCCAGGGTAGTGGCAGCGCGATGGCGGTGGCCACCAGCCCGGCCAGTTGCAGCAGCGCCAGGTGGCCGAAGAA
>NZ_LMUY01000145.1:207857-221426 GCF_009765685.1 Acidisphaera sp. L21 | reverse complement strand
AGGCTGGCCCGGGCGCAGGCCTGCACGCGGCGATGGACCGCCATGGCAACACGCGCCGGCGCGCGCGCCAGGGCACGCGGCGCCACCAGCACCTGGAACAACAGCGTTCCAGCCACCGACAGCAGCGCCACGAGCCACAGGCCCCGGGCCAGCACCAGGGGCACGCCGCCCTCGATATCGAACGACGGCGCCATGCCCGCTACGGCTTGACCGTGAACTGATACGTGCCCTGGGTCTTGTGCGTGTCGACCGAGGTCGCATGCCAGATGACGCGATACATGCCTGGCGCCAGGGTGCCGACGCCGATGCTCAGATGCTTGTTGTTGTCGGGGGCAGTCGCCGCCGCCCCGGTGCTGACCGCCTGCCCGTCCGCGTTCTGCACGACGATGCTGCTGTATTGCGGCTCCACCCCCTCGGTGAAGTCGATGCCGATGGCGGTGGGGGCGGCCTGCACCGTGCTGTCCGGCGCGGGGGTCGCGGTTTTCAGGTGGGCGTGGGCGAAGGCGATACTCGTGCTGGCGAGCAGGCCGAGCACCGCCGCAACGGGCACAAAACGATGAGTCATGATGATGATCCGATAATAAGAGGAAGAGTTTAGTGCGCGTGCATGCCGGGCATGTCGGCCATTCCGCCGCCCAGGCCCTGAACGCGCGCCACGACATCCAGGGGGGGTGCGGTCTGGAACGTCAGATGCACCGGGACATCGCTGCCCGCCTTCAGGGGCATTTTCAGCCCCATGAGCATGACGTGGTAGCCGCCCGGCCCCAGGGTTACGGGCTTTCCCGGTGGTAGGTCCAACCCGCCCTCGACCGGGCGCATCTGCATCACGGTTCCGGTGGTTTGGCTGCGATGCAGCTCGGCGCTGGCCGCGGCTGGGGTGGAAACGCCTAGCAGCTTGTCCCCCGTGGGGCTGGTGAGCGTGAGGTACAGCACACCCGTGGTTCCCCGTGGTGGTGTGGCGCGGGACCAGGCGTGGTCGACGGTGATTTGGGAGGATTGGGCAGAGGCGGCCCAAGCGAGCGCCAGCACAAGGCCGGCCGACATCAGCGATAAACGCGACATGGATTGTTATCCTGGACAGAACGAGCCGGACGGCAGCGCATGACGCCGCCGTGGTGCAGTCGGACTCAGGCCAGGTTTGGGGGTCCCCGGGGCAATGCGGCGCCCGGCAGCCGCACTGGCGGCGCGCGGGCTGGCGGAATGGTCGCGACCCGCATCGCGATCACGCCACGGCGCAAAGGTATCAGCGGCGCGGGCGTGAGGGTGGGGGCCGGTAGATCCAACAGCGCCGTCAAGGCGCAGGCGGCGTGGTCCGCCTCGTGATGCGGGGCGTGGCCGGGCTGGGCAGGGGTGGCGCCGGGCTGGCAATCGATCATTGCGTCCAGCAGGGCCGCCATCGTGGGCGCCGGGTCGGACACCACCATCCCGCCGGCCAGGCGACCGGCCAGTGCCAGCACCACGGCCAGCACACCCAGCGCGCGCCAGGCATTTCGAAGAGCGGGTGGGAGCAAGGTCATCGCGTGCGAACCCTAGCACGGGGGCGTCGTAGGACAAGCGGGGCGCCGCACCCCGTGTCGATCGCAAGCTTCCTACGAGCCCTAAGATCCACGACCCGGCTAAAAGTTTGTTTCGGATGCAAGTTAGTCTCGGCGTTAACCCCTAGTAACGGCTTTTATAGCGACATTTTGACGGCATGCCAAGACGTCACGACGGCAATGAGGGTTTCCCATTAATATTACTGAATTTATTGATCAAGTTTTAGCTTGCTATCCAGCATCTATATTGCATTCGTATAATCTTCAGAAACCTTCCCTGGGTAGAACAAGCATACTCTTGCCCCTCCTGGCGATAGAACATTCAACGGAGACGCAGCCCTATGCTGACCTGGTATCGCAAAACCGCACCCATCAAGACGAAGATGATGGTGGCATTCTCACTCACGACCGCATTGACGGTCCTGGCGCTTGTCGCCGGGTGGTGGGTGTTGTGGACCATGGCGCCCGCAAGTGGCCAAACGGGCCTCGGCCAGGCCGCAATCGTCGCGTTCGGGCAGGCGCAGCAGGGGCTGGCCATCGCGTCGGTGGCGCTTGTGCTCGCTGCCATCGCGTTCGGCTACGGGTTGAGCAAGATGATCACCGACCCCTACGTCACCACCGTGGTGCGCATGGAGGGTTTGGCCGCCGGCGATTTGGACAGCCCGATCCAGTTCACCGATTATTCCGACTGCGTCGGCCGGCTGACCAAGGCGATGTTCACCTTCCGCGACAACGGCCTTGCCAAGATCAAGGGCGATGCCGATGCCATGGAAGGCCATCGCCGGTCGGAGGAGGAGCGTCGCGTCGCGCAGACCGCCGCAATCACCGAACAGCAGCAGATCGTCGTCGGCTCGATCGGGGCCGGGCTGGAACGCCTGGCCGCGGGGGATTTGACGGTCACGCTGAACGACGCCCTGCCCGACGCCTACGAGGTGCTGCGCCGCAACTTCAACCAGGCCGTGGGCAAGTTGCACGAAGCGCTGCAGGTGATCTCCACCAACACCCGGACCATGCGATCCGGCGCCACCGAGATCTCCAGCGCGGCGGACGATCTGTCCCGCCGGACGGAGCAGCAGGCGGCCAGCCTGGAGGAGACGGCCGCGGCGCTGGACCAGATTACCGCCACGGTGCGCAAGACCGCCGAGGGGGCGCAGCAGGCGCGCGACGTGGTGTCCCGCACGAAGGAGAATGCGGAACATTCGGGCGGTATCGTGCGCCAGGCCGTTGCCGCAATGGGCAGCATCGAGGAGTCATCCCGCCAGATTGGCCAGATCATCGGCGTGATCGACGAGATTGCATTCCAGACCAACCTGCTGGCGCTGAATGCAGGCGTCGAGGCAGCGCGGGCCGGCGATGCGGGCCGTGGGTTTGCGGTGGTGGCCAGCGAAGTTCGCGCGCTGGCCCAACGCTCCGCCGAGGCGGCGAAGGAAATCAAGCTGCTGATCTCCGCCTCGGCCGGGCATGTCGGCGCCGGGGTGCGGCTGGTGTCCGAAACCGGCGAGGCACTGGGCAAGATCGTTGGGCAGGTGGCCGAGATCGACGGGGTGGTGCGCGAAATCGCTGCCTCCGCCGGGGAGCAGGCGAGCGGGTTGGCCGAGGTGAACACCGCGATCAATCAGATGGACCAGGTGACGCAGCAGAACGCCGCCATGGTGGAACAGAGCACAGCCGCCAGCCATTCGTTGTCACAGGAGGCAGAAGAATTAAGCCGGTTAACCGGTCGTTTCCAGATTTCGGGCGATACAGGGGAAGAGCACCACGCTGCCAATGTCGAGCCGATGCGCCGCCCCGCGCAGCAGGCCCGCCGTTATAGCGCGCCGGCGCTCAAGGTCACCGGGCGGTCCACTCGCAAGCCCGCCCCGGTGGTCGACGAAGACGGTTGGAAGGAGTTCTGACATCGCGGAGGGCGGGATTGCGCTCCGCCCTCATCCCTCTCCCTATGGCAGGACCATAATTGATGAACGACGCCCTATCGCAGACCAAAGATTCTCAGACCAAAGACCGCGAATTGCTGTCCTTCCGCGTCGGTGCGCAGGAGTTCTGCGTGGACATCATGATCGTGCGCGAAATCCGCGGTTGGGTGCAGGAGACGCCCCTGCCGCATGCCCCGTCCTACGTGCGTGGCGTAGTGAATTTGCGCGGCGCCGTGCTGTCCATCATCGATTTGTCGGAGCGTTTGGGCCTGGGCGCCGCGGACCCGACCACCCAGCACGTCATCATCGTGGCGCAGATTGGCGCGCAGACGGTGGGCCTGCTGGTAAGCGCGGTGTCGGATATTCTGACGATCAACGACAGCATGATCCAGCCGACCCCGGCAGTGGCGCAAGGCATCTCCAGCTCCTACGTGCAAGGGCTGCTGACGGTCGAGAACCGCATGGTGAGCCTGCTATCCACCGATAAGCTGGTACCGACGCCGGAGCTACAGGCTGCTGCCTGACAGACAACCGGGTGGGGGTGGCCCTCGCCGCCTCCATTCATGGCTTCGGCATATCCTATTATGCCTGCTACCCCTGCTCGCCGCGTGCGCCGACCAGGTGTCGAGGCCGCATACCGACCCGGCGTTGGTGCATCGCTACGCGCCGCCTGGCCCGATCGATGACCCCTGGGGGCCGTTCGTGCGGGAATCGGCGGCCGAGTTTGCCGTGCCGGAGCCGCTGATCTATGCCGTGATGTGGGCGGAGAGCCGCGGCTGCCAGTGGCTGAACGGCCACCCGATGCGGGCGCTGTCCGGCGAGATCGGGCTGATGCAGATCCCCCCTTCGATCTACGATATGATTCGGGGCCGTATCGGCGGGGGTGCGGATCCTTATCTGCCGCACGATAACATTCGCGCCGGGGCTTATTCGCTGTCGATCATGGCGCGGCAGTTCGGCTGGCAGGATGGGCTGGCCGCCTATCAGTTCGGCCCGACCGAATTGGCGCATGCGCGCGCCGCCGGGCAGCAACCGCCGCCGGCGACGCAGGATTACGAACGCCGGGTCTGGGCGGATTACCTGGAGCGAACCGACAAGCGCGAGAAGGGCCGGCGCTGGACCGGCCCCGATCGCATCGTGTGCAATTGGCCCGGGCATTGAGGTGAGCCCAACCGGATCTGTCTGACTACGAGGCGGCCCACGCGATGGCGTCGGCGCCAGCGGGCAGGCGCATCGGGGCCGCTGGATCGGTGGCCGCGCGAAATACCGCTTCGGCCACGTCGAGCGAGCGGGTGACGTCGGACGATTCTGCCCAGCCGGCAAATACACGTTGCGCCAGGCTGGTGTACGCCTCGGGGATGCCGACCTGCATGCGGGTCTGCGCGTTTTCGCCAAACTTGGTTTCCGGTGCGCGACCGGGCAGCACCAATCTCACGCGCACATTGAACTGCTCCAACTCCAGCGCGAGCGACTCTGTGAATGCGTTCACCGCCGCCTTGCTGGCCGTGTAGACCGAGAGCAGATGCAGCGGCCGCAATGTCACGCTCGACGTGACGTTGACGATGACACCCGACATCCTCTGCCGGAACTGCGGCAGCACCGCTTGGGTCATCGCCATCGTGCCGAACGTGTTCGTCTCGAAGACTTCGCGCACCTTGTCCATCGACATGGCTTCAAGGGCATTCAGCACGCCGACCCCGGCGTTGTTGACGAGAACGTCGATCGGCCCTGCAGCGTCCACGGCCTGGCGGATACTGCTGGCATCGGTGACGTCGAGGGCAATGACGCGCAGCCGCTCGGACCGGGGCAGCAGGTCTTCGCGCGGCCTGCGCATCGTTGCGATGACCGACCAGTCGCGATCGAGGAAATAGCGGGCGGTGTCCAAGCCGAATCCGGATGAGCAACCGGTGATCAAGATGGTCTTCATGGTGGCTCCTATCGGTGGTCTAGAAACCTGAAGATGGGCCTGCGACGCCGGACGTGCTACGATCGAGCGTCCATAATTCATGTCTAGGAGTCCGGATATGATCGACCCGCTTGCCGAGGTCGTCACACTGCTTCAGCCGAGCGCCTCGTTTTCCAAGGTGGTGTTCGGCGCTGGGCGCTGGCGCGTTCAGCGCTCGGAGGCGGGGCGGCCCTTCTACGGCGTCGTGCTTGATGGGTCGTGCCGCCTCACCGTGCAGGGGCATCAGCCGATGATCCTGGAGAAGGGCGATTTCGTCCTGATCCCGCTCGCCTATGACTTCACGATGTCGAGCCTCGACCCGGCGCCCCCGGGGGACACCGAGACCTTGCCGGTCCAGTTGCGGCCCGGCGTGTTCCGGATCGGTCGGCAAGACGGTGCGCCAGATGTGCGCGCGCTCGTCGGCTATTGCGTCTTTGGATCGAGCGATGCGGCCCTGCTGGTGTCGCTGCTTCCACAACTGGTTCACATCCGGGGCGAAAAGCGGCTGGCCATCCTCGTGCAACTCGTCGATGAGGAATCGCGGGACATGCGACCTGGGCGAAGCGTGATCTTGGCGCATTTGCTGGAAGTGCTTCTGATCGAGGCCTTTCGTTCCATAAGTGGGCCTACGACATCGCCGGGTTTGATCTGCGGGCTGGGCGATGAACGCCTGGCGATCGCTCTGCGGCTGATGCATGAAAATCCGACCCGGCCGTGGACGGTTGCGCAACTGGCCAGGGAAACCGCGCTCTCCCGATCGGCGTTCTTCGAGCGATTTCGGCGAGCGGTGGGCGTGGCGCCTATGGAGTACCTGCTGCAGTGGCGGATGGCTTTGGCAAAGGATCTGCTGCAGCGGGCGGCCGCTGGCGTCGCCGAAGTCGCAGAACGCGTGGGCTACAGTTCCGCCAGCACGTTCAGCGTCGCCTTCACCCGCCACGTCGGGCAAGCGCCGATGCGATACGCGCGGGAGCAGAAGGGTTCGTGAGGCAGCATGGATGATGAGACCGAGAGCCTCTCAACACCCTCGCCCACCGTTTCCGGGTGGATTGCGGCGACGCTGAATGAGGCGAGCGCATTGCTGCGTGCGCGTTGATCGACGATGAAGCGCTATCGCCCCCGGGTGTCGCGCGGGACCGGGCGGAATTGATCTCGCTGGTCTAGAAGCCGGCGCCACCAGCCGGCGTAATCATCCACCGTGGCAAAGTCGATCGTATCGTGATCGGTCAGGCTGCCCAACTCCAGCAACACGTCCAGGTTTGCCAGGTCCGGCTGCGGCAGCGATCCATCGGTGAACTCCGCCCACATCTGCTCGTATGCCCGCTCCAGCCCGCGCACGGTATTGGGCGTGTCGAACAGCACGTTGGTATCGCGCCCCGCCAGCAACCGCGTGCGATAGGCCGCCAATTGCGTGCGGTCCGAACCCAGTGCGACGGCCTGAGCTATGAACTCGGCCGGCGTTTCGCACACCAACTCGGGCGTGCCGGCGGCGCGGACCAAGCTGCCGCAGACACGCGCAGCAAAGGACCGGCCGCTCATCGTCAGCACGGGAATGCCCATCCACAACGCGTCGGACGCCGTCGTGTGCGCACCGTAGGGGGCAGTGTCCAGGAACAAATCGGCCAACACATATCGGGCCAGATGCTCGGCATGAACACGCTTGATGGCGAAGACCAGGCGCGCCGGATCGACGCCATTCTGGGTGGCGCGGGCGCGCAGGCGGTCATGCGTCGCCTCGTCACTGCTCAGCAGCCACAGCACGCTGCCGGGCACTTGCGCCAGGATGGCCATCCAGCGGTCGAACACGAAGGGCGTAACCTTGTGCAGGCCGTTGAAGCAGCAATAGACGGCGGCATTCTCCGGCAACCCGGCCTCCGCCCGTGTCACGGCGCGATCGGCCACCACGCGCGTCCGGTCGTTCGGCTGGTAGCAATCCACGCGCAGCACACGCTCGGTGAAATATGCCTCGTATTCCGGCGGGATGATCCAGTCATCGGCGATGATGTAGTGGTGGTACGGGCTCGCCATGCTGCCGGGGAAGCCCAGCCAATTGACGATGATGGGCGCTGGGCGCAGCACCAGCAGCTTGTTCCGCGCCTCCCGCGTGTAGCCGTTCACGTCGACCAGGATCTGAATGCCATCGGCGGCCATGCGCCGCGCAGTGGCGGCGTCATCCATCCCCGCCAGGTCGCACCAATGGTCGGCGCTCGCGCGGAATCGTTCGTGCAGCCGGTCCGTGCTCTTAGGCCCACAGTAATAGGCGAAAACTTCCACCCGGTCGCGATCGTGCTGCTCGAACACCTCCGCCATCAGGTAGCCGACCGCATGTTCGCGCAGGTCGGAGGATAGATAGCCGATGCGCAGCTTGCCGGGCCGCATCGCCGCAGCGTGGTCGGTGATGACGGCGGAGCGCGGGTCGCCCACGTCGTGCTTATTGTAGTTCCAGTTCACGGCGAGTTGGAACAACGGGTCATCCGTGAACGCCGCGACCGAGAGCGGGGACATACCGGCAGCCAGGCTCGACCGGTCCGCCCGCTCCAGCGCCGGCAGGACGGGCCATTTGCACTGGCGCTGCCGCAGGGCGACGAAATGTTGAGTTGCTTCACGATGCGCCGGGTCGATTTCCAGCAATTGGCGCAGCAGATCCTCGGCCGGCTCGTCCTGGTGGGACGCTTCCAGCACGCGGGCGGCCTGGGTCAGCGCGATCGTCTTGTGCGCCACGGCCGACCCGGTGACGGCGCCCAGCCGGCCCAGTGCGTCCGACCATTGCTGCACCGCCTTGTCCGGCGCCCCCAGCCCTTCGTGCACCCGGCCCAGATTGATATGGCCCGGCATGAAGTCCGGGTTCAGCGTCACCGCACGTTCCAAATAGCCACGCGCGCCGTTGAGATCGCCGGAGTCGGACAGCGTCACCGCATGGTTGAACATCACCGCGTAGCTGAGCGGATGGTCCTCATTGTGCTGAATCCAGGTCGTGTACAGCGCCTGGACAGCCCGGGGCCGCCCCTCCTGCTTCAGCGTCTGCGCGACCTGGAACAGGTCCTGCACGCTCAACTGACGCGTCGCGGCCTGTTCCAACGCGGCCTCTAGCGTATCACCCATTCCGGCCTCGCCCTTTTGGCTCGCAGACCGTCTTAAGTCTCAGCTGTCACCAGCGCGTTAATTTGGGTCTGGTTCAGCGCCGCCAGAGTCGTGGAGCTGAGGTAGTCGATCTGTGTCGCGTTGAAGGCTTCGAGCTGCGTCGTGGTCAGCGCGCCCACCATGGTCGGGGACAGCCCGGACATCACCGTCGTCGTCAGCTCGCTCACCTGCACCGCCGACAGCTGGCCCAACTGCGTGGTGCTGAGCGTGTTGAATTGCGTCGCCGTCAGCCCGGTCATCTGGTCGGCGCTCAGCGTGGTGAATTGCGTCGGGGCCAGGCCATTCAGCTCGTCCCCAGTCAGGTTGCCGACCTGCGTCGCCGACAGCGCCGCGATCTGCGAGGCGGACAGGCTGCCAAGCTGCGGCATGCTCAGTGCGCGCAACTGCATCCGCACCAGGCCGCCCAACTGGTCCGCCGTCATCGCCTGCAGCGAGGTCTGCGACAGAGCGCCGATATCGCTGACAGGAAGCTGGCCGATCTGCGTCGCCGTCAGCCCGGCAAGCTGCGTCAATGTCATCGCGGTGATCTGGTCTTCCGTCATGCCCGACAAACCCGTGGCGGACAGCGCGCCGATCTTCGCCGGGGTCAGCGCCGCGAATTGCGTCGTGTTCAGCGCGCCAACCTGCGTGCCGGCCAAGCCGCTGATCTCGGTGGCGGACAGCAGACCAACCTGCGTCGTCGTCAGGCTGGCAAGCTGCGCCGTGGTCAGCGCGCCGATGGACGTGGCGGACAGGCTGGCAAATTGCAGGCTGCTCAGCGCCGACAGTTCGGTGGGCGTCAGCCCGGCGACGGCGGTGGTGGACAGCGCGCCGATCTCCGCCGGGCCCAGCGCCGCAAGCTGCGTGGTGGAGAGCCCGCTGAGCTGGGTCGCCGACATACCGGACGCGCCAGTGGTGGACAGCGACGCCATCTGGTTCGGCGTCAGCAGCCCGATTTGCGTTGCATTCAGCGCTGCCACGGCGGTCGAGCCCAGGCCGTTGATCTGCGCCGCCGAAAGCTGCGTCAATTGCGTGGGCGCCAGGCTGGCAAACTGCGTGATGCTGAGCGCGCCGATCTGCGTCGACGTCAGCGAAACGAGCTGCGCAGGTGTCAGCCCAGCAATCTCCGTCGCCGTCAACCCGGCGATTCCGGTGGTGGACAGGGACGCCACCTGGTCCAGGCTCAGCGATGCCATCTGCGTCGGCGCCAACCCTGCCACCTGGGTCGAGGTGAGGCCCGACATTGCAAGATCCGACAGCGCGGCGACGTCGGTCATGTTCAGCGCGGCAAGCTGGGTCTGCGACAGGGCGGCGGCCTGGGTGTCGCTGAACCCGTTAATGCCGGTCACCGTCAGCGTGCCCAATTGGGTGGTGGTCAGCGACTGCACTTGGTTGGTGGTCAGCGCTGCGATCTGCGTATCCACCAGGCCACGCAACTGCGTGGTGCTGAAGGCGGCCAGTTCGGTCACCGTCAGCCCCGCGACAGTCCCGGTGGACAACGCGCCGATCTGCGTCGCGGACAGATTGCCCAACTGGGTGGTGGACATCGAACCGATCTGCGTCCCCGTCAGGCCGCCCAACGCCGCCGCCGTCAGTGCCTTCAGGTCGGTCGCGCCCAGGCTGGCGAGCTGCGTGGTGCCCAGCCCGGCCAACTCCGTCGCGGTCAGCCCGCGGGCCTGCGTGACCGTCAACCCGGCGATCTGCGTCGTGGTCAGCGCCGCCGCATTCGTGCCCAGCGCGCCGATCTGCGTGTCGGTCAGCGCACCCAACTGCGTCGTGTTCAGCCCGGCGACCTGCGTTGCCGTCAGCGCGCCCACGGCGGTGGTGGACAGGGCGGCGATCTGCGTGGTGCGCAGCGCGGCCAATTGGTCGCCCGACAGGGCCGCCATCTGCGTCGGCGCCAGGCCCGCGGCCTCGACCACCGTCAGCGCGCCCAATTGGGTGGCCGTCAGCGCGCCGATCGCCGTGGTGGCCAAGGCGCCGACCTGCGTCTGCGTCAGCCCGCGAAGCTGCGCAGTGGAGAGCGCGGCCAGGTTCGCGGTCGACAGCCCACCCAACGCGAAACCGGTCAGCCCGGCGATCTGCGTCGACGTCAGGTTGGCGATCGCGCTCGCCGGCAGCGCCGCAACCTGCTCCGAAGACAGCGCGCCGATTTGCGTCGACGTCAGGCTACCAAGCTGCGTCAGCGAGAGCGCCGCGACTTCGGCCGTCGTCAGCCCGGACACCGCCGTGGTCGACAGCGCCGCGATCTGGCTGGCGCCGAGTGCCGCCACCTGGCTGGCGGACAGGGCCGCCACCTGGGTGTCGTCCAGCCCGGCCACCTGGGTCTGGCTCAACGCCCCCAACGCGCCGGTGCCGAGGCCGGCGATCTGCGTCTGGCTCAACGCATTCACTTGGCTGGCGGTCAGTGCGGATAGCTGGATCGTGGTCAGCCCCGCCAGCGCCGTTGCCGTCAGCCCATCCAGTGAGCCGGGCGCCAGGGCAGCGACCTGCCGGGTGGTCAGCGCCGCCAACTGCGCCGGGCTCAGCGCGGCGAGCTGTGTGTCGGCAAGGGCGCCCACAGCGAAGACATCCATGCCGCGGATCTGCGTCGTCGTCAGCGCGCCAAGTTGGGTGCTGGTGATGGCGGCGAAGCCGTCGGCGGACAGGCCGCCGATCTGGGTCGTCGTCAGGGTCGCGAATTGCTGCGTGGTCAGCGCGGCCACCTGGGTCTGCCCCAGCGCGATCATCTGGTCGGCCCCAAGCCCGCCCAGTTGCGTCATGGACAGTCCGGCGATGTCGGTTTCGGTCAATCCATCGACGGCGGCCTGCGCCAGCGCACCCAACTGGGTCGCTGCCAGCGAGCCGATCTGCGCCGGCGACAAGGCGGCCAATTGCGTGTCGGCCAGCCCGCCCACCTGTGTAACGGACAGCCCGGCGATGTTGGTGACGGATAGCGAGCCGATCTGCGTCTCGTCCATCGCGTTGATCTGCGTCGGGGTGAACGCGGCCAACTGCGTGGTACTGATGGACGCCAGGTCGGCAAGGGTCAAACCACCCACGGCGTCCGGCGACAAGGCGGCCAGTTCGGTCTGCTTCAATGCCGCGAACTGCGTGGCCGTCAGCAGCGCCACCTGCGTTGCCTGGAGCCCGCTGACGGCGGTGGTGGACAGCGCCTGGATCTGGGTGGTGGACAACGCCCCGATCTGCGGTGCGGCCAGCACGGCCACGCCCGTATCGGACAGGCCAGCGACCTGGGATGCACTCAGCGCCCCGATCTGCGCCGCCGACAGCGATCCGACCTGCGTCGTCGCCAGCGCGCCCAGTTCGGTCGGCGTCAGCGCCGCGAGTTGGGTGCTGGACAGGATCGCCAACTGGCCTGCCGTCAGCCCCGTGACCGCATTGCCGCCCAGCGCCGCCATCTGGGTGGAGGACAGCACGGCAAGCTGCGCGGTGCTCAACGCGGCCAGCGCGGTCGCAGGAAGCCCTGCGATCTGCGTGGTGGACAGGACGGCAAGTTGCGTCCCTGCCAGCGCCGCCATCTGCGTCTGGTCGAACCCGCCCGCCTGCGTCGCCGTCAGCCCACGGATCTGCGTCGTGCTCAGCCCGGCGACCTCATCCGTGGTCAGCCCCGAGATCGCGGTGGCCGACAGCGCCGACACTTGGCGGCTGTTGAGTGTGGCAAGCTGCGCCGGGGAGAGCGCGGGCATCTGGGTATCGACCAGGCCGCTGATCTCGGTC
Organism: Acidisphaera sp. L21; assembly: GCF_009765685.1. GTDB lineage: Bacteria > Pseudomonadota > Alphaproteobacteria > Acetobacterales > Acetobacteraceae > LMUY01. Next base: position 209,196 of record NZ_LMUY01000145.1, on the reverse strand, counting down.
GTGGTCAGCGACGCGATCTGGTTGGTGGAGAGTGCGCCCAACTGGGTGGCGTTCAGGGTGCCCAACCCGCCCGGCGTCAAACCCTGCAGCTGCGCCGTGCTCATCGAACTGATTTGCGTCGACGACAGCGCACCGATCTGCGTCGTGGTCAACGCTGCGAACTCCGCCCCGGTCAGCGTGGCGAAGGCGGCAGGGCTGAGCGCGGCAAGCTGGGTCCCGGCCAGGCCGACGATGCCGGTGGCCGACAGCGCGCCCAATTGCGTGGCGCTGAACGCGGCAAGCTGCGCGGTGGACAGCAGCCCCATCTGCGTTGCCGTCAACGCGCCGATCTGCGTCGTGGTCAGGGCGGCGACTTGGCCCGTGGTCAACGCGGCCAACTGCGTATCGACCAGCGTCGGAAGCTGCACCGCCGTCAGCGCGCTCACCTGCGTCGTTGCCAGCCCCGCCACTTCGCTGGTGGTAAGACCGGAGATCGCCGTGGTGGACAGCGCCGAAACCTGCCGTGTGGTCAGCGCCGCAACCTGGGTGGCGGCCAGGGCCGCGGCCTGCGTGTCCACCAGCCCGGACACGCCGGTCGTGGCAATGGCGGCAACCTGCGTGGCGGAGAGTTCGGCCAGGTGCGTCGTGTCCAGCGCACCCACGCTTGCTGCCGTCAGCCCGCGCAGCTGCGTCGTGGTCAACGAAGCCATCTGGCCGGCGGACAGGGTGTCGAGCTGGGTGCTGCTCAGCGTTCCCATCTCGGTCGCCGTCAGCGCGCCGAATTGCGTGCTGGACAGGGCGCCCAATTGCGTCGCCGACAGCCCGGTGATGTTGCTGGCCGACAGGGCACGTATCTGCGGCGTGGTCAGCGCGCCCAGTTGCGCCGTGGTCAGGTCGCCCACCTGGGTCGAGGCCATGCCGGTGATCTGCGTCGTCGTCAGCGCCGCAATCTGCCCCGTGGTCAGCGCCGCAACCTGCGTATCGGCCATCGCCTGGATCTGGCCGGTGGTCAGCGCGCGCACCTGCGTGGTGGCGAGCCCCGCCAGCTCCGCCGTGGTCAGCCCCGACACCGCGGTGGTCGACAGCCCGGCGATCTGCGTGGTGGCCAGGGCGGCCAATTGCGCGGTGCTGAGTGTCGCGGATTGCGTGTCGGACAGGCCGAACAATGCCGCCGGCGTCAATGCCGCGAGCTGCGCCGGCGTCATCTGCCCCAGCTGCGTCGTCGTCAGCGCCGCCACACCGGACGCGGCCATGCCGCGCAATTGGGTCGTGGTCAGCGATGCCAATTGCGTCGTGGACAGGTTGGTCAACTGCGTGGCGGTGAACGACCCCAGTTCCTGCGCCGACACGCCGGCAAACT
>NZ_LMUY01000145.1:163826-207789 GCF_009765685.1 Acidisphaera sp. L21 | reverse complement strand
CCAGCTGCGTGTCGGCCAGCACCCGGATTTCGGTCGGGGTCATCGCGGCGACCTGTGCGGTGGACAGCCCGCTCATCTGCGTCGTCGTCAGCCCCGACAAGGCCAGCGCCGGTAGGGAAGCAACCTGCCGCGTGGTCAACGCGGCCATTTGCGCCGGGGACAGCCCGGCAGCCTGAGTGTCCGACAAACCGGCCAGGCTCGTCACGGTCAGGTTGGCGATTTGGCTGGTGGACAGGGCAGCCAGCTGATCGTTGCTGAGCGCGCCCAGGCTGGTCGCGCGAAAGCCGCGAAGCTGCGTGGTGGACAATGCCGTCATTTGCGCGTCGGAGAGATTGCTGATCTGGTCGGTGCTCAGCCAACCCAGTTCGGTTGCTGTGAACGCGGCCAATTGGGTCGGCGCCAGCGTGCCCAACTGCGTTGCCGTCAGCCCCAGCACGTTGGTGGTGACCAGTGCGCCGATTTGCACGGTGGTGAGCGCGGCAAGCTGGCTGGTGGTGAAATCGCCGACATCGGTGCTGGTGAGGACCGATATCTCCGTCGTCGTGAGCGAGGCAACCTGCACCGGCGTCAGCGCCGCGATCTGCGTATCCGCCAGCGAACGCAATTGCGCCGCTGTCAACGCGCCAACCTGTGTCGTGGACAGGGCCGCGATCTGCCCCGTGCTGATGCCGGACAAGCCCAGGGCGGATAGCGAGGCAACTTGCCTGGTGGACAACGCGGCGAGCTGCGCCGTGGTGAGGGCGCCCGCCTGCGTATCGGACAGCCCGGCAATGCCGCCGACCCCGACCCAGGCCATCTGGCTGGGCGACAACGCCGCCAATTGCGCGGTCGTCAAAGCCCCGATGGCGACCGAGCCCAACCCCTGCATCTGGCTGGTGGACAGGGCGGCAATCTGGGTGGTGGCCAAGCCGCCCATCTGGATCGCCGTCAGCGCGCCCATCTCCGTCACTGTCAGCGCCGCCAACTGCGTGGGCGCCAGCGCGCCGATCTGCGTCGACGTGAAGCCCTGCATGTTCGTCGTCAGGAACCCGGTCATCTGCAGCGGCGACAGCGCGGCCAGCTGCGAGGTCGACAGCAGCCCCACCGCTGCCACCGATAGGCCGGAAATCTGTGTCGTGCTGAGCGTGGCGATATCGGCCGGGCTGAGCGAGGCGATCTGCGTATCCACCAGCATCCGTAACTGGGTGTAGGACATCGCCCCCACTTGCGCGGTGCTGAGCGAGGCGACCTGTCCGGTGGACAGGCCGGTGATGCCGGTCGTGGAAAGCCCAGCCACTTGCTTCGGCGTCAACACCGCCAATTGGTCCGACGTCAGCGCTGCCGTCTGCAGATCTGACAGGCCGCCCAGCGCCGAGGTGGTGACCCAGGTCAGCTGCGCCGGGGTCAGCGCCGCAAGCTGATCGTTGGTCAGCGCCGCCATGTCGCCGGAGTTCAACCCACGCACCTGGCCGGTCGCCAGCGAGGCGATCTGGCTCGGTGCGAAATAGCCGATCTGCGCGCTAGTGAGCCCTCCGAGCTCGGTCGTCGTTAGCGCCGTCAACTGAGTCTGGCTCAGCGCATTGATCTGGTTTGCCTGCAGCCCCTGGATCCCGTTGGTGCTGAACGCGGCGATCTGCGTCACCGCCAGGGCAGCGATCTGGGTGGTGAGCAGCGCCCCCACATTGCCCGCCACCATGCCGCCCAACTGGGTGATGTTGAGCACGGCCACCTGGCCGGTCGTGAAGGCGCCCATCTGCGTTGTGTTCATCGCCCGGAATTCCGTGGCGGTCAGCCCGGCGACCTGCGTCGTGGTCAGCCATGGCAAAGCAGTCGTGGTGAGCGCAGCGGTGGCGGTGGTGGAGAACGCGGCAATTTGCGTCGCAGTCAACGCGCCGACCTGGTCCGACGTCAGCGCCGCCGCCTGCATGTCGGTCAAACCGGCAATGGCCGCCGTCGAGAGCCCGGCGATCTGGGCCGGCGTGACGGCCGCCATCTGCGTGGAGTTTAGCGTGGCAATGGCGGCGGACGTCATGCCCGCGAGTTGCGCCGGCGTCAGCGTCGCGATTTCCCCGGCGGAGAAGGCGCCGATCTGCGTCGTCGTGAGGCCGCCCAACTGCGCTGGAAGCAACGCCCCCAGCTGCGCCGTCGACAGCGCCCCGATCTGCGCCGAACCCAACCCGGACACGCCGCCCCGGCTGAAGGCTGCGATCTGGCTGGTGGACAGCACGCCAAGCTGGTCCGTCGTCAGCGCCCCGACGGCGCCGGCGCTCATCCCGTTCAGCTGTGTGACCGTCAGCGCCGCGATCTCCGTCAGCGGCAGGGTGGCGATCTGGGTTTCCGTCAGCACGCCGATCTGCGTGGTGGTCACGCCGCCGAGTTGCGCGGTGCTGAGCGCGCCGAGCTGCGTGCTGCTGAGCGCGGCAAAGGCGGTGGTGGTCAGCGCGCCTGCCTGGCTGCTGGTGAGCGCCGAGAATTGCGTGGAGGTCAACGCCGCGGCCTGCGTGTCGGCCAGTCCCTTGACCGCGGTTGGCACCAATGCGGCCACCTGGTTGGCCGACAGCGCGTTCAATTGCAGCAGAGTGAACAGGCTGACCTGGCTGGAGCTGAGGCCCGAGATCTGGACCGGGTCCATCGTCGCCAACTGGGAGGGCAGCAGCGCACCGATCTGCGTCGCGTTCAGCAAGCCCATTTCGGTGGGCGTCAACCCAGCGAGTTGCGTGTTGCTGAGCGAGGTGAGCTGTGTGCCCAGCGCGGCCACCTGCGTCCGGGACAGCCCTCCCACCTCCGCCGCCGAGAACGAGGCGAATTGCGATGGCGTCAGCGCCGCCAGTACCGTGTTGGACAGGCCGGCGACTGCGGTGCCGGCGATCGCGCCCACCTGCGACGCGGACAAAGCAGCCAGTTGCGTGGTGCTGAGCCCCGTCATCCCGGTGACGGACAGGCCGCCGATCTGCGTCGTGGTGAGCGAGGCGAGGCGGGTGGTGGAGAGTGAGGCAACCTGGCTGGACGCCAAGCCACCCGCCTCCGTCGCCGTCAGCGCCGCGAATTGCGTGTCCGACAGAGTGGCGAGCGCCGTCGTGGTCAGCCCCATGATCGACGCCGGGGAGAGAGCGGCAATTTGCGCGGGCGACAGCACGGCCAATTGCGTCGTCGTCATCGACCGCAACTCGGCCGCGGTGAGCCCGGCAAGTTGTGCCGGGGTCATCACCGAGATTTCCGCCGGGCCGAACGCCGAGAATTGGTTGCCATTCATCGCCGCGAGTTGGCCGGCGCTGAACCCGACCTGCGCCGTGGTGATAGAGGCGATTTGCTGCATGGTGAGCGCGGCGACCTGATTCCCGGACAGTTCGGACAGCTGCACACCCGTGAGCTGTTCGAAATCCGTAATCGTCATCTGGCTCAGCCGCGTTGGCGCGATCGCCTGCAGCTGTGTCGATGTGTATGATGCGACCGATGTAACCACGCCACGTCTTCAGCAAGCGCGGTGCCACAGAAATTTGGCGGAAAACCGCCGTTTTATCGGTGCACCGCCTCTGCCTACCCGGCAATGCACGCCGGGTCCCGGCAATTCCTGCCGGCCGGTGCGGCCTTGACAGGACTCCCGCCCAACCCCGAGCGTTCGGCAACGCCGAACAGGGGTTCACATGACGGACATTCCACCCGCCTGGGCCGTAGCGACCGTCGAATGCGCGGGCACGCCCGTGGCGTGCCTGGAAGTCGCCGGGTCGCTGTATGCGCTAGCGCCGTCGCTGGCGCGCGTTGGGCTGCCGGGGATGCAGAGTGTCGCCGCATTGTTCGCAGACTGGGGTGTTGCCGCCCCTGCCCTCTCCCATGCGGCCACGGTGGTGGACCAGGCGGACCTGGTGACCCCAGTCCGGCGGCTGGCGCCGTTGCTGTATCCGGGCAAGATCCTGTGCGCCGGGGCCAACTACTTCGACCACCTGGCGGAAATGGGCATGCCCGGCGCCAAGAAGGCCGACCAGCGCCTGTTCTTCTTCATGAAGCCGCCGCGCAATGCCGTGGTGGGTGAGGGCGACACCGTGCTTATGCCGATCGGCACCAACGCCTTCGATTGGGAGGTGGAACTGGCCGCCGTCATCGGCACGCGCGCACGCAACGTGGTAGTGGAGGATGCCCTGTCCCATGTCGCGGGATGGACCGTAGCGGTGGACTTCTCCGCCCGCGACCACAACCGGGCGCCGGAGACGTTCTACAAGCTGGATTGGGTGGCCGGCAAAGCCAACGATACGTGCTGCCCGATGGGCCCGCGCATCGTGCCATTCGACGCATTGCCGAACCCGCAGGATGTGGGGCTGACGCTGGATGTAAACGGCGTGCGCAAGCAGAATGGTCGCTCCACCGAGATGATCTTTTCCGTCGCCGAGCAGATCAGCATCGCATCCCGCATCATGACGCTGGACCCCGGTGATGTGCTGCTGACGGGAACGCCCGCCGGCGTGGGCGTGCCCAAGGGAACGTTCCTCGCCGTGGGTGACCGGGTGGACGCCGCGATCGAGGGCATCGGCACGCTCAGCACCCGGATACAGCCACCGCAATAAGGGGGGTACGCCGTGATCATCCGACGCAGTTTGCTGGCCGGTCTCGCCGCACTTCCGCTGGCTCGCCCGTTCGTGGCGCGGGCACAAACCGCGGCGCTGCGGGTGTCGACCGCAGCGCCGCCCAGCGACTTCCTCAGCAAATCGCTGGAGGGCTTCAAGGAAGCGGTGAACGCGGCGAATGCGGGCATCAAGGTCGACGTGTTCCCCGCCTCCACCCTGTTCAAGCAAGGGACGGAGGTACCGGCGCTGCAACGCGGCACGCTGGAAATGAGCACGATGACCACGTTCGAGGTGGCGCAGCAGATCCCGGAAATGGGGCTGTTCAACCGCGCCTATTTGTTCCGCGATTACGACCATCTGCGACGTGTCTTCGATGGCCCTGTCGGCACGGACTACCGGGCGCTGGTGGCGGACAAGATGGGCATCGTGATCCTAGCCACGACGTATCTCGGCACGCGGCACGTGAATTTGCGCCAAGCCCGGCATGTCGCCGCGCCAGCGGATTTGTCGGGGGTGAAGATGCGCATGCCTGCCGGGCCCGAATGGCTGCTGCTGGGCCGCACCATTGGGGTGAGCCCGGTGCCGATGGGCATGCCGGAAGTGTACTTGGCGCTGAAAACCGGGACGATCGACGGACAGGAAAACCCGCTCTCGGTCATGTCGGCGGCCAAGTTTTACGAGGTGACGCAGCAGGTGGTGCTGACCACGCACATGATCCAGCCGGTGTTTATCAACGTCGCCAAACCCGCCTGGGATAAGCTGAGCCCGGCGCAACAGGCCGTGGTGCAGGATGCGGCGGCAAAGGCGGCCGCGGCCAACCAGGATGGGCGTCTGGCGGACGAACGATCCATCATCGATGCGCTGAAGGAGCGGAAACTGCAGGTGGATGCGATCGACCTCGCGCCATTTCGCGCCCTGGCCGACAAAGTCTACGCCGATTCCGACGCTGCGAAGGCGTGGGATGCCGGTTGGATGAAGCGGGTTGCCGCTGCCTAAGTTTCTGCACAAGGCGGCCGAGCTGGTTGCATGCGCGATGTTCGCCTGCGTGTTCGTCGTGTTTCTGCTGAAAATCGTGATGCGCTACGCCGCCGGGGACGCGCTGGCGTGGGCGGATGAAGTGTCCACCGTGCTATTCGTGTGGATGATCTTCTGGACCAACGCCTTCATCGTGCCGGACCGCCACCAAATAGCGTTCGACCTGCTGTACCGGCATTTGCCGCCAGCTGGCCGCCGGGTGATTGCCGCATTGCGCTTGTTGCTGGTGGGCGGCCTGTTCGCTTGGTCGTTGCCCGGCGTGGTGGATTACCTGCGGTTTCTTTGGCGGGAACGCACGCCCGTGCTGCAATGGCGGCTGGACCTGGCCTATGCCTGTTTCGGCATGTTTGTCGCCGCGGTGGTGGTGCGATCCGCGTGGCACTTGGTCGCTCTGGCGCGCGCCAACTGGCGCGACGAGGTTAAAATATGACCGGGCCATGTCCGTAGGATTATCCATACTGGCGGCCGTCTTCCTAGGTGCGGCGGTCTTAGGCTCCCCCATCGGGTTGTCGATGCTGGCGGGTGGCTTCGCGTATCTGATCGCGACGCATCAGGATGTGGGCCTGGTCGTCGACCAGACGATGAACGGGCTGTATAATTCCTACCTGCTGATCGCCGTGCCGCTGTTCATCTTCGTCGCCAACATGATGAACGCCAGCGGCGTGATCGAGCGGCTGCTCACGTTCGGATTGGCCTTGGTCGGCCGCTATCCCGGCGGGCTGGCCCAATTGAACGTGGTGTCCAACCTGGTGTTTTCCGGCATGAGCGGCAGTGCCGTGGCAGACGCCGCCGGGCCCGGGCTGATCGTGGCACGCATGATGACCAAGGGCGGCCGCTACCCGGCGGGATTCGCCGCCGCCACCTCCGTTGCATCGGCCACGATCGGGCCGCTGGTGCCACCGTCGATCCCGATGATCTTTTACTCGCTGATTGCCAATACCTCGGTTGGCGCAATGTTCCTGGCGGGGCTGGTACCGGCGATGCTGATGGCGGGCGCCTTGATGGTGGCCATCGGCATCATCGCGCGGCGCCGGGACTTTCCGCGCGAGGCGCCGACGCCGTTTTCCGCAATGCCCCGCCTGCTCTGGCGCGCGCTGCCACCGCTGGCGCTGCCCGGGCTGCTGCTGGGGATCATCTATTCCGGCATCGCCACGCCGACCGAGGCCGCCGCCATCGCAGCGGCCTATGCGCTCGTGCTCAGCCTGGTGGTGTATCGCACGCTGCGTCTGCCAGCTCTCATCCCAGTGATCCGCGACACGGTGCGCACCACGGCATCCATCGGGCTCATCATGTCCGGCGCCTTCGTATTCAACTACGCCATCGCCAATGAAGGTGTGCCGGGCGCGTTGCAGGCGCTGCTGCTGAGCCTGAACCTATCCGCCACCGGATTTCTATTGTGCATCAACCTGCTGATGCTGGTGCTGGCGGTGGTGATCGACGAAGTCACCATCCTGCTGGTCGTGGTGCCGCTGCTGGTGCCGGTCGCGCAAGGCATCGGCATCGACCCGGTGCATTTCGGCGTCGTCGTGGTGGTGAACATGATGGTAGGGCTGGCCCTGCCGCCGCACGGCCTGCTGCTGTTCGTGGTGCAGGGCCTCACCGGTACGCCGCTTGGTGAGATCTTCCGCGAAATACCGGTTTTCATCCTCACGATGATTCTGGTTCTGCTGATCGTCACCTTCGTGCCCGACCTGGCGCTCGCCCTGCCGCACGCCGTCGGCTACGACACGCGCTGAGTTATTCGGGTGGCAGGGGATTGCAGGCGGCGGCGGTCGATCGCGCCAGAAGCACCATGCGGCGCGCGGCGATCCCGGCGCCGGCCATTTCGCCCAGCGCATGCGTCAGCAACGGATTGGACAGCAGGGCGTGGGCGGCGGCGTTGATCGCGGCCTCCGACCCGGCGACCAACCCGGCCGCCAGCACACTGCGCCGAACCAGCCCCAGCGTGCCGAGTAGGCCCGGGCGCATGCCGTGCAGCGCCGCCACCTGGCGCACCAGGCGAATGCCGCGCCAACTCACCAGCAGCACGGCCAGCGCCGGGGCTGGCGTGGCCGCGATGCCGGCCGCCATTTGGAACGCCGCACTGCGGCCCAGCGCATCCGACCGGGCGCGCAGATTGGCCGCCGGGCCGGCGCGCAGCAGGGCGATGATGGCATCGGGGTCGTTCGCCGCATCGATGGCGGGGACCAGCGTTTCGGCCTCGGGCAGGGTTGCGGCCCAGCGGCGGGCGGCTGCGTGGATCCGGCCGGCCTCCCCGCTGCCCAGCGCTGCACGCAAGCGATCTACGCGGCCCAATGCGAACAGCCCGCGCAATTCGCGCCAGATCGATGCAAACAACAGCCCAAACCCGGCGACGGCGACCGCCAACGTCACCCAACCCAGCCAGGCCGCACGGTCGAATTGCGACAGGACGAAATTGCCCGTCTGCAGCGCGGCCAGCCCAACGACCAGCACCGCAACGCCCGCAAGCGCCAGTGTGGCGCCACCGGCGCGGGGCGCCGGGTCGACCAGCGCCTCGGCCACCGGCATCTCTGGATCCAGCCGCGGGGCTGTCGCGTCCTCGATGATCACGCGGGGGCCGGGCGGCCTCATAGCAAATCGTCCAGTAGGAAGGTGAGCAGGGCATCCAACTCGATATGCGGGACGCCCGCACGGCCGGCACCGGGGAGGCGCGTCGGCTCGAACGCTGGCAGGTCGAAGAACTCACCGGCCCAGAACGTGTCATCCGGTGGCGCGTCCGGCACCTCGCCGGGGTAGGACAACCCTACGCCCTGCCCGGCGATCCGCCCCCGTACGGCGGACACGGCGCGCCCGTCCAGTTTCATCGTCGCGTCCTCCGTGCAGCGGATCGAGCTGATGGCGAAATGCCGCGTTTCCACATCGCCGCCACCCGGCGTCAGCGCCGCGATCAGCGCCCGCAAATTGCCGCGCTGCCGGCTGGCGACGTGGTCGGCCTTGGTCGCGGCATAGGCGACCCGGCGGATGACCGGCGGCGGGCGGCGCAGGCTGAACAATGCCGCGATGGTTTCGGTAAACGACGCCCGCCAGCGCAGCGCCCCGGCCGCCGCCGTCAGCGCCGCCTGCGCGTCGGCGAAGCTGTCCCGCCCGGTGTGCAGCGCCGTCAGCAGATCGGCCAGCACCACCATCCGATCCAGATGGCCAAAGAGCGGCGACACCAATCCCTCCCGCACCGAGTCGCGATAGGCGTCGTATCGGTCGGTTAGCAGGCTGGCCAGGCCACCTCGGCCGCGCATCGGGAAGAAGCCGATCCAGGGTGGCTCGGCCCCTGGCGCCGGCATCAGGAAGCGACCTGGTTGCAGGAAGACCATGCCGTCCTCATCGCGCAGCCGGTGCATCGCCTCGCGATACAGGCGATGGCCGGTCGCGGCCAGCGCCTCGTCCCGCGGGGCAGTGCCTGGCAGGCCGGCAAGGAATTGCAGAAATGGCTTTGCAGCGTCCGCGCCCTCCAACCGGCGCAGCACACCGTCCGACCAGGCCGCAAACTCCACCGCCAGCAGGGGCAGATCCAGCAGCCATTCGCCGGGATAGTCCAGCAACTCCAAGCGCAGCACCCGTGGCGGCAGACTGCCGGCGAGGCCCGAACGCGGCACCGTCAGGTCCAGTGCGAGCAGCGAGACCGCCCCGGTGCGCGCAGGCCAGGATGGCGGGTCGGCGGCCAGGGCCTGCAGATGCGCCCCCTCGTCGAAGCGCGGCACTGGGCCAGCACCGATCGAGGCCAGGCGCACGCCCAATCGCCTGCCACCCAAACGTGCCGACAGCGCCGGCAACACCGGCACGCCCGCGCCCATCGCCAGCAGATTGGCCGCCAGCGAGGTCAAGAATGCGGTCTTGCCGGCCCGCGCCAGGCCGGTGACACCAATACGAACGGTGCCACCGACCAGGTCGGTGAGCGAAGGGATCAGCTTTCGCGTTGGATCAGCTCGATCTTGTAGCCATCGGGGTCCTCGACGAAGGCGATGATGGTGGTGCCGTGCTGCACCGGGCCGGCAGGCCGCGTCACCTTGCCGCCGCCAGCCTTTACCGCCTCGCACGACGCGGCCACGTCCGGCACGCCGACAGCCAGGTGACCGAAGCCGGTGCCAACCTCGTAAGGGGTCTTCTGGTCCCAGTTATGCGTCAGCTCGATCTCCGCCTGGTCGGGATTGGCGCCGTAGCCGACGAAGGCCAGGGTGTAGCGGCCGCCGGGCACGTCGCGGCGGCGAAGTTCCTTCATGCCCATGAGGGTGGTGTAGAACGCGACTGATTTGTCGAGATCCAGAACGCGGATCATCGTGTGCAGATAACGGCTCATGACGCCTCTCCGGTGTGTGGGTCCAGGCCGAGCAGGAACAGCCCGGCCGCATCCGCCCGGGCCACGCAGTCCGCCCGGTCGGTAAACAAGGTGCCGCCTGCCTCGAACGCAATCCCCCGTAGGCCGGCTGCAGCAGCAATGTCGATCGTGCGAGGGCCGATCGTTGGTAAATCTGCACGGCGATCCTGCCCCGGTTTCACCAGCTTGACCAGAACACCGCCTGGCCCAGGGCGGCTGAGCCCGGCGGCGCGGGTAACCATGGCATCCGTGCCCTCGATCGCCTCCACCGCCAGCACGATGCCCTGCTGCACAACGCAGCCCTGGCCGACATCCACCTGGCCCAGCGCTCGCACCACGGCTACGGCACGGGCAATATCGGCCGTTGCCTCCGCATCCGGCACGGCGCGGGACAGCAGGCCGCGGGGGCCGATCGCCTCCGTCAGCACCTCGTGTGCGCCGAGGACGCGAAAGCCTTCGTCGCCGAGCACCTTCACGATGGCGGCAAGGAATCCGTCGTCCCCGGCGAAGGCGGCACGGCCAATGCGGGCCAGCAGCCGGGCGCCCTCGGCGTCTGGGCGGAGATGTAGCAGGGAGGGGCGGCGGACCGGTCCGACCAATACGATGTCACGGCACTGGTGGGTGCGAAGCAGTTCCAGGATGCGCCCGGCAGCGCCCAAACGAGCGGGGGCATTGGGAAACGGCGCCACGACCACCGGTTCGGCGAAGCCGTCCAGCGCCACGATGAACACCGGGCGCCCGGCCGCAATCGCCGCCTCCGCCACACGGCCCGGCAGCGGGCCACCCCCTGCGATGATGCCCAGCGGGGCGCCCTCCTTTGGGGCCGGCCCGGCAGTCATGGGGTCAGCCCTCTTCCTCGGTCGCGAGGGGCGCGGTGCGGATCAGGCCACGTTTGCTGTGGACGCTGGCGAAGGCCACCATCTCCATCACCAAGGGCTGGTCGGCATATTGGGCACGCACTGTTTCCAGCCGCTGGGCGAACACACCCTCCGACCCGAAGAGCGTGCGGAACGCAGCGCGGATCGTATGCAGCCCGGCCTTGTCTACGCCGCGGCGGCGCAGGCCGATCACATTCAGGCCCGCCAAGCGCGCCCGGTTGCCGATAACGCTGCCGAAGGGAATGACGTCCGCCTCGACGCCAGAGACGCCGCCGACCATGGCAGCCCGGCCGATCCGCACGAACTGGTGCAGCGCCGCGGCGCCACCGATGACGGCGCCATCACCAATTTCCACATGACCGCCCATCACCACGTTATTGGCGATGATGACGCCGTTCCCCAGTTCGCAATCATGCGCCACGTGGACGACGGCCATCAGCAGGCAGTCGGCGCCGACGCGAGTGATGCCCGTGCCCGTCACCGTGCCGCGATGAATGGTGCAATGCTCGCGGATCTGGGTGCGCGCGCCGATTTCGCAGCGCGTCGGCTCACCCTTGTACTTCAGGTCCTGTGGCGCAAGCCCGACGGTACAGAACGGATACAGTACCGCGCCATCGCCGATGCTGGTATGGCCATCGACCACGACGTGGCTCACCAGCGTCGCGCCCGGGCCGATCTCCACGTCCGGACCGATGGAGCACCACGGGCCGATGGTCGCATCGGGGGCAACCCTGGCGCCTTGCGCAACAATGGCAGTGGGATGGATGGTCAAAACCGCTCCGCCCTGGCTAGGGAACATAACATGGGTGAATCCTTGCAGCCGGGGCAACCATGCGACGGCATTGCCGAGTTCGCCAAAACACGTGTTGTTACGCCGGTCTTATTCGCTGGGCGTCTGGCGATCCATGATCATGGCGGCGAACGTCGCCTCCGCCACCGAAACGCCGTCGACCGTGCCGACGCCGTGGAATTTCCACACATTGGCGCGCCGCCGCTCCTTCACGACGCGCAGGCGCAGCTGATCGCCCGGCACGACCGGGCGGCGGAACTTCGCGCTCTCGATCGTCATGAAATACACCAGCTTGCCGGCCGCATCCCCACCCAGCGTTTCCACCACCAGCACGGCCGCGGTCTGCGCCATGCTCTCGATGATCAGCACGCCGGGCATGACGGGATGGTTGGGGAAATGGCCCTGGAAGAATGGCTCGTCCACCGAGACGTTTTTCACGCCGATGGCGGAGTGATCCAGGATGACGTCCACGACCCGATCGATCATCAGCATCGGGTAGCGATGCGGGATGTCGTGCATGATGCGCGCGATATCCAGCGTTTCGAAGGTCACAGGCGGCTGAATGCTATCCACGCTTACGCTTCCCCCTTGGCGGGGCGGGCTGTCAACTTGCGTAATACGGCGACACTGCGAAAGAATTCGCGCACCGGCACGGCGGGCGCGCCCAGTACGTCGGCCCCTGCCGCAACATCCCGCATAACTCCAGATTGGGCGCCGACACGTGCCTTGGCCCCGATCCGAAGATGGCCAGTAAGGCCCGCCTGCGCCGCAACCACCACGAAATCCTCTAACACGGTGGAACCAGAAATCCCCGCCTGCGACACAACAATGCAGCAGCGCCCGAGGCGGACGTTGTGACCGATCTGCACCAGGTTGTCGAGGCGGGAGCCAACCCCGATCACGGTATCCTGAGTCGATCCACGGTCGATTGTGCTGTTGGCCCCGACTTCTACGTCGTCTTCCAGCACGACGCGGCCCAATTGCGGCACGGTGACAAAGCCGGCAGGCCCAACGGCGAAGCCAAATCCGTCCTGCCCGATCCGGGCGCCGGTGTAGACATAGACCCGCGCGCCTAGAATCGCATGGCTGATGGAGGCCAAAGCCCCGACCCGGCAATGCGGCCCCATCTGCACGCCCTCGCCGATTACGGCGCCCGGACCGATCCGGCAGGACGCACCGATTTCGGCCCCGGCGCCAATCACCGCGAGCGGCCCGATCTCGGCCGTTGGGTCCACAGTCGCGGCTGGGTCGACGACGGCGGAGGGATGGATGCCCGGCTTGGCCGGTGGCGCCGGGTAAAACAGGGCGGCCGCGCGAGCCCAACCGAGATATGGCTCTGGCGTCACGATCGCGATCGTCGTCGCGGGCACCCGTGCAGCCATATTGGGGTGCACGATCACTGCACCCGCACGCGTCGCTTCAAGCAGCGGTACATACTGCTTGTTGTCGAGGAAGCTCACATGCTCCGGACCAGCGGCCTGGAGCGGTGCCACGCCGTGCAGCATCAAATCCCCCGCCACGGCCACGCCTGCCGCCTCTGCCACGGCAGAGACAGCATGCGGGCCTGTGCGATGGAAGAACCGCGCGTCGCCTGCGCTAGCCGCGGTCACAGCCTGTTACCGCTTGGCTGGTGGCGCAGTCGGGGGCGCCGAGGCGGGTGTCGCAGGCGTCGCCGGGGTAGCAGCCTGGGCCTGGGCCAAAGGTGAGACGCCATCCGGCGGGATGGTGACCGACGGCATCACCTTGTTCATCTGCTGCGTCACCTGGTCGGTGATGTCGAACTCGTTGATGTTCAAGGCGACCTGAGCCCGGTGCAGCACCAGGTTCATGCCCCGGCTCTCCGCAACTTGACGAATGACACCGATCAGCGTCCGCTCGATCTGGCTGAGCGAGTACTGCGCCGTCTCCTGGATGATGCGGTTGCGATCACGGAAGCTCTTCTGCGCGTTGGTGATACGCTCCTGCAGCTCCCGCTCCTTGGCGCGAACCTGGTCGGGCGACATCGACCCGCGCTGTGCTGCGAGCTGCTGCTGCAGGTCGCGCCAGGCAGCCTGCTCCTTTTGGGCGTCCTCGTTCAGCTTCTCACGCCGTTCGCCTATCACCTTCTCCACCTGCTGGGAGGCAGTGGCGGCGCGCATGATCTCCGGCACGCCGAGCACGCCGATGACGGCGGCAGGCGGGGTTGCGCCCTTCGGCAGGGCGGGCAGGTCCGGCACGGGGATGTTCGGCAGCTGCACCGCAGCCTGCTGATCCGGCGCGTCGACGGCATCGGTGCCGCCGGGCACGCCAGCCATGCCGCCCTGGATCTGCACCGGGGGGGGCGGCGGCAGGTTCTGCTGCACGGGGGCAGCAGGGCGGGGTGCCGGACGCGGGGCCGGGGTCGCGGGCCGAGCAGCAGGCGCAGCGTTATGCTGCGGCGGGATGAAATATCCCTGCGCAGACGCCTGACCGACGCCGGCTAGTAGGGCCGCAGCGGCAAACAGCGCCGTGCGGAAGGGCGGGCGGGTGGTCAATTTGGTATTCAATTCAGAACCTCGTGCCGAAGCCGAACCGGAAGAACTGGGTCTGGTCATACTTCTTTTTGACCACAGCCTGCGCCAGGTCGATGTTGATCAAGCCGAACGGTGTCTTCCAAGAAACGCCCACACCCGTGCCGACGCGGGGGGATAGGCTGTCCGCGCCGACGATCTTCTGCGTGACGCCGCCCTGGATCGGGTTGCCATAGAAGTCGCGGGCAAACTGCGCCCCTTGCGAGCTCACCTGGCTCAGCCCACCCACGTCCACAAAGGCACGACCTGACAAGCCCAGATCGGCCGAGATCGGCAGGGGAAAGCGGAGCTCGGTAGACTGCGTGTAGATGAAGTTGCCGCCCACGCTGTCGGCACCGAAGATGATGCCGCCAGCCTGAATCGGAACCGAGTGCGGACCGGCGCCACCGGATTGGAAGCCACGCAAATTGTCGCCGCCCAGGAAGAACCGGTCGATGATGTTTTCGGTGTGGTTGCCAATCGAATTCAGGTAGCCGGCGCCGGCGGAGATCGCGATGCCCCAGTCGCTGTCGCCGGTAAACCGCTCCAACGGGATGTAGTACGTGCCGTCCAGCTTGTTACGCACATAATGCGCCGTGCCGCCGAGGCCCGCTACGTCCAACCCATACCGGATGACGAACCCGGTATGCGGATCGGTCTGGCTGTCTCGATAGTCGAGCGTGAGCGTCTGGCCGATCTGCGACAGCAGCGTGCCGCCGGCCTCGTTCTGGACATACAAGCTGGCGTCGTTGGTGACGTCGTACACGTTGCGATCAACCAGCGAGTAAGCCAGCGCCTGCCGCAAATGGTCGTTGATCTCGTAGCCCAAGCGCAGGGAGAACCCCGTCCGACGCTCGTTATAGTTCGAGATCGACTGGTTGTTGTTTTCGACATGGAACACGTCCACGCCGGCAACCAGGTTCTGGTCCAGGAAGTATGGGTCGGTGGCGGAGAAGTTGATCTCCGACCGCTTCTGCGCGAGCACGCCCGACAGGCTGGCATCGATGCCGGTGCCGATCAGGTTCTTCTCACGCAAACCCGCGCTCAACAACGCGCCGGCGTCGGTGGAGAACCCACCGCCAAGGCTGAGCTCGCCGGTCGCCTTCTCGTCCACCGCGGCCGTCACGATCGCCTTGTCCGGGGTGCTGCCCGGCGCGGAGGTGATGTTGACCGTGTTGAAATAACCCAGATCGTTCAACCGCTGGCGCGAGCGGCGAATGGCAGCCGCATTGAACGCGTCGCCTTCCGCAAGCTGCAGTTCGCGACGGATCACCTTGTCCTTGGTGCGGGTGTTACCCTGGATGTCGATGCGCTCGACGAAAATCCGCGGGCCTTCCGTCACGTCGAACACGAGATCGACCGTATGCTTGGCGGCGTCGCGCGCAATACGGGGCCGCACGAGCACAAAGTTGTAGCCCCGCGCCTGGGCCGCGTCCTGCAGCGCCGTCACCGAACGCTCGACGGCCTCACCGTCATAGATCTCGCCCTTCTGCTGCTCGACATACTGCAGCAGGTCGGCGCCGTTCAGGTTGCGCAGCTTGGAGTCGATGCTGATCGAGCCGACGGAGTATTGCGCGCCCTCGGTCATGGTGAAGGTGACGAAGAAGGAGGAGCGATCCGGCGCCAACTCGGCCGTGGCGTTCTTCACCTCGAAATCGGTGTAGCCATTCTTCAGGTAGAAACGGCGCAGCAATTCCTTGTCGTAGTCGATGCGCGCCGGGTCATAGGTGTCGCTGCTGGAGAGGAAGCGGTAGAACGCCTGCTCACGCGAGCTGATGATTTCACGCAGGCGGCTCTCGCTGAAGGCGCGGTTGCCGACGAAGCTGATCTTGCTGACCAGGGTCGCCGAACCCTCGTTGATCTCGAAAATGACGTCGACGCGGTTCTGGTCGAGGCGGACGATCTTCGGCTCGACCGTGGTGCCGAAACGGCCGCGCTTGGCATACGCGTCCAAGATCTTCTGCCGGTCGGATTGCGCTAGATCAGATGTGAAAACCGCGCGGGGACGCAGGTCCATCAAGGGTCGCAGCGTGGTGTCGACGATCTTGTGGTTGCCCTCGAACGCGATGCGATTGACGATCGGGTTCTCGACCACCTTGACGACCAGGTTCTGGCCATCCCGGGTGATGGACACGTCCTTGAACAGGCCGGTGGCGTAAAGCGTCTTCAGGCTGCGGTCGATCCGGTCGGGGTCAAACGCATCGCCGGGCTGGACAAGCATATACGACTGGATTGTACCAGGTTCGATCCGCTGGTTTCCGGTCACCTTGATGGCCGCGATCCCGGCGCCCGACCGAATGGGTGCGCGCGTTGGGGAACGCGCCGCCGCTTGGCGCGTCGCGTTGGCACGACGGGTCTGCGCCTGGGCCCCGTCGGTATGAACCATCGGAAGCGTCGCGATGCAGACGGTGGTGAGTAGCATAAGGCGTATACGGGACAACGGCTTTAATCCCCCCGGGACGGGCGCTTGTAGGCAGACATTGCCCGGTCGCCAAGACCATCGCACCACCAACTCGTCATACGTGGCACCATAGACACGGCGCCCGCGCCGCAACAACCGGTCTTAAGCACCGGGCGCGCGTCCCGTTTACCGCGATTTCACCCCATTAACCCGGCTACCCAGTGAAAGAGACCAAAGCTGGTTAGGTCATTCCATGTCACAAAAAGAAACAAGCAGGCGATCAATGCCAGGCCTGCGCGAAAGCCATATTCCTGTGCCCGCGCCGGCAGCGGCCGGCCCCGCAGGGCCTCCAGCGCGTAGAACACCAGGTGACCGCCATCCAGGATGGGGATCGGGAACAAGTTGATCAGCCCCAGGTTCACCGACAGCAACGCGATGAAAGAGACCAGGCTGCCAATGCCGTTCTGCGCTACCTGCCCCGATAGCTGAGCAATCTTCAGCGGGCCGCCGAGGCCTGAGGTGCCGCGCTGCCCAACGATGATCTGCCAAACGCCGACCAGCGTCTGCACTGCGACGTCCCACACATGGGTCACGCCATCGACCACGGCGCCCACTGGGCCGACCGGCCGCAACGCCCCGCCGATCCCCAGGACGCCCAGCTTGCCACCGCCACCGTCGTCGACAGAGGCGGGTACAACCGCCAGCGTCGCCGGAGCGCCATCCCGTAGGATCTGCACCTGCAGCGGCTTGCCGGGGCTGACTGAGATAATGCGAACGATGTCTTCGAAGTTGTTGATTTTACGATCGTTGATCTGCACGATGTGGTCGCCAGACTTGAACCCCGCGCTTGCCGCGGGAGAGTTCGCCATCACCTGCTGGACTACAGGATCCCCAGGCTCGCCCTGGATGGCGAACATCACGCTGAACAACACTGCCGCCAGCAGGAAGTTAGCGACCGGGCCGGCTGCGACAACGATGGCCCGGGACACGACGGATTTCTCGTGGAACGTGCGACCGTGCTGCCACCCGGCACGCACTTCGTCCGATACATCTTCCGGCCGTTCCTGGCCGTGCAACTTCACATAGCCACCAAGGGGCAGCCAGCACAGCCGCCATTCGGTGCCGACGCGATCGGTCCAACGGGCAAACGGCTTGCCGAAGCCGATGGAGAATGCCTCCACATGCACGCCGCGCCAGCGGGCGGCGAGGTAGTGACCCATCTCGTGGATGAACACCAACACGCCGAGGACGACGAGGAAGGAGATAACGGTCCGTAATGCGTCGGGCAAAATCATCATTCCGAATTCCTACGCAGCCGGGCGCGCGCTGGTGTTCACGACGTGCTCTGCCGCAAGCCGGCGGCCGGTCTGGTCCAATGCCATAACCTCCTCCAGCGACGTGGCGTGTGGTGCGCCCATCTGGTCCAGCACGGCCTCGACAATCCCGGCGATGTCCAAAAAGCCGATGCGACGGTCGAGGAAGGCGGCCACCGCCACTTCATTGGCAGCATTCAGGATTGTGGGTGCGCCACCGCCCGCTCGCAAGGCATCGCGGGATAGGCGGAGAGCGGGGAACCGAACCATATCAGGATCCTCGAACTCCAGCTTGGCGACCTTGGCCAGGTTTAGCCGGGGCGAGTTGGTGGACAGACGCTCCGGCCAAGCCAGGGTGTGGGCGATGGGGATGCGCATATCCGGGCTGCCCAGCTGCGCCAATACGCTGCCGTCACTGTAGCAGACCATGCCGTGCACCACCGATTGCGGGTGGATCAGCACGTCCACCTGCGATTCTGGCAGATCGAACAGGCGTGCGGCCTCGATCAGTTCCAGCCCTTTATTGAACATGGTCGCCGAATCGATGCTGATCTTGGCACCCATCGACCAAACGGGGTGGCGCAGGGCGGCCTCGGGCGTGGCGGCCTTCATCTCCGCGAGCGTCGCGGTGCGAAACGGACCACCAGATGCGGTGAGCACGATGCGCTCCACTGCGCGGCCATTCTGCTCGGCCATCGCCTGGAAGATCGCGTTATGCTCGGAATCGACCGGCAGCAGCGTCGCGCCCGCGTCGCGAACAGCCTGCAGCATGATCTCCCCGGCGCAGACCAGCGCCTCCTTGTTGGCGAACGCGATAGCGCCGCCACGGCGGATCGCCGCCAGGGTCGAGGGCAACCCGGCCGCCCCGGTAATCGCCGCCATAGTCCAGTCGACCGGAATGGAAGCCGCCTCCGTCACCGCATCGTTGCCGGACGCGACGCGGATCGGATGGCCCGACAAGGCCTCGGTCAGCGCTGCATGCTGTGTTGGGTCGCCGATCACAGCCAAGTCGGCACCAAGGGCAATGGCCTGCTGCGCGAGCACGGCCACATTCCGCCCACCCGTGAGGCAGCGGACCTGGAACCGGTCGCGATGGGAAAGCAGCAAATCAACCGTGCTGCACCCGACGCTACCGGTGCTGCCCAACACGCTAATGCTTCTCATGGCCGGGGCAACCCGGTTTGGGAAATCGCGGCGAACGCGGCCAGAGCCAGCCCGGCGACCAGCGCTGCGGCCATCAAACCATCCAGCCGATCGAGCATGCCGCCATGGCCGGGGATGAGCCGGCCCGAATCCTTCACCTTATAATGGCGCTTCACAGCACTCTCACCCAAATCACCCAATTGGGACGCCACGCCGAGGATCGCCGCAGCCAACCCGGCCCAAACGCTCAGTCCCGCTATCACAATTCCTCCCGCTATCGCCGCCGCCAAGCCGCCAACAGCGCCGCTCCAGGTTTTACCCGGGGAAATCGAGGGTGCCAAACGGCGCCCTCCGATCAGGCGGCCGGCCACGTAGGCGCCGATATCACTGCACCAAACAACAATAAGAATGAAAAATACGCCGCGCGCGCCCAAGATATCGCTCACGGCCCATAGCGCGGCCAGGGCAGCGGCGGCGTATAGCACGCCCAGGGCCAGCGGAATCGGGTGGCGGCGGCACATGACCGCCCACTCCCAAACCACGCCGGCAAAGCCCACCAGCAGCATCACCGCCAGCGGCCAGCCGCCGAGCCATGCGCATAGCAGGACGAGTGGGCCTAGGACCGATGCCGAAACCACACGCAGCCGCAGGTCCGCCCAACGCGACCCTTTCGCTTGCTCAGCCAGGACGGGCCCCGAACCGCCGTTCGCGGCGGCTGAACTCGGCCAGGGCAGCGGCGAACTCGGCCGGCCCGAAATCCGGCCATAGCACGTCGGTGAAGACCAGTTCGGCATAGGCCGACTGCCACAGCAGGAAGTTGCTCAGCCGGTGCTCCCCGCTGGTGCGAATGACCAGGTCCGGGTCGGGCATTCCGGCAGTGGAGAGCAGCCGGGCAAACGCCGTCTCGTCCAGATCGGCAAGGTTTAACGTGCCGTCGCGCACCGCTTCGGCCGCCAGGCGGGCCGCTGCCACGATCTCGGACCGGGCGCCGTAGGACAAGGCGACGTTCAGGTTGAGCCGGCTGTTCGCCCTTGTCTCGGCCTCGGCCCGGTCCAGATCGGCGCAGATATCGGCGTCGAACCGGTTGCGGTCACCCAGGATCCGCAGTCGGACACCCTGGGCTTTCAACTCGGCCAGTTCCTGGCGGATATAGTGGCGCAGCAGCCCAGTGAGGTCGAGGACCTCTGCCTGCGGGCGGCGCCAATTCTCGCTACTGAAGGCGTAAAGCGTCAGCCAACCGACCCCGCTCTCAATTGCGGCCTCGATCGTGCGGCGGACCGCCTGGGCCCCCGCCCGATGACCGGCGATCCGCGGCAGCCCCCGCCCAGTGGCCCAGCGCCCATTGCCATCCATAATAATGGCGACATGGACGGGCACTGGGAGCGCTGCTGCCTCCAATGTGGCACGATTGGGCTGCACGTTCACTTCGGACCCCGCTCCTCAGTTACGATGCCGACCTATACCTGCTTGATCTCGCGCTCTTTGTCGACGAGGGCCTCGTCGATGCGCTTGATGTACTGATCGGTTAGCTTCTGCACGTCTTCGGACCAGGTCTTCGCTTCATCCTCGCCGATCTCGTGCTTCTTCTCGGCCGCCTTGATCTGCTCCATCCCGTCGCGGCGCACGCCGCGCACGGCGACACGAGCGCCCTCGCCGTAACGACCAGCGGCCTTGGCCAATTCTACACGCCGCTCCGCCGTCAGCTGCGGAATGGGAACGCGTACCGTCTGACCATCCGACGCCGGGTTGAGGCCGAGCCCGGAGTCCCGGATCGCACGCTCGACCGCGCCAACCAGCGTCTTATCCCAGACCTGCACGGTAATCATGCGGGATTCCGGCACGCCGATCGTGCCCACCTGGGTGATGGGGACCTCGGAGCCATAGGCCTCCACCTTCACGGGCTCCAGCAGTGCCGGGCTGGCGCGACCTGTGCGCAGGCCGGCGAAATCGCGGCGCAGCGTTTCGATCGCGCCGTCCATACGGCGGGCGAGGTCAGTCTTCAGAACAGTCAGATCGGCAGGCACGATTGCACCTCGTTACAAGTCAGTCCCAACTCTTAGGACTTTTCGATGATAGTAGTGAATCGCCCCTCACCGCGCATCACTTGGGCGAAGGCGCCGGCGGCGTGGATGTTGAACACGACGATCGGCAGCCCGTTCTCACGTGCCACGCTGATCGCGGCGGCGTCCATCACGGCCAAATCGCGGGCCAGCACATCGTGATAGGTCAGTTCCTCATACCGCTCCGCATCCGGGTCCTTCCGCGGGTCCGCGGCATAGACGCCATCGACCTGCGTGCCCTTCAGCAGCATGTCGCAGTTCATTTCGACGGCACGCAAGGCAGCCGCCGTGTCGGTGGTGAAGAACGGATTACCGGTGCCGGCCGCGAAAATCACGCAGCGGCCCTTCTCCATATGGCGCATTGCCCGGCGCCGAATATACGGCTCGCACACGCTGGCCATGGGGATGGCGGACTGGACCCGGGTTGGAACACCCAGCTTTTCCAACGCGTTCTGCACACCCAGCGCGTTCATAACGGTCGCAATCATACCCATGTAGTCGGCCTGGGCACGGTCCATCCCCCTGGCAGCGGCAGAGATGCCGCGGAAGATGTTGCCGCCGCCAATGACGAGGCACACCTCGTGCCCCAGGGCGATGACGTCTTTTACGTCGGTGGCGATCCGCAGCAAGGTGTCGCTGTCGAGGCCATACTCGCGAGTGCCCATCAGGGCCTCGCCAGACACCTTCAGAAGCACCCTCTTATGGGTCGAATCGTCGGTCATGGCGTTCCCCAAATGTGGCGGTGGATCGTGGCGGGCGCACCCTAGTGATACGGGCACGACGTCACAAGCACGCTCCCACAGAACGGCCCAATATCGGTTAATTCAGGGCGCCGATTCGGCAAGGTGGAGAGGCGGCGCGGGAACACGCCGCCCCTTCCGTAGCGGTCCGGCTAGTGCGCGGTGGCACCCTCCGCCCCGATACCGGTCTGGGACCGTAGATATTGCGCCTCGAATCGGGCGGCTTCGATCCGCGCCTGGTCGCTCGACTTGTCCATCACCGAGACGACGTAGCAGGCGATGAAGGCGAGCGGCATCGAGAAGATGGCAGGCGCATTGTACGGGAATATCCCGGCCGGGAAGCCCAGCACGTCGCGCCAGATCGACGGGCTGAGCACGGTAAGCGTGAACGCCACGATCAGCCCCAGCCAGCCGCCGACCGCGGCCCCCTTCGTCGTCAGCCCCTTCCAGTACATAGACAGCAGCAGAACGGGGAAGTTGCAGGAGGCCGCGATGGCAAAGGCGAGGCCGACCATGAAGGCGACGTTCACCTTCTCGAACGCCGCACCCAGCAGGATCGCCACCACACCCAGCGCGACCGTGGCCCACTTGGACACTCGCACCTCCGACCCGTCGCTTACCCGGCCACGCCGTATCACGCTGGCATACAGATCGTGGCTGATGGCGCTGGCGCCGGACAAGGTCAGCCCCGACACCACAGCCAGGATGGTCGCGAACGCCACGGCGGAGATGAAGCCGAACAGCGCGTCACCGCCCACCGCACGGGCCAGATGGATCGCCGGCATGTTGCCGCCGCCCTTCAGCGCCGCCGCCGCTGTGAAGCCGCCCGCTGCGGGGTTGGCGGCGTAATCCATGTTCGTCCCCACCAGCACGATCGCGCCGAAGCCGATGATGAAGGTCAGGATGTAAAAATAGCCGATCAGCCCGGTGGCGTAGAACACGCTCTTTCGCGCAGCCCGCGCATCCCGAACGGTAAAGAAGCGCATCAGGATATGCGGCAACCCAGCCGTGCCGAACATCAGCGCCAGCCCGAGCGACACGGTGCCGATCGAGTCGGACACGAAGGCGCCCGGCGCCATGATGGCGGCGTGCTTTGGATGCACCTCGACCGCCTTGGCAAACAGGGCCAGCGGGCTCCAGCCAAACTGGGACAGCACCGCGCCCGCCATGAAGGTGGCGCCACCCAGCAGCATCACCGCCTTGATGATCTGCACCCAGGTGGTGGCCAACATGCCGCCGAAGGTCACGTAGCAGACCATCAGCACGCCCACGAGCACGACGGCGTAGAGATAGTCGAGCCCGAACAACAGCTTGATCAACTGCCCGGCGCCGACCATCTGCGCGATCAGGTAGAACGCCACCACCACCAGCGTGCCGCTGGCCGACAGGATCCGCATCGGCGTCGCCTGCAGTCGGTAGGAAACGACGTCGGCAAAGGTGTATTTGCCCAGGTTGCGCAGCCGCTCCGCCATCAGGAACATCACGATCGGCCAGCCGACCAGGAAGCCGATGGAGTAGATTAGCCCGTCATACCCGTTGGAATAGACCAGGGCCGCGATGCCCAGGAACGATGCCGCGGACATGAAGTCGCCCGCGATCGCCAGGCCGTTCTGCAGCCCGGTGATGCCGCCGCCGGCGGCGTAGAAATCCGCGGTCGATTTGGTGCGCCGGGCTGCCCAGTAGGTGATGACCAGGGTCATGCCGACGAAGATCAGGAACAGGACGATCGCCACCACGTTCAGCGGCTGCTTGTCCGCCTGGCCCAGATCGGGACCGGCCGCGTGTGCCGCACCGGCGATCAGCGTGAAGACGGCGCCCAGCAGGATCCGGAATGGGATCATCGCAGCGTCTCCACCAGGCGGCCGCCGACCGTGACGGTCGAACGCCTGGAATGGCCGACCACTTCGGCCGTCAGCCGGTCGAACTCCGAATTGGCGCGGGCGACGTAAATCCCCGTCAGCACCACCGCCGCCACAATCACGCCCAGGCCCAACGGAAAGGCCAAGGTCAACGGTCCCTCGCCGATCTGCTTGGCAACAATCGCGTGGTCGAACGCCACCAGGAAAATAAATCCGAGATAGATCACCAGCATCAGAATGGTCAGCGACCAACTGAAATTGCTGCGCTTGCGTTCCAATTCGAGGAAAGCAGGATCGTTCCGGATACGGGCCACTTCAATCGCGTCCATATCGATACCCCCCATCGAGCGGCCATTTCCCGGCCGTCTCGTCTTTGTTTCTCTCGCGCTGACGAATCGCGGTCCTAGCGGCCGCGATCACGCATCACGTGAATGCTCAGGTTCAAGTGTTTCGAATTGTTTTGCAAGCTAATTGCGCCCGAACCGGCCCAATCCAGGCCCATGCCACCGCCGGGTCAGACGTATCGGATCAGCCCGAAGCCCAGCACCGCCAGCACCGCCGTCGCGATCAGGATCCAGGGCAGGCGACGGTCGATGAACACGCGCGCCTGGTCGCCGAACGCCATCAGCAACCCGGCCTCCAGAAAGAACCGCACGCCACGGGTGACGGCGCTGGCCACCACGAAGGTGACGAAATCGAATTTTGCCGCCCCTGAGGCGATGGTGATGATCTTGTATGGGATCGGCAGCAGCCCCTTGATGAGGATGATCCACAAGCCAACCTGCGCGAACCGGTCCTGAAACGCGGTATAGGCGGCCTCGTAATGGTACAGTGCCAGCAACGGCCGGGCGACCTGCTCGAACAGGGCGTAGCCGATCCAGTATCCCAGCATCCCGCCGGCGACGCTGGCGACCGTCGTGATCAAGGCGTAGCGCAAGGCCCGGTCGGGGCGGGCCAACGCCATCGGGATCAGCAGCGCGTCCGGCGGCACTGGAAAAAAGCTGCTTTCGGCAAACGCCACGACGGCCAGCCAAACCGGCGCAAACGGGCTCGCGGCAAGCAGAAGCACGCGTTGGTACAGATTTCGGAGCATGGGCCGACCCATGGCACGTGGACGTGCGCGCATCAACGGCTGGCCCCCGTCCGGGCGCCCCGCTACGATGCGGGATTACTACCACCCCGAGGTTCTCTATGCGCCGTGCCGCCGTTCCGCTGGCCCTGCTTTTGCTGACCAGCACCGCCTTTGCCCAAACCCGGCAGCGGCCCGAGCCCGGGCATCGTGCCCCCGCCTCCAGCGCCCCGGGCCAGCGCGCGCCGGCCGCGGGTGCGCCACCCCATGCCTGGCTGTTCGGCGTCTGGACCGGGGGGCTGTTCCCGGTGCTGGACGGCATGTCGACGCAGGACTGCAAGGCGCAACCGACCGTCGTGTTCGGCCGCGACTCGGTGGGCCACGCAACGCTGTTGGGAACGCAAATCGTCCAGCGTGTGATCGAGACGGTGCGCACCACGCCAACCGGCGCCGAATTCCGGTTCACGCCGGGTGAGGATGCTAGCGACACGTTCGGCTGCGAAGACCCGAACGTCCTGCACGTCGATCGTGGCGCGCCCGACACGGTGACGTTCCCCAATTGCAGCGCCTTTCCCTATCCGCTGCATCGCTGCGGCGCGTAGCGTCTAGACCGGCAGCGTCACCAGGGCCCGTATGCCGCCTCCGGGGCGGTTGGTCAGAACCACGTCGCCGCCATGGGCGCGGAGGATATTGCGGGAGATTGGCAGGCCCAGCCCAGTGCCGCCGGTTTCCCGGTTCCGGCTCGGCTCCAGCCGGTGAAACGGCTCGAACACCCGTTCTAGCTCGCTTGCCGGGATGCCCGGCCCGGTATCCTCCACCATCACCGACACAGCGCCCTCCTGCGGGGGCGCCAAACTCACCTGGGCACCGCCGCCGTATTTGACGGCGTTCTGCACCAGATTGGTCAGCGCCCGCTTGATCGCCACCGGCCGGGCGCGCACCACCTGGTGGTCCGGCCCGGTGAAGCTGATCGCCTCCGCCGCATCGGGATGAGCGTCGCCCGCTTCGTCCAGGATGGTGCGTAGCAGTTCGACCAGGTCGAGCGGGGTGGGCGGCTCGGCATTGGCGTCGTCCCGCCCGAAGGCCAGCGTAGCCGCGACCATCGCCTCCAACTCGTCCAGGTCTGCCAGCATCTTCCGCTGCTGCTCCTCGTCATCCATCCACTCGGCCCGCAGTTTCAGCCGGGTGATGGGGGTGCGCAGATCGTGGCCGATCGCGGTCAGTAGGAAGGTCCGGTCGCGAACGAAGCGGCGAATGCGCTCCGCCATGATATTGAACGCGCGCGCCGCCTTCACGGCCTCCGCCGTGCCCTGCTCGGGCAAGGGTGGGGAATTTACATCCATGCCCAGCCGCTCCGCCGCGGCCGCCAGGTCGCGCATCGGCGCACTGAATTGCCGCACCGCCCAGATCACCGGCACCGCCGCCGCCAGCGTCATCAGCAGGAAGGATACGAGGAACGTTTCCGACAGGAACGGCAGAAACCGGCCGATGGTCACGCGAACATTCAGCCACTCACCGTCCGGCAGCCGCATGCTCACCAGCAAACGCCGTTGGGAGGGGACGCCACGCACCAGAAGCTCCCGCCAGCGCATGCCCTGCGGAATGGGGGCGAACTGCATGCTGATGCGGATTGCCCGCTGCACCGGCGGCGGTGCCGGCTCCAGATCGCTGGTGGCCGGGCCCGCATCCAGCGTGGCCGCGAAATCCGACGCCTCATCCAGCCCGCGCAACCCGGCCTGCCGCTCATCCGGGGCCGACATCACGACCGACCGGTAGACGTTGCTGACACGCAGGCCGAGCGACTGCGCCTCCGCCAGTCGCAGCAGGTCGATCCGGTCCAGCGTATAGATCAGCAGGCCCCCGCCCTGGACCAGCGCCAGGCCAGCCAGCAGAACAAGCGCCGTCCGATTGGCCAGGCTATGCGGCCAGATAAGCCTCACCCAACGCTGAATCACGCCCGCTGAACGTCCGCCGCTAGGACATAGCCGCCACCACGCACGGTTTTGATCAGCTGCGCCTGGCGGCCGTCATCCTCCAGCTTGCGACGCAGCCGGCTGATGGCGACGTCGATCGCACGGTCGAACGGGCCAGCCTGCCGGCCGCGCAACAGGTCCAGCAGCATATCGCGCGTCAGCACACGATTGGCCCGCTCCACCAGCGCCACCAGCAGGTCGTATTCGCCGCCGGTCAGCGGCACCTCGACCCCTTCCGGGTTCAGCAGGCGGCGGCGCGCCGGTTCCAACGTCCAGCCGGCGAAGCGCAGCGCGGCGGCATCGTCGGTGCGGCGGCCAGTGCGATCGGCGGTGCGGCGTAGCACGGCGCGCATACGGGCCAGCAGTTCCCGCGGGTTGAACGGCTTGGGCACGTAATCGTCGGCGCCCAGTTCGAGACCGATGATGCGGTCCGTCTCCTCACCCATCGCGGTCAAGATCACGATCGGCACGTCGCCCTGGGATCGCATCCAGCGCGCTAGGTCCAATCCGCCCTCACCCGGCAGCATCAGGTCCAGCACGACGAGCTGGAAATGGCCGGTCGGCCAGGCCCGCCTTGCCTCGCGCCCATCGCGCACGGCAGTGACGCGAAACCGGTGTCGCTCCAGGAACCGCGCCAACAGGTCGCGGATCTCCCGATCGTCGTCCACCACCAAGATATGCGGCATCGTTTCCATTCGGACACCATACAAGGGAGAATCCCAGTGCGGGAGGCGGCGTTGCAATTGGTTGCATTTCGCCGCGCTCCGGCCTTGTTCGGCTTGGCAAGGTGACGGCGTTCAACTCCAGTCGGACCAATATACAATGCGCAAGACGATCATGCTCGCTCTCGTTGCCGGCAGCCTGGCCGCTGGCGGTGGGATTGCCGCCGTGGCGACCGAGGCGCACGCACAGGGCGCGCCGCCCGCCGCCGCCCCAGCTGCCGACGATGCCACCATGCCGGGGGGCGCCGGGCCGGGAATGCACCGGCCGCCCATGGGCTTCATGGGTCATGGCCCGATGGGGGGTGCTGATCGTGGCCCCATGGGCCGTATGCATGGCGGCATGATGCGCCGGATGCGCGCCTTCGCGCTGATCTACCCGGTGGCGGACCGGAATCTGTCCGGCGCCGACGTGCAGAAGATCGCCGAGGCGTTCCTGCTGTTCAACGGCAATCACACATGGAAAGTGACAGAGGTGAAGGAGGAGCCAAACCGCGTCACCTTTGCCCTCGCAACGCCCGATGGCACCGCCATCGCCCATTTCGCGATGGACCGCCACACCGCCCGCCCCCAACGGCTGAACTAGCGGCTGCGGGCGATGGTGGCGTAGCGTTGCCGGGTGACCCTGCCCGACAACGCCCGCGCGGCCATCGCCCAGCTTCTTCTCCTCGACCCGGATCTTGCCGGGATCGAGGTCGCGGCTGGGCCGCTGCCGTGGCGCACCCGCGCTGTCGGCTTTCCCGGCCTGCTGCAGGCGATCATGGGCCAGCAGATCAGCAACGCCGCTGCCGCGGCCATCTGGCGCCGCCTGGCGGCGATACCCGGCGCACTGCACCCCGCCGAGTTTCTGCTGCTGGATGACGAGGCACTCCGCGGGGCCGGCCTGTCCCGGCCGAAGATGGCGCATAGCCGTGCCCTTGCCCTCGCATTCTCGGACGGACGGCTGCATGCCGACGCACTTGCTGCGATGGATGACGAATCAGCCGTCGCCGCCTTGTCCGCCGTGCGCGGTATGGGGCGATGGACGGCCGAGGTTTATCTGCTGTTTGCCTTGGCGCGGGAGGATGTGTTTCCCGCCGGCGATTTGGCGCTGGCCGCAGCCGTCGCCGACCTGAAGGGGCTGCCAGCGCGGCCCACCCCCGTGGCACTCCGCCAGATCGCCGCTGCCTGGGCGCCACACCGTGCGCTTGCCGCCCGGCTGCTATGGCACCATTGGCGGTTCCGCACCGGGCGTCCCAGCATGGATGACCCGGCTGACTAACGGGCTGTTAATAGGCTTGCCGTAGCATCAAGCCGTGCCGAATCGTACAGCGAACCAGAGCTTTCAGCCGACGACCTTCCTGGAACGGGGGGCGTCCGTGTCATTCACCACCCCGGTGCTGGCCGGCGCCCGCGTGCGCCCGGCGGACCGGTTTGGGCTGGAGCTGATCGTTCCCAACCCGTCTGGCGGCCGCGGCGAATACATCCTGCCCTGGACCGGGCTGCGCAGTATCTGCCGCCCGACCGTCCACGACGTTCAACTGACCGAGCAGATTGCCGGGCTGCGGGGCGTGACGCCGGCGAGCATCCGCAATGCCACCCGCCATGTCGCCTCCCAAGGGCTGGCCGGACGTGCCGCGATCTCCGCCGCCAGTTCCGCGCTCGCGGAGGAGGAGGAGAGCCGGGTCTACACCAACTTCGAATTGCTGCTGCGCTTGGTACAGCAGGCCGAATTGCCGGGCACATCGACCATCCGGCCGGAGGACGAGCGACCTGCCGCGCTGGAGCAGCGCGCCCGCCGGGTGATCACGCAGATCGCGCCGCAATTGCGCCAGGATAACGAGATGATCGGCGTCGCCCTGGAAGGCCTCGCCACTCTGTTCAACCCCGTCGGGGTCGGCGCCCGCGCCACCCGCGCCCGGCTGCCGCATGCGCTGGCGTCGCTCAAGTTGATGCGCAAAGAAATGCTCGATTTCCCCTTGGACCTGGACGACCAGGTCCCCGGGCTGGTCCAGATGGTCGTCGCCACCGCGAACATGACGGTGGAATGTGTCGACGTCACACTCGGCCAGGCCCGCGCCTTGGCCGACAATCTGCTGGATTTGCTGGGCGCCTGGCGCACCGACCCTGCCGGGGTCAGCCGTCAACTGACCCGAACCGACTGGTTGATGGATGGGTGGGAACGGATATGCCGGCTTTGGTCGCGGTCCGAAAAGATCGCCGCCCGCCGCGACGCCCTGGACGAAATCGGTGCCATGCTGCCGATCATTCCGCGGGAAGCCGGCGAATGGGTCGGGTTCCATATCGAAATCGAGGCGCCACGCCGCACCCACCGCCTGGTGACCGGCCACGAGGATTGGCGCACCGGCCATCACGTGCAGGACATGATCGCGCGCAACGAAGCACTGCTCGCCGGATGCTGACACAACCCAAACCCACCGATGCCAAGGTTCGCGAGGTCGTTGCCGGGTTGGCGCAGGCGCGCGACGCCCAAATCGCCCGCGTCGTCGCCATGGTGGACGACATGCCGGACCGCGGGCAGGCCGATTCGCTCATTGCGCCGCTGCGGGGACGGTTGGCGCAGATCCGCCCGGCGCGCCCGTTCACCGTCACCCGGCTGCTGTTCAGCCCGCTCGACTCCGTCATCATCGCCGGCACGCGGTGGCGGCGTGGCGAGGTCGGCATTCCCCGCCAGGCTTTATCGGCGCTGGGCAATGCCGTCCAGGCGGCGCTGCCAAGGCTTGCCGAGATGTTGGAACCGGATGCCTGCCGCGTGGCACCGGATGATCGCCGGGCCATCGCGACGCTGGGTGGCGCGCTGTGGTCGACCGCCGCGGAAGCGATGCAGGGCATGCGCGCGCCGCCGGACTGGGCGGAAACATCCGGCCTCAAAGACGCGGATTTCACCCAACTGGTCGGCGTGATCGCGGCCATCCTGGCGGAGGCGTCGGAGATCGAGGACCTGGCGCTGTCCCGCGCGGCGCCGGGCGATGCCGCCATCCGGGCCGTGCTGTCCCGCACCGAGCCGCGCGGCGCGCTTGCGATGACGACGCTGGTGTCGGTGTTGCTAGCGCGCTTGCCCGTG
This sequence comes from Acidisphaera sp. L21, assembly GCF_009765685.1. GTDB lineage: Bacteria > Pseudomonadota > Alphaproteobacteria > Acetobacterales > Acetobacteraceae > LMUY01. The sequence continues at coordinate 177,349 of NZ_LMUY01000145.1, read as the reverse complement.
CCCTCCCGCGTGCTGGCCTTGGCGGCGGAGATGCCCAGCCATGCGCGCAGCCCGGCGACCGATCGGGCGATGGACCACACGCTCGCCTCGCTGCAGGCGTCCATGGCAGACGGCGCCGCCGATAATGGTGACGCGACCGAGGCTGCGATCGAGGCCGCCCGCGTCGCCTCCCTGCTGACCGGGCTGGAAGAAACCGCGCACACCAACCCGGAGCGCCGGCGCCGCCTGGAGCAGATCCGGCGCGAGGCCGATGCGTTGTGCCGCCGCCGGTTCGACCGCGCCATGGCTAGCGCCACGTCGCAGGCTGCAGTCGCCGTGACGATTGAGGGCGGGGACGAGGCATTGGGCGCCATGGAAGCCACTGCCCGCGACCTGCGCCGGCTGGAAAGCGCCGGCCGCCGCCTTGGCAGTGGCGAGCATTACGATGCGCTGATGCAATCCCTATCTGCCCAGTTCCGCGACCACACCAACGGGCTCGGCCTGGCGGATCGCGTGCGCCTTGTGGAAATCCTCTCTGGCCCGGACGAGGCGCTGGCACTGCTGCTGTCCCAATAGGTCGCCCGGCTGGTGCGCCTGCGACGCGTTGGCTCTATCATCCCGGGATTATGTTGGAACCGATCATTTCGGGCGAAATCAGGCCAGGTAGCCCCTTACTCGCCCTGAACAATGCCCATGCTGCAGAGTTGTCTTGGCTGGACCTGGACCGGCTGCGCCATCTGGTCGGCACGGCCTATCTGGCGGCGCGGATCGGGGCGGCGGATGCGCTGCTGCTGGTGATGGACCAACACGCCGACTATGACAGTCCAAATTTCCTGTGGTTCCACGCCCGGTATTCGCGGTTCGTCTATGTCGATCGCGTCGTCATCGCGCCGGCCGCACGCGGTCGCGGCTATGCCAGGTTGTTGTATGACGCCCTGTTCGCAAAAGCAGCGGCGGATGGGTATTCGCAGGTGGTTTGCGAAGTGAACTCCGATCCGCCAAATCCAGGATCGGATGCCTTCCACGCCCGGCTGGGGTTTGCGGTCGTGGGCAGCGCCAGCATCCACGGCGGCAGCAAGACCGTGCGCTATCTGGCGCGGTCGCTGCCGTAGTTTCAGTCCACCCGTGCGACCGGGTCGCCGACGCGGATCTCGCCGGGTTCGATCACCCGGGCGGTCATGCCGCCCTGGCCGCGCACCGCGTTGTAGCCGCCGGGGCCAAAGATCTCTTCCATGCGGGAGCACGGGTGGCATTCGCCGGAAATCTCCAGCAGGGCGGCGCCGATCCGCACCTGGTGGTCCTTCAGCGCCAGCAGGTTGATGCCACGCACCAGAATGTTGCGGCGGAGCAGATCGGGCGAGACCTCGCGGCCTAGGAAGCTGGCGATGGCGTGCAGATGCTCCTCCGCCAGCAGGCTCACTTGCCGCCCGCCAGTGGGCCGGCCGCTCCAGCGATCCCCGACAAGGCCGACACCCGGCTCCAGCATCGCGGTCTGCACCGGCACGAGCGGCTCGCGGCGCCCGGGCCGGAGGCCAATCCAGCGCACAACGCCGGGCCGCACCGGCGCCCCCAGCAACCGGGCCAGCGGCGAATTGGGGTTCAGCGCGACGGCCGGTGCTCCAGCCCGCACCACTCGGCAATTGTCAGCGCGATGACCTTCGTCGTCTGGATGATGCAGTCCAGGCCGACGCTTTCGTCGATGCCATGGATATTCTGCGCGTCGGGGCCGTAGCAGGTCGCCTGCGTGCCACCCGCCAGCACGTAATGCCGCGCGTCCGTCAGCCCGGCGGCGCAGTAATGGCGCACCGGCTCGCCAGCCACCGCCTCGTGCTGGGCGGAGACGAGTTGGGCGATCGGTTGATCCGCCGGGAACACGCAGCCATCGGCCATGAAGCCCTTGAACTCCACCGACAGCATGGCGCCGCGCAGCCGCTCGTCGTGGGCGGTCTTGGCGACCAGCGCCTCGATCTCCGCCTTTACGGCGAAGCAGGATTGGCCCGGCATCACGCCGACGCGGATGCCCAGCTTGGCGCGGGTGGCGACGGAGCTGTTCCACTCGCCACCCTCGATGGTGCCGATATTCACATTGATCGGATGGTTGTCCCCGGCAAACGCGGGATGGCGGCGTTCGGCGCGATTGGCCTCGTCCTCGTAGCGGCCGAACGCCTCCGCCACGATGGCGGCAGCCTGGATCGCGCTGACGCCGGCATGCGCCTCGCGGACATGGACCGGGCGGCCGGTGACGGTGACCCAGGCCCAGATCACCCCCACCTCCGCCACGTAGATGGCGGCGAAGCCAGGGCCGGGCTCGGGAATGAGGCAGGCGTCGGGCATCGGCAGTGCATGCATTACGGCGAGCGCGCCGTTGCCGGTGCATTCTTCCTCGATCACGGCGGCGAGTTGCAGTTCGGCAGCGGGTTGGACGCCGGCGGCGTGCAGCGCGCGCACCGCCATCACGATGCTGGCCAGGCCGGCTTTCATGTCCCCGGCGCCGCGGCCATACATGCGGCCGTCGCGAATGCTCGGTTGGAAGGGCGGCGTGGTCCACAGATCGGCCGCGCCCTCGGGCACCACGTCGACATGGCCCTGCAGCATCAGAGACCGTCCGGTGGCGTTCACCGGACGATGGATCGCGACCACGTTGTCCCGCCCGGCGTAGGAGATCAGCGGGGGCGAGAAGCCCGGCACCTTGGCCAGCGCATCCACGTCCAACGGCACTTTCCTCGGTGCCAGACCCAGGCCCTCGTAGGCGGCGGCCATGGCGTCGATGGCACCGTGCTCCTCCCCGAGCAGCGAGCGATGGCGCACCAATCCCTCCAGCAGCGTCACCCCCTCCCCGGCCTGCGCATCGATGGCGGCCAGGATGGCACCGCGAAGGGCGGGGTCGAGCGAGGGTTGGGGCATGCGGAAATTCCAGAAGGTGCGGCGGCAGAATGCGCTCGGCTCGCCTGGTGACAAGAGCCGGTTCGACCCCAATTGCCCTTGCAGTTCGCCGGTGTTCCGGACGAGATGGATAAAAGGTAAGGTCTGCCCATGCCCATCATTCCTGCCTACCCCCTGCACGCACGAGTCGCCGGGGGATTGTGGGGTTGAGCCGTCCCGGTATGCAGAAGCGCATCGGCGTCATCGGCGCCGGGCCGGGCGGACTGGCGGCGGCGATGCTGCTGGCCCAGGCAGGTGCCGACGTCACGGTGTTCGAGTCGCACGCCAAAGTCGGCGGCCGGTCCGCCACTATCGAGGCGCCGAGCGCTGCTGGCACCTTCCAATTCGACACCGGGCCGACCTTCTTCCTATATCCCCGCGTGCTGGAGGACATCTTCGCCGCCTGCGGGCGCGATCTGCGGCACGAAGTGGACCTGATCCGGCTGGACCCGCAGTACCATCTGGTGTTTGAGGCCGGGGGAGAGATCCAGGCTACCAGCGACATGGACCGGCTGGCGCAGGAGATCGCCAAGATCGCCCCGGCGGACGCCGCCGCCCTGCCGCGGTTCTTCGCCGACAATCGGGCAAAGCTTGCAGCATTCCGGCCGATCCTGGAATCGCCGTTCAACAGCCCGCGCGACCTGTTTCGCCGCAAGATGCTCAGTTCGCTGAAACTGATGCGGCCGCACCGGACCGTGGATTCGGACCTCGCGACCTATTTCAGTGACGAGCGGGTTCGGCTGGCCTTCTCGTTCCAGGCGAAATACCTGGGCATGTCGCCGTTCCGCTGCCCCAGCCTGTTCACCATCCTGTCGTTCATGGAATACGAGTTCGGCGTGTTCCACCCGCGCGGCGGCTGCGGTGCCGTCATGACCGCGATGGAGCGGATTGCCCGCGACATGGGCGTCAAGTTCCGAATGGGCGAGAAGGTGCAGGAGATCCTGTTCGAACGGCACCGCGCTACGGGGTTACGCACCGCTGCTGGGGAGGCAAGGTTCGACTCGCTGGTGATCAACGCCGATTTCGCTCAGGCGATGGCCACGCTGGTGCCCGACCGGCTGCGCCGCAAATGGACCGACCGGAAGCTGGCGAAGAAGAAATTCTCCTGCTCCACCTTCATGCTGTATCTCGGCATCAAGGGCGATCTGCCGGATCTCGCACACCACACGATCTTCCTGTCCAAGGACTACCGCCGCAATGTTCAGGAGATCGAGGACGGGTTGGCACCGAGCGATCCATCGATTTACGTGCAGAACGCCTGCGTCACCGACCCGGCATTGGCGCCCTGTGGCTACTCCACGTTGTATGTGCTGGTGCCCGTCGGCAACCGCGTGGGCGCCGGCATCGACTGGGCCGCGGAGCAGGCAAGCTACCGCGCGCTGGCATTGCGGCAGCTGGAACGGCTCGGCGTGCATGACATCGAAAAGCGCATCGTGTTCGAGAAGGTGATGACTCCCACCGATTGGGAAATCGACCTGAACGTGTTCCGCGGCGCCACCTTCAATCTGTCGCATACGCTGCAACAGATGCTGCACCGTCGGCCGCATAACCGGTTCGAGGATCTGGACGGCGTCTACCTCGTCGGCGGCGGCACCCACCCCGGCAGTGGCCTGCCCGTCATTTTCGAAAGCGCCCGCATCACCAGCCGTTTGATGGTGGACGATTTGGGGCTGACCCCGCACTGGGCCCCATCGCTGATGGACAGCCCGCGCTACGAACCCGCCATTGCGGAGACAGTATGAGCAATTTGAACCCCGTTGCCGTCATCGGCGGCGGCCTGGGCGGCCTGGCAGCGGCCTGCACCCTGGCGGCGCGCGGCCACAAGGTGATCCTGTTCGAGAAGAATGACTGGGTCGGCGGCAAGGCCGCGCAATGGGAGGAAGCCGGCTTCCGGTTCGACATGGGGCCGACCATCCTGACCGTGCCCGCCGTGCTGCGCCGCATCTTCGCCGAGGCGGGTCGCGACATCGACCAGGCACTGGACCTGCGCCGGCTGGACCCGCAATGGCGTTGCTTCTTCGACGATGGCGCCGTGCTCGACTTGACCGAAAACACCGAAAAGATGGCCGGCAATCTGGACGCGTTCAGCCCCGGCAACGCCCAGGGCTACCGTGACTTCCTGAAGATGAGCGAGGGGCTGCACGACGTCAGCCAGAAATTCTTCTTCTGGCGCTCCGTGGAAGACCTTTGGGACACCATGGACTTCAAGAAGAACATGGACCTCGACACGCTGCGCGACGTGCTGAGCCTGAAGATGGGCAGCACCGTCGCCAAGCAGATCCGCAAGAAGGTGCCGGACGGCCGGGTCGCGCAGATGCTGGACCATTTCGTCCAGTATGTCGGGTCTTCGCCGTATAACTCGCCCGCAGTGCTGTGTTCGATCGGGCATATGCAGACGGATGGCGGCGTCTGGTATCCCATGGGCGGCACCCGCGCCGTGCCGGTGGCCCTGGCCAAGCTGGCGGAGGAGTTGGGCGTCGAGATCCGCCTAAACACCGGCATCAGCCGCATCGTTGCCGACCGCGGCGTGGCGAGCGCAGTGGAGACGGAGGCGGGCGAGATCGTGCCGGTCTCGTCCGTCGTGTCCAACATGGACAGCGTGCGCACCTATCGCGAACTGGTCGGTGGCAAGCCCGCCGCCACCTTTGGCAAGCGGTGGAAGCGGGAGCCGGCGTGTTCCGGCGTGGTGCTATATCTGGGCCTGGACCGCGCCTACGACCATTTGCTGCACCACGACTTCGTCTTCTCCCGCGATCCGGAGGAGGAGTTCGACTGGATCTACAACAAGGGCGAGCCTGCACCGGACCCGACCTGCTACATCGCTGCGACTTCCCGCACCGAACCCGGCGTTGCCCCGCCGGGTGGCGAAGCGTTGTATGTCCTGGTCCACACCCCCTATTTGCGGCCGCATCATGACTGGACGAAGATGCTGCCGGCGTATCGCAAGGTGATCCTGGAAAAGCTGGCCCGGTGCGCCGGCATGCCCGATCTGGAAAGCCGCATCGTGGTGGAGCGGACGCTGACCCCCGCCGACATCCACGAGCGCTACCGTGTGCTGAACGGCGCCATCTACGGCCTGGCCAGCCACGGCAAATATCTCGGCGCCTTTAAGCCCGGCAATCGGTCACGTGACCTCGCCGGGCTGTATCTGGCAGGCGGTGCGGCGCATCCCGGGCCGGGCATGCCGATGGTGCTGATGTCCGGTTGGATTGCCGCCGACAGCCTGGACCAGGACCGCAAATCCAATGCGGCCCCGCTCCGCGCATGATGCCGGGATGACAGCGGACCCCGCCGTAGAGCGCCGGCTCGCCCGGCGGTCTCCCGTGCTGTTCCGGCTGTTTGCGTTGTATCTGCGCTGGTATGTCGGCCGGCGCTTCCACGCGGTGCGCCTGTCCCGAACCGGCGTGCCGCACGTGCCAGCCGGGCCGGTGATCGTGTATTCGAACCACCCGTCCTGGTGGGACCCGACGCTCTATATCCTGCTCTGCGACATGCTATTCCACGGCCGCGCCGGGTATGGGCCGATGGACCAGGTCGCTTTGGGGAAATACGGCCTGCTGGAGCGAATGGGCGTGTTCGGCGTGGCGCAGAACGACCGGCGGGGCGGCGTGCAGTTCCTGCGCACCTGCACCGCGGCGCTCGCCCGGCCCGGCGGGATGCTGTGGATCACGGCGGAGGGCGCCTTCACCGACCCACGCGTTCGCCCGGTGACCCTACGACCTGGCCTGGCGCATCTGGCCCGGCACATCCCAGGCGCCACCATCATCCCGCTGGCCATCGACTACCCATTCTGGAATGAAAGCCGCCCCGAGGCCCTGTTGCGGTTCGGCGAGCCGCTGTACAGCGGTCGGGAGGGGAGCGTGGCCGATTGGACCGCGCGGTTGGAGTTCGCCTTGACCGACACGATGGATACGCTTGCCGCCGAATCCGTGACCCGGAACCCGGCGCTGTTCACGCCGCTGCTGCACGGTATGGCCGGTGTGGGCGGCCTTTACGATCTGTGGCGCCGGCTCTGCGCTGCCGCGATCGGCCGCCGCTTCGACCCCAGCCATGGCGGTGAAGGATGATCCTGGCACTAGGGATCGTCACCCTGGTGCTCGCGTTCGGCCCGTTCGTGCTCACCCTGCTGAACCTGCACGAACTCGCCACCCCCGCACCGACGACGCTGCCACACAAGATATCGGTCCTGATCCCCGCCCGGAACGAGGAAGCCAATATCGGCCCGGCCATCGCCGCGATCCTCAGCAATACCGGGGTCGAGATCGAGTTGGTGGTGTTGAATGACGGCTCCACCGATCGCACTGCCGACATCCTGCGCGAGATCCCGGACCCGCGGCTGCGCGTCATCAGCGGCCCGGCGCTGCCTGCCGGGTGGTCCGGCAAGCAGCACGCCTGTGCCATACTGGGCCGGGCGGCGCAGCACGACCTGCTGGTGTTCGTCGATGCAGACGTCCGCCTGGCGCCAGAGTCGCTGTCGCGCATGGCCGGATTCATGGACCGCAACCCCGTCGGCCTAGCCAGCGGCTTTCCGCAGCAGGCGGTCCACACCTGGTCGGAACAATTACTGTTGCCGCTGATCCACTTCCTGCTGGTCGGCTTCCTGCCGATGCCAATGATGCGCCGCTCGCCCTCCGTGGCGCTGGGCGCTGGCTGCGGCCAGTTGTTCATCGCCCGCCGCGCTGCCTACGACCGGGCGGGCGGGCATGGCGCGATCCGCGCCTCCCTGCATGACGGGCTGACGCTGCCCCGCGCCTTCCGCCGGGCCGGGGAGATGACGGGCTTGTTCGACGCCACCAGCTTCGCCACCTGCCGCATGTATAGTTCGGCCGCGGAGTTGTGGTCCGGCCTGGGCAAGAATGCGACCGAGGGCATGGCAAAGCCGGTGGCGTTGCTGGCTTGGACGGCGCTGCTGGTCGGCGGTCAGATCCTGCCGGCAATCCTGATGCTGGCGGCGCCCAGTTCGCCGGCCATGCTTGCATTGGTGATGGGCATCGGGATGCGCCTACTGCTTGCCGCCCGGTTCCGCCAGCCGGTGTTGAGCGCGCTGGTGCATCCGGTGGGAGTTGCCGGCCTGCTGGTGGTGCAGTGGGCCGCGTTGCTGCGAATGCTGCGCGGTCGCCCGGCCACCTGGCGCGGCCGCGCCTACGTCGCGCAGTGAAAGCCCGCATTGTCGTCGCGCTGCTGCTGTCGGTGGCAACCGCCCGAGCCGAGCCGGGCGTCGTCGAGGTGACGGTAACCGGCGTGCACTCCGCCACCGGGGAGGTGCTGGTCGCGATCTGTGACCGGGCAACTTTCCTCCAGGAGACTTGTCGCTACCACGCCCGCGCGCGTGCCAACCCCGGCTCCGTTACCATCCGCATCAGCGGCGTGCCGCCCGGCACCTACGCGGCGCAGGCATTCCAGGACGAGAACGGCAACGACAAGATCGACCGCAGTTTTCTGGGCATGCCGAAGGAGGGGATCGGGTTTTCCAACGATGCGAAGATGCGGTTCGGGCCGCCTTCGTTCGACGACGCTGCGTTTCAGCTTGGTCCAACCGGCGGTGTGATCCACTTCGCCCTGCGCTACTTTAATTAGCCGCGCAGCAAGTAAGCGTAATCAATGATGCAGGGAACGCAGTTGCCGATTGCGTAACAGGCTCAAACATGGTGGACTTGCGGCGCCTCCACAAAAAAAGAAGGCGGCGCCATAGGCACCGCCAAGTTTAGGGAGGAAACGTCCAAGAAGCAGCGAGGCCAAAGCCTCACCGCGCCGTTAATTTATGACAGACGAGGCACGTCTGCAAGAGAAATTGTGCGCTGCACAATATTTTTTGCCGACGGCTGCCAGCGCGCCGCTGTAGTGGCAACCTCCGGCAAATTCGGTCGTCATGACGGGTGACCCAGGCACAATCGCCACGCTACAGTGATGGAAAACGGGGAAGCCGATCCAATGCTGGAACTCACCGCCGGCGATGCCGCGCTCCTGATTTGCCCCGCCATCGGCGGCAGCGTGGGGGGATGGACCAGGCGCGGGGTCGATATATTCCGGCACACGTCACCCGAAATCCTCGCCGGCACCAATTCGCGGCTACTGTCCTGCTTTCCTTTGATTCCGTTTTCAAACCGCATCGCCTGGGGCCGCTTCACCTTCGAGGGAGAGGAATTCCAGCTCGAGCGCGATTTCGGTGACCACCCCCACACTATCCACGGCAATGCTTGGCAGCGCGGGTGGGAGGTATCAAACCAGACCGCGACCGAGGCGGAACTCACCCTGCGCCACGACCCAGCGACCGACCCTACGGTCAAACCGGGTGGTTGCCGCTGGCCTTATCGCTACACGGCCACCCTGCGCTACTCGCTGAAGCCGGACGAGTTGGACGTCACGATCACGCTGACCAACACCGACACGCGCAACCAACCAGTAGGGCTCGGGCTGCATCCGTTCCAGCCCCGCACGCCGCAGACGGCATTGGCGTTCCGCGCCGGATCCGTCTGGCATACAGGCGCCGACTCACTGCCGGATGCCCGCCTGCCTCTCGATGGCAATTGGAGCTTCGATCCAGGCCGGGTCATCGACGGCCCGGCCTTGGACAACTGCTACGCTGCGTGGACTGGGCGGGCGGAGATCACCCGGCCAGAACATGGCATCCGGGTGACGATCGCCGGCGACGATATTTTTCGCCACCTGGTGGTTTTCACGCCCGAGGCAAAGCCGTTCTTCGCCGTGGAACCTGCCAGCAACATGACCGACGCGATCAATCACATGGACGACGTGGCGGATCACGGTCTGCGGGTCGTCCACCCCGGCGATACGTTGCAGCGGCAAATCCGCTTCACCGTCACCGACCTCTAATAGGTGGAGCGACCGCCGGTGATGTCGAACACTGCGCCGGTGGAGAAGGAGCAATCCTCGCTCATCAGCCACACCGCCAGTGCCGCGATCTCCTCCACCTTCACGAACCGGCCCATCGGAATCTTGCCCAGCATGTAGGCGATCTGCGCCTCGGTCATCTGGTCGAACAACTCGGTCTTGGCGGCAGCGGGGGTGATGCAGTTCACCATCACGCCCTTGCCGGCCAATTCCTTGCCCAGCGACTTGGTCAACGCGATCAACCCGGCCTTGGACGCGCTATAGTGGGAGGCATTGGGATTGCCTTCCTTGCCGGCCACGCTGGCGATGTTGACCAGGCGGCCGTAGCCCCGCGCGACCATACCGGGCAGCACGGCGGCGCTGACCAGATAGGGCGCGATCAAATTCACCTCCACCACCCGCCGCCACTCCGCCACCGGCAGTTCCCAGGTCGGGGCGTTGCCGCCCGTGATGCCGGCGTTGTTCACCAGGATGTCGATCCGCCCCTGCGCTGCCTCCGTCCGGGCCACGGCATCGCGCACGGCCGCCTCGTCGGTCAGGTCGACGGCGATGCCGGCGGCACCTGGAAGCGAGGCGACGGCTTGCTCCAGCCTGGCAGCGTCACGATCCCACAGCACGACCGTGGCGCCGGACTGCGCGGCCCGGTCCGCGACTGCCAGGCCGATGCCACGCGCACCGCCGGTCACCACGGCCACACGGCCCTTTAGGTCGATCTGGTTCATTGCGAGTCCTCCCACCGTTTCGCGCCAGCCTAGCGGCGGGTAGCGCAACCGCAATGGCGTCGCTACATGCCGGGCTATGACCGAACACCTCAGCGCTATCGTGACCGGCGGCGCGCAACGCCTGGGACGATCCATTGCGATGGCGCTGGCTGCTGCCGGCCATCCGGTTGCCATCCATTGCCGCGGCAGCCGCAACGCGGCGGAGGCCACGGCCGCCGACATCCGCACCGCCGGCGGCCGCGCCGCGGTCATCACCGCCGACCTGGCGCAGGAGGCTGAAACCGCCGCACTCATCGCCGAGGCGACTGCGGCGGTGGGACCGATCGGCATCTTGGTCAACAACGCCAGCGTGTTCGAGCGTGACGAATGGGACAGCGCCGATCGCGCCAGCTGGGACGCCCATATCGAACCCAATCTGCGCGCGCCCTTCGTGCTGAGCCAAGCTTTCGCCCGCGCGCTGCCGCCGAATGCCGAGGGGCTGATCGTGAACATGCTGGACGAACGCGTGTGGTCGTTGACGCCGCATTTCGTCTCCTACAGCGTGTCGAAGGCCGGGCTGTGGGCGCTGACGCAATCGCTGGCCCTGGCCCTGGCGCCGCGCATCCGGGTCAACGCGATCGGCCCTGGCCCTGCCCTGCCCAGCCCGCGCCAGACGGCGGAACAATTTGCCCGGCAATGCGCCTCCACCCCACTCGGTCGCGGCACCAGCCCGACGGAGATCGCGCAGGCCGTGCTCGCCATCCTTGCCCTGCGATCCATGACGGGCCAGATGATCGCCCTGGATGGCGGCCAACACTTGCAATGGAGTCCCGCCAGGGACGGGGGGCCTGTGGAATGATCGATCCGCCACGACTAGCCGGGCGGGGCATCCGCCACGTGTTCCTGCGGGACATGGTGCTGCCCGCCTCCATCGGGATATACCCACACGAACACGCCGCCAAGCAGCGCATTCGCATCAACGTCGACCTTGGCGTGGCGGAGGAGACGGCCACTGGCACCGGATTGTCACGCGCCGGGGTCGGTCGCGACGAGTTGGGGCGGGTGGTGGATTACGAGGCGGTCGCACGCTCGGTCCGCGCGATAGTGGCCGCCGGGCATGTGATGTTGGTGGAGACGCTGGCGGAACGGCTGGCCGAAATCTGCATGGCAGACGACCGGGTAAAAGTCGTTCGGATCCGTGTGGAAAAGCTTGACGTTTTCGACGATCTCGCATCCGTCGGTGTGGAGATCGAGCGCGAGCGAACAAACTTGTCCACCCGGGGTGATTGACACGCAATAAAGTCAGTCGACTAACGCCATGTTCTAATTTCGTGACAAAGCGATCTGGCAAAATATAATGAAATCAGCGTGTTAAGCAGAGTGCCCAAATGCTAGGCAAGGCGACGGAATCCGCAGAAACCTGCGGAGTCGGGGTCCTTCACACATGGTCCCCCACAGAGTTATCCACAAATTCGGTGGATGAATTTCGCAGACCCGTGTTCGTTTCAGAGGCAGCTTTTGTCCGAGTTGGTTAATGAAGTTCCGCTCACCGGAGTCGGTGTGATCGAGCGAGCGTTGGCCACCATGCCGACCAGCCCGGGCGTCTATCGTATGCTCGATACAAAGGGTGACGCCCTCTACGTCGGCAAGGCACGCAGCCTGAAGAAGCGGGTGACGAACTACACCCAGTTGGGCCGGCTGGAGGAGCGGCTGCGGCTGATGGTGTCGCACACCGCCAGCATGGAGATCGTCACCACCCATACCGAGGCCGAGGCGCTGCTGCTGGAGGCCAACCTCATCAAGCGGCTCAAGCCGCGCTACAACATCGTGCTGCGCGACGACAAATCCTACCCGTGGCTGATGTTGACGGAGGAGCACGCCTATCCGCAGATCGCCAAGTTCCGCGGCAACCAGGTGAAGGGTCGCAGCTACTGGGGGCCCTTCGCCTCCGCCTGGGCGGTGAACCAGACCGTGGTGGCGATGGAGCGGGTGTTCCTGTTGCGATCCTGCGCCGACACGGTGTTCCGCAATCGATCCCGCCCGTGCCTCCTGCACCAGATCAAGCGCTGCAGCGCACCGTGCGTGGGCCGCATCGAGCCAGATGCGTATGCCAAGCTGGTGGCGCAGGCCAAGGCGTTCCTGCAGGGCCGCGCCGCCGGGGTGCAGGCGGAGTTGGCGGCCGAGATGGAAGCCGCCTCCGCCAACCTGGAGTTCGAGCGCGCCGCCGCCGCCCGGGACCGGATCCGCGCGCTGACCCATGTGCAGGGCACCGGGATCATGAACCCGGCCAGCCTCGAGGACGCCGACGTCATCGCCGCCTACCAGACCGCCGGGCAAACCTGCGTACAGGTATTCTTCGTCCGCGGCGGCCGCAACAACGGCAACCGCGCCTTCTACCCCACCCACGCCCGGCACGAGGAAGCCGGCCAGGTGCTGGAGGCATTCATCGCCCAGTTCTACGATGACAAGCCGCCGCCGCCATTGCTGCTGACCAGCCATGCCCTGCCCGAGACCGAGTTGGTGACCGAAGCGCTTTGCCTGAAGGCGAGCCGCAAAGTGGAAATCGCCACCCCGCAGCGCGGCGAGAAACGCGCCGTCGTGGAACACGCCGTCACCAACGCCCGGGAGGCGCTGGAGCGGCGGCTGGCGGAAAGCGCCGGGCAGGCCAAATTGCTGGAGGGCGTGGCCCAACTATTCGACCTGGGTGCGGCGCCAGAGCGCATCGAGTGCTATGACAACAGCCACATCATGGGCACCAACCCATACGGCGTGATGGTGGTGTTCGGCCCGGAAGGCCCCAATAAGAACGCCTACCGCAAGTTCAGCATCCGCAGCGCCATCACACCCGGCGACGATTTCGGCATGATGCGCGAGGTGTTGGAGCGCCGGTTCGGCCGTGCCCTGCGGGAGCAGGCGGAGGGTGACGCCAGCAACTGGCCCGACCTGGTGCTGATCGACGGCGGCGCCGGCCAGCTTTCTGCCGTTCGTGGCATTCTGGCCGATCTGGGCGTGCAGGACGTGAAGATCGTCGCCATCGCCAAGGGACCCGACCGCGATGCTGGGCGCGAG
>NZ_LMUY01000145.1:64518-163795 GCF_009765685.1 Acidisphaera sp. L21 | reverse complement strand
TGGAGGGGCGCAATCCGTTCCAGCTGCCGCCGCGCGATCCGGTGTTGTACTACCTGCAACGCGTCCGCGACGAGGCGCATCGCTTTGCCATCACCACCCACCGCGCCGGCCGATCGAAGACGTTGATCACCAGTGAACTGGATGAGATCGAAGGTGTTGGCACTGCCCGTAAGCGCGCCCTGCTGAACCATTTCGGCTCTGCCCGCGGCGTGAAACAGGCGGGACTGAACGATCTGGAGGCCGCACCCGGCATCAACCGGGAGACTGCGCGCCGGGTCTACGCGCATTTCCATCCGGGCGCGGCGCTGGCGAATTAGATGCGGCTCGTCCACTTCGTCACCCATCCGGAGGTCGTCGTCGACCCTGCCGTCCCCGTGCCGGAGTGGCCGCTTTCCGCGGCGGGTATCAGGCGGATGGGCCTAGCCCTGGAGCAGCCCTGGGTGCGCGGCATTGCCTCGGTGTTCTGCAGCGGCGAACGTAAGGCGACGGACGCTGCTCACCTCGTGGGCGATCACCTTGGCCTCTCGCCGGTGATCGTGGCCGGCCTGGGCGAGAATGATCGGTCGGCAACCGGCTACCTTCCCAAGGCGGAGTTCGAGGCAACCGCCGATCGCTTCTTCGACCGGCCAGACGAAAGCGTTCGCGGGTGGGAGCGTGCGGTAGCCGCGCAGCGCCGGATCGTCGCCGCGATGCAATACGTGATCGCAGCGGCGCCGCCGGGCGGTGACATCGCCGTCATCTCCCACGGCGGCGTCGGGGCGCTGCTGCTGTGCCATCTGAAGCACGTGCCGATCAGCCGGGTCGAGGACCAGCCGGGCGCGGGCGGTGGGCACGTCTATTCGTTCGGTTCCGCCACTTGGACGTTGGTCTCCGGCTGGCGGCTGATCGAGGCTTAGATCGCGACGTACTCCGCGGCGTATTTGCGCTGGCGGCGCTGCAGGATGCTCCAGAACAGCTTGGCCGCCATGCTGGACAATCGCCCACGTGGCGGCAGCCCCACCGACTTCATGATCATGCCCATGCTGCGGTCGATATGGGGAAAGCGGTAGAAGCCCATCGCCCGGCCCATATACCCGGCAATACAGCGTTCGTGAACATACGCGATATCCGGCGGCTCGTTGCCGCAGTGGAAGGCGTAGGCGAGTTCGTCGTCTTCCGACTCGGTGATGCGCCCGGCAGCAATCTTCAAACGGCGCAACACACCGATCTTCTCGCGGGCCAGATAGCGACGCATGTGGTCGTAGAAGAGCTTGAAATGGCGGTATTCGTCGGCCGCAATCAGCCGGCAGACGTGTTCCAGCACGGGCTCGTCCGTCGCATCGGCCAGGGCGGTGTAGTACGAGGAGGTGCCGGTTTCCACCATGCAGCGGGCGATCAGTTCGCCTGTCTTGGAGCCTCGAACCGAGGCCATGGCGTCCAACGGTAGCTTATACCCGTCGCGATAGCGCTGGAATGCATCGGCGAAACTCCAGCCTGGATCGGCTAGTTCGGCCCATTTCCCTAGTGCATCGCCATGCTGCACTTCCTCGACCGCCCAGTTGTCGGATGCTTCGCAGAACGCCGGGTCGGCCCGGAACACGCGGTTTAGGTAAACGGCGTAATCGGTGCCGTTACGCTCGACCATCGCGGCGGCCTTGACGAGCTTTACGATGTCCTGGTCGACCTTGGAGGGATCGAACTGATCCCAAGCCACGTCCTCCAACCGCCAATGCTTCATCGCTGACTTCCGACTCCTTCACGCACGCAGGCCCAGAGAGTGGGCCTACGCCTTCTGGCACTCTCGTGCGCTATGAAAAAGCCAATGTGGCGTGAGTGTGACAGTCCCCGTTTGCGCGTGGCCGCCGGGCCACGATCAGGCGGCAGCGGCCTCGATCATGGCGCGGGCGGATTGCATGCGGTCCATCGCGGCATCCAGCGACGGGACATCGTTCTTGTCGGTCGCATTGTATTCGGCCTCGGCCGCGGACAGCCGACGCTCGCCCTCGGCGCGCGACAATTCCGACGTAGGCACCGCCTCATCCGCCAGCACAGTGCAGCGTTCGGGCGTGATCTCGGCAAACCCGCCGCTGACGTAGAGTCGGTCCGTCACCTTACCACCCTCGTGGATGGCGATCGTGCCGCCACGCAGCAGCACGATCATCGGCGCGTGGTTCGGCAGCACGCCCATCTCGCCCTCGGACGCGGGGATGACGACCATCTCCACATTCCGCGACAGCAGCAACTTCTCCGGGCTGACGATCTCGAGGGCGACAGGCATTAGGCCTTCTCCTTCATCCCCTCGGCCTTCTTCACGGCGTCCTCGATGGTGCCAACCATGTAGAACGCGGCTTCCGGCAGGTGATCATACTCGCCGGCGACGATGGCTTTGAAGCTGCGAACCGTGTCGGCGAGCGAGATGAACACGCCCGGCGTGCCGGTGAAGACCTCGGCCACGTGGAACGGCTGGCTGAGGAAGCGCTGGATCTTGCGGGCGCGGGAGACGACGAGCTTGTCCTCCTCCGACAGCTCGTCCATGCCGAGAATGGCGATGATGTCCTGCAGCGACTTGTATGTCTGCAGGATACGCTGCACTTCGCGGGCGGTGTCGTAATGCTCGTCACCGATGATGCGAGCGTCCAGCGCGCGGCTGGTGGAGTCGAGCGGGTCGACCGCCGGGTAGATGCCGAGTTCGGCGATCGAGCGGTTCAGCGTGGTGGTTGCGTCCAAATGGGCGAACGAGGTGGCGGGCGCCGGGTCGGTCAAGTCGTCGGCAGGCACGTAGATCGCCTGCACCGAGGTGATGGAGCCCTTCTTGGTGGAGGTAATCCGCTCCTGCAGGGCGCCCATGTCGGTGGCCAGGGTCGGCTGATAGCCCACCGCGGACGGGATGCGGCCCAGCAGTGCGGACACTTCGGCGCCGGCTTGAGTGAAGCGGAAGATGTTGTCCACGAAGAACAGCACGTCCTGGCCTTCCTCGTCGCGGAAATATTCCGCCAGCGACAGGCCGGACAGGGCGACGCGGGCACGCGCACCCGGCGGCTCGTTCATCTGCCCGTAGACGAGCGCCACCTTGGAGCCGTCGGTGTTGCCGTCACCCAGCTTGATCACGCCGGCATCCACCATTTCGTGGTAGAGGTCGTTGCCCTCGCGGGTGCGCTCGCCAACGCCGGCGAACACGGACACGCCGCCATGGCCCTTGGCGATGTTGTTGATCAGTTCCTGAATCAGCACCGTTTTGCCCACGCCGGCGCCGCCGAACAGGCCGATCTTGCCGCCCTTCAGGTAAGGGGCCAGCAGATCCACCACCTTGATGCCGGTGACGAGCACTTCGGCCGAAGTCGCCTGGTCCTCAAAGGACGGGGCCGGGCGGTGGATGGGGTAGGTCATCTTGGCGTTGACTGGGCCGCGCTCGTCGATCGGCTCGCCCAGCACGTTCAGGATCCGGCCTAGCGTCTCGGGGCCAACGGGCACGCTGATCGGCGCGCCGGTGTCAAGCACTTCACTGCCGCGGACCAAGCCGTCAGTGCTGTCCATGGCGATGCAGCGCACGGTGCGCTCGCCCAGTTCCTGCGCCACTTCCATCACCAGCACGCCGGTCGCGGTCTTCGTGGTCAGCGCGCTCTGGATGAACGGCAGTTCACCCTCGAACTGCACGTCCAGCACCGCGCCTAGAACTTGGGTGATCCGGCCTACGTTGTTGCTAGCCATAACCTATTCTCCGTTCAAGATCAGGGGTTTCACCCCTGGACCCCACCAGATGACAGTCGTCCTCTGGACACCTGGCACTCAGGTTTCCAAAGGACGACTGTCCTTTGGCGGGTCCAGGGCAGCGCCCTGGCCGTAGGCTTAAAGGGCTTCCGCCCCCGAAATAATCTCGATCAGTTCACGCGTGATGTTCGCCTGGCGCGTGCGGTTATAGTTCAGCGTCAACTTGTTGATCGCCTCACCCGCATTCCGCGTCGCGTTGTCCATCGCCGTCATCCGGGCGCCATGCTCACCGGCGCCGCTTTCCAGCTGCGCACGATACAGCTGGATCGCCAAGTTCTTCGGCAGCAGCTTGGCAAGGATGGTCTCCTCGTCCGGCTCGAACTCATAAATCGCCTGTGCCGTGGTCTGTTCAACCGGTCCCGTCTCCGTCATCAGCGGCGGGATGATCTGCAGCTCGGTCGGGATTTGCGATATGACCGAGGCGAAGCGATTGTAGACCACTGTGGCGATATCGAACTCGTCGCGGCCCAGCATCTCCACCGCCTGCATGCCGATAGCCTGCACATCGGCGAAGTCGATCTTCTTCTTCCCCGCGAAGGAAATGTCGCCGACAATGTTGGCGGCCAATTCGCGACGCAGATAGTCACGGCCCTTGCGGCCAACCGTGATGATCTTGACCGTCTTGCCTTCCGCCATCAGGCGCCGGGCGAGGTTACGGGCAGCACGACCGACGTTGGTGTTGAACGCGCCGGCCAAACCACGATCGGCAGTGATGACGATCAGCAGATGGACCTTGTCGTTGCCCGTGCCGGCCAGCATGCGCGGCGCGGTCGGGCTGCCCTGCACGCTTGCGGCAAGGGCGGACAGCATCCGCTCCATGCGCTCGGCATAGGGCCGCGCCGCCTCCGCCTGCTGCTGGGCGCGACGCAGCTTGCTCGCCGCCACCATCTTCATGGCGGAGGTGATCTTGCGCGTGGACTTCACGCTGTTGATGCGCGCCCGAAGCGCCTTGAGGCTTGCCATGTGGCGTGGTCCTCAGGCGGCGAAGGACTTGGAGAAGCCCTCCAGGAACGCCTTCAGCTTGGCCTCGGTGTCCGGCTTGATGTCCAGATCGGTGCGGATGCTGTCGATGATGCCGGGCTCGCGGGCGCGCATCTCGCTGATCATCTGCTTCTCGTAGGCGCCGATCTTGCCGACATCGACGTTGTCCAGATAGCCGCGCACGCCGGCATACAGCACTACCGCCTGGATCTCGACCGGGAGCGGGCTGAACTGCGGCTGCTTCAGCAGTTCCGTCAGCCGCGCACCGCGGGCCAGCAGCTTCTGGGTGGAGGCATCGAGGTCGGAAGCGAACTGCGCGAACGCTGCCATCTCACGATACTGCGCCAGCTCCAGCTTGATCGACCCGGCGACCTTCTTCATCGCCTTGGTCTGCGCCGCGGAACCCACACGGGATACCGACAGGCCGACGTTCACCGCCGGGCGAATGCCGCGGAAGAACAATTCGGACTCCAGGAAGATCTGGCCGTCGGTGATGGAGATGACGTTGGTCGGGATGTAGGCGGACACGTCGCCAGCCTGCGTCTCGATCACCGGAAGGGCGGTCAGCGACCCGGCGCCCATGCTGTCGTTCATCTTGGCCGCACGCTCGAGCAGGCGGGAGTGCAGGTAGAACACGTCGCCGGGGTAGGCCTCGCGGCCT
The DNA here is from genome assembly GCF_009765685.1 of Acidisphaera sp. L21. Lineage (GTDB taxonomy): Bacteria > Pseudomonadota > Alphaproteobacteria > Acetobacterales > Acetobacteraceae > LMUY01. Next base: position 158,406 of record NZ_LMUY01000145.1, on the reverse strand, counting down.
GGCGGGCGGCGCAGCAGCAGGGACATCTGGCGGTAGGCGACGGCCTGCTTGGACAGATCGTCATAGGCGATCAGCGCGTGCATGGCGTTGTCGCGGAAGAACTCGCCCATGGTGGCGCCGGTGTAGGGGGCCAGGAACTGTAGGGGCGCCGGGTCGGAGGCGGTGGCGGCGACAACGATGGTATATTCGAGCGCGCCGTTTTCCTCCAGCGTGCGCACGATCTGCGCCACGGTGGAGCGCTTCTGGCCGATCGCCACGTACACGCAGTAGAGCTTCTTGCTCTCATCCGTGCCCTGGTTGGCCTGCTTCTGGTTGATGATGGTGTCGAGGATCACGGCGGTCTTGCCGATCTGGCGGTCACCGATGATCAGCTCGCGCTGGCCACGGCCGACCGGGATCAGCGCGTCGATCGCCTTCAGGCCGGTCTGCATCGGCTCGTGCACCGACTTGCGGGGGATGATGCCGGGCGCCTTTTGCTCGACCAGCATTTCCTTGACGTCGACCAGCGGGCCCTTGCCGTCGATCGGCTGGCCGAGGCCATCCACGACGCGGCCGAGCAGGCCCTTGCCGACGGGGACGGAGACGATGCGCTGGGTGCGGCTGACGGTGTCACCCTCGCGGATGGCGCGGTCGTCGCCGAAGATCACGACGCCGACATTGTCGGTCTCGAGGTTCAGCGCCATGCCGCGCAGACCGGCGGAGGGGAACTCCACCAGCTCACCGGCCATGACGTTCTGCAGCCCGAAGACGCGGGCGATGCCGTCGCCGACGCTCAGCACTTGGCCGGTCTCGGCCACGTCCTGCTCGCGATCGAACGAGGCGATCTGTTGCTTGAGGATTTCGCTAATTTCGGCGGGACGAATGTCCATGGTGCTTACGCAGCTCCCTTCATGGCGTACTGCAGGCGCTGCAGACGGGATTTCAGGCTGGTGTCATAAAGGCGGGCGCCGACGCGCACGACGAGGCCGCCGAGCAGGGTCGGGTCCACCGATTCCTGGATGTTCACGTTGCCGTAGCCGGCCTCTATCAGCCGGGCGCGCAATTGCTCGCGCTGCACGTCCGACAGGGCGTGGGCGGAGGCGACGGTGGCGGTCACCACCCCGCGCTTGGTCGCAACCAGCGTGGAAAACGCGGTGACGACGGTGCGCAGGATCGACAGGCGGCGGTTATTGGCAACCACGCCCACGAAGTCGATCACGGTCTTGCCGAAACCCTGCGCGGTCATCACGGCATTTGCCGCGTTCCGCGCCTGGTTGACGTCGACCAACGGGGAGGACAGCAACCGGCGCAGCGGCGGGCTCTGATCGATCAAGCGGCCGAGGCCGTCCATCTGATCGACGACCACATCCAACTCACGCCGTTCTGCCGCCAGATCGTAAAGTGCGGCTGCGTAACGGCCTGGAAGGCCGCCACTTTGGGAGATCGTGCCTTCAGCGGCCACTCAGGGATCCATCCATGGTCAAAGGGGACGTTACATCCGGTTCATCGACCGGTCGCGGGTCGCTTACCATGCAGGTTTTGACCACGCAACGCCGTGAATCGGGTTTAACGCTGTCCCAGGCGGGTTTCGCCGAACAGGTTGGCCTGCCCACGCGGTTGGGACCGCCAATATTGCTTCGGTGCCGCAACGCTGGCGCCCAGTTCCGCCGCAGCGTGCCAGGGCCAATGCGGGTCGTACAGGATGCCACGGGCCAGGGCGACCATGTCCGCCTTGCCCTCCACCACGATCGATTCGGCGTGTGATGCTTCCGTGATCAAACCGACCGCCATCGTCGGCATGCCGGTTTCCGCCTTCACCCGCTCGGCAAACCCGACCTGGTAACCCGGCGCCAGTGGAATTTGCTGCGCCGGAGAAATACCGCCGCTGGACACGTCCATGAAGTCGCAGCCGCGCTCCTTCAATGCGTGGGCGAAGGCGACGGTCTGCTCCAGATCCCAGCCATGGTCGACCCAATCGGTGGCGGACACGCGCACGCCGACGGGAATACCGGCCGGCACGACGGCGCGCACGGCGTCGAACACCTCCAGCGGGAAGCGCAACCGGTTGGCCAACGGACCGCCATACTCGTCGTTGCGCTGGTTCGACAGCGGGGACAGGAATTGATGCAGCAGGTAGCCGTGCGCGGCGTGGATCTCGAACGCCTGGATGCCCAGGCGGAGGGCACGCTGCGCCGTCGCCACGAACGCATCCAGCACCCGCGCCAGCCCGGCGGAGTCCAGCGCCACCGGCCGCTCATCCTCGGGCTTCACGCCGATTGCGGAGGGGGCGCTCGTCACCCAGCCGCCATCGGCGGAGGTCACCTGCTGGCCGCCATCCCACGGCGCGGCGCTGGACGCCTTGCGCCCGGCATGGCCCAACTGGATGCCGATCGGCATGGTGGAGTATTTGCGGATGCCGTCGATCACGCGCTTCAGCGCTGCCTCGTTGGCGTCGGAATAGAGGCCCAGATCCGCCGCGGTGATCCGGCCCTCGGGCTCGACCGCCGTCGCCTCCAGGATCAGCAGCCCGGCGCCGGACATCGCCAGGGAGCCAAGATGCAGCATGTGCCAATCGGTGGCGCTCCCCTCCTCGGCCGAATACTGGCACATGGGCGCGATCACGGTGCGGTTCGGCATCGTGAGCCCGGCGAGTTCGATCGGCTGGAAGAGCTGGCTGGTCATGGCATTCTCCTTAACCCCGGCGATAGCGCCATGCGGCAGCGCGCACAATGCATGGCCCGTTACAGAAACGAGACCGGGTCCACGTCGACATCCACCCGCACCCCGCGCCCAACGCGCACCTTGGCCAGCCATTCCCGCAGCAGCGGCTGCACGGCCACGTCGCGCCGGGCCTTCAGCAGCAGCCGGCGGCGGTGACGGCCGCGCAGGATAGCGAAGGGCGCGGGCGCTGGGCCCAGCACGGTCACGCCATCCACCCGCGGGGCGGCGCGGCCGAGGTCTCGGGCGGCTTCGTCGGCAGATTGCGGGTCGTCGGCCGACACGATCAGCGCGGCCAAGCGGCCATAGGGCGGCCAGCCGCCAGGGCGGCGGGCGGCGCTTTCCTGGGCCATGAAGGCGCGCAGATCGCCGCCCACCAGCGCCTGCATCACCGGGTGTTCCGGGCTGAAGGTCTGCAGCAGCACCCGGCCCGGCGCCTCCGCCCGGCCGGCGCGGCCCGCCACCTGGTGCAGCAATTGCACCGTCCGCTCGGCCGCGCGAAGGTCGCCGCCGGCCAGGCCCAGATCGGCGTCCACCACGCCCACCAGCGTCAAATGCGGAAAGTGCCAGCCTTTGGCGACGATCTGCGTGCCGATGATCAGGTCCACCTGCCGCTGCTCGATCGCATGGGCGGCGGTGGCCGCGGCATTCGGGCCGGGCATGGTGTCGCTGGCCATCACCAAGACGCGGGCCTCGGGGAAGACGGCCGCCGCCTCTTCGGTAATCCGCTCCACCCCGGGGCCGATCGGCACCAGGCTGTCCTCGGCCGCGCAGACCGGGCAGGCCGGGGGAATACCCTCGGTATGGCCGCAATGATGGCAGGCGAGTTGCTTTCGGGCGCGGTGTTCCACCAGCCAGGCGGTGCAGTTGGGGCACTGCATCCGGTGTCCGCAATGTCGGCACAGTGTGAGCGGCGCATAACCGCGGCGGTTGAGGAACAGCATCGCCTGCTCCCCCCGCGCGATGGTTTCCAGCACCGCCTGCACGAGCGGCTCCGCCAGGAAGCGCCCCCGTGGCGGCTGGTTGTCGCGCAGATCCAGCGTGGTCACGGTGGGCAGGCTGGCGCCGCCGTGGCGCGACTCCAGCGTCAGGTGGCGGTAGCGCCCGGTTTCCACGTTGGCCAGCGTCTCCAGGCTGGGCGTGGCCGATACCAGCACGGCCGCGGCGGCGGACAGGCGAGCCCGGACCACGGCCATGTCGCGGGCGTGGTAGACGACACCCTCCTCCTGCTTGAACGCAGTCTCGTGCTCCTCATCCACCACGATCAGGCCCAATTCCGGAAACGGCAGGAACAGGGCGGAGCGGGCGCCCACCACCACCGCGGCGCCCCCATCCGCCACCGCGCGCCAGGTGGTGCGGCGCACGCGCGATGGCAGGTCCGAGTGCCACACCGCGGGCGCGGTGCCGAACCGGGCGGTGAAGCGTTCCAGCCACTGCGACGACAGCGCGATCTCCGGCAGCAGCACCAGCGCCTGGCGCCCGGCGGCGATGCATTCGGCCACCGCCTCCAGATACACCTCCGTCTTGCCCGACCCGGTGACGCCATCCAGCACCGTTACCGAAAACGCGGCATCCCGCACCGCCTGGCGCAATGCGGCCGAGGCCTCCGCCTGGGCGGGGGACAAGGACGGGCCCGGATGGGCCGGGTCCGGCGTGGTGAAGGGTGGTGCAGCCGGCAGCACGGTCGGCAGCAACAGCCCGGCATCCGCCATGCCGCGCACGATGGCCGGGGACACACCGGCATCCCGCGCCACGGCCGCCCCGGTGCGGGACACACCGTCCGACAACAAGGCGGCGATGCGGCGGCGACCCTCGGTCAGCTTGGCGTTCTCAGGGATGTCGGCCAGGCTCCAGCCGGGTTGCGGCGTCGGTGGGGCCAGGGCGTTCACCCGCAGCGCCATGGCCAGCACGTCGCCGGGCGCCGCCAGCGTGTAGCCGGCAATCCAGTCAATGAAATGGCGCAGCGCGGGCTGCATCGGCGGCGCGTCCAGCACGGTGTCGATCGGCTTCAGCTTGGCCGCGGGCACCTGGTCGTTCTGCCCGGAATCCCACACCACCCCCACTTCCACCCGGCGGTTCAGCGGCACCAACACCAGGTCACCGGGCGCCACCACCATCCCCTCCGGCACCGCGTAATCGAACGGGCCGGCAAACGGATACGGCAGCAGCACCGGCACACGCTTCCGGTTTGCAGGTTCCGCCGGTAGACTCAGATCGAGCAAGGGGGACGACATGGCGCTCTTGGTGGACACCGCGACCCTCGGGATCAAGCCCTACCGCGCGAAAGCATGGCGGGGGTGATGATGGGCGAGGCTGCGCGGGTCGCTTTCCTGGACTGGCTGACCCAGGAACGGCGCGCCTCCCCCCTCACGGTGCGGGAGTATGGGCGGGATCTGGCGCAGTTCCTCGGCTTCATGACGCAGCATCTGGGACAGGAGCCGGATCTTGTCGCGCTCGGCGCATTATCGCAGGCCGACATCCGAGCCTGGCTGGCGCAACAAGCCGGGCGCAACCAGATCAACGCGACGCGGGCGCGGCATTTGTCGGCGGTTCGCTCGTTCTTTCGCTACCTCGCCCGGCGCCACGGCACCGCCAACCCGGCCCCCGGCCTGCTGGCCACGCCCAAGGCGCGGCCGCCCATTCCCAAGGCGCTTGCCCCCGCCGACGCCCGCAGCGTGGCGGAGGATGTGGGCGACGTGTCCGACAACCCCGGCGTTCAGGCCCGCGACACCGCGCTGTTCACCCTGCTCTACGGCTGCGGTCTGCGCATTGCCGAGGCTTTGTCGCTGGACGTGCGCGACCGCCCGCGGGCCAACGGCGCGCTACGGGTGGTCGGCAAAGGATCGAAGGAGCGGATCGTCCCCGTGCTGCCCGCGGTGCAGATCGCGCTGGACGCCTGGATGGCGCTGCACCCCGCGGGCGGTGACCCGGCGGCGCCGCTATTCCCCGGCCTGCGCGGCAAGCGGCTGAATGCGGCGGTGGCGCAGCGGACCATGCGTGAGTATAGGCGCCTGGCCGGACTGCCGGAACACGCCACGCCACACGCGCTCCGCCACTCCTTCGCCACGCATCTGCTGGCCGGCGGGGCGGATCTGCGGTCGATCCAGGAATTGCTCGGGCACGCCAGCCTGTCCACCACGCAGCGCTACACCGCGGTGGACGAGGCCGGGCTGCTGGCCGTGTTTCGCGCCACCCACCCGAGGGCCTGAGTGAGCACGCTCGTCCTACCCAGCCGCGACCGCTTGCCCGTCTACGTCGACGCGTTGCAACGTGCCTGGTCCCCCAGCACCACGCGCGATGTCTGCGCGGAACGGCTGGCCGCCATCGCCGAGGATGCCGACGTGTTCATCCAGCAACAGATCACTCCCTCCGGCACCATGGCGCTGGACACGGGTGAGGTCGCGGCGCTGCTGCCGGGCACTTCGCGCTGGATCTGGGATGAGTCGGACGGGTTCTGTGGGTCGATCAACCTGCGCTACCAGCGCGGCACGACAGACCTGCCGCCCTATGTCTCCGGGCATATCGGCTACAGCGTGGTGCCCTGGCGACAACGCCACGGCCACGGCACGGCGGCGTTGCGGCTGATGCTGCCGATCGCGGCGGAACACGGCCTGCCGCACGTCATCATCACCTGCGACACCGACAACGAAGGCTCCCGCAAGGTGATCGAAGCCAATGGTGGGGTGTACCTCCAGGAGGACGACGACGCCTCCCACCCCGGCACGCGGAAGAGAGTTTACGAGGTACGAATCGCCTGATTCCGCAATCGCATCGTGTTAACACAGTCCTACTGCGTTTCGTGTATAACCATCCTGCGCAAAAAACGGCGCGATGTCCCTCTCGATAGAAGAGGCCGTGTTAAATGATTGCGAACAGCACCTCTCCCGTGTCTCAATTCACCACCAAGGCCCTGCAAAACTCGTTAACGGCAGACACTCAGGCGGCGGAAACTCCGCAAGTGGCGGCTGCTATTCTTCCGCAGAAGGCGATCGACGAGTTCGCACTGCGGTTCAACGCGGCCATGATTGAAATGCTGACTGCGGAAGATGTGTCGCCCGTATCACCCCTCAGCAAAAAGCTGAGGGCCTACACGACAGCCGGCGTCGCGCCAGTGCAAGGCACGTCCCGCTTCGTTTAGCGCGGAGGGGATTGCACGGTGGCGGGCACGATGCCCGGCCGCCGTGTCACTCTCCGCAAGCGGTCCATCGCTATGATCCCCAGAATCGGCCCGATCGCCAGAAAGGCGAATGCGTAGCGCCAGCCGACTGCACCGACCACGATCGGGGTGAGTTGGATGCTGACCACCGTCAGCAAGAACCCAGCGCAGGTTTGCACCGTCAGCATCGTGCCAACCAGCGAGGGCGCACTCAATCCAACGACGGCGGCGGAGAATTGCGCGGAATCGGCGACAACCGAGATCCCCCAGACCAGACTGACCATCAGCACCGCCCAGGCGGGGCCGCCGAACAGCAAACCGATACTGGCAGCGCACAGGCCACTGACGCCCATCGCCACCATGGTCACGATCGCGCGGCCAAACCGGTCCGCCATCCAACCGCCACCCAATGCACCGATTGCGCCTGCCCCGACCACGAGGAAGGCAGCGAGTTCGGCTGGGATCGGCGGCTGGTCGGCGTAGCGGGCCTGCAAACTGGCGGCCAAGAAGGCACCAATCCACGCCCACATCGCGTATAGCTCCCACATATGGCCGAAATACCCCAGATTGGCCAAACGAACGCCACGGTTGCGCCAGGCTTCCGACGCGTTGGCCAGCCGCAACGAAGCTGGGGCTGGCAGGTTAGGCCCCAGCCGCGCAAACCGGATCAGTATCGCCGCCAATGCCGCACCGCTGGCCGCCACGCCCACCGGCCAGCGCCAGTCCAACCCGGTCGCCGCTACCGCGATCAGGTGCGGAAAGGCCGAACCCAGCGTCAACGCCGCCACCAACAGCCCGATCAGCAGGCCCAGATCGCCTGCCGCCCAGGTCGCGGCCAGCTTCATGCCCACGGGATACACCGCGGCCATGCAGGCGCCGGTCACCAAGCGCAGCAACGGCACGGTGGGGGAGGCCGGTTCGCAGAACAGGATGCCGAGATTGGCCACCGCCGCGATCGCCGCCCCGGCCGAGAATAGCCGCCGCAGATCGAACCGGTCCGGCAGCGTCAACAACGCACTGGCGAGGGTGCCGAGCACGAAGCCGGCCTGCACGCTGTTGGTCAGCAACGCCTCGTGAAACGCCGTCAACGGCACATGCGCGCGGATCGCGGCCAGCGATGCATTGGTGGCGAACCAGGTGGACATCGCCGCAACCTCGCTCACCAGCAGCAGGATCAGCGAGGTGCGGCGCATCTGCGTCTAGCCGCCGGGCCGGATCATCTCGAACAATGCGGTCACCTCCGCGTAATCGCCGCGATAGCCACAGCGGGCGATCGGCTGGGCGGCGACGGTGTCGAAGATGCCATCCTTCAGATAGGCCGGGTCGATATGCACGCCGACAACCTGGCCCAGCACCAACTCCGCCCCCGTGGCGACACCGTCCAGATCCTTCAGCACGATGACCTGCAGCACCTTGCACTCGAACGCCGCTGGCGACAGGGCGACGCGCGGTGGGCGGACCAGGCGACTGGGCGCCGCCGCCAGCCCGGCGAACGCCATCTCGTCCTGCCCGTGGGCGAGCGGAGCGGCGGTCTGGTTCATCGCCTCGGCCAGTGACCGGGTGACCAGGTTGCAGACGAATTCGCCGGTGGTCTGGGCGTTTCCCGAACTGTCCTTCCGCCCCTCGCTGGAGAACCCGACGATGGGCGGATTGCCACCGAACCCGTTGAAGAAACTGTAGGGCGCCAAATTCACCCGGCCCTGCGCGTCGACAGTCGAAATCCAGCCAACCGGACGTGGCGCAAGGATCGCCTTGAACGGGTCGTGCGGCAGGCCGTGACCCAATCGCGGCTCGTAGAAATAGGTCTCCATCAGCGCACCTCCATGGTGTTCGCGGCAACATGCATTTTGCCATGCCGGGCGGGAAGCCCGGCCTTGGCGGCAACGGCAACGGCGGCTAAGCACGTCAGCCTCGCTCCAGGAGGCAAAAATGTCCGTCCGCGCCCTACTGCTCGCGCCCGCTTTGCTCGTATCGACCCTGCTCACCCCAACCCTGGCGCGCGCCGCCGACGTGACGGTGATGATCTCCGGCGGATTCCTGTCCACCTACCAGGCGCTGGTGCCAGGGTTCGAGGCCGCAACCGGCAACCACGTCGCCACCGTGCCCGGGCCCTCCATGGGCACGACCAACAACGCCATCCCCGTGCGGCTGGCCCGGGGTGAGGCCGACGACGTGCTGATCATGGTTGGCTATGCACTGGACGGGCTGATCAAGGATGGCCGCGCGGTACCGGGCAGCAAGGTGGATGTGGCGCTGTCCCCGATCGGGATGTCGGTGCGCGCCGGGTCCCCGGTGCCGGACATCAGCACGGTGGACAAGCTGCGCCAGGTGCTGCTGGCGGCGAAATCCGTTGCCTATTCCGACAGCGCAAGCGGCGTCTACATAGAGACGGAGCTGTTCAAGAAGCTGGGCATCGAGGACCAGATGAAGGGCAAGGCCCATATGATCCCCGCCACCCCGGTGGGGGAGATCGTGGCCAAGGGCGACGCCGAACTCGGCTTCCAGCAGGTGGCGGAATTGCTGCCGGTACCGGGCCTGACCTTCGTGGGCAAGATCCCGGATGCGGTGCAGTCGGTGACGGTGTATTCCGCCGGCATCGCCACCGGGTCGAAGCAGCCGGAAGCCGGCAAGGCGCTGATCCAATACCTCGCCTCCGCCCAGGCAGCCCCGGTGCTGGAGAAGATGGGGCTGACGCCGACGGCGCATTAGCCGCTACGACGGCATCTGCCGCGACTGACTCCGGTCCAGGTACAGCGTCATCACCTGGCCCGGCATCAGCAGCAGGACGCTCCGCCGGGCGCGCCTCGGCCCGCGGCTCCAACACCATCACGGCAAGCTGGGCATAGCGCGTAGTTCTGGAACGTCATCGCCAGCCTACGGTGAAGAAATCGCTTCGATCGCAATCCCTGCCGAGGCCACATTCGCCGGCGGCAAATCGATCCAGGACAGATGCCCACCCTTGCCCGCACCGGTGTCTAGGAAGATCGCCCGGCCGCCATTATGGCTGTGCCTTACGTAGGGACGGCCATCCGTGCTGCGCCGGTCGTGGCCGCAATAGACGGTCGTGCCCGGCGGAATACGATCGACCCAGCGCAACACCCGCTCCGGATAGCCATCCGCCTGCACCCGGCCGGTGGTCTGGCCGAACAGCGCCCGCGACAGGGCGGCGTCCACCCGGCCGAGGCCCGGCGGCGGCGCAGACTCCAACATCGCGGTGTGGAAGCCGCCATGCACGAACACCCGGCCGCGCTGCACCACCCAGGCTGGCGCTTGCTCGATCGCCTCCAGCGCACGTTCGCGCAGTCTGGGGGGCAGTTGGCGCAGCGTTTCGGCCAACGCTGCATCCACCCGCACGGGCTGGCCGCCCAGCGCGCGGCCCAGTTTGCGATCGTGGTTGCCCAGGATGAACATGCCGCGCCGCTCCTCCAGCAGGCGCAACGCGGTTTCCAACGCGGCTGCGCTGTCGGGCCCACTATCCGTCAGGTCGCCAAGCTGCACGACGAAATGGTCCGTCTCCGCCGCGAAGGCGAAGGCGCGCGCGTCTCCGTGCACGTCCCCCACCACCCGCAATGGCAGCCCATCCGGAATCATCATGCCCCGCGCATCGCCCGGAATGCCTCAAGCGCCCGGTCCCGCCCTTCCTCCAGCGCGACGATGGGCTCGGGATAGGTCTTGCCCAGGCGCACGCCCGCCTTCGCCAGCACCTCCGCCGGGGCGGTCCAGGGCGCGTGAATCCAGCGGGCGGGCAGCTTGGCGACTTCCGGCACCCACCGGCGGATATAGGCGCCCTCCGCGTCGAACTTGGCGCTTTGCGTCACCGGGTTGAACACGCGGAAGAAGGGCTGGCTGTCGACGCCCGTGCCCGCGACCCACTGCCAGGATTGCGCATTCACCGCGTGGTCGCCGTCGACCAGCGTGTCCCAGAACCACCGCTCGCCCTCGACCCAGCTTACCAGCAGGTGTTTGACCAGGAACGACCCGGTGATCATCCGCACCCGGTTATGCATCCAGCCGATATGCCAAAGCTGCCGCATCCCCGCATCGACGATCGGCACGCCGGTGCGCCCCTGCTGCCAGGCCCGCAAGTCTTTCGGGTCGCTGCGCCAGCGCAGCTTGCGGAAATCGGCACGCTGGGATTCCTCGCCGATCGCGGGATTGTTCCACAGCACGTTGGCGCTGAACTCGTGCCACAGCAATTCGGACAGGAAGACGCGCAGTGCCTCGCCATGCCCCGCCGCCTCCGCCGCGTGCCACACCTGCGCGGGCGATAGCTCGCCCCAATGCAGATGCGGGGACAGCATGGAGGTCAGGTCCTCCCCGGGGATGTTGCGGCCCTCGGGATAGCGGTCCAGCGCCTCGGCCATGAAGTGCTTCAGCCGGGCATGCGCCGCCGCCTCCCCGACGTGCCAGGTCTCGCGGAACCCGGCGGCCCAGTCCGGCTTCGCAGGGCGCAAATTCCAACTGGCCAGACTGTCGGATTTCGCAGCTACGCCGTGCAGGCGCTTGGGTGCCGGCACGGGCGCCTCGGGCGGTTGCATCGCCCGCGCGGCACGGGCGAAGGGCGTGTAGATCCCGTAAGTGCCGCCCGTCTTCGTCCGGATGACGCCGGGTTCGTAGAGCGTGGCAGTGCGATGCAGCTGCAACGCCACGCCCTGTGGCAGCGCCTTCGCCACCGCGGCCTCCTGCGCACGGCCCCACGGCTCCAGCATCTGCCCGGCATGTACCGCGGTGACGTGATGGCTCTTCACCAGGTCGGCGATGATCTTTGCCGCCGAGCCCTGGCGCAGTACCAACTCCGCCCCTGCGCGCTTCAGGTCGGCTGCCAGAGACTCCAGACTGCCGCGCAGCCACCAGCGATGCGCGCCGCCCATCGTGCGGGGGCCAGCTGCCGCGTCGTCCAGTACGTAGACTGCCAGCACCCGCCCGGCGGCAGCCGCGCGTATGGCCAGGTTATCCGCCAGCCGTAGATCCTGGCGGAACCACATCAGCGCGACCGATCCGTCCGCCGCAGCCCCTGCTTGGGAAGTATCATGCATTTGCCACAATGTGTGGTCTCGGGGCCGATCGGGCAATGTTCCTGGCCGGTCAGCCGGACTGCATCGCAGCCGATTGACCAAGCGTGAACGCAAACAACCGTTCCTTTCCCAACAGAAACGCCCGTCCACCGCGTGGAAACAATTTGGCGATAGCGGGATGGCGCACATCCAACCCGCCAGTATACGCGCCGAAGGCCGGCAGCATCAGCCGCTGCGGGCCGGACACGAAGCACGGCCGGGTGATCGTCTGCGCCCGAGTCGTGATGCTGGCCTTCGGATGGTGATGGCCGCAGATCTCTGGCCCGGCGCCCCCAGCCTGATGGCGAAACACGACGCCGCTCGCCTCCCACCATTCCGCGGTGGTGCCGGGCAATCCGTCCGGCGGCAGCGGATCGTGGTTGCCTAGCAGCCAGATGAACTCGTGCGACGCGGCAATCGCCCGCAGTCGCGTGGCATCGGCCGGCATCAAGCGGTTGGCACCATCCGCATCGTGGAAGCTGTCGCCCAGGGCTAGAATGGTGCGCGGGGTGTAGCGGCGGATCAGCAGTGCCAGCCGGTCCAGCGTGGCTCGCGTGTCCCAGGGCGGCACCAGGTTGCCCTTCAGCGCGCTGGCCGAGCCCTTTTCCAGGTGCAAATCGGCCACCGCCAGCAGCTTACGCTCCGGCCACCACAGCGCGCCGGCCGGGTCCAGCATCAGCCGGTTGCCAGCAAGATGAATCGGGGCGGCGGTCATGGGCGGCGGGACGACTGGTTCAGGGCCGACCAGGCGACGGGCGGCGCCTCCCGCCGGCGGTCACGCCGGGTCATGATGGCGAGGTTGGCGCGATGCACCGGGTGAACCCGCATCGGCTCCTGCGACGGCTCGGCCTCGCCCTTCGCTTCGGCGACCAATGCCTCGGTTTCGGCTAGCAAGGCATCCTCGTCCTCCTCGTTGCGGACGAATTCGCGGCCGATATCCAGCAGCACCGGCACCGCCAGCGGCGACACGCGGGATAGGCGGACCGTGCGCACCTTGCCCTGCACCCGGGCCAGCATTGCCGCCAGCCGGCCGACATCCGTCAGCCCCGTGGCGGCGTCGGCGCGGGTGGCGCGCAGCAGGATATGGTCTGGCTGATGCCGGCGCAGTACGTCGTAGATTAGGTCGGTGTTGACCGTCACCTGGCGCCGGGTTCGATCGGCGCCCGGTTGCTGCCGGTCCACCAGCCCGGCGATGACGGCCACGTTGCGGAACGTCCGCCGCAACATCGAGCTTTCGGCCATCCACGCCTCCAAATCATCGCCCAGCATATCCTCCTGAAACAGCGTCGCCGTATCCCCCGGCTCGTTGGCGGACCACACGGCGATCACGTAATCGGTGGCAACGAACCCCAGCGGCGCCAGCCCGGCCCGCTCCATCCGCCGGGTCAGCAACATGCCGAGCGTCTGGTGCGCGTTCCGGCCCTCGAAACAATAGGCGACGGTGTACCAGCGGCCATTGCGCGGGAACACTTCCACCAGCAGATCGTCCGGCCCCGGCAGGGTGGAGCGTTCTTGTTGCAACGCCAGCCAGTCGCGCACCTGCCCGGGAAACACCGACCAACTCGCCGGATCGTGCAGCATCGCCCGCACCCGGGCAGCCAGGTTGGACGTGAGCGGATATTTGCCGCCGGCATAGGCGGGCACCATCGGCTCACCCTTGCCGCCCTCCAGGCATTCCACCGTAGTTTCCCGGATCCGCTGGAAGCGCAGCAGGCGGCCGGCGAACATGAAGGTGTCGCCGGGGGTCAGCATGGTGGCGAACGACTCCTCCAGCTCCCCCAACGAGCCGCCGCGCTGCCCGGCCAGCCGCACCTTCAGCAGCGGCATTTCCACGATGGTGCCGATGTTCATCCGGGCGAGCCGGGCAATCCGGTCGGAACGGATTTCCACCCGCCCCTCCGCATCGCGAAACAGCTTGCGGTAGCGGTCATAGGCGGCCAGCGCGTAGCCGCCATCCTCCACGAAGCTCAGCACGTCCTCGAACGTCGCCCGCGTGAGATCGGAATAGGGACCGGCACGGGTGATCTCGGCGAACAAATCGTCGGGCAGGAAGGGGTCGGCGGCGGCCATCAGCAGGATGTGCTGGGCCAGCACGTCCAGCCCGCCAGGGCGCGGTGGGTCGCCATCCAGTTCGCGCGCGGCCACGCCTTGCACCGCAGCCTCGCACTCCAGCACCTCGAAGCGGTTGGCGGGCACCAGGATGGCGCGGCTGGCGACGTCCATGCGGTGGTTGGACCGGCCAACCCGCTGCAACAGTCGGGACACGCCTTTCGGTGCGCCGACCTGGATCACCTGGTCCACCCCGCCCCAGTCGATCCCGAGGTCCAGCGACGACGTCGCCACCACCGCACGCAGGTCGCCGCGGGACATCGCGGCCTCCACCCGGCGGCGCTGCGCGATGTCCAGGCTGCCATGATGCAGCGCGATCGGCAGCGTTTCCTCGTTCAGCTTCCACAGCGCCTGGAACAGCAATTCGCCCTGCGCGCGAGTGTTGACGAAGACGATGGTCATGCCAGCGGCACGGATCCTGTCCAGAATCACCGCGGCGGAGGCGAGGCCCATGCGGCCGGACCACGGCACACGATCCTCGCTGAGGCGGATTTCCAATTGCGGCGGTTCACCCTCCGGCACCTCCACCAGGCGCACCGGGCCACCGCAGCCGATATAGGCCATGATCGCATCTTTATAGGCGACCGTGGCCGACAGCCCGACCCGGCGCGCCGCGGGTGCCAGCGTCGCCAGCCGGGCAAGGCACAGCGCCAATTGATCGCCGCGCTTGGTGCCCGCCAGCGCATGCACCTCGTCCACCACGATGCAGCGGAGGTCGCGGAACGTATCGGGCGCGGCCGTCTGGCTCAGCAGCAGGGCCAGGCTTTCGGGCGTGGTCAATAGAATGTTGGGCGGATGCTCCTTCTGCCGCGCCCGCCGTGTTTGCGACGTGTCGCCGGAGCGGGTTTCGACCGTGACCGCCAGCGCCATCTCGCTGACCGGGGCCGTCAGGTTACGAGCGACGTCGGTGCCCAGCGCCTTCAACGGCGACACGTATAGGGTGTGGATGCCAGTCTGCGGCCGATCGAACAATTCCACCAGCGACGGCAGAAACCCGGCCAGGGTCTTGCCACCGCCAGTCGGCGCGATCAGCAGCGCCGTCTCACCCGCTTGCGCCGCGTCCAGCATGGCAAGCTGGTGCGGCCGGGGCGACCATCCCCGGCCAGCGAACCAATCAGCAAAGCGTTCTGGGAGTGTTCCTGTCACACCAGACAAATAGGGGCGATTATGGTTCCGCGCTAGACTTGTCCGTTCGTCCAGCCATTGCGCGCAAATGCGCCTCCACCATTGCCAGGCGGAGCGGTGGGACCATCATGCGCCAGCTCGACAGATCCGGTATGCGGATCGGGTTGCGCAGCAGCAATTCCGTCTTCAGGAACGGAAAGCCGCAGGACTCGATCAACTCGAACCACAGCGAATGCGCCGGGTTCAGCGGATAATGGTGCAGCGCCTTGCGCATCGTGGCCGCATCGGTCACGCCGTCTGGGAACAGACGGGGAAACATGCGCGCCAGCCGCTGCAGCGCCCGTGCGGTTTGCAGCGCCTCCTGCTCCACCGCCTCGTAGCCGAAGCAGGCGGCGACCATGTGGCCGCGGCGGCGCATCCAGCCGGTCAAGGCGATTTCCCCATGTCGCACGACGGCACGCTTATGCGCGGTCTGGCGGTAGCGGCGCAGGAACAGACCGATATCGGCAATGGCGGCTGCCCCGCGGGCCAGCAGCAGGTAGGATTGCAGATGCGGGCGAGGCGCCAAATTCTCCGTCAACCCGAACAACCCGTCGCCGGCATGCCGCATTAGGCCGAACACTGGCTCCAACGGCAGGAACGGGCCGCACACGCTGTCATTCACCAGCAGCAATTCGGTCAGCGCGCCCAGGTTCAGCAGCGGCAACATGTCCTGCCAGGCGCCGAAATCCAGCCCAGTATTCCGCCGCATCACGACACGGGCAACCAGTGGCAGCAACTCCGCCAATGCCGACTGCGGCAGACGCGGCGCCATCGACACGAAGACGATGCGGAATCCTAGTGCGCGATACGCCCGCAACTGCCCCAGCACCATGGCGCTGACATCCGGGACCGGCGCGTAATGCACATACATCGCCACCAGCGGCGCACCCTCCAACACATCTTCGCCGGTCAGGATCTGAGTGATCCGCGGTTCGCCACGCCAGCGTTCCGCCAGATCGGCCGCTTTCGCCGTCACCCACTCACGCGTCAATGTGGCGGCCGCCGTCAGCAACGAGCCGCGATAGCGGACCCGGGTCAGGTAATTGCGCAGTCGAATGTTGAAATGCATGCGCCGATCCGGCCGGTCGACCACCGGTGAAAGCGGCCCGAACTCCATGGCGTGCGATGCCAACGGCGCGCGAACGGTGGCGATGTGCATGTCAAACTCCCAGTGATCTTCCCGGGCGTGTTATGTGTGGGAAGTTTTCCCACGTCCATCGCTCGCGTTGTGACGGAAGGTAACCCCGCCCGATCAAGGGCGGGGTTCTGCCATATCAGCTAAGCGCCTTGGCCGCCTCCATGACCTCTGCCGCGTGGCCGGGGACCTTCACCTTGCGCCAAATGCGGGCGATCTTGCCGGTCTTGTCGACCAGGAAGGTGGAGCGGTCGATGCCCATATACGTCTTGCCATACATCGACTTCTCGCCCCACGAGCCGTATGCCTCAGCGACCTCGGAGGTGTCGGACGCCAGCGGAAAGCTCAGATTGTATTTCTCGGCGAACTTCTCGATCGGCTTCATCGGGTCCTTCGACACGCCGATGACCTCGATGCCGATCTTGCCGAGTTGCGGCAGCGCCTCCTGAAAGGCGCAGGCCTCGGTGGTGCAGCCAGGGGTGTCGGCCTTCGGGTAGAAATACAGCACGAAGGGTTTTCCCTTCATCAGGGCCAGGCTCACCGTCCGGCCGCCGCTGGCCTCCATAGTGAAGTCGGGGGCCGTGTCGCCTTCCGCTACGCTCATCCGATCGCTCCTACGCGTGCATTGAACACCGCCCGAACCCGGGCACCGGTGGCTTCCAACCTGGCACGGAACGCGTCGGCGTCAACGTCGCCAGTCGCAGCTTGCAGCACCTCAGCCGCAGATTCCGGCAGTGCCTCCGGTGGGCGAGGGCCGACGGTGATACGCAACAGGCCTTGCACCGTCCGCCACAAATGGTCCGCCTCCCGCAGGGTCGCTGTCTCCATCCGGTCAAACGCACCCGCGGCACCCAGGCGATCGATCGCCACGCGGATCGTGGGCGCGGGGCGCGCTTCGGCGGTCAACAGCAGGGCGGTTTGGACGATGAACTCCACCTCGATCTGGCCACCCGGCATCAGCTTCACATCCCACGGGCCATGCGCCGGCAAGTCGCGCAGCATGCGGATGCGCATGGCGGCAGCGTCCGACCGCACGGTGGCCGGGTCGGCACTGGCCACCGCCTCGGCAATCGCCGTTGCCAAAGCCCGACACAGATCGGGCGCGCCCGCGACCACGCGCGCCCGGGTCAACGCCATGCGTTCCCACGTCCAGGCATCGGTGACGTGATAATGCCGGAACGCCGCCAGGCTGACGGCGACGGGTCCCTTGTTACCCGACGGCCGCAGCCGCATGTCGACGGCATACAGCGCCCCATCCACGCCGGGCGCCGTCAACGCCGCGACCACCGCATGGGCTGCCCTTATATAGTACTGGCTGGGTGGCAGCCGGCGCGGCCCGTCGCTCTCGGCAGCGTCGGGCGCATGGTCGTACATCAGCATCAGGTCCAGGTCGGACCCGGCCATCATCTCCTGCCCGCCTGCCTTGCCCAACACCACGACCGCTAGCGCGCCACCGGGCACCCGGCCAAATCGTTCCTCATGCGCCGCCAGCACGCGGGGCAGCAGCACCGTCAGCGCCGCGTCGGCCAAGGCGGTGCGGCGTAGCCCGGCGGCATCCGCATCCAGCCGCCCCTCCATTTGGGCCACCGCCAGGCGGAACTCCTCGCCCCGCACCGTGCGCCGCACGATGGCCACCGCGTCATCGAGCGCACGGGCATCAGCCAACTGAGCGTGCAGCATCGCCACCGGATCGGCCGGCCCCTCCTCTGGCGCCAGCAATCCCTCCAGCGCTGCGGGCACCTGTGCAAGGTGATCGGCCAAGGACGGCGCGGCGCCCAGCACAGCGGCAATCCGCTCCATCAGCACGGGCCGCCGCTGCAACAGCGACAGCAAATGGACCCCGCCGGGCAATTGCCCCAGCAAAGTATCCAGCCTGGCCAGCGCCGCATCCGGCTGGCGCTGCGCCGCCAGGGCACGCAACAGGCCCGGCAGCACGGCCTCCAGCAGAGTCCGCGCCCGCTCCGAGCGGAACGCGCGCTTGCTGCCGGACTGCCAGGATCGCACGGCGGTCAAAACCCGCTCCGGCTCGGTGAACCCCATGGCGGTCAATGCGTCTGTTGTCAGCGTGGCCGGCGCTCCCCGGTCTGGGCTATCGAACAGGGCCGCATCTTGCAGACGCACCTGCTCCATCTGGCCCAGCAAGGCCTCGGCAAAGGCCAGCCCGGTCTCGTACCCCATGAAATGGGCGAATCGTTCCATGCCCGGCACGTCAGCGGGCAGGCTATGCGTCTGGCGATCCGCCACCATTTGCAACCGATGTTCCACGGTGCGCAGAAACCGATAGGCCGACAGCAATACAGTGGCGGCCGAGCGCTCCAGGTGCCCGGCCTGCACCATCGCCTCCAACGCGCCGGTTGTGGTGGGCACGCGCAACGCCGGGTTTCGCCCGCCCCAAACCAGTTGCATGGTCTGTACCGCGAACTCCACGCCGCGAATGCCACCCTGGCCCAATTTCACGTCGTGGCCAGCCAGTCGCTCCACGGGGTCGGCGGCGTCGCCCAGGCCGGTCAGATGGTGGTCGTCCATCCGGCGCTTCATCGCGCGGATATCGTTCACCGCCGCAAAATCGAGGTGGCGGCGCCAGACGAAGGGGCGGATTTCGCGCAGGAAATGCTCGCCCAGCGCTCGGTCACCGGCCACGGGGCGCGCCTTGATCATCGCCGCCCGCTCCCAGTTCTCACCCATACTCTCGTAATAGGCGAGCGCGTTGGGCAAGGCGATCGCGGGCGGGGTGGCGCCGGGGTCGGGCCGCAACCGCAGATCGGTGCGGAAGACGTAGCCGTCGGCGTCCCGCGCCTCCATAAGGGTGCACATATCTCGCGCCAGTCGGGTAAATACCGCGCCCAAGCCGTCCGTGTGGTGTGGATGGCGCTCCGGGTCGTAGATCAAGACGAGGTCGATATCGCTGGAATAGTTCAACTCGCGGGCGCCCAGCTTGCCCATCCCCAGCACTGTGAAGCCGCATTCGGCCAGCGTGCGGCGGCCCGGCGGCAAGGTGAGCCCGCCACGTGCCTGGGCCGCCCGAAGGCAAAATGCGACGGAAGCATCCAGCGCCACCTCCGCCAAGGTGGACAGCGCGCCGGTCACTCGCTCCAGCGGCCACACGCCGCCGATATCCGCAATGGCGCTGGCCAATCCCAGGCGACGTTTGGCCTGGCGCAACGTCGCGGCCAGCGTTGCCTTGTCAAGGTTGGCGGGGCTGTGGGTGATGGAGCGCAGGGCGCTGGCGACCACGGCATCCGGCCCCTCCCGAAACAACCGCCGCACGGTGGCAGACTCACGCACGGCCAGATCCGACAGGAACGGGCTGTTGCCGCCCAGGGCCCGCAGCATCGCCGCCACGTCTGGCCGCTGCACCAATTTGGCCTCCGCCGCGCCGATCTCGGCAAACCGCTCCAGCAGCCGCTCGGCCGCAGCCGGATCGGCCGGGCTCGGCCAGCGCGACGGCCACGGGGCAGAATGTGAAGCCAGTGGAACAACTGGCGAGGGAGCAGGCAGGTCCATATCCCAGCCTCGACCACCCGGTCGCACAAGGTCAACCATGGTTGCACCGACTGGGGCGCGCCGCATCGCACTTGCTCACCCTCGTGCTGGCTATCGCGATCGGCTGCGTGGCGCTGGTCGTCCTCGCCGCCGGCACCCTGGCATGGCGGCTGACCCAGGGACCGCTGGAAATAACGGCGCTCGCCATCCGCATCGTGCCGCTGGTGGCGCCGGGGCTCACCGCCGACCATGTCACCCTCGCGCTGGAACATCCGGACGGTGAGCGGGTACTGCGCCTGACCGTCATCGATGGCCAACGCCCAGCGGAGGCGGACCAGCCGGCCCAGACGATCCGCCGGGCCAGTGTCGCGATCGCCGTGTCGCCCCTGTTCACCGGCCATATCGCGCCAGAGGATATCTCCGCCGACGGCGTCCGCCTGCATCTCGCCCGCTCACTGACGGGCAAGTCCCGCCCGGCCGGCGCGCCCGGCGCTGATGTGCAGCAGATGCTGTCCCATCTGCACCACGTTGCGATTACGGACACGCAGATCTGGGTCGCGGATGGCGCGCTGGGGCAAAGCTGGCAGGTGCGCGACGTCGCCGCCGACCTGCGCCGCCGCGATGATGGTAGCATCGCCGGGCATGCCCAAGTGACTGCCGGGATCGGCGCCGTTTCCACGACGGTCACGGCAGATGGCAGCTACAGCGCCGGCGGCACGCAGCTTGAGGTGACGGCCACGCCGGTATCGCCGGCAGCGTTGGCGCGGGCAGTGCCACAATTGGCGGCGTTGCAGGCGCTGGATGCGGATGTAGCGCTGCGCGGTTCCGCCACCCTCGGGCCCGATTTGCAGGTGGTACGCGCCACGGTGCATGCCGAGGCCGGACCCGGCGTGGCGCAACTCCCGTCCAAGGGTGGCAACACCAGCCCGGCGCCATTCCAGGCTATGAGCCTCGATGCGGCCGGCACCCCCAGCCAGATCACGCTGCGGGCGCTGCAGCTAGTGCTGCGATCACCCTCCGGCGCGGCGCCGACCACGCTGGGCCTGTCCGGCAACGCGGACCGGGCAAATGGCCACTTCACCGCCCATCTCGCCGTGGATATGGACCACGCCGAATTCGCTGACCTCCCCAGCCTGTGGCCAGAAGGCGTCGGCGGCAACGCCCGGGCCTGGCTGACGGAGAACATCACCGCTGGCACCGCGCATGATGCCCACTTCACCTTCACACTCACCGGCGACGAAACCGGCGACAATGTTGCGCTGACGGAGGCCGGCGGCACGCTGACCGGCGACGACGTCACCACCTGGTGGCTGCGCCCGGTGCCCCCGCTGGAGCATGGCCACACCGTGGTCACCTGGCAAAATCCGGACACGCTGCTGATCGCGGGCATCACTGCCCGGCAAGGGACGCTGAACGCGACCAACGGCTCGGTCAAAATCGTCGGGCTGACGGTGAAGGATCAGGTAGCGACCATCAACACCGATATCGGTGGCCCGCTAGCCGATTTGCTAACTTTGCTGCGCAACCCGCGGCTCAAGTTGCTGAGTACGCATCCGGTTCCGTTCACCGCGCCCCTAGGTACGATCGCGGCGCATCTGGCGATCAATCTGCCGCTGGATTCGAAGGTGTCGGTGGACCAGGTACAGATCCATGCCAACGGCCAACTCGCCAACGTCCATTTGGGCAGCATCGTCGCCGGGCGGGACCTGGACCGCGGGCAGTTGGCGCTGGATGTCACGAATGACGGGCTTTCCATCTCTGGCCCGGCGCAATTGGACCACATGCCCGGCAAGATGGCCGTGGACATGGATTTTCGCACTGGCCCCCCCAGCCAGGTGCTACAGCACGCCGCCGTCACCCTGCGTATTGCCCCGCGCGACGCCAAGGCCGCGGGAATAGGTGTGATCGGGCTGGATGCCGGCACGATGAGCACGACGGTGGATTACAGCGAGCGCCGGGATGGCGGAGCCACCATCCGGCTGAGCGGCGATCTACGCGACGCCGGCTTCACCAGCCCGATCGGCTGGTCGAAGACAGCCGGCACGCCCGGTAACTTCAACGGACAGGCTTTGCTGCAGAACGGCAAGCTGGTCGGGCTTGAGGGTCTCCACGCGGAGGCGCCCAACCTCTCGATCCAGGCCCGCAGCGACATGGTGAACGGCAAGCCAGCCGTCGTGCATCTGGAGCGGGCCGATATCGGCCGTAGCAGCGCCACCGGCACTATCACTCTGCCCCAGCACAATGACGATCCGTATCGGGTTGTGCTCTCCGGCCCGCGGCTGGATTTGGAGGGTAGGTTGACGTCGCAGAACGCCCCCGCCGTGTCCGACCAGCCGCCGCCGGCTTCCAGCCAGCCGGGCACGCCCTATGCGGTGGATCTGCGATTCCAGCAGGTCATCCTCGGCCCGGGCCATGCGCTGAGCGCCGTCGCGCTGAACGCGAGTGGCGCCGGCAGCCGTATCGCCAACGCAAGGTTGACCACCGGCGGGGCGGAAAAGGTCCAGGCGGACCTGGTGACGCAGGGGTCGTCGCGCAAAGTCTGGGCGACCGCGGCCGATCTGGGCTTGCTCCTGCGCAACACCGACCTCGCCGGGGAGGTTACCGGCGGCGCTCTGGTGCTGGATGGCGCGTTCGACGACCGCCTGCCGAACAGTCCGTTCAGCGGCACGGTGGAACTAGGCGGCTTCAGCGTCCGTGGTGCCCCCGTTGTCGGCAAAGTGTTGCAGGGCATGACGCTCTACGGCCTCGTGGATGCGCTACGCGGACCCGGCCTCGTGTTCGACCGGCTGCACGCGCCGTTTCACCTCGATGGCTCGGTCTTGGATTTGGACGATGCACGGGCCTACAGTTCCTCGCTCGGGGTCACGGCGACGGGACGGATGGATTTTGGCCACAAGCAAATCGACCTGAAGGGCACGATCGTGCCAGCGTATTTCTTCAACTCGCTGCCCGGCCGTGTGCCGTTACTGGGCCGGTTGTTCAGCCCGGAGAAAGGCGGCGGCGTGTTCGCCGCCACGTTCGGGTTGAAGGGCAAGATCGATGATCCCTCGGTATCGCTCAACCCGCTTTCGGCGCTGACGCCGGGCTTCACCCGTCGGCTGTTCAACCTGTTCGATTAGGCGGCGGACCGGCCGAGACACCGGCCTGCCAGTCCGTCAGATATGCTCGGCAGCGTGGGCGGCCAGCATCGAGTCCGCGGTCGCCTCCGCACGGGTGGTGCGATCCGCCCATGATACCGCCTCAGCTCTGCTCGATCGCGACTGCGGCGATATCGAGCGCTGCGGCGATCGCGCGGATCTGCCCCTCGCTCAACGGCCCACGGCCCAGGCGCAGGCGCAATGCCAGCTTCAAATTCTCCGTCGCGCGGATGATGTCGGGCGCCGGGCCGCCGCTATGCGCCATGCTCACCGCCTGCATCCGCCCCAGCGCAGCGTCGACGGCGGGCTTGTTGGCGGCCAGATAAGCCGTCCCGTCCGGCGCGATGGTGTAGAGCTTCTTGCCACCGCTCTCCGCCAAGGTGGCGTGGCCGATCTCCTCCAGCATGGTCAGCGTCGGGTAGATGACGCCGGGGCTGGGCGTGTAGGTGCCGGCAGCACGGTCCTCGATCTCCTTGATCAACTCGTAGCCGTGCCGCGGTTGCTCGGCGATCAGCGCCAGCACCACCAGGCGCAATTCGCCATGATCGAACAACCGGCTCGGCCGCCGGCCGCCCCGCTCGTCCCGGTGGCGAGATCGACCGCCCTCGTGGTGATGATCCGGCCCATCGCCGCGGGAGGGTCCGCGGGCGAAGCGGCGGTCGTGAGTAGGCTGAGAATGTCTATGTCGCATGATGTTCCGATGCAGTTTCGATGTATCTAAGTCATAGATATATCTAAATCCTATCGAATGCAAGCGGATCCCCCGAAGCTGCCTTATTCCTCGTCTTCGTCCAGGTAGAATTGGTCGGCATCCTCGTCGTAGCTGTACAGCTCGGCGTAGCGGCCCCAGGCGATCACGGCACTCATCGTGTTGTCGGCATATTCCGGGCTCATCACGTCTTCCAACTCGTCGCGGAAGCGCACGGCGCTGGCACGGTGGTTCCAGCGCTCGTCCAGCACCTGGCGGATTTGCGCCACCAGCGGCACGTGCGCGCGCAAAGCCGCGGCGAACAGCGCCTTGCGCGGGTCGGTATCGGCGGCGACGAACTGGCGGCCGGTTTCCGTCACCAGCAGGTCGCCATCAGCTAGAGTACCGAAGCGAAGCAATTGCAGCGCTTCGCCCAGCGGCAGCAACTCGTCCAACTCCAACTGCAGCGCCGCGGCCAACGCGGGCAAGTCGGCCCGGCCACTATAGGGGGCAGCCGCCAGTGTCTCCAGCAGGCCGGCCATGATGTTGGTCGACACGGGATACAGCGCCGTCGCCGTGGTGACGGGCGTGGGCGTGGACTTGGCCGGCGCACGCCGGGTCATCAATGCGTAGATGTCGTCCACCATCTGGCGGAACGCCGGGTCCAAGCGGTTGCGCGGATGCGCGAACGGCACGATCAACTCGCTGGCCACCCGGCCGGGATTGGAGCTGAACACCAGCACGCGGTCGCACATCAGCACCGCTTCCTCGATGTTGTGGGTGACCATCAGCACCGACTTGATCGGCAGCTTGCCATCCATCCACAGGTCGATCAGGTCGGTACGCAGCGTCTCCGCCGTCAACACATCCAGGGCGGAGAACGGCTCGTCCATCAGCAGCAGGTCGGGATGCACCACGATCGCCCGCGCCAGGCCGACGCGCTGGCGCATGCCGCCGGACAGTTCCTTCGGGTAGGCGCTCTCGTAGCCGCCCAGGCCGATCAGATCGATCGCCTGCTCGGCCCGCTTCTCCCGCTCGGCCCGGGCAACGCCCTGCGCCTCCAGCCCCAGTTCCACATTTTCCTGCACCGTCAGCCACGGGAACAGGGCGAAGGATTGGAACACCATCGCCACACCCTCCGCCGGGCCCAGCAGCGACGCGCCGCGCCAGCTCACATCGCCGGAGGTGGGGCGCAGCAGCCCGGATACGATGCGCAACAACGTGGACTTGCCCGAGCCGGAACGGCCCAGCAGACCGACGATTTCCCCGGAGCGCAGCGTCAAATCGACGTTGTCCAGCACGAGCAGGTCGGCCGAACTATCCTTGTGATAGGATTGCCGGACGCCCCGCACTTCGACGAGGTTATCGGTCTTCACCCGTGTATCGATCGTGTCCATGGTCCGATTTCCTAGGCGAAGGTCAGGCGGCGGGCGGCGTAGCTATACATCGGGCGCCACACCAACCGGTTGAATAGAAGAACGAAGCCACTCATCACCACCACGCCCAATACCACCTTGGGGGTGTTGCCAGAGGCACCCTCGGTACTCGCCTGCGCGATATAGGCGCCCAGCCCGTGGGCCTGCAGCCGGTCGCTGCCCCAGGTCACCACCTCGGCCACGATGGCAGCGTTCCACGACCCGCCGGACGCGGTGATCGCCCCAGTGACGTAGTATGAAAAAATCCCCGGCAGCATCACCCGGCGCCACCAAAGCCAGCCGCCGATGCGAAAATTCTTCGACACCTCCAGCAGATCCCCGGGAAAGGCAGCAGCCCCTGCCACGACGTTGAACAGGATGTACCACTGGGTCCCAAGCACCATCAGCGGGGTCAGCCAGATGTCGCGGTTTAGGTCGAAATGCACGATCGCGACGACGAAGATCGGGAAGAACAGATTGGCCGGGAATGCCGCCAGGAACTGCGCCACAGGCTGCGCCCGCCGCGCCCAGGTGGGGCGCAACCCTAGCCACACCCCCACCGGCACCCAGAACGCCGTCGCCAGGATCATCAACACGATGACGCGGATCATGGTGTAGACGCCGTCCAGCAACGCCTCCCCCAGATCACCCCAGGTGAGCGCGGCGGAGACGTAGGTCGTGATCTTCCACAGCGCCACCAGCACCGCCACGACCAGCAGCCCAACCCAAACGATGTCCCACACGCGGGAAACCGCAGGGCTGGCCTTCGGGATCAGCCGGGTACGGCGAGCCAGGCGCATGCCGGTGGCCGCGTTGAACACGAAGACCAGCCGATCCACGATCGCCGACAGCAGTCGCGTCCGGCGCAGCAGCTTCAGCACCCAGGGGTCCTCCGCCTCGGCACTGGCCGTCATCTCGAACCGGAATTTGGCCGACCACGCGACCAGCGGGCGGAACAGCAACTGGTCGTACAGCAGGATGACCACCAGCATCGCGCCGATCGCGTAGAACACCGCAGCGATATCCCGTTCCTCCAGCGCCTGCGCCACGTAGGATCCGATGCCGGGTAGCTTCCAAGTCGAGTCGCCAACCGTCACCGCCTCACTGGCGACGACGAAGAACCAGCCGCCGGACATCGACATCATGGTGTTCCACACCAGGCCCGGCATGGCGAACGGCACTTCCATCCGCCAGAATTTCTGCCAGGGCGACAGTTGGAACGCGGTGGCGCATTCCACCAGATCCGCCGGCACCGTCTTCAGCGACTGGTACAGGCTGAACGCCATGTTCCAGGCCTGGCTGGTGAAGATGGCGAAGATGGCGGCCAATTCCACGCCCAGCACGCGGCCGGGGAATAGCCCCATGAAGAACACCACGGTGAACGTCAGGAAGCCGATGATCGGCACTGATTGCAGGATGTCCAACACCGGCACCAGCACCTTGCCCGCCCGTCGGCTTTTCGCCGCCCAGGTGGCGTAGGTGAAGGTGAACACCAGCGAGCACGCCAGGGCCGCGAACATCCGCAGCGTGGTGCGCAGCGCGTAGCCGGGCAGATAGGACGGATCGAGGTGGATCGCGTCCATCGCCGTCAGCGGCGCCACCGTATGCCGGGCGCCGCTGGCGAAGGCGAAGATCAAGCCGCCTATGCAGATGATCGCCGCTACGTCGAATAAATTGGGAAGACGGCGGACCGAGGCGAAAGCCGGGAATGTAGTTCCGGACATGGGGAGATCCTCGGCGGTGTGCTGGCCAGCCCCATACAAGCCGAAACCGTGCCTGTCACGCAGGCAAATGATTGCCGTTCTGTGACGTGCGGCCGGACGTTACCCGGTCGATCCGAACCCGCCTGCCCCGCGGGTGCTCAATCCCGTGAACGCATTCACCACATTCAGCACCGGGCGCATGATCGGCACGAACACCAATTGGGCAAATCGTTCACCCGGCATCAGCACGATCGGCTCCGTGCCCGGCGGATTACGGTTCCAGCTGCTGACCATGATCGGCCCGGTGTAATCCGGATCGATCAGCCCAACGAGGTTACCCAGCACCAGTCCTTTTTTATGCCCGAGCCCGGAGCGCGGTAGGATCAGCGCGGCAACATTGGCGTCCGCCATGTGGATCGCGAACCCGGCCGCCACCAGCACCGGGGCGGTGCCGGGCGCGATGGAGAGCGGGGCGTCCAGGCAGGCATGCAGGTCGATCGCCGCGGCCATGGCGCTTTGATAGGTCGGCAGACCCCATTCGTGCAGCCGCTGGTCCAGCACCACCAGTTCGATGTTCATGCCAGCGCCTCCGCGATGCGGGCGGCGAGGCGCGCGGCCACTTCGGTCTTGGGCAACATCGGCCAATCCTCCTCACCCTCGGCGGTCACCAGATGCACCTGGTTCGCCTCGCCCGCCATGATCCCGGTGGCCGGGCTCACGTCGTTGGCAACGATCCAATCGCAGCCTTTGCGCAGACGCTTGGCGCTGGCATTGGCCGCCACGTTCTCCGTTTCCGCCGCAAATCCCACCACCAGGCGCGGCCGGCGCGGCCCAGGCTCGGAGATCGTGGCGAGGATATCGGGGTTCTGGTGCAGCACCAGGCTGGGCGGCGCCGCGCCGGGCTGCTTCTTCAGTTTTTGGGCGGCTGCGTCGACATGCCAATCCGCCACAGCCGCCGCGAATACCGCGGCATCGGCAGGCAGCGCCGCCTGGCACGCCGCCAGCATCTCCGCTGCAGTCTCCACCCGGCGAATGGAGGCGCCAGCCGGGAGTTCCTGCGACGTCGGCCCGCTCACCAGCGTCACCCGCGCGCCCAGCCGCAGCAGCGCCGCCGCGATGGCCGTGCCCTGCCTTCCGGAGGAGCGGTTGGCGATGTAGCGCACCGGATCGATCGGCTCGTGCGTCGGCCCGCTGGTGACCAGCACGTGCTTGCCCGCCATCCGACCCGGCGCAAAGAACGCCTCGATCGCGGCGAAGATCGCGGGGGGCTCGGCCAGCCGGCCAGGGCCGAATTCGTGACACGCCATGACCCCCTCATCCGGCCCCACCAAGCTGACGCCGCGGCTGCGCAGTGTGGCGACGTTGGCGACGGTGGCTGGGTGCAGCCACATCCGCACATTCATCGCCGGGGCTGCCAAAACGGGCTTGTCGGTGGCCAGCAACAGGGTCGTCGCCAGGTCATGCGCCCGCCCCGTCGCCATCGACGACAGGATGTCCGCACTGGCCGGCGCCACCACCACCAGATCCGCAGCGCGGGACAATTGGATGTGCCCCATCTCGCTCTCGTCCGTCAGCGAGAACAGGTCGCTGTAGACCCGCGTCTCCGTCAGCGCCTGCAGGCTGAGCGGCGTGACGAAATGCGCCCCGCCCGCCGTCAGCACGCCGGTCACGCCATGCCCGGCCTTACGCAGCAGCCGCACCAACTCCAGCGCCTTGAACGCCGCGATGCCGCCGGACACGATGAGCAGTATGTTCAAAGGCGACGGCCGGTATGGATGGCGGCGATCCCGCCCGTCAGGTTCCGGTGCTTCACCTGCGACAGCCCGGCCTCGCACATCATGTCCTCGAGCGCGTCCTGGTCCGGGAACGTGCGGATGCTCTCGGCCAGATAGCGGTAGCTGTCCGCATCCCCCGCCACCGCGCTGCCCAGCCGCGGCAGGACGGAGAACGACCACGCGTCATACACAGGCGCCAGCGCCGCGACCTGGACACGGGAGAATTCGAGGCAGGCGAACCGCCCGCCGGGCCGCAGCACGCGCCGCGCCTCCCGCAAGGCGGCCGGCTTGTCGGTGACGTTGCGCAGACCGAACGCGATGGACACGACGTCCACGCTGCGATCCGACAGCGGCAGCGCCTCCGCATCGGCCACCAGGAAGGTGACGGCCGACGCATGACCGTTCGACGCCGCGCGATCCCGGCCGACGCTGAGCATCGCGGCATTGATGTCGGACAGCACCGCCGGCCCGCCACCCGCCCGGCGCCAGCCGAACGTGATGTCCCCCGTGCCGCCGGCCAAATCCAACAAGGTGCGGCGGGGCGTCGGCTGCAGCGCTGCAATGAAGGCGCGCTTCCATACGCGGTGCACGCCCAGCGACATCAGGTCGTTCATCAGGTCGTAGCGCGGGGCCACGCTGTCGAACACGGCGCGGACCATGGGCTTCTTCTGCCCGCGCGGCACGGTGCGGTAGCCGAAATCGGTAACGTCGTCGGCGGTGTTGTCGCTCATGGGCCAGGTGTATAGCCTGCCCGGCACCGATGCCGGAACTCCCAGAAGTCGAAACAGTGATGCGCGGCCTGCGCGCCCGGCTGGAAGGCCGCGTGATCGTGCATGCCGTCATGCACCGGCCCGACCTGCGCTGGGCCATGCCCCCCAACCTTGCCGACAGGTTGACGGGCGCCCGGGTCGAGGGATTTCGCCGCCGGGCCAAATACATCCTGATGCGGCTGGATGGCGGCGACAGCATGCTGCTGCACCTCGGCATGTCCGGCCGCATGCTGATCGGCCCGGCCAACCCCAATAGCATCACCCTGCACGAACACCTGGTGATGCAGACCGACGATGGCTGGCGCGTTGGCTTCGTCGACCCCCGCCGCTTTGGCTCGGTCGACCTGGTGCCGACGGGGGCGGAGGACGCGCACCGCCTGCTCGCCGCCCTAGGGCCGGAACCGCTGGGCGACGAGCTCAACAC
The DNA here is from genome assembly GCF_009765685.1 of Acidisphaera sp. L21. Classification (GTDB taxonomy): domain Bacteria; phylum Pseudomonadota; class Alphaproteobacteria; order Acetobacterales; family Acetobacteraceae; genus LMUY01. The sequence continues at coordinate 128,693 of NZ_LMUY01000145.1, read as the reverse complement.
CACTATTCTGGCGCGAGCCCTCGCCGGCAAACGCACGCCGATCAAGGCCGCCCTGCTGGACCAGCGCCTGATCGCCGGCCTGGGGAATATATATGTATGCGAGGCGTTGTTCCGCGCCCGCATCGCCCCTGATCGGCAGGCCGCGACCCTGTCCCGCGCCGCCATCGCCCGGCTGGTGACCGAGATCAAGGCGACCTTGACGGAGGCGATTGCGGCCGGCGGATCCTCCCTGCGCGACTACGTGCAGCCAGACGGCGAGCTTGGCTATTTCCAGCACGCCTGGAAGGTCTATGGCCGCGAGGCCGAGCCCTGTGAGCGCTGCCCAGGCACACCTGACTGCGATGGTGTGTCACGCATGGTCCAGTCCGGGCGGTCGACATTTTTTTGTGCGCGTACCCAACGATAGCCGGCTTTCCCCGCGCCAGAGACCGCGCTAGGTAAAATGAAAAGGGAACCAACGATGCCCGAAATGATCCTGGTCGAAACCCATGGCGCGGTCGGGGTGATCCGGCTGAACCGCCCGGCGGCGCTAAACGCGCTGTGCGATCTGCTCGTCGGGGAAATCGGCTCCCAGTTGGTGGATTTTAACGCCAATCCGGATATCGGTTGCATCATCCTCACCGGATCGGAAAAGGCGTTCGCCGCCGGCGCCGACATCAAGGAGATGCAGTCCCGCACCTACCCCGCCGTCCTGCACGACGATTTCATCGCGAAGTGGGAGACGGTGTTGCGCGTGAAAAAGCCCGTCATCGCTGCCGTCGCCGGTTTCGCCCTGGGCGGCGGGTGCGAGTTGGCGATGATGTGCGACATGATCATCTGCGCCGACACGGCCAAATTCGGCCAGCCAGAGATCAACCTCGGCGTCATGCCCGGTGCCGGCGGCACCCAGCGCTTCACCCGCGCGGTCGGCAAGTCGAAGGCGATGGATATGTGCTTGACCGGCCGGATGATGGACGCGGCGGAGGCGGAGCGGTCCAACCTGGTCAGCCGTGTGTTCCCTGCTGGCACCATGATGGAGGAGGCGCTGAAGATAGCCGCCAAAATCGCCAGCCAGTCTCAAACGGCCAGTCTGCTGACCAAGAAATCCATCAACGCTGCCTTCGAAACCACACTGACCCAGGGTATCGCAACCGAGCGGGCACTGTTCCTATCCCTATTCGGCACCGCAGACCAAAAGGAAGGCATGGCTGCCTTCGTGGAAAAGCGGACGCCGAGCTTTGCCAAGCCTGCGTAAGGGGTGTCGGCTTCCTTGACTCTGGCCAGCCGCCACCATAGAACCACGCCCTTCCACGAACTGGCGCGCATCGTACCCGCTCACGGGCGAGCCGGCTCAAACTGCTGAAGAACGAGACACAGACCGATGGCCAACACTGCCTCCGCGCGCAAGCGCATCCGTCAGACCGAGCGCCGCACGGAGCGCAACCAGGCCCGCAAGTCGCGGATGCGCACGTTCGTCAAGAAGGTCGAGGTCGCATTGGCCGGCGGCAACAAAGACGACGCGACCGCGGCGTTCAAGGCCGCCCAGCCCGAGATGCAACGCGCCGCTGGCAAGGGGATCATCCATCGCAACACGGTGGCCCGCCGCTTGTCCCGGCTGAACAAACGCCTGAAGGCGATGGCCACGGCGACGGCCACCTAAACAAAGATAACGCCGGCGTCGCCTGTCGCCGGTCAGCAGAGTTTCGCATTGAAGGGCTGGGCCGATTCCGTTGGAATCGCCCAGCCTTTCGTGTTTTTGGGGTTACGACCATTACTGTGTCGCTTCTTCGTTGTGCTGATTTGCATTGCCTCCAGACCCGTCGTGACCTACACCATTACTATGCGTTCATATCCGGATCGGGGGTTTCCTGTTTCCGACAGGGCGCGTTGGGCAACGCTTGAGGCAGGCAGGGATGATCACATTTGGCGGCCCGATCGACCCGCCAGATAGCGACTCTGCCGCGACTATCTCCCTACCAATTTCGGCCCGTGGCTCGATGAACCCAGACCTGACTGCGCAATGGACGCGCATCCGCGATCGCATGAAGCTCGAAGTCGGGGAGGTCGAATACCGCACCTGGCTGCGCCAGATGTCCCTCGGCGGATTGGATGGGGATGAGATCACCATCCACATGCCGACCCGATTCCTGCGCGACTGGGTCCGCTCCCATTACGGTGACAAGCTCACCGCGCTATGGCGGGCCGAGAACCCGGCGGTGCATCGCGTGGACCTGCGGGTCGGCGCCGGCAGCGTCAGCGCCCCTGCCATCGCTGAGACCCTGCCGACCGAACCAGCCCCTGCCCCCGCCCCGGTTCCAGCCTCCGTCGCCCGTAGCGACGACCGCACCGACCCACGGGCCGAACCGCGCCAGGCCGATCTGGCCAGCGCGCTGGATCCCCGCTTCTCCTTCGATGCGTTCGTGGTCGGCAAGCCGAACGAGTTCGCCTATGCCTGCGCTCGCCGCGTGGCGGAGCAGCCAGCCAGTCAGGGCTTCAACCCGCTATTCCTCTATGGCGGCGTCGGGCTGGGCAAGACGCATCTGATGCACGCCGTGGGCCTCGAACTATCCCGCCGCGACAACGGCCGCCCGACCAGCGTGACCTACATGTCCGCGGAAAAGTTTATGTATCGCTTCATCGCGGCGATCCGCAGCCACTCCACCATGGATTTCAAGGACAGCATGCGCTCGGTCGACGTGCTGATGGTGGACGACGTGCAGTTCCTCATCGGCAAGGACAGCACGCAGGAGGAATTCTTCCACACCTTCAACGCGCTGGTGGATGCGGGCAAGCAGATCGTCATCTCCTCCGACAAATCCCCGTCCGATTTGGATGTGGAACAGCGGCTGCGCACCCGGCTTGGTTGCGGCATGGTCGCCGACCTGCACGCCACCACGTTCGAGCTGCGCGTCTCCATCCTGGAGGCGAAGGCGACCCGCGCCGGCGTGGACGTCTCGCGCCGGGTGTTGGAGTTCTTGGCCCACAAGATCACCAGCAACGTGCGTGAGCTGGAGGGCGCGCTGAACCGCCTGCTGGCCCATGCCAGCCTGTTCGGCCGCCCGGTGACCCTGGAATCCACGCAGGAAGTGCTGCGCGACGTGCTGAAGGCACAGGATCGCCGGGTCACGATCGAGGAAATCCAAAAGCGCGTTGCCGAACACTACCACCTGCGCCTAAGCGAGATGAGCAGCGCCCGCCGCGCCCGCAACGTCGCCCGCCCACGCCAGGTGGCAATGTACCTGGCCAAGCAACTTACCAGCCGCTCCCTGCCGGAGATCGGACGCAAGTTCGGCAATCGGGACCACACGACGGTCATGCATGCCTGCAGCCGCGTGGCGGAGATCATGGGCGTGGACGCCGGATTTGCCGAGGATGTGGAGCTTCTGCGCCGCATGCTGGAGAGCTAGCGTCTTATCCGCGCAAAACGGTCCGGTATCGGTTTGCGCGCCACCCGGTGTCTGCTAGGTTGTAAGACCGATTAGACAGCGCACCGAGTCCGGCCGCGCAGAAGGACCGAACCGATGAAGCTAAAGGCCGACCGGGCCAGCCTGATCAAGGCATTGGCACATATCCAAAGCGTGGCGGAAAAGCGCAACACGATCCCGATTTTGGCGAACGCCCTGATCGCCGTGCGCGACGGCAAGCTGAGCCTGACCGCAACCGACATGGAAATCGCCGTGGTGGAGGAGGTTCCGGCCGCCACCAGCCGCGACGGCGCCACCACCGCCCCCGCGATCACCCTGTACGAGATCGTCCGCAAGCTGCCGGACGGCGCCGAAGTCGAGCTGGAGTTCGCCGGTGGCGACGCGCAGTTGTTGCTACGCGCTGGCCGCTACGCCACCAGCCTGGTGACGTTGCCGACCGACGATTTCCCGTCCATGACCGCCGGGCAGTTCCCGCATCATTTCCACCTGTCGGCCTTGGCGCTGCGCGGGTTGATCGACCGCACCCGGTTCGCCATCAGCACCGAGGAAACACGCTACTACCTGAACGGCATCTTCCTTCACGCTGCCGAGGGCGATGACGGCCGCGTGCTGCGCGCCGTCGCCACCGACGGCCACCGCCTCGCCCGGGTGGAGGAGCCTCTGCCGGAGGGCGCTGGCTCGATGCCCGGCGTCATCGTGCCCCGCAAGACGGTCGCCGAACTGCGCAAGCTGCTGGACGAAGCCACTGGCGACGTGGAATGCGCGCTATCCGACACGCGGATCCAGTTCACCGTCGGCAACGTGCAACTGACCAGCAAGTTGATCGACGGCACCTTCCCGGAATACGAGCGGGTGATCCCGCGCGACAACGAGAAGATCCTGCGCGTCGGCAAGAAGGATTTCGCCGAGGCCGTGGCCCGCGTCGCCGCCATCAGCAGCGAACGCTCCCGCCCGGTGAAGATGTCGCTGGCCCGCGACCTACTCGTCCTATCCGCCGCCAGCCCCGAACAAGGCACCGCCAGCGAGGAGTTGGAGGGTGACCGGGTGAAATACGAAGCCGGTCCGCTGGAGATCGGGTTCCAGGCGCGCTACCTGAACGACATCACCGACCAGATTGGTGGCGAGGTGGAATTCCTGTTCAGCGACGGCGCCGCCCCGACCGTGGTGCGCGATGCCGCCGACAGCAGCGCGCTATACGTGCTGATGCCAATGCGGGTCTAAAACCCGGCAGCACCCGGCGGAGTTTCTGTGAGCGTGCAGCTCACCCGCCTGGCCCTGACGGATTTTCGCAACTACCCGGCCCTGGTATGGCGCCCGGCCTCGCGCCTGGTCGTCATCACCGGGCCGAACGGCAGCGGCAAGACCAATCTGCTGGAGGCCGTGTCCCTGTTGGTGCCGGGTCGCGGCCTGCGCAACGCCCGCCTACCGGACCTGCCGCGCCAGGCAGGCCCGGGGCGCTGGGGCGTCGCCGCGCGCTTTGCCGATGGGTTGGAGATCGGCACCGGCTCCCCACCCGATGGCCCGGCGGATCGTCGGGTGTTCCGGCTGGATGGCGAGGTTCCCCGCTCCCAGGCGGCCATCGCCCTGCGCCTGGCTGCCGTATGGCTCACCCCGCAGATGGACCGGCTGTTCGGCGAAGGTGCGTCCGGCCGACGCCGGTTCCTGGACCGGCTGGTTTGGGCGTTGGAGCCCGGGCACGCACGAGAGGTGGCAGCCCACGACACAGCCATGGCCAGCCGCAATCGCCTACTGGCCCAGGGCGGCGCCGACCCGGCATGGCTGGCGGGATTGGAGGACAGCATGGTGCGCCACGCCGTGGCCGCCGCCGCCGCCCGGCGCGCCCTGGTCGCGCGCCTGAACGCCACCCTTTTGGATGGAGCCGCCGGTAAATTCCCCGCTGCCCGCATGGCGCTGTTGGACCCGGTGGCCGAGCGGCTGGACACCGACCCGGCCCTCGCCGTGGAAGATTGGCTGCGCGATTCGTTGGCCGCTGCCCGCCCGCGCGATGCGGCTGCCGGGTCATCCAGCCTAGGCGCTCACAAGGCCGACATGGCGCTGTTCGACGCCGCCACGGGGCTATCCGCCGCCTCCGCCAGCACCGGGCAACAAAAGGCGCTGCTGCTCGGCGTCATCCTGGGGCATGCCGCGCTCATCGCAACCGCCCGCGGCGCACCGCCAATCCTCCTGCTGGACGAGCCAGCCGTGCACCTGGATTCCGACCGCCGGCACGATCTGCTGGAGGCACTGGCCACCCTACCCGGCACCGTATTGTTGACCGGGACCGACGCCGACGTTTTTGCCCCCCTGGTAGGCCGCGCAGACGGTTGGCGCACTGGTGACAACGGACTGCACCAGGACCCTGCCTTTCCCCGTCTCAGCCCTGTCTAAATGGACGCGGAGCGCCTATATAGAATGCTAATCCTGATGACACCCGGAGTCTTCCGACGGCATGTCCGATCCCGCCGAGCCGAACCCTGAATCCGCCGTAAATAATGGCGAATACGATGCTGCCTCCATCTCCGTCCTGCGGGGCCTGGATGCTGTGCGTAAACGCCCCGGCATGTATATCGGCGACACGGACGATGGGTCCGGCCTGCACCACATGGCCTTCGAGATCATCGACAACGCGGTGGATGAGGCCCAGGCCGGGTTCGCCACCGAGTGCGAACTGACGCTGAACGCCGATGGGTCCGTCACCGTGCGCGACGACGGGCGCGGCATCCCGACCGACATCCATCACGAGGAAGGCGTTTCGGCGGCTGAAGTCGTGCTGACCCGCCTGCATGCCGGCGGCAAGTTCAACCAAAACAGCTACAAGGTGTCGGGCGGCTTGCACGGCGTGGGTGCGGCGGTGGTGAATGCGCTCTCCACCTGGATGAATGTGCGCATTTGGCGCAATGGCGTGGAGCATCTGATCCGTTTCGCCAATGGCGATGCGGTCGAGCCACTGAGCATCGTTGGGCCCAGTGCCGAGAAGACCGGCACGGAAGTGACCTTCAAGCCCAGCCCGGCGACCTTCACCAAAACCGAATTCGAATACGCCATCCTGGAAAAGCGCCTGCGCGAGTTGGCGTTCCTGAACTCCGGCCTGCGCATACGCCTCACCGACGAGCGCCACGCCCCGGTTCAGCAGGTCGATTTCTGCTTCGACGGCGGGTTGATCCAGTTCGTCCGCTACCTGGACCGCTCGAAGACGCCGGTGCTGGCCGAACCGGTTTCCGGCGCGATCGACGGCAGCGGCGGCATCCGGGTGGAATTCGCCCTGGCGTGGAACGACAGCTTCCACGAGACGATGCTCTGCTACACCAACAACATCCCGCAGCGCGACGGCGGCAGCCATTTGGCCGGGTTCCGCCAGGCGCTGACCCGCGTAGTCACCAAATACGCCGAGGGCATGGGCAAGAAGGACCTGACGCTGGTAGGCGAGGATATGCGCGAAGGCATGACCTCCGTCCTCTCGGTCAAGGTGCCGGACCCGAAATTCAGCAGCCAGACCAAGGACAAGCTCGTCAGCTCCGAAGTGCAGCCGGTGGTACAAGCAGTGGTGGCGGACGTGTTGAGCCACTGGTTCGAAACCCACCCGCGCGAAGCAAAATCGATCGTGCAAAAGGTGATGGACGCCGCCAGTGCGCGCGAAGCCGCACGCAAGGCCCGCGAGTTGACCCGCCGCAAGGGCGTGCTCGACGTCTCCACCCTGCCCGGCAAGCTGGCCGACTGCCAGGAACGCGACCCGGCAAAAGCAGAAGTATTCATCGTCGAGGGGGACTCCGCCGGTGGCTCCGCCAAGCAGGGTCGCGACCGCAAGTCGCAGGCGATCCTGCCGCTGAAGGGCAAGATCCTGAACGTGGAACGCGCCCGGTTCGACCGTATGCTCGGCTCGGCCGAGATCGGCACGCTGATCACCGCGCTGGGCACCGGCATTGGCCGGGGCGAGCCGGAACAAGGCGGTTTCGATATCACCAAGCTGCGCTACCACCGCATCGTCATCATGACGGACGCCGACGTGGATGGCAGCCACATCCGCACCCTGCTGCTGACCTTCTTCTTCCGTCAGATGCCGGAGCTGATCGAGCGCGGCTACCTCTACATCGCCCAGCCGCCTTTGTTCAAAGCCACCCGCGGCAAGGACGAGCGCTACATCAAGGACGACGCGGCGTTGGAGGATTACCTGCTGGACAAGGCCCTGGCGGAGGCAGCGCTGACCTACGCCGACGGTTCGACGCTGCAGGGTGACGAGTTGGCAGTGGAAGCCAAATTCCTGCGCGAGGCCTGGCTGAACCTGCGCCGGCTCTCCGGTTCAGTCCCGACAAATCTGCTGGAACAGGCCGCCATTGCCGGCGCGCTGACGGCGGATCACGCCGGGACGATTGGCGAGCGATCGGTGCTGGCCGACCGTCTGGCCAACATCTCTGCCCAGGCCGAAAAAGGCTGGGTCGTGGATGCCGACGAACGTGGGTTGACCATGCGCCGCACCGTGCGCGGCGTGGCCGACTGGCACCGCATCGACGCCAGTACCCTGCGCAGTGCCGAGGCGCGTTGGCTGCACGACCGGCGCGAGGTGCTGCAGACGAAATTCGCAAAACCTGCAACATTGAAGCTGGACCGCGACACCGTCACCGTCGCCGGCCCCGCCACGGCCTTCGACCGCATCCTGCAACAGGGCCGTAAGGGCCTGTCGATCCAGCGATTCAAAGGGTTGGGCGAAATGAACCCCGACCAGCTGTGGAAAACCACCCTAGACCCGTCGGCCCGCACCTTGCTGCAGGTCCGCGTCGGTGATGTGGAGGATGCAGCCGAAGTATTCTCCACTCTGATGGGCGACGTGGTCGAACCCCGCCGCGACTTCATCGTCGGCAACGCACTGAAGGTCGCCAACCTGGACGTTTAGCGCTACATGTAAGCGAGCACAATTCCAGAGACTTAAGCGGAATTCCAGAGACTCAGCAGCCTCGGATTACTCCCAAGCCGGTTGCCTAAACGGTGGGCAACCGGCTTGTCAGTCCGACAACACACTGAAAGGCCTCACAAACCACCCTTTTCCGTCTATTGCGCAGGCCTGAATGCCGTCTAGACGCGGCGGAACAGACCGCCGCCGGTATCGATTGGCAGCCCGGCTACAAACCTGCCGCTACGCAGGTCTCGGCGGCAGGATTATTGTCTCTACGGCCGTCGCCACGACGCTGGGTTCGCATTTCCTAAATTGATGGCCCTCAGCCGCTTGCTGGACGGGGAGCGGCTGCAGGCGCACTCGAGCGACGGGATACCTGCGCAAGAGATTGCCCTCCCCCCGAACGGGCGACCCCGAAGCTTTTCGAAGGCTTCAATGCCGATGTTGCCAAACCATGCCGACATCGGTGCGCTCCAGGCAAACGGGCACGCCTGGGGGTTCACTCCCAGTAGCTAGCTGAAACAGCCGCGCGCGGCACTCAGCTCATCGGCTTGCTTGTAAGGCAGGCCCCAGCGCTCCCGCTGCGCGCATGATGGCCGTGTCGCGGAAAACCACCACTGGCTCAAATCGTCGCAAGCTGCCTGGCCACAGGCACCCAAAGCCTCTCTCCGGCCTGGACCGCGTTACACAGATCCCCATCCGGCTCTCCTGACCATGGAGTTTACCGACGCGTAAGCGTCCCCGGGACGACGCGATGATATGAAGCCGGATGGGGTTCCTGGCCGATACGCGCTTCCAAGAAGCTATGGGCATAAGCCCACTTCATACGGAAGCTTCAATCAGTAGATTGCCCGGACTTTCCGCGGGCTGGCGTATTTAGTCTAGGTCTGCAGCTAACATTTCCGCTGCAAGTCGCTCATTAGCTGAGGTTTCCGTCTCGCCGCCTCCTAACAAGAAACATATAGCCCCGCCTCAACCTCGTGCTAGCATTCCGGGTCCGGACCGTTGCACACGAGTCGGCCCACCGAGGCGCAATAACATACCCGCTCTCCACACGCCCAGAACATACCCGCGCGAGGCCGATTGTGAGCACGACGCCAGAGCAACCTGCCCGCAAACCGGTGCTGCCCTCCGAGTATATGAAGGGCCGTCGCCCAGAGCAGTTTTCAGACAGTGTGGTCGAAGAGGTCGCCACGCTGGATCGCGGCTTTCTCGAGTATCACCTGGATTCACTCACAAGCCGAAGCGAAGAGAAACCATTCGAACATTTCGCCAGAAAGCTGGCTCAGAGGGAAATCTGCCCAAATCTGCTCCCGCAGACCGGACCGACGGGCGGTGGCGACAGCAAGGTGGACACCGAGACCTACCCTGTCGCTGGAGAGGTAAGTGAACGGTGGTATGAAGGCGAACAGAACGCCGGTACCGAACGCTGGGCCTTTGCAGTCAGCGCCAAAAAGGACTGGCGGTCCAAGCTCAAGTCGGACATCGAGAAGATTGTCAAAGTCGGCCGGGGATACAAGGTCGCCTACTTTATCTCAAACCAGTATATCCGTGACAAGGACAGGAGCGACCTCGAGGACAGCCTCTCTCTTAAGCACGGTCTGACCGTCCGCATCCTTGACCGCTCCTGGATTCTCGAGCGGGTATTCGAAAACGGCCACATCGAACTCGCAATCGACTCTCTCAACATTGCCGTTGCTAAACCGACAAGAGTTACCCGCGGTGGGGTTCTTGATGGCGAGAAGCGGGCACGGCTGCTCGAACTCGAAAACCAAATCACCGACCAGGACCGTTACCAAGGAGTCGAATATCAACTGGTTGAAGACTGCCTGGAGGCAGCCGTCGTGAGCCGGGAACTCGAGCTGAGCCGGGTCGAGGTCGATGGACGCTTTCGCCGTGCCGAGCGGCTGGCCGCCAAATATCCCGCTCCTGGGCAGGAGCTGCGGGTTTTCTATCAGTGGGCCTGGACGACATATTTCTGGTTCGATGACTTTGCCGAACTTAATCGGCTTTACGACAAGGTCGAGTTGTTAGCCCTGGAGAGTGATTTAGCAGATGACATAGAACGCCCTGCAAACCTATGGAACGGCCTCCTGGCGGGGGTCGCCCACGGCATCCTGACACAGGAGAGCGCCCAGCTCGAAGCCCGGGCGCAACGCTTACGTGACAGCCTCGTCCGGCTCTCGAGCGACGTTCAGCGGCCGAACAATGCCGCTCACGCCGGTGCCATGCTCTGCCTCCTGGATCTGACGACGAGTTCAATCAGCGGCTCAGAGGACGTGGCAAACATCCTCCTACGGCTGGCAGAGATATTCCGGTCCGCTGACCATCTGCCTGGCTTTCCGTTCGACCAGTATGTGCAAATCTTTACGGAACTGGGAAGTCTCGTCGGTGAGCAAGTCGGCTATGACGAAGCATTTGAGGTCATCCTCCCCCTCATCGAGCGACGCCGCAGTGACATCGAAGGCGGCCGCGCACTGCTGAAACGAGGATTGCAAAAGCTCGAGGCCAAGTTGCCATACGACGCAATCCGGTTGCTGGGCCGGGCACAGCCAAAGCTGTCCAAGAAGGAATATCAGGACACTTTTATCCGCTGCCTCGCTGCAACTGCATTTGCATACCAAAACGTCGGCCTTCTCTGGGCGGCCAATGGCGTCTTGACTGCCGCATTTGTCATCGCACACGTCGAGTTCAGGCTGTCCGGGCGCTTCAACCCGCAAGCCTTGAGTTGCCTTGAACACATGACCTGGCTGGAACTTCAGCAAGGACGCCTTCCGCAATTCCTGCTCGATGTCGAAATGGCTCATGTGCTGGCAAGTCAGCTGCAGCTCGAAGAGGAAGACCTCGAGCATTTCAAAGCATTCATTCAGGAAATAGATTTCGAGCTGGCCTCGCTTTTTGCGAGGTCAGATGCAAGCCAGATCGACCAAATGTCCGCGCTTGAGAAATCCCTCGCTCACTTCGGTCTCAATGCATCCGGGATGACACTCTTGTATGCCACTGGACATCTCGAGTCGCTCAGGAGCGAACAGTATATACCAGCGGATACATCTGCTGCAGACCTCGAGGCCACGATGCTCGAATTCTCAAGTCGCCCTTGCGCAGAAGGGTTCTCGGAACAGCCATTCGCCTTCAACGAGGAGACGGTCACCCTCAAATCAAATCTGCTAGGATGCGAATGGCGTGTCAGCACTCCCAACACCAATCTCACGCTCTACATAGCCGAAGCAATCCTGGGGTTCGTTGAGGCGTTTTTCGCCACCAGTCTGCAACGTGATGTCGCCCCTCATCGGCAGACTGTCGATATCGGAGTGAGGGTTGCAGCGCCGGGAATCAAAACAGACGGGGTCAAGCCGGGGCTTCAGATAGTTACCGATGCAACCGAATACCTTGCCTGCGTCGACGTGGATAATGACTACAATCCATCGGATGAGGCGGTGACGGGCGGCATGCGCGAACTCCTGCTTGCGCTTGTCAAATTCCTGATTCCGAAGACGATTTTCGTGAAGGACGCCTCCGCTTATCTAACAAGGATTTTCGAGGAAGAAGAAGCTCTCGGGCGCTGTCTCGCCTACGCGAACTATCCGGCCTACATGGTGGACCATTTTGGCTCCGCCGATGTGGCGAGCTTAAGCCAGTGGAATGACGAGAGCGGCAGGTTGGCGCGGGTGCGTCCGGGGACAGAGTTGCCACTAACGAGGGCCGCTGGCGCGGGAGCGCGGGGCGGCTTGACAAGGCCAGGGGTCGGGAGGCCTCCAGAAGAATTCTTAGACCCGGAACGCTTGCAGCACCGTCAACGGCGGGTGTTCTCCGTGATAGAAGCGGACCTTTGGCATGCCGCTCTATGGTCAGCTGTCACGCTCATCACCTCAAGGAGTGAGCCTCCCGTTCTCGTGCTCGCATTTACAAACCGTGGGCCAGCCGAGCAAATCTTTGCAAAATGGTTCAAGCAATATGACAACGAGAGCGAGCCGCTGCTGAGGATTGCGATTGTCAAAGGTGTGCACGCCGCCAATCCACACTCATGGCGCGTTGTCGTCGGCTCTGACATGGACCTGATTGCAAAGTCTGCGCAGCCATTCGACGAGTTTGTCATGACTTCTAAATCACTGACATCAAACAGCACGGACCCAACAGTTCTAGACGCCTTCATGCGGGCTTACGGCTTCTACGGTGGCTTCCGCTTAGCGGCTGGGCACATGTCTGCTGACGGACGGTCTATGACCTTGCTACGTGAGAATGCATTCCTCATGCGAAGAGTCGTCGTCAAGGAGGCTTGGACAATCACGGAGCACGATCCGGACGTGACGGGCCTGCGGGAAGAGGATGAGGTCTTTGTTCCCCCAGGTGTCATCGACCCGCCGTATCTTAAAGCATTGGCTGCCCGACAGCTCCGCCAGCGAAAGCCATGATTTAAAGTGGTGCGCCAGCCAACGGAAGCCACCGGATACGCACTGATTACAAGCCTGCCCTTCGCAGGAATCACGAAGGCAGCCTCTTCCGGATTGACCAGGTCGACTGCTCTTCCAGGCTGGCAAACCAAGATGCATACGGCGTTGCCGCCCCCATCTTCCGGTTGTAATCTGGGGAGCCGTCAGTCCACCAGGGAGCGCCTCGCTCACCCAACTCAACTTTGGCAGCATCGACACGGTGGCGGGCTTCTTCCTGAGAGATGGCATCGCTTTGGCTCATTGCCACCTCCTTGGCCCGACGCGCAGCCATCAATTCCCGTGTCAGCTCATCGCGCCGCGGCGCACTCAAGCTCGGATCTGTGCAACGCCAGCGGCGCCCGCGTACGATGAAGTAGCGGCCATCGGGCGTGACCCTATGGATACTCGTTGCCCTCACGTGAGCGGGTCGTGGCCCCAGTTCATCAGGGAGCGCCGCCAACGACTATCCTTGATATCGCCCTTCGGCCGCTGCTTGAGATGGCGGTGGACGTAGCCAACAACTTTGTGCATGACCGCATAATCATCGTCTGTCAGGACTGCCTTCTTTTTGGCAAGGAGGGAGACGATATGTCGGCCCATCTCGTGGCCAACAGCTTCATGGCCGCCGGGTTCCGTCACTTTCTCTCCGTCGTGAGTCATGCCCACGCTCTGACTTTCCGGCATTGCGAGCCACTCCCGCAATGCCTTCGGCGTCATGTTCACCACACTTCTGAATTCCTTCTCGACGGCGTGGTTATCATCCTTGTGGTCAACCATGAGCAGCCAATACCTTTTCGAGTTCAGACTTCTTCATCCGGGACCGCCGCAAAATGCCTTTCCTGGCTGCCTGCTGCAGAAGGTCGGCACGAGTTATACAATGGCCTGTTCCGCGATCTAGCGCTGTCTTGCTGGCGATATCGGCTGGCTGGCCGGAGAACTGCCGATCCCTGGCCATATCCATCCTCTTTTTCGCGATGGTTCAGATGGGCGGCCACCGTCTCCAACCGCGCATCGCACGTTTTAAATGGAGAGAAACATTCGCGCAGGCCGCGCAATACCCATCAAAGCGCCCGCCAGTCAAAAGTCTCGCCTATCAATTCACCGTCGCCAGGCAAGAGCCCTACAAAAGCGCCCTTGCGTGTGACACGGACGACAGCAATGGGTCCTACAAGGGTCAGAACCTCACCATTCTGATTGGCCAAGCCAACATTGGGTTTCGAACCATTCAGGGAGCCGTTCTCATCGCAAATCAAGACAAAGTCCTCGTCGAGCCGGAGGGACGCGAAGATGCTATTACCAACCATCTTCTGCAGAGCTTTGAAATCGAAGCCCTCCTTGAGGTCCATGTCGTACTCGGCATACTTCCAGCCTTTATCTCCAGGCTTCTTTCCCAGGACACGCCCGCGGCCCTCATCACTTGGACTTACAAGCTTTTCAACACGACGTGCAGGCATTCAGTGTCACCTCATCAACGAGGCTGGGAGCATGCCTCGGCGAGGCAAGCGCTCCAATCCTTTGCGCGCCAATAATGATGGAGCCGTCTATCACATTTCAAGCAGCTACAGGCGCCATCCGCTGGGAGCAGGCCCCCGGACGAGTCCTCGGGCATATTGCAGGAGACCTAGATGGCTTACTGACACTTCGCTACGGCTTCTTCGGTCTCCCGCCACGACTACAAGCCGAAGCAGCTCATCCCAGCCACGGCCTCACTACACCGAAGCCCCACGCGGGCAATGGCAGGACCGGATTTTCACCCTTGAAGGTGGTTCGGGAATCCGGGGTCCAGATAGATCCGGCCTCGGTTACCGTCTGCAATGTCCTGCTAGAGACGGACGCCTTCTACAGCCGGGAAGGGTGACGCCCCTTTTACTGTCGGGGTCCATTTCAGGTCCTTGGCCGTCAGGCTCTAGCCTGGTTAGCACCCTTGGAACCCGGGAGTGGAGACCAAGCCAGACCCGCTGCAATGCGTTTATCCTGACATCCATTAAATGCTGCCATTCACGTCTACAGCCTTCAGCATGAGCGTACCGACACGGTGGCCCGAAGGGACAAGGCTCGTTGCCGATGCCGTTGGAATTCTATGCCCCGGTTTGAAGACCCGCGGCTTTCGAATGGCGCAATCGGCCCAGCATCAGCTCTGGTTCTCTAAAATCAAAGCTTCCAAGCGGGTGAATATCAGAGAGAATGCATGTGCCTGGCGCAGTGATTGCTTAACGGTTTCTACATGTCCGCCATTTAGCTTCGTCAAACGCCATTGCTTCCGCAACGAGAGCTCTACCATCCCTCACTAAGAAGGGGCGCTTGTATGGACCACGCTTCCATCGAACCAGTCTACCATACCGAATGCCCATATGATCGCGCTAGACAGGTGGCTATGACCGCCGCAGCGCCCCGTGTTCTGGCTATTTCCAGTTCGGCCGAGATTGTCGCCCAGGCAGCGTTTATCCTAGCCCAGCTCAACAAATTGACGGGTGCGTCAAGCCATTCGTTGCGGGAGGTGATCTGCATGTTCCAAAAGCTCGGGCAGACATCCGTGCAGATAAGTGAGGGCCTGCTTGACTTGGAAGATGCTGGCCTGGAACTCAGACAGCTCAGCCGGGAGGTGACTGCTGCATCCCGACGCTCCGATAATGCAGAACATACTGTCATCACTGCCGTTGGTGAGATGAGGGCCACTGCGCGCGATGTCTTGGGCGCAGTGCATGACACCAAGGCTGCGGTGGCGCTCTCAGCCCAGGACACCGAAGCCGGGATAGAGCTGGTGCGTCAAACCATGCGGCTGCATTCTGAGCTCACGGATTGTGTCGCCGAACTCACGCAGGCGGTCCAACGGATGGCCGACATCCCGGAGGCGCCAACAGAGTGGCCCTTTGCCGCCCAGCGCACAGTCCTTTGCCTGGAAACGCCAAGTGGGCTGACTGCAATTGTTTCCTGAGACATGAACGACGATCGGTATGGCTGTCACTCGGCAAACCAGACTTCATTCCAGATAGGATCCAAGCGGCAAAGACGGTTCGGCGGCCGCTCCTGTAACGGTGCCCGCTATCCATCGCTCCCGAGCGAACCGATCGGCCGCGCACTAAAGCTGATGCCTGGATGGAGAGCGGTAAGAGGCATCTGGAGGCCCAACTGAGGCAAGCTCAAGACCGCCTCGACACCTTGTAACAGTTCCAGGGGATCAACCCACCTACTGTCCGCGGCGCGCCGATGGACGAGGACGCGAGGGTGTTCTGGATCTGCCAGAACCGGGACTTGCAAAGAGGGTATGCCGCGATAGTCTCGGATCCGGGAGGGCAGTTCAAATGCCCCGCCCTGGGCTGACGGTAGCACTTCACAGATGGAACCCGGCCGATCGGCTTCGACGCTGCCACCGAAGGGACAGCCACAATCGACGCCTATGTCGGCGTGCCTGCGGTTTCCAGATGGGGCGGCGACGAAGATGTCCGAGGTGAACGGCTGGCATCGGTGCCCGGCCAGACCGTTTTCCACGAACGCTAGCCCATTGCGCACAGTACGATCATCGCGGTTGGTGTTCCCAGCCAAGATCGTCGTGTAGCCATCGACCAGTTCATAGCGGCCGTCCTCCCGCTGCTGGCGACGAACAGAGGCATAGACCCGGCGACCGACACGAAACCCCTGCAACTCTGAGACATGGCCGCTCCCCTTAGAGGCTTGTATACGACAACACCGGATGCGTGGGCACTGCTTTGTCAGACACCTTGCTACACCGGGATTTGATGGCAGTAGCGCGTCGCAGGGCCAATTGCAGCACCCACTTCGATGCTATGCCTTGCCACCTGATCGGCATGCTCACAGTGCCTGTCCATCAAACATCTCGGAGCGTCCTATGACAAAACATGACATCGAGGTAACGCGCCGGGGAGTGTTGGCCACTGGCGCGGCAACTGCAGCAGTTCTGGCTGTCCAGGCGGCATACGCCCAGCCGATCGTCCCGCTGGCCTCGCTGCCATCGGCCAAGGTGTCGTTGGTTGTAAACGGACATAACGAAGACCTGACGCTTGATACCCGGACTACCCTGCTGGATGCACTGCGCGAGCATCTGCACCTGACCGGCACCAAGAAGGGCTGTGACCACGGCCAGTGCGGTGCCTGCACGGTCATGGTCAACGGCCGCCGCATCAATTCCTGCCTGACCCTGGCCGTGATGCATCAGGGCGACAAGGTCACCACCATCGAGGGCCTGGGCACGCCGGAGCAGTTGCACCCCATGCAGGCGGCATTCATCAAGCACGATGGCTACCAATGCGGCTACTGTACGCCCGGCCAGATCTGTTCTGCCGTAGCCGTCCTGGCCGAAATCAAGGCCGACATCCCCAGCCACGTCACAGGCGACCTGCTGCCGCATGCAAGCTTCAGCGCCGACGAGGTCCGCGAGCGGATGAGTGGCAACATCTGTCGATGCGGGGCCTACTCCAACATCCTGGACGCCATCACCGAAGTCTCAGGAGAGACGGCATGAAGCCATTTACCTACGAGCGGGCAACCAGCGCTTCTGCCGCCGCGGCCGCCGCGGCCGACAATCCTGGTGCCAAGTTCATCGCAGGCGGCACCAACCTGCTCGACCTCATGAAGCTGCAGATCGAGGCACCCTCCCACCTCATCGACGTGAATGGCCTGGACCTCGACAAGATTGAGCCCACCCAAGACGGCGGCCTGCGCATCGGCGCGCTGGTCCGCAACACCGATTTGGCTGCCGACAAGCGGGTCCGCAAGGACTATGGCCTGCTGTCCCGTGCCCTGCTCGCTGGCGCCTCAGGGCAATTGCGCAACAAGGCCACGACGGCGGGCAACCTGCTGCAACGGACCCGGTGCCCGTATTTCTATGATACCAACCAGCCGTGCAACAAGCGCCAGCCCGGCAGCGGCTGCTCTGCCATTGGTGGCGTCACCCGCCAGTTGGCCGTCATCGGCAGCTCGGACGCCTGCATCGCTACCAACCCCAGCGACATGGCTGTGGCCATGCGGGCGCTGGATGCCATGGTGGAGACCATCGACCCCGCCGGTGCGGCCCGGCGCATTCCCGTTGCCGACTTCCACCGCCTGCCCGGCGATACCCCGCAGGTCGAGACCGCTCTGCAGCCCGGCGAACTCATCACCGCGGTGACCCTGCCCAAGCCTGTTGGTGGCAAGCAGATCTACCACAAAGTGCGTGACCGGGCGTCCTACGCCTTTGCCCTCATCTCGGTTGCCGCCGTCGTGCAGCCGGACGGCAGTGGCCGGGTTGCGGTGGGCGGAGTGGCTCACAAGCCCTGGCGCGTGGAAGCCGCAGAAGGTGAGATGCCGCACGGGGCCAAGGCCGTGGCCGAGAAGCTGTTGGCTGGCGCCAAGCCGACGGACGAGAACGCCTTCAAACTCCCGCTGGTCGAGCGCACGCTCGCCGCGGTCCTGGCTGAAGCGAGGGCATGACACCATGAAGTTCGACACACCCGCTACCACGAACCCGATCGACCAGCTCAAGGTCGTTGGCAAAGGCTACACACGTATCGATGGCCCGATGAAGACCACCGGGACGGCGCCGTATGCCTATGAGCGCCATGACGTGGTCGACAACCCGGCCTACGGCTATGTGCTGGGCTCAGCCATCGCCAAGGGCAAAATTACCTCCATGGACCTGGATGCCGCCAAAGGTGCACCTGGCGTCATCATCATCGTGACAGCCGACAACGCGGGCAAGCTGGGCAAGGGCAAGCTCAACACCGCTCACCTGCTGGGCGGCCCGGCCATCGAGCACTACCACCAGGCAGTCGCCCTGGTCGTGGCCCAGACCTTCGAGCAGGCACGCTCAGCCGCGGCGCTGATCCGTGTCAGCTACCAGGAGGACCAGGGCACCTATGACCTGGCCGCCGCAAAGAACATAGCGCCGGTAGCCAAGGATGAGCCGGATGCAAAGTCCGCGACATCGGTCGGCGACTTTGCTGGCGCCTTCGCCGCGGCACCTGTGAAGCTCGATGCGACCTACACCACGCCTGACCACTCGCACTCCATGATGGAGCCCTTCGCATCGATGGCGGCTTGGACGGGCAACAAGGTCACCATCTGGACCTCCAACCAGCTGATCCACTCCAGCACGGAAGATGTGGCGGCGACGCTGAACCTGCCCAACGACAATGTCCGGCTCATCTCGCCGTTCATCGGTGGCGGCTTTGGAGGCAAGCTGTTCATCCGCTCCGACGTCATCCTTGCGGCTCTTGGAGCACGCGCTGCTGGGCAGCCGGTCAAAGTGACTTTGCAGCGGCCGCTCATCCCCAACAACACGACCCACCGTGCGTCCACCATCCAACGCATCCGCATCGGCGCTCTGGCCGACGGCCACATCACGGCCATCGGACACGAAGGCTGGTCTGGCAACCTGCCTGAGGGGCGTCCGGAGACGGCAGTCATGCAGACGCGCCTGCTCTACGCCGGTGCCAACCGCATGACGGCGACGCGGCTGGCCACGTTGGACCTACCGGAGGGCAACGCCATGCGGGCCCCTGGTGAGGCGCCAGGATTGATGGCGCTGGAAATCGCCATGGATGAGATCGCAGACAAGCTGGGCATGGATCCGGTGCAATTCCGAATCCTGAATGACACGCAGGTCGACCCGGAGAAGCCATCGCGCCCCTACTCCCGCCGGGCTCTGGTTGAGTGCCTGAAGATGGGTGCTGACAAGTTCGGCTGGGCCAAGCGAGGAGCGCCAGGCAAGACGGTCGATGGCCGCTGGCTGGTCGGCATGGGCATGGCGGCAGGCTTCCGCAACAGTATGGTCAAGAAGTCAGGTGCCAAGGTCTACCTCGACGGCAAGGGCGACATTACGGTCGAGACGGACATGACCGACATCGGGACTGGAACTTACACCATCCTTGCCCAGACAGCCGCCGAGATGATGGGTGTCGGCCTGCATCAGGTCGTGGTGCGCCTCGGCGACAGCACGTATCCTGTCTCTCCTGGCTCCGGTGGCCAATTTGGTGCCTCCAACTCGACCTCCGGCGTCTATGCGGCCTGTTTGAAATTGCGCGAAGCAGTGGCTCAGAAGCTCGGCTTCAAGTCCGATGACACAATGTTTGCTGATGGCCGTGTCACGTCTGGCAGTCGCAGTGCGGCGCTGGCTGACGCCGCCGGTGAGGTGGGCCTGCAGGCGGAGGACGCAATCGAATATGGTGACCTAGACAAGAAGTATCAGGAATCGACCTTTGCCGGGCACTTTGTGGAGGCGGCTGTCAACTCCTACACCGGCGAAATTCGGGTACGTCGGATGTTGGCCGTCTGCGCGGCAGGCCGAATCCTGAACCCCAAGACAGCAAGAAGCCAGGTGATCGGCGCCATGACTATGGGTGTGGGAGCGGCGTTGATGGAGGAACTTGCGGTGGACACCCGCCGTGGCTTCTTCGTGAACCACGATCTTGCAGGCTACGAGGTGCCGGTGCATGCCGACATCCCCCATCAGGATGTCATCTTCCTTGATGAAACGGACCCAATTGCAAACCCCATGAAAGCCAAGGGCGTGGGTGAGCTGGGCCTGTGCGGGGTGGCTGCAGCCGTAGCTAACGCTGTCTACAACGCCACAGGTGTGCGGGTCCGCGACTATCCAATTACCCTGGACAAGTATCTGACCCGGTTACCCGCGGTGGCCTAACTCGAAGAGTAAGTTCGGGCCAGATGGTAGCTAGCCACCATCTGGCCCGAACTATGCAGAAGCATGAGCCATCGTAGCAACACGAGCGCCGCTACATCCAACAAGAACCCACTGCTGAAAGGAGTTCGATATCCTTCGCCTCAGCTTTTACTCGAAATCGCTCCGATGTCTGGGCGTTGATTTCCTGAAATCGCTCCGATTTTTCCTTGTTCAGGTCGGCTGACTTCTGCACTCACGTCGTAATTGCCGCCACGCTTGTCTCCGGCACCCGTTTATGTTCACGGGCCCGGCACGCCGCGAGCATGCCTTTCAATCTGCTTCATTTCTTAGCTCGGCAAGCTGACCTGGCAAATCGCGTAGGTCGACATCTCCCTTGCGAAGAACCCGGTCGGCGCTCTCTAACCTGGCGCGGTCAGACTTGCTGAGATCGCGGGCACTCAGCACGACGACCGAGATCTCCGGTCCACCCGGACGAGCACGTAGCGCATCCAAAAATGTAAACCCGTCCATCACAGGCATCGTCAAGTCCAGCAGGATGAGCTGCGGCGTGGACACGGCTACGGCTGCCAATGCCTCTTCACCGTTCCCGGCTTCGCCGACCTCCCATCCCTGGCGCTCCAGCACCGTCCGCAGGCGCTGACGTGCGTCAGGATCGTCGTCCACAACCAGGACCGACCCCTCCGTGGCACGGAAGCGCTGCATAACACTTTTCAGCTGCTCCCATTCCACTGGTTTCAGCACGTAATCGCTGGCGCCAAGGGCGTTGGCGAGCGCGGGTTCGTTGACGAAACTGGCCATCACGACAGGGATATCAGAAACTGTCGGATCAGCTTTCAAGGCGGTCAGAACCGACCAGCCGTCCATTTGCGGCATCATTACGTCTAGCAGAATCGCACGTGGCTTCAGCGCGCGTGCCAGTTCCAACCCGGCGCGTCCGTCGGAGGCAGTCCGGACCGCGAATCCTTCCCGCTCCAGGAAACGGGTCAGCAGATCCCGTTGCGAGGCGTCATCGTCCACAACGAGCACAAGCTGCTTGCCTACAATGGCTCGTTCAGCCGTCTCTGGTTCGGTGGGCACGATCTGGTCTGGAAGGCTGGCTGGTAGACGGAGGGTGAAGGTCGTACCATGGCCGATGGTACTTTCCACGGTGACGTCGCCGCCTAGGAGGCGGCAGAAAGCCCGCGTCAGGGCCAGCCCGAGGCCAGTTCCGCCGAAATTCCTCGTGGTGCTGCCGTCGGCCTGCTCGAAACGCTGGAATAGGCGGCCGACCTGTTCCTCGGTCATCCCGATCCCGCTGTCGGTGACCCGGAATTCCATCCAGTCGCCCTCGCGTTTTACGCCCAGGATAATTTCGCCGTTCTCGGTAAACTTTGCCGCGTTGCTGACCAGGTTGAACAGGCATTGCCGGATCTTGACGACGTCCGAATGCATGGTGCCCAGATGGTCGGCAAGCTCCAGCTTAAAGGTGTTGCCCTTCTTCTCCACCAGGGCGTCCACAGTGCCTGCCGCATCTCGGGCCAGCTTGGCGACGTCAAACTCTTCGGCGTAGCTGGTCATCTTGTTGGCCTCGATCTTCGACAGGTCGAGGACATCGTTGATCAGGCTGAGCAGGTGACGGGCATTGCTTTCAATCTTGCCCAGGTCGGCCAGGAGGTGTGGCTGCCCCATGTCTTCGACCTCCTCGATCAGCATTTCGCTGTAACCGATGACCGCTGACAGGGGCGTCCGCAGTTCGTGGCTCATGTTGGCGAGGAAGGCGCTCTTGGAGCGGTTGGCCGCCTCGGCCGCATCGCGTGCCGCCGCGAGGGCTTCCTCCGCGTGACGGCGCTCGGTGATGTCGGTATGCGTGCCAACCCATTCCCGGACATGGCCCGCGTCATCGAACACCGGCACGCCTTGAACAGCCATGTGCCGCCATTCGCCATCAGCCCGGCGCAGGCGGTGCTCGGTGATGAAAGGCTTCCGGGTGGCGATTGCCCTCGACCATGCCCGCAATGTCTTGTCTCGGTCATCAGGATGGATAGCGTCGGCCCAACCGACGTCGTCGACGCCCTTGAACGCCTGGCCGGTGAATGCCGTCCACTGTGTCTGCTCTGTTTCAAAGCGGCCTTTGAGGGATGTCGTCCAGATGATGGCAGCGCTGTTCTCGGCCAGGCGCCGGAAGCGAGCCTCGCTCTCGCGCGTCCGCTGCTCCAATGCCTGACCTTCCCGCCGCCGTCTCCAGGCGTGGATCAGGACGGTGGCGGCTGCTCCGGCCAAGCTCAGGAGCGACAGCCCCGTCAAATGGCCGACCAAGCGCGCTCCTGCCCGGCGCCTCCGTCGATCCTTGCCTGTGAGGCAACCTGGATGGACCCAACCTTGCCACGCACGGCGTCCATCAGGTCCTTCCCACGCCCGGCGCTGATGGCATCAACCGCGGCAGTCAGCCCTCCGGCTCGACGCGCCGCTATGCCCGCCTCTGCGGTCGACACCCGGGCATTTACGAGATCCGGTAAGCCGTCGAGAGGCAAACCCAGCGCGGCCAGGGCGTCGAGCTCGCCATGAAGCTGCGGAACAGCCGCTTTGTAGGGTTCGAGATAAGCGTCATCTCCCGTTAACAGGTAGCCGCGTTGCCCCGTTTCGACGTCCTTCAACGCTGAAAGCAACCGCTCAGAGGCGATGACCATCTTGCTGTCCCGGCGGACTTCCAGATCGACCTGATTGCGATCCCATCGATCGACAGCAAAACAGCCTGCACTTACCGCCATCAATGCCGCCGCCAGGAGCAGCTCCCGGCTTCTCGTGACGCGTGCCAGCGACATACGGGTGGACATTGCTTGCACCGTAATTTTGAGCGGAGAGGGAGCGATGCTCCATCATGCGCCGGAGGGAACTACAAAGCCGTTTGGGCGTTGTTTCGCATCACGTCTATCGGAATCTGGAAATGGCTACCGCCTGGAGCCATTGCCGACTCGACCCATCAGACGGTGGCTTCTTCCCGTTTCAGCATCACGTCGTCGATCTGCTGCAACAGGCCGGAGAAATTCACGGGCTTGGGGTGGTAGTCGTCGCATCCGGCTTCCAAAGCCCTTGCTCGGTCCCCAGCCATGGCGTGTGCAGTCAGCGCGATCAGCGGGGTAGCATTACCTTGGGCACGGAGCGTCTGTGCTACCGTCCAGCCATCAATGACGGGCAAGTTCATGTCTAGCAGGACAAGGTCCGGGCTTTCGGCTGCGACCTGGTCGAGGGCCTGTTGCCCATCGTGGGCAAGAACCACATCAAATCCGCGCTTGCGCAGGCGCCGCGAGAGAAAGTCCCAGAGCTCCTCGTGGTCTTCGACAAGCAAAAGCTTGGTCATTGCAAGGTCCAGTTTGACGGATTTCCAGCAGGGCGTCATCGCGTCGCAGGCCAAAAAGTTCCTCATCCCACTCCCTACGGCGGAGACATAGCATGAGCCAGAGTATACCCGACGACGTGGTGCTGGAGTCCGAACCCCACGTCAGGACCCCTGCCGTGGCCTACCTGGTATCGGGAGCCGTCATCGTCGCGGCACTCTACTTCGGCCGGGAACTGCTAATGCCACTCGTGCTGGCTGGGCTGCTCGCATTCGTTCTGGCGCCCGCCTGCGCATTACTCCGTCATATCCGAATTCCACGCGTCGTAAGCGTGCTTATCGTGGTCGCCCTCGCATTTGCAGCCATCGGCGGCATCGGGCTCGTTGTCGGCCGTCAGATCGGCTCGCTGGCGGGCAACCTACCATCCTACCAGTCGACGGTGATGGACAAGTGGCACGCCCTGAGCACCGGCGGCGGCCTGACCCAACGGCTGCTGCAGGGCGCCGTGGAGCCAAAAGGCAGCAGCACAGGACCCGCGGGAGCGAAGGCGCCAACAGCAACGGAGGCTGCCTCAGCATTGGGGATCCAGAACGCGTCTGGTCTCGCGATCGCCCGCACACTAGCCACACCGCTGCTGGCTCCGCTGACCACCGCGGGCGTCGTGCTGGTATTCACCATCTTCATCCTTCTCTCGAACGAAGACCTGCGGGATCGATTGGTCCGGCTTGTAGGACGGCATGACCTGCACCGGACTATCCTGGCAATGAACGACGCTGCAAGAAGGCTTTCCAGGTATTTTCTTTTCCAGCTTGGTCTGAACAGTTCCTTTGGTGTCCTGATCGGAGCTTGCCTTTGGTGGGCCGGTCTGCCCAATCCCATTCTATGGGGCATTCTGGCCGCCTTGATGCGGTTCGTACCGTTCATTGGGATCTTCATCGCTCTGCTACCGCCGCTGTTGCTCGCAGTCGCCGTGGTGCCGGGCTGGACACTGGCCTTGACTGTCCTTGCACTATTCATCGGCACCGAGATGGTGATGGGCCAAGTGATTGAGCCACTCATCTACGGTCATAGTACTGGGCTGTCCCCGATTGCCGTCATTGTCGCCACCGCCTTCTGGGCATTCATGTGGGGGCCCGTCGGCCTACTGCTCGCCACGCCTTTGACGGTCTGCCTCGTCGTAATCGGGCGCCATGTTCAGCCTCTGGCGTTCTTTGACGTCATACTCGGCGACACCCCGCCACTTGAGCCGTCCGAAACCTTCTACCAACGGGCGCTCGAAGGACATGCTTCCGACCTCACGCCCGGTGCGCGGGCCCAGATTGCCGCAACATCACGCGCTGACTACTACGACAAGGTGGCGCTACGTGGCTTAGCTTTGGCTCAGCGCGATCTCGCCCGGGATGCGCTTGCTTTCGAGCGCCTCGATGCAATCCATGTTCAAATCGCTGGGCTACTCGAGGAATTGGACGGCGTGGTCCCAACTTCGGACCCGGCGACGTCTCTCCCGGTTGACTGGCAAACCACGGGCGCGGTGGTCTGCATCCCCGGGCGTGGACAGTTGGACGATCTCGCCGCGACCATGGCCGTTCAGGTGCTGCGAAGCGCTGGGTATGGCGTTTCGATGGAGCCAAACTTGGTACTCGGATCGTCTGACACAGAAAGCGTCGATCTCGCCAACGCCCGGCTGTGCTGCCTTTCCGTGCTTGAAGATGGCAGCACCGCCTCAGGCATCCGCTACTTTGTTCGCCGGATGCAGAAAAAGATGCCGTCTGCCAAGATCGTCATCTGCCTTTGGCAGGCTCCTGCCGATAGTGCGCTGCTCGCCGACCTCCGATCAACTGGCGAAGATGAGCATCTCGTCCTTTCCATCGGCGAGCTGATGGCACTGATTCAGGCACTCTCCGCCCTGAAGATGTCATTCTTGCAAAAGAATCCGGGCCTTTGAACCCTCATAACGGTCGAAAGACCGCTGCACGAAAGCATACATCCTGATGGACAGCTTAACCGCTATTCCGGACGCCAAACCCATTGATCCCCGGGGCGCGGTGATGACTCCCGCGAAAGCAATGCAATGACCGACGTCGTCATCGACCACAACCCCGAGTGCGGCACGTCGCGGAACACGCTGGCGATGATCCGCAACGCGGGCATTGAGCCGCGCGCCGTGGAATACCTCAAGACGCCGCCTGCTCGCGCCTTGCTGGTTCAACTCATCGCCCGCGCCGGGCTGACGCCGCGCACCATTATGCGTCAAAAGGGCACGCCCTACGCCGAGCTCGGCCTGGGCAATCCGAACCTGACGGACGACCAACTGCTCGACGCGATGATGGTGAACCCCATCCTCATCAACCGTCCGCTGGTCGTATCGCCACTCGGCGTGAGGCTGTGCCGTCCCTCCGAAGTGGTGCTGGAGATCCTGCCGCAAGCGCAACGCGGTGCCTTCACCAAGGAAGACGGCGAAGTTGTCGTCGACGCGGACGGTCGCCGCGCCACCTGACGCGCGCCGACTAGCGGCCCCATCGTCCGATGGATTCCAGCAATGCTCGCGCTCGCGATCTTCGTCGCCACCCTCATCTTCGTCATCTGGCAGCCGCGTGGTCTCGGCATCGGCTGGAGCGCCATGGCCGGTGCCGTCGTCGCAC
The DNA here is from genome assembly GCF_009765685.1 of Acidisphaera sp. L21. Taxonomy (GTDB): domain Bacteria; phylum Pseudomonadota; class Alphaproteobacteria; order Acetobacterales; family Acetobacteraceae; genus LMUY01. The sequence goes on along the minus strand of NZ_LMUY01000145.1, from coordinate 102,379 downwards.
TGTTGACCGGCGTCATCGGTTGGGGCGACGTGCCGGTCGTCTGGCACATCGTATGGGACGCGACCTTCACCTTCATCGGCCTGATCGTGATTTCGCTGCTGCTCGATGAGGCCGGGTTCTTTCAGTGGGCCGCGTTGCACGTCGCGCGCTGGGGTGGAGGGAATGGACGGCTGCTCTTCCCGATGATCGTGCTGCTGGGCGCGGCCATCGCCGCCGTCTTCGCCAACGACGGCGCGGCCTTGCTGCTGACACCCATCGTCGTCGCCATACTGGTCCGACTGGAATTCAGTCCGGCGGCCACGCTCGCGTTCATCGTCGCCACCGGCTTCGTCGCCGACACCACCAGTCTGCCGCTCATCATCAGCAACCTGGTCAATATCGTCAGCGCCAACTACTTCGCGGTCTCGTTCGACCGCTACGCCGCCGTCATGGTGCCGGTTGACATCGTGGCACTCTTGGCGACTTTGGGCGTGTTGTGGGCCTTCTACCGGCGACAGGTTCCCGCAACCTACCCGACGGCGCGACTGGAGACGCCGGGCACCGCCATTCGCGATCGTGCCGTCTTTCGCGCGGCGTTCCCGCTGCTGGGGGTGCTGCTGGTAGCCTACTTCGTCTTGGTGCCGCTGGGTGTGCCGGTATCGGCGGTAACAGGCGCTGGAGCGCTCTTGTTGCTGGCGCTCGCCGGACGCTGGCACCAGGGCGGGCGCGACGCCGTGGTGTCGGTCGGCAAGGTGCTTCGCGGTGCCCCGTGGCAAATCGTGGTCTTTTCGCTGGGCATGTATCTTGTGGTCTACGGTTTGCGAAATGCCGGGCTGACCGATCACCTGGCGACCGCCTTGGTTTGGCTCGCCGGTTACGGTCCTTGGGCGGCGACGATCAGCACCGGCTTCGGCGCGGCGATCCTGTCGTCCATCATGAACAATATGCCCGGCGTGCTGGTCGGCGCGCTGTCCATCGAAGGCGCGCACGGCATTCCGGCTGCGACACGCGAAGCCATGATTTACGCCAACGTCATCGGCTGCGACCTTGGACCCAAGTTCACCCCCATCGGATCGCTTGCCACGCTGCTATGGCTACATGTGCTCTCCACCAAGGGAATCCGAATTTCGTGGGGCCAATACATGCGTGTCGGGTTGGCCATCACGCCGCTGGTGCTTTTGGTCGTGCTCGCCGCGCTGGCGTTGTGGCTCCCCATACTCGGACCGGCTTGAGGACGATGACCATGACCGACGCGATGCCCGCCCTGCGCGCCGACCTGCTGCATGCACCCGACCCGGCCAAGCTGGAGCCGGTCGAGCGGATGACGCACCCGCCGCGAATCCTGTTGCTTTACGGTTCGCTGCGCGAACGCTCCTACAGCCGCCTGCTGGCGAGGAAGTCGAGCGGCTGTTGCAAGCGATGGGGGCGGAGACCTGCATCTTCGACCCGCGCGAGTTGCCGATTGTGGACAGCGTGCCGAAGGACCATCCCAAGGTGCAGGAACTCCGGGCGCTGTCGCTGTGGTCGGAGGGCCAAGTCTGGTGCAGCCCGGAGCGGCACGGCGCGGTGACGGCCGTATTCAAGAACCAAATCGATTGGCTACCTTTGGAGGAAGGCTCGGTGCGTCCAACCCAGGGGCGGACGCTGGCGGTGATGCAGGTGTCCGGCGGATCGCAATCGTTCAATGCGGTGAACACGCTCCGCCTGCTCGGGCGTTGGATGCGGATGTTCACGATTCCAAACCAGTCCAGCGTGCAAGGCCTACGAGCAGTTCGACGAGGCCGGGAGGATGCTGCCAGGCGCGAACTACGACAGGGTCGTAGACGTGATGGAGGAGTTGCTGCGGTTCACGCTATTGACGCGCGACAGGACGGACTACCTGGTGAACCGCTACAGCGAGCGTGTAGCGGCGTTCAAGCTACCGGCGGCAATGTAGATTTGGTGCGGGCGCTTGCCGCCCGCACCAAAATCATCAAGGCCAAGTTAGACGGCTATCTCAGCCCAGGGATCGCTCGCGAGGATACCCAAGCCGTTGCTCTCATTAGTGGGTCGGTGGCACCTTCGGATGTTCGAGGAAGAAGCGCATCATCTCGGCGGTGGCGTCCGGGCCACGTGGGTCGGTATAGCTTCCAGTCGCCGAACCTCCTGCCCAGGCATGCGGCGCGCCATGGATCGTCCATTGCTCCACGACCGCACGACCGGCAGCGTCCTCGTGCACCAGCCGGGTGTAGCCGTGACCGCCGGAAACGGCTCCGTTCTCCGACGACGCCGTCAGCACCGCGCCGCCGATCGCCTGGGCGACCACGCAATCGGCGTTGCGGACGTTCACCGTCGTATCCTTGTCTCCGTGGAACACGATAGCCGGGACGGTGGCGCGACGCCCGTTCCCGGATCTGCCGGGCGCGCCTTGGCGCATGGCGGCGAAAGCCGACGGCATGTCGTGAGCCGCGCCGCCCGCCAGGCCGGAATGGACGCCGATGGCGGCATAGAGGTCCGGGTAGGCCTCGCCCATGATCGCCGCCATGGCGCCGCCAGCCGACAGCCCGGCGACATAGACGCGCGAGGGATCGACTGCGTGCCCGGCCAGGATCTCGCGGGTGATGCCTGCAATGATGCTGGGTTCGCCCGCATCGCGGAGCTGGTCACCATCCACGAACCAGTTCCAGCACTTCTGCATGTTGTGGGCGTCGGTCTGCTCGGGATACGCCACCAGGAAGTTGCCCGCCTCGGCGGCCTCGTTCATGCGGGTTCCGGCCGCAAAATCGCCCGGCGACTGGGTGCAGCCGTGCAACATTATCACCAACGACGCAGGCAAGTCCGCACTGTGGCCGCTTGGGACGTAGAGCATGTAACGGCGCGAACCCGTGGGTCCGGCGTAGGTCACCCATTCGGAACGCGAACCCTCCGGCGCTGACACGTTGCCCGAAGGCGACGCGGTGCGCGCCTTGGGCCGCACTAGATCCTTCAGGGACACTTTGCCCAGGAAGCCGGGCCGGGAAGCGGGCGCATTTGGTTCGTCCACGTGCTCCGCCGTGCCTTCGATGGTCATGCCAACTTCGCGCGATGTCGAGGCCGAGGCGGTGGCATTGCCGCCCAGCATCCGCTGGATTGCCGCTGTGGCCTCCATCAGGCGACCGGCTCCGGTCAGGCGAGTGGCTCCGCGCATGGCGTTGGGAGACATATTCATTGGCTCAATCCTCTTTGGAGACCCCGTCGGGCGTCTCCGTTCGGAACCGGCAACCGGCTTCCGTTTCGCGCCCTCGGCTCCCTCATGGGCCACCTCGGGGTCGTGGGCATTTCAGCGTGTTCGGGCGGCGAGCGCCTTGCGGATCTCCGGGCGCGCCTGCATCGCGCCCAACAGCTGGATGGACGCAATAGTCTCGGTGGCCAAGGTGACGTCGACGTCGTCGGCAATGGTCAACAAGCCTAGAACCTTCAAGTCCAACCGCTCGCCCGCATTCCGGACCGCCTCCAGGGTCTCACGGTCCAGAGTGCGCAGGCCGAGGTCCAGACTGCGCCGCACCACCGACTGGCGTACCATCTCGGCGTGTTTGTCGAGTTGGTTGCGGATGGCGGTGCGGATTAGCTCGTCGCGGCTGGCGTAGATGCCTTCGGACACGAGCAAGTCGATGTGGCCAAGGTCCACGTAAGGCACGTTGACCAACAGCTTCTCCCCGAGATCTGGTTTCCGCTTGCGCGCCTGAGGCGGATAAGTCGACGCGGCGACATCCTCCACACTGGTCCCCCACCGCTTACGGGCTGCGACCTGGGCGATTTCCTTTCGGCGCTCCGAACTCAGCGCTTCGGCTCTGGCCCGGCCGCCGACGGCCCTCCCAACCGTCCCCTCATCGTAGTCGCCCATGGACCTCTCCTTGTCACAGTAAAGCATATGCTTACAAATATAACTCTTGCAAGCATGGTGCTTACAAGATAACGTTAGCCAAGAGATAGCTTATGCCGCGGTTTCCCGCAGGCTTTCTCACGCGCATCAAACGTTGCGCCCATAAAAGCGGCACGTTCCAAGGTGCGGAGTTGTCCTCAGACCTGGCAGCCTTCCAATCGCGAGGCATATTAGAAGCGTTGAAGCGCCTCGCCGCCTAGGCGGTTGCTTCGTTGTTCGAGGTTGGCCTTGTGGGATCCGGAGCTTCTTCCCTAACCGACGGTGCAGGTCGCGCCGCGACTTGCGTGGTTTCCTCGGTGGCCGGTGGAGCCTCCAGACCTGCCGGAAGTTTCGTAGGCGATCCGAGCGGCTATCTACTCGACAGCCTGTTTCGCCCGACGACGCCTTCGTCGAACCAGAACTCGACAGACTCCAAGGCGGAGGCAGGCCGCATTCTGGCGACTGCCACCACGGGAGTTACCAGCCAACCTGACCACGATTACCTGGTCAGATGGTTGCCGCCCGGACAGGTTTGTCGGCGGCGGATGCCAGCAAGCGGGTCGACGACGTGATGTGCAAGGAGAGGCAAGCAATCGACAAGGCCAAGCAAGCGGCGGATGCCGCGCGCAAGGCGGCATTGACCCTGGCGCTCTACACTGGCTTCTCCATGCTGGTCGGCGCGTTCATCGCGGCAGTAGCCGGTACGTTAGGCGGCCGTCACCGCGACACCTACTGATCGACGACGCTGCGGCATCCGTTCGGTGTCGCGGCACCTGCCGGGCGCATCCTCCATCGTTCACGATTGCGCTGGATGGCGCCCGGTCGGGCACCGCGGTGAACCCTGGGCGTTGCGCACCAGCGAAACATGTCTCCCGGAGAATCCAGCTTGCCCGTTGTCGTCGCGATCCCGGCCAGGAACGAAGAAGCACACATACGCGCCTGCCTGGAAGCCTTGGATGGCCAAGTCGCCGCGACGGTCGACCATATCGTCCTCCTCGCAAACAATTGCACCGATGCCACCGCCTCCATCGCCGCGGCGGTAACGCTGCACTCCGGCGCGACGCTGCACGTCCTGGAAAAGACGTTGCCGCCGCACATCGCGAATGCCGGGGCGGCTCGCAGACGCGTCATGGAGGCTGGCCTGAGGCTAGCAGGACCAGACGGCATCCTCATCGCCACTGACGCGGATGGTCAGGTCGACGCCGATTGGCTGGCCTCCACTCTCGCCGCGATGGCCCGCGGCGCCGAGGTCGTGGCGGGCTGGGTGGACCTTCACCCACTGGACTGGGGGCGCATCCCGATGCGACTTCACGAGGACGACGCTCGCGAGTGCGCCTACGACGCGCTTTGCGACGAAATCCACGCTCGACTGGACCCTGACCTCCACGATCCGTGGCCACGTCATACCCAGCACTCCGGCGCCAGCATCGCAGTGACGGTCGAAGCATACCTACGGTGCGGGGGCATCCCGGACGTCGCCTCGGGCGAGGATCGGGCCTTGATTGAGGCGCTTAGGCTAGTGGACGCTCGCATCCGGCACGATCCGGCGGTGCACGTCAGCGTCTCCGGTCGCATCGAAGGCCGGGCCGAGGGCGGCATGGCGGAGACGATCCGGCGACGGATGGTCCAACCGGATGAATATGTGGACGACCGGCTGGAGCCTGCCGAGATCTGCGCACTCCGCGCTCGATGCCGCGCAACCGCACGTCGAGCTTACGAACGGCCGGACCGCGACGTGGGTTTGCTTGTGGGCCTACTGTCGCAGCCAGTGGAAGCCGTCCAGCGGGCGCTGAACCTTCCCCATTTCGGCCTGGCATGGAAGGCGTTGGAAGATTCGTCGCCGAGCCTGCAACGAATCCGGGTGCCGGTGTCACGACTGGGGGCCGAAACCGTCAGCGCCGAGGCGATTTTGCGTCCGATACGGGCTGCCGACGCACTTGTCGAGGCCCGATGGGTAGCTTAGCTTTTTGCAGGCGATCTTGCCTTGACACCGTCGAGCCGAAGCGTCGATTCAAAGAGGAGTCGAAAATGACCCAACCGGATGCCGTCAAGTCTCACCTCACCGAGCAGAGCGACCTCGACGACGCTCTGGACGATACGTTTCCCGCCAGCGATTCACCCTCCCAGACGGATCCCACTCACGGGGTTGTCGCCGGACACGCCGAGCCAACCGAGGACGCTGTTCGTCAGCGTGCTTACGAAATATGGCAACGTGAGGGTTCAACCCATGGAAGCCATGATGAACATTGGGAGCAGGCGCAGCGCGAACTAGAAGCCGATGCGAGAGGTACGCTAGCCTCTGGCTAAGTTTGGACGCGCATTCTTGCGGCGTCGATCTGCGCCGCAAGGACGGCCCCGTTGACGGGTTTGCGGACAACCGGCACGTCACGGAAACGCTCCGGAATCATTACGTTATCACCGTAGCCCGTCGAATAAACGACTGGCACACGCCGCCGGAGCAATAGGTCGGCAACCGCCTCAGATGTCTCGCCGCCGAGATTGAAGTCCAATACCGCCACGTCCGGTTTGGAAGCCTGGATGACGCGATGCGCTTCCTCCACACTGGGGGCGAGGTAGACCTCGGCCGCACCGAGCCGACGCAGCGTCTCCTCTATGTCCAATGCGATGAGCGCCTGGTCCTCGACGACCAGGACCGACAGCCCCAATAGATTCGAAGCCGTGCCGGGGGTCGAACTTGTCGTTTCCACGCTCGGTTCGGCCGCGCTGACGTGTTTGGCGGGTATGGCCAGGCGGGCGCGGAAGCCAGTTGGCGGGTAAGCGATCTCGACGGAGCCGCCGAGATCATACGCGATGGTGCTTCGGACGAGTTTGGAGCCGAAACCCTCCCGTGTGGGTGTCACCAGAGGCGGGCCGCCGGACTCCTCCCAAACAATTTCGCAGTCACCCGCTTCATTCAGGCACCAGACGATGACGAGCTTGCCCTCGGGCACCGACAAGGCGCCGTACTTCGCGGCGTTGGTCATCAACTCATGTATGGCCAGTGCCAACACGCCGAACGTGCGATCGTCTAACTTCAGTCCGGGTCCCGACACCGCCACGCGGTCGGGCGTCTCGCCGTAGCGATGCAAGCTGGCCTCGGCTTCGACCAGCGTCCCCAAATCGCCGCCGTTACCGCCTGTCAGGGATTGGTCGTGCGCGTAGGCCAGGGCACGAAGTCTTCCCTCCAGGGACGTCGAGTAGTCGGCAACGCTCGTCGCGTGCGCCCCCGTTTGGAGAGCGATGGATTTGACCAAGGCGATGATGTTCTTGACGCGATGGTTAAGTTCGTCGTTCAGCACGCGGCGGCGCTTTTCGGCACGCGCACGCTCTTCAGCGGTGATTTCGTTGTGTCGCAGCACGACGTCACGAAGATAGGTGCGAATGGCCTCGGCCACGGCCACTTCGGCATCCGTCAATGGTTTGGATCGGCTGCGAACGTCTTCGCGCCACGTCTCGAAGCTACCCCGTGGCGACAGGCGTTCGCCGTCCAAGGTGGCCACCCTGCGCTTGACCGGCTCACCGGCCCATTCGACCTGATGGGCTTCCTCCGAGCGGAATAGCAGCAGGTAATCGCGCGGCGCCACGGAGAGTGGTATCGCCACCGCACCGGCCACCGACGTCCCGTAACCGTCATCTGGGAAAAGGCTGCGGAGTTCCTGCGTGTACCAAACCGAGTTGTTGGCTTCGGATAGAATAAACGGCGTCAACTTGGCGGCCGCCTCCGGTGACGGAGTGTTGCCGACCGCCGTCCATTCACCGTCGACCCAGAGCGCCGCACCGTCGCATTCGATGAGCGATGCGAACTCAGATAAATGTTCGCGTAGGCTGGCTGGAAGGGAACCATCCTTGCCGAGTCCACCGACGATCTTGTCCAAACGTTCGCGCGCCGCGGTGGCGGCGACGATTTGGGCGCGTCGCTCCGCGACGGAGACCTGCAGCGAAAAATACTGCCCGAACAGTTCGGAACCTACACGCAAAGGCGCCGGAACGACCTTGGGGCTGTCGTGATGGCAGGAGACCAGCCCCCATAGCTCCCCGTCGACGACAATGGAGATCGACATGGACGCGTGCACGCCCATGTTCATCAGATACTCGCAATGGATGGGGGAGACGCTGCGAAGTTGGGAGAACGACATGTCCACCGGCGTTTGGCCCGGCTCCAGCGGTGGCGTCAGCGGGACGGGCGCGTAAGTGACGTCCCCAATCATCCGGATGGTATTGAGAAGATAGAGCCTGCGAGCTTGATAGGGAATGTCGGAGGCGGGAAAGTGCTGGCCGAGAAAGCTGTTCAAATCGGCGCGCTTGGCTCCGGCCACCACGCGTCCGGCTCCGTTGTGGAGGAACCTATACACCATAACCCGGTCGTAGCCGAGCAAGGCGCGGATTAGCTTGGCGCCGGACTTGACGATGCCGTCGACGTCCGTTTCCAACCCGATGCGGCGGATCAACGCCTGCGTGGTGTCCAACGCGCTCTCACCGCTAGTGGAACCCGTTGCCGACCGTTCGAACTCGACGAACGCGTATTCCTTGTGGCGGTGCACGATGGCATCGAACAAGGGGCCGTGGTCCGGCAGGCAGATGCCCAGCAAGACACCGGCAATCTGCGAGCCACCGGCCCGTGCGGCGGCGTTGCGGAGGTCGTGGGCTGCAGCCTCCCCGACGACTGCGGCCAAATCCGTCCCCGGTTCCACTGTCAAGCAGCCGGTCACGGCGGCAGCATTCGCGGACGCGTAAACCACCTGGAAGGTGGACGGGTCCAAGACGAGCATCGCACCGTGAGGTTGGATGCTGCCGGGAATGTGGATCGGCTCGCGATCGCAATTCGTTAGGTCGACCTTCTCCATCATCGTCATACCACCGGCGCGAGAAAGCGCGCGAAGCAGTCGAAGGTGGCTCGTGCTTCCTGCACGCAATCGTCTTCTTCTTCGCCGGTAAGGGAGATCTCCTCCAGGAGATCGACGAATTCGGGCCACGCGCGCGGATTGTCGGTCTGGTGGGCAAGATGACGCGCACCGAAACGCGGCCCGAGGCCGAAACCGGCAACGCGTCTGGCAATGACCTTCGCACCCAACGCAGAGCCTTCCAACACGTAAAGCGTTCCAAGCATGGCTCCCGCGCTCATGGGGAGCACGAATTCTCTCGCGACGCAGGTGGGAATGGGAACCGAGAGGTCTGCCAAATCTTCCTCAATCAAGCGCGCCAGGCGCCGGTATTGCCAAATGGGATAGAGGATTTCTACGTGGTTTTGATCCAATCGAGCTTCGATCAAACTGCGGAAGGCATGTGATGCGGATAAATAGATTTGGTAACCCCGCATGGTCGACGACATGCCGAGTTCGTCCGACAGACCGTCCAGCATACGGTGCGAGGACGCCGTTTCGAGCCGAAGGCGCCTCCTGCGTCCCATGGTAGACGTGCGATCAAGCACCAATTCAGCCTTTCCAAAGCGTTCTGTTCACGAGTAACATATGCGATGGAGGTTTGTCGGTCCACTTGTGGACATTCGTCAGGATTTTTTCAACGGGAGCCTGTGAACCGATGGCATCGCCGACTCAAGAAGAGCTACTCGGAAACGCACTGTTGGGTACGCTTCGGGAAGAAGATAGAGGTAGGCTCGCACCTCATATGCTAGTCCTCGACATGAAGCCGCACGATGTTATTCAGCGTGCGGGCGATGATGTTCTCGATACTTGGTTTCCTTGTGCCTCGGCTATGGCTTCTTTTTGCGTTACCACGAACCCAGGTGGACACGGGATTGAGGTTGCAGTCGTGGGTCGCGAAGGCGCGGTCGGCGGGATTGTGTCCAACGGAAATCTACCATCGTTCTCGACGGCACTGGTCCGCAGTGGCGGACGTTTTCTACGCATCAAGACTTCGGCGCTTGAGCACGCCAAATTAGACTCGATCCACCTACGGCATTGGTTCGCCCGCTACTCGGACTGCCTATTGGCCCAGGTCTACCAAACTGCCGCCTGCAACGCCACTCACACGATCACCCAGCGGACGGCGAAATGGCTACTTGCAACGGTTCGGCGCACCGAGGGTTCGGAATTCGACATGACGCAGGAGCAACTCGCCGACTTGCTCGGGGTAGGTCGCACGTTCGTGACCAGAACCATAAAGACGCTCCGCGAGCGGCGTATGGTCGCAACGCGGCGTGGCAAGTTCCAGGTGCTGGACGAGGCAGCGTTACGCGATCTTACGTGCGGATGCACGGCGGCTATCGAGGACCATTTCGACAAGGTGCTGCACGGCATCTATCCCGCGGAATGACGGCAACACTGCAAAAGGCGATAAAGAATCCTTTGCATTCCGCTACTTTACGGCGTCGAAAAAGCAAAGAATCCTTTGCATCTGCGTCTCGCCGCTATTCGGCAGCTTCTCCCACCAGTGCTCTGATTCGGCTCGCCAGCGTTTCCATGGCGAACGGCTTGGTCAGCACGTGCATGCCCGGCGCCAGATGCCCATGGTTGAGCACCGCGTTTTCCGCGAAGCCGGTGATGTAGAGCACCGGCAAGCCAGGACGGAGCGCGCGGGCACTCTCGGCCACTTGGCGGCCGTTCAGCCCGCCGGGCAGGCCGACATCAGTTAGCAGCAGGTCCAGGTGGGCGTCAGACTGAAGCACCTTCAACGCCGAGGCCCCATCCTCGGCTTCGAGCGCGGCAAGGCCCATCTCTTCCAAGACGTCCACGACCAGCATCCGCACCGTGGCCTCGTCATCGACGACCAGGATGGTTTTGCCGGACACGGAGACGATCGGCTCCGGGATTGCAGGCTCCGGGCTTTCGGCGTCTTCCAGATTACGGGGCAGGTAGAGGCAGACCATGGTGCCCTGGCCCACCTCGGAATAGATCCTCACTTGCCCGCCGAATTGCCTGACGAAACCGTGCACCATCGACAATCCCAGGCCGGTTCCCAAGCCTTCTGGCTTCGTAGTGAAGAACGGGTCGTAAGCCCTCTCGACGACTTCGCGCGACATGCCAGTGCCGTTGTCGCTGACGCAGACCGAGACGTATTGGCCAGGCGGTAGGTCGCGGTCGCGGCCGGTGCGCTCGTCCAACCACCGATTTGCCGTTTCAATCGTCAACTTTCCTCCGTTCGGCATGGCATCGCGTGCGTTGATGCTCAGGTTGAGAACGGCATTCTCCAGTTGGTGCGGATCGACCAATACCGGCCATGCCCCCGCAGCGCCGATGAACTCGACCTCCACCTGCGGTCCCACGGCTCGCCGGATCAACTCCTCTATGCCGGGCAGCAGTCGGTTCGGGTCGACGGGCTTGGGATCCAGCGTTTGGCGGCGGGAGAACGCCAGCAGGCGATGGGTCAACGCTGCGGCGCGCCGAACGGAGGCCTGTGCGGCGCTCAGGTAGCGGTCGACGTCGGCGAATCGGCCCTGCGCCGCCCGCGTTTGCATCAGTTCCAGACTTCCGCCGATGCCGGTCAGCAGGTTGTTGAAGTCATGCGCCAGCCCGCCGGTGAGTTGACCCACCGCTTCCATCTTCTGAGCCTGGCGAAGCTGGCTTTCGACCGACTCCAAAGCCGTCGTTCTCTGCGCCACGCGTTCTTCCAAGGTGTCGTTGAGCCGTCGGACCGCCAAGTCGGCCGCGTGGCGTTGCATCTCCAAGCGGTCCAGGGTGCGTCCATCGTGGAGGATGCGCAGCACGAGTGGGATCATCGTGGCTGCCACCACGACAGCGATTGCGAATCCTGCACCGAATACATCGCTGCGGATCCCGAGGAGAGCCAAGTAGCCGACCACAAAGGGATACAATGTGGCTGTGACAAGTTGCCGACGGATCGCCGTTCCGCCAGGCATTCCCGAAGCGACTAGCCCGGCCCACCCAGCCTCCGGTTCCGCCAACAAGCAGGCTAGGAACATGACGAACAATCCGGCCGCGGTGTGCAGCGCCATGGTCCGGTAGACCGCTACTGCGTAGAGATCATCGACGCCATAAACGTAACCGAGCAGTGCGACGGCGGTCAGCAGCATGCCCGAGGCGGCGCACCAAGCCAGCCAGCGGTCTGCTCGGCGATCGCCCGCCGACAGCAGTGCTCCGCCCAGCAGGAGGATGGCCGTGGCGGTTGCGGGAGAGGTCCGCCCGGGCGGACCTCCATTGGGCGGGGCGAACCGAGCTTCCAGCGCCGGGTTGAGCAGGTCCTTACCAAAGGCAATGTGATTGACCAACACGACGACAGCGATGATCGGCAAAGCTGCAGCCAAGATTTGCGCTGCCCGATGTTGTTCCGCCTGACGCGCCGCAAGGGAGCAGCCCGCAACCAGCAGCGAGATCGCGGTGAGCGGTGCCATGGCGGCCAAGCCGGGACGGACCGTTATCATGCTCTGGCTACCCAATGCCCAACCGGTTAGCACCAGCAACCCGAGCAGCATGGCAGCGAAACTCGCGAAACGGGCGAAGGCGCGGAATGCCGCGACCACATGGGAGCGAACGTGTCTGGCATTGCGTGACTACTGATCGGTGACTGACTAATTACTCGGCGGAAAGTCTCAAAGCGTGAGAACGTCTAAAGTTTTCGCACTTGCTTCCCGCGCCGGGTGAGTGTGGCCGATCGGCAACAAGTCCTGGAATGAAGACTGTCTCTGGAACCTTCAGGGTGCTTTTTCGTTTGTGTTCAATGGCCTCCAAGCCGACAGGACGCGATAGGTCGTTGGCGAGCTACCACGCCAAGCGCGACTTCGCCATCACGGCCGAACCGGCTCCTATCGAGGCAACCGAAACTTCCGACGCGCCCATGTTCGTGGTCCAAAAGCATGCCGCCCACCGGGCCGGGTTGCACTGGGATTTCCGCCTCCAACACAACGGCGTTCTATGGAGTTGGGCCGTTCGCGAAGGTCCGTCCCTTGATCCCGCTGACCGCCGCATTGCCGTCCACGTCGAGGATCACCCGATCGACTACGCCGACTTCCAAGGCACGATCCCGACCGGGCAGTATGGCGGAGGGACCGTTGAGACTTGGGACCGCGGCACCTGGACCGCGCTGGAGGATCCCGAAAAGGGGATGGAGAAAGGCAGTTTACGCTTCGAACTGTCAGGTCAGCGGCTTCATGGCCGCTTCACGCTCGCACGGCTCCGGCGCGACCCGAAGAAGCAAGAGGCGTGGTACCTGATCAAGGGCCATGACGAGTATGCCCGCGAAGGCGTGCATGCGCTCGACATTGAGCATGAGACTCCGTTCACGGTGAAGCTGGGGAAACCGACAAAGCTCGCCAAAGCGAAATCTACGGCGCCAGCCAGAGGCGCAGTTCGCCGAGCACTGCCGGAAGCGCAAGCACCGCAACTATGCTCGCTAACCGAAGATCCGCCCGACGGAGCGCTGTGGCTCAGCGAAATCAAGTTCGATGGCTACCGGATCTTGGCCGCCATCGAAGACGGCAAGGTGCGCCTGCTGACCAGGAATGGGCATGATTGGGCGAGCCGCATGCCTAGCATCGCCGCCAGCTTTAGGACCCTCCCGATAAAGTCGGGGATGCTGGACGGCGAATTGGTGTCCTTGGGCGCCGACGGCGTGTCCAGTTTTCCTGGCCTTCAGGCCGCGTTGAAGACCGGCCGCGATGACACGTTAACCTTCTTCGCATTCGACCTGCTGCACCTCGACGGCTGGGATCTGCGCGGGTGCGAACTGCTGGAGCGCAAGCGGGTGCTCGCCGGTCTTACGGAATGGAAGGGCGCTCTTCGCTACAGCGATCATCACGTCGGTCAGACCCACGAGATGCGTCGGGGCGCGTGCCGGATGAAGCTGGAAGGCATCATCTGCAAGAAGGCGGACAGCCTCTACCGCGCGGGTCGGGGTGGCGATTGGCTCAAAGTGAAATGTTCTGGGCGCGAGGAATTTGTCGTCCTGGGATGGACGGCGCCTGGAGGCAGCCGCGTCGGCATCGGAGCGCTCCAGGTTGGATACCGAGACCCGGCGGGAAACCTCCAATACGCTGGCGCAGTCGGCACCGGCTTCGACCACAAGGAGTTGATGGCGTTCCACACCCGCTTCCAAGCTATGGCGGTTTCCGACCTGCCGGACCTGCAGGTGGCTGGTGACCCAGTCGACCCGACGACGACGTGGATCCGTCCCGAAATCGTCGTGGAGGTGCAATACACTGCCTGGTCCGGCGCCGGGCGGGTCAGGCATTCGGTGTATCTGGGCGTCCGAGAGGACAAGGCGGCCAAGGAGGTGGTGCGGGATCTGGCGGATCCGGAAGCACCGCGCACCCTATTTCGCCCGACACGGGCGGCGCGTGGCACCACTGCTCGTAAGGGCTGGCACGGCGCAGTTCCCCCCTTGCGCCAGCCGCCGGAGGATTCGCCGCCGGTCACGAGTGGACCTCTGCGTTCGGGATCCATCGTGCATGCACGCCCGCCGCAGAAATCTTCTTTTTCGGTAGCTGGAGTCCAGATCACCCATCCCGACCGAGAGCTATGGCCCGGGATCACCAAACGGGCGCTGGCGGAATACTGGCAGTCCGTCGCAGACATTGCCTTGCCCGGCATCGCGCACCGTCCGCTGTCCATCCTGCGGTGCCCGGAAGGCATTGATCAGTCCAAGGAGCGCTTTTTCCAGAAGAACGGCCACGGCAACCTACCGGGTTCAATCCGCGAAGGCATGTCGTCGAAGCAACCGTTCCTGGCGATCGATGACATCGAAGGCGTGCTGTCGCTGACCCAAATGTCGGCCATCGAACTGCATCCATGGGGCGCACCGGAAGCGGATTCGACCCGGCCGGACTGGATCGTGTTCGACCTCGATCCGGGAGAAGGGGTGGCTTGGCCCGAAGTCGTCAAAGCCGCCCACGATACACGCGACCGGCTCGGGCGTATTGGTCTGGAGTCGTTCTGCCGCACCACCGGCGGAAAGGGATTGCACGTCGTCGTTCCGCTGGCGCCGGATGCCGACTGGTCGGTCGTGAAGCCGTTCTGCAAGGCTTTTGCGGAACTGATGGCCGCCGAGGAGCCGACGCGGTTCCTGGCTCACCTCAAGATCGCCGACCGTAAAGGCCGAATTCTCGTTGATTGGTTGCGAAACGGTCTCGGTGCCACCGCCGTCGGAAGCTTCTCGCCGCGAGCGCGTCCAGGTGCCACCGTGGCCACTCCGATAGCCTGGCAGGCAGTCACGGCCAGGCTCGATCCCAAAAGCTTCACCGTGCTCACCGTTCCGGCCCGTCTCTCCTCGCTCAAGTCCGACCCTTGGGAGGGCTTCGCTGCGACGTCTCAACGCTTGCCCAGCATACCGTCCGCCGCACCTGCCAACGCGCGGAAAAGCACCATCGTCCGCGCATTCAAGCCCAAGCCTCGGCGTTGAAACGCCGTCTCGAATAGGGAAGTCGAAATGCTTCAACCAGGATTGAACGGACGTCACCGCGATCTGAACGGCGAGGTTAGCCGTAAACACGGCAACACGTTGCTGTCGACGCTCCGTCAGCACTACGGACACGAATTCGCACTGGGCCTGCCCGGCGAAACCAAATTGAGCGAGGTCTTGCACAAGCTCGACGAATTCAGCCTCACGAAGCTGGTCCACGACCTACATGGCCAGACGTCCTAGGCCAAGCCTGGGCGGCTAAAGCCGTGATAGTCAGATGCCGCCCGTTTTCAGTATCGGAACACGGCACGGCTTGGAGGGGTGATAGTTCCCCAGCAGGTCCATCTCGGCCCACACCTCCTCGCTCTCTCCCCCGCGTCGAAGTAGCGTTGTAGCCTCGCGGCCAATGCAGCCGCCGACCAGTTCCGAAGGTCGGAGCGAGTGCAATTGTAGATCACGGTGTAGCTGTCCGGGTGAGATGAAGATGGCCTTTCCGTCCTACGGCTTGCGAGCGGCGAGGCTCGATGACCTCGGCCACCCCGTCGCTCCATCTCAAGCACTGGCCACAATCTGGATCCACGCTCGGAATGCGTCCCGCATCTCCATCATGGCCTCCGAGTCGGTGCGCCCGGACCGGGCTAGGCCGTGGAATGAATTATCCGCGCCGTCGATGATCTTCAGGGACGCAAGCGAACCCAGATGCGGGACGGTGGTTTCAATCAGCCCCAAATCGGCCACCGTGTCGCGTGTCCCCTGTAGGAACAGCATAGGAATTGTCATTTCCGACAGATGTTCCGCGCGAGTGGCCGACGGTTTGCACGCCGGATGAAGCGGGAAACCCGCGAACGCCTGCCCCATTACGCCAGGCAACGCCTCGGCGGCTTGAGCCTGCGACGTCATGCGACCGCCAAACGATTTGCCTCCTGCGACAAGTGGCACCGAGGGAAGTTGCCGCCTAGCTTCGGCAACGGCAGCCCGCACGGCAGCGTGGGCAATTTGAGGAGAGTCTGGATGCTTGGACCCGTTTTCGATGAACGGGAACCAGTAGCGGAGGGTAGCTACTCCCCGTGCCGACAAGCCATCGGCGAATGCAGCCATGAAGGAGTGGGTCATTCCCGCTCCGGCACCGTGCGCCATGACGTAGCAGGCAACAGGGTCGGATGGTGACGTCAAGAGAGCCGACACCTCTTGCGTGTCCGACACGAGGATTTTCAGCGGCGTCACGGCAGATCGTCCAGGAACGTTTCACTGTGAGTGTCTGCACGCCCCCAGCATGCGGTCGCACGCACCATGAGTCACCCGACGCTGGCCATCCTACCCTGCCACTTTGCGTCCTCCATCCCGAAGCAAGGATGCCGGGCTAAACCGTCGGGGGCGGCTGCGTTCAACGCGGCCGTCCCCGCCTGGGTAAGGTGTATGCGCCCACCGGAACCTCGGCCTCGCTGGCGGTGGCTATCAATCGTGAATGCCAGGTTCCAGTTTAGTGATATTTCCTTGGTGTTTCCCCAATAGGATTGAGGCAGTTCCAGCAATAATCCTTTACGTCCGGGTAGGACCTTCGGCCTGCTCTCGAAAATGCCGGGCATCCAGAATGGGCGATTGCCAGTAGCGCCCGCTCCCCTCCGTCCCATCTCCCTAGTTCGAACGCGAGGTGAATGCATGCCGACGATCTGGATAACCGGTGGCCACGCGGGTTGGGCTTGTTGCCGCCCAAACGCTGGCGAGCCGGTTCGGATGCGGGCTGATATCGACTGGCGGCAGCCCGGTGCGTTTGCAAGCCGCGGCACAACTGTGGCGCGGCGGCATGGCAATCTAGCCGGTTTCTGGCTTCGATCTTCCCTTGCCTTACTATTCCAAGATTCCGGTCTAATCGCTCAGCGATTCCATTGTGTTACGAGACATTATCACTACGGAAAACGCCCCTTCCACTACAAACGAAAAGTCATCCACAGGGACATTCCAATGAATTTAGTATGGCGCCCCCGCCTGACGGCAAATCCTGGTATTGGCCGAGTGGGGGTGTGGGCGCGAGCATCGTTCGATGCCGGTGCATTTAGCCGCCATGAAGGGAATCCGGATCCTGGCGCCGAACGAGGCTGACGTGGGCAATTACAGCCCTCCACGGACTAAGACGCTTTTGCTCCAGGGGATCGCAAATGGATGACCTAAATCAAATCCTTCGATGGATAACGGGGAGAGCGTATCTCCAGGCGTATGTCGCCCTCCTCAGGGGCCGGGCAGCGTCCCCGGGCCGCCCGGACCTGATCGAACTATCGCGAAGGCTGTCGGAAGCGGTGCGGTCTCGATGCTTCGATCTTGGCTCATCCAAAGCCACCGAGATGTCGTTGGAACTGCACCAGACGACGGCGCTGTTGGAGCTTGCCGTCTGCCTAGGCGGACAAGGTGGCGACGCGGTTGGCGAACCCGGCAGCCCGTCGCTGGGGCAAACGCGGCCTCTTCCCCAGTGCGAAGTAGGCGAGCGCGTGACGGATCCCATCGAGCCGACCCAAATCAAGCACGTCGTCGACGAAGTTTGGAACGGTGACCGGCTGGAACAGCGATACAATTACCTCGACTATCGCTTCGAACGGGATGGCGTCCATTGCCGCGCTCGGTCGTATGCGGACGATTTCGGGGAGGTCACTTTGTTCGGCCCCTTTCACGGACCGGATGGCACTCGCACGACGAGCGATCCCTCCCTGGAGCGGGACGTCCGCGCGTACTTTTCAAGGCGCTTCCTCAAGGTGTCTCGGAGGTAGCGCCGGTCACCCGCCGGTGGATGGCAGCTTTCGATGCCGCTCGCGTTCCGCGCCCGGTCCGTATGCGGAAATCCATCGCTCCCTCTACGCGGAGATCATCAAGACGAGCAGGTGAGCGAGTAGCCCGGCTACCGCGAGAAAGTTGATCATGAAGATTTTTCCCCGCAGCGGGAAGTTCCCCGTTAAGGTTTGCACTGCGGTGTGCACGACGCGGCCCATAACGAACAGCCAGCCGAGCAGCACGTCGATCACCAGGACGGCATGCAACTGCATCAGGATTAGTACGGCGGCGTAGAAGAGCATCGGTAGCTCGAACTGGTCGGCGAGATTGCGAGTGATCCGGGCGATCTCCGAAGGCTCTTCGCGGCCGAACTCGAAGGTGCCCGAAGTGGCCTTGCCCGCACGGATCGCGCTCGTGCGCTCAAGGGTGAGCAACGCGTACAGCGCGAACACCAACGCGGCGTGGGCCATGAAGGGCCAAAGGATTGCCAGGCCGGTGGTGGGAGCGAGCGCGTACATGACGTACATGGGAGTTCCTTACAATCAGGCTAGTCAGAAGCCTCGTAGCACGACCATCGGGCTTCGATGCGCGTCTGGGACAAGCCGTTGCGCCCCACCGAGACGATAGAGAAGCCTTGGTATTCTCGACCGTTCCGGATGGCCTGACGATAAAGAAAACCTTTGCATTTGTCCGGCCTAAAGTTTTCCGTCCGCTGGTCTTCATCATGAGGCCAGCGCGGCCGTAGCCCTCCGTCCCTCCATGCCGCCTCCACCATCTCCCCGGCGCCGGAGGTCAGCAAGAATCCCGATCGGTGATCCCAGAGTAGCCTGGCCTCCGCGGCGGTCAGCCTTTAGGGCGAGCGTTCGAGGCTCAAGGCGCCGTTAAGTCAGTTGGTCATTGCTGGGAGTGGCAGTAGGTAAAAATACACTCGCCGAAGCGCTTGGTAGTATCGGCACGAGTAAGATAGCTTCTTCTTTTATGATGCTGAACCTGCCTCAAGGAAAATGTGATTGGACGCCGTCGATAAGGTCTGAATCTCTAGGTCCATACACTCCGAATCGGAGCCGTCCATCCTGAAAATCATCAACCTAAGCGGTGCCGAGGCTATCCAAATCGTAATCAACATTATCCCGCTAATGCTGCTGTCGCTGATAGTCATCTTCGGGCTTCAGTAACTGGGCGCGGTGGACGGCTTGGTGGCGATCATGACGCCGTCGCTTGATCGAATTAGTATCAACCACATGCTTATCCTGCCAACGCTCACCAAGTATCTGGCAGGAAGCACCGCCCTGGTCGGGTTCCTGAGCGAAATGGCAAAGCAGGGTCACGTCTCTGCTGCTTCCATGAATAGTAGTGTGGGCTTCCTGCTGCACCCGCTCGACGTGCCCGGACTTGCAATTCTAATCTCGCCGGGCATTCAACTTGGCAGGAACTGCCTCCCGGCTATCGCGGGCGCATGCGTCGGCATCGCCTTGAGAAGTGCCGGTTCGGCACTGCTAAGTTGATCGCGGTGTCTCTTCTATAGGTTTCGAATGGAAGGATTGCTCGCCAGCCACCGCGTTCCGCTGCCGTCGGCCAGGATGAAGAATTGCTCCTTGGTCTCGTGGTCCGCACTCATAGAGACGCTCGGCTTTGCCGTTTTGGACCTCGGCAGGTTGAAGGAAGGCGGCCGCATGCAGGAAGGCGGTGGCCTGCTTGCTAGGAGGGATTTGCTCATGCTCGCGAATTGGAGCCTGTGGACGCCAGGCGTCTCTTATAGGAATCGTAGGGCGAGATCGCCGCACTGTGCCGCCGCCGGTTCAATGGTCCGTATGGCAAGCCAGGCAGCTGACACCGTTGACGCGTGTGGCTGGCTTGGCGCGGCGTCCGTTCCGCTGGGGCCGCTGTAGCCGTCAACGCGCTGCACGACAAGACCGTCGATGGTCGCAACGACTACCATGCAGTGCGGCTGGATGGACCCCCGGAATGTGAGTCGCCTCTAGGTCACAGGCAGTCGTGTCGACCTGCCGGGCAGGAGCATGCGTCCTAGGACCAAAGCACTCTGCTGCAGTGTGAGACACGCCGCTGGGACGCGCTAGGATCAACGGAGCCCAGGATTACTCCTGAGCTCCATATGCAGCACCAGGAGCACATTCCCTGTGTGGCGCTGAAGTCCTATAGCACAGGTTTTGCAACCTGCGAGGCTGGCGCTCCGGCGGCTTGCTTGCGCGTGTTTTCTGCAGCTATCTGGCTCGATCGCTTTTGAACGTCGACGATAGCCGGATAGTGCACAACGTAGCTGTTGACCATGAATGCCCGGGTCTTTCATCGAGGAAGACATCTAACCTGCGAAGCTTACGAGAAATCAAACCCGAGTATCAGCATGGAAGCTGGCGGTCTCCCCGCCCAAACTGAGGCGAGACTTTGTTTTGGCTTGAGGCAGCAAGAGCAGCTTGGTTGAGCGTTGCCAAGGCAGGAATGCGGCGGCCATTACGTCAATTGATAGGACATAAGCCGCGAGGAAATTCAGCTCTGTCACTGGAGTGAAAAAGGTGACTTGTTCAAGGACTGGCTAGCAAAGATCGGGACGGAACTTTCTGCTGTTTTTAGGACTATACGCGGTCCTCCCAACATCTACGGCTGCACAGCCTCCGAATATCGGCATGCCCATCCCTGATGGTTGTCGGCGAGAAGAATAGTCTGGTCAGCTTCGGCACGGGTCGCGTCCGACAGGTCGGTAGCCGTATTCTCCTAAACGAAAACAGTCCGTGAGAGAACCTGCCTGGCTGCCACTTCTCCAGCCTGGTCTGTCCAGGCATCGGAATTCTTCTTCCGAGTGTCTGGACAGGCTCGCAATCCGACTAGAGAAGCTTGTCAATAGTAATCGGAAGGTCGCGGACACGCCTTCCAGTGGCGTGGTAGACGGCATTTGCGATGGCCGCGGCGGTCCCGCAAATCCCAATTTCTCCCAGGCCTTTAACGCCGATTGGACTGGTCATATCGTCCGGCTCATCCACGAAGATGACCTCGATGTCCTGGATGTCTGCGTTCACCGGAATATGGTATTCGGCGAAGTTGTGGTTCATGAACCTGCCAATCTTTGAATCGTCCAGTGCCTCCTCATGCAAAGCCATGCCAATGCCAAACACGACGCCGCCGATGATCTGGCTACGGGCCGTCTTGGGATTGAGGATGCGCCCAGCACAGATGGCATTTACAATCCGGGTCACTCGCACCGTGCCAAGCTCCTCGTCCACCCGCACCTCGGCGAAAACCGCGGAGTGCGTGTAGCTCGCATGGGTCTTCTGGACCGCCGGGTCCCTAGCCGCGCTCTCTTCCATGTGGATCTGCTCCAAGCCGCTAGCCTGCATGATGTCGCCATAGGCCACGCCGATGCCAGGATTGTTCCGCAGCACCAACCGGCCTTCCTTGAAGTCGACCTGGTCCAGGGTGACGTCCTTGAAAGGCGAGCTCGGCATCTCTTGGGCAAACCCCAGCAGGGCGGACCGGACCTTGCAGCAGGCGGCCTGGACGGCTGATCCGGCCGAGGCCGCGGTCCACGACCCGCCTTCCAGCGGCGAGAAAGGCAGGTCAGTGTCGCCGAGCTTGGTGGTGACTGCCTCCATGGACAGCCCCAGGGCATCGGCCGCCAGCTGCGTGAGGATGGTATAGGTGCCCGTGCCGATGTCCGCGCTGGCCGTGGCCACCGTGAGCTTGCCGTCCGGCGTCAGCGTGGCCGAGGCCGAGGTTTTCTGCATCTGCGCATCCCAGGCTCCGGTCGCCGTGCCCCAGCCAACCAGCTCATGTCCTTCGCAAGTTGAGCGCGGCTGCGGATTGCGCCCGGCCCAGCCGAACTTCTCCGCTCCCAGCCTGTAGGCATCCCGCAACGCTTTGCTGGTGTGCGGCAGGCCCTGGTTCTCATCGGTCTCCGCATAGTTGCGCAGGCGCAGCTCGATGGGATCGATGCCAAGCTTGTAGCTCATCTCGTCCAGCGCACTCTCAAAGGCGAACTGGCCTGTCGGTGCACCCGGCGCCCGCATGTCGGCCGGGGTGTAGCGGTCGAGCTGTACCAGCTTGTAGTCGAGCTCGACGTTCTCGCAGGAGGTCGTGAGACCCGTCCAGTTAACCACGACTTCCTGGTAATCTTCGAAGGTCGACGTTTCCGCGATGGCTTCGTGCCGGATGGCCGTGACCGTGCCATCCTGGCGGGCGCTAAAGCTGACCGTCTGGATGGTCTCCGGCCGGTGGCCGAAGGTAAACATCTGGTCACGGGTGAGCACGACGCGCACGGAACGCTCGAGCTGCAGGGTGGCCAGCACTGTCAGGTAAAGCTGGTATTGCGGTCGCAGTCCGCTGCCGAAGCCGCCGCCCATGTAGGGTGCCACCACGTGGACGTCGTCCTTCTTGAGGCCAAAGACGTTGGTGATGTAGGCCTGGGTATTGCCGACACCTTGGGTCTTGTCGTGGACCGTGATCTTGCCGCCGCCCTCCCAGATGACGGTGGACGCATGCGGTTCCATCGGGTTGTGGTATTCAGCAGGTTGGTAATACTCGG
This sequence comes from Acidisphaera sp. L21, assembly GCF_009765685.1. Taxonomy (GTDB): domain Bacteria; phylum Pseudomonadota; class Alphaproteobacteria; order Acetobacterales; family Acetobacteraceae; genus LMUY01. Next base: position 79,916 of record NZ_LMUY01000145.1, on the reverse strand, counting down.
CATCCACCCGGATCTGGCTGTCGGCCAGTACACCAGGCGCATCGCCGCGCGGTTTCGGCGGCGGGTTGATTCCCGAACGCTTTTTTGAGGGCACATAGGCGCTGCCGCGCACTGCCCGCAGGTCGGTGCTAGGTGCCTCGATGTCGTATTCCGCATGCACCAGAGTGGCGACGTACCGCGCCAGCTCAAACGTCTCAGCGACAACCAGGGCGATGGGCTGGCCGCTGTAGACAATCTTGTCGTCGTAGAGTGCACGGAACGGGGCGCCGGGCGGAGCGACCTCGTCCTGGAACTTCGCGTTGCGCCAAGCGGTGCGCATGCGGTTCTGATGGGTAAAGACTTCCACAACGCCGGGCACGGCCATGGCGGCAGTGATGTCGAGCTTGGTGATGCGTCCCTTGGCGATGGGGCTGGAGACGACGACGCCATGGAGCAAGCCCGATGCCGTGAACTCAGCAGCGTATTTGGCGGCTCCGGTGACTTTCGCATGTCCGTCGACTCGGCTGCGGGGCTGGCCGGTGTGAAGTCCTGTCGTGGCAGACGCTGACATGATGGGCTTTCCTGTCTGGAAGATGTGAGCTGCGGATGTGGCGGCTACTGGATCTGCTTGTCGGTGGCGTGTTGTGGCGTGCCATTGGCTGCCTGCTTCAGGGCCCGGACGATGGCCTTACGGGCCAGCGCAATCTTGAAGCGGTTGCCGGGCTGGCCCTGGGCGCCCGCGAGCATCAGGTCAGCCGCCTTGCCGAACACCTCAGACCCGGGCGTCTGTCCGGCCAGCGCCTCTTCTGCGGCAGGCACGCGCCACGGCTTGTGGGCTACGCCACCCAGCGCAATGCGGGCTGCCTTGATGGTGGCGCCTTCCATCTCCAGGGCCACTGCGATCGAGACAAGGGCGAATGCATAAGAGGCACGGTCACGTAGCTTGAGGTAGGTGTAGTTGCTGGAGAAGTGCTGCGCGGGCAGGTCGACCGAGGTGATGATTTCGCCGGGCTGGAGCGACGTGTCCTTGTCCGGTTCCGCGCCGGGCAGGCGGTGGAAGTCAGAGAACAGGATGGAACGATCCCCCTCTGGGCCGGACACCTGGACCACCGCCTCCAGGGCGGCCAGGGCCACGCACATGTCGGAGGGATGCGTGGCGATGCAGTCCGCGCTCGTTCCAAGAATGGCGTGGACCCGGTTGGTGCCACCGATGGCAGAGCAGCCGGAGCCAGGCTGGCGTTTGTTGCAAGGCGTGGCAGTGTCGTAGAAGTAGTAGCACCGGGTTCGCTGAAGCAGGTTGCCGCCGGTGGTAGCCGCATTGCGCAGCTGGGGTGAAGCGCCGGACAGGATGGCATCGGCCAGCAAAGGATAACTTTCGCCGATGCGGGCGTCGTACGCAGCATCAGTATTCTTGACCAGGGCGCCAACGCGTAGGCCGCCATCCGGCAAGAGTTCGATCTTGGCGAAAGGCAGGTGGGTGATGTCGACTAGCTGGGATGGGACTTCGACACTGTATTTCATCAGATCGATGAGGTTGGTGCCACCTGCGATGGCGCGGGCTCCGGGATGGGCCAGGGCCTGGATGGCAGCGGTCAACGTGTCCGGCCGGGCATAGGAGAAGCGGTTCATTATGCTACTTCCGGGGTAGCGGCCTGGGCCAGGACCTGGGTGATGGCGTCCACGATGTTGGGGTAGGCTCCGCACCGGCAGAGATTACCGCTCATAAGTTCGCGGATTTCCTCTGGCGTATGGGCATGGCCCTCCTGGAGCAGGGCGGTGGCCGAACAGAGCTGGCCGGGCGTACAATAGCCGCATTGGAAAGCGTCATGCTCGATAAAGGCAGCCTGGATTGGGGATAGGGTGCCATCAGGTGCTGCCAGGCCCTCAACGGTGGTGACGGTCTTGCCATCCTGCATCACGGCTAGTGCCAGGCAGGAATTCATCCGACGGCCGTCGATGAGCACGGTGCAGGCGCCGCATTGGCCATGGTCGCAGCCCTTCTTGGTGCCGGTCAGATCCATCTCATGGCGCAGCAGGTCCAGCAGCGTGGTCCATGGTTCAACGACGAATTCACGCTGCTGTCCATTGACGGTGAGGTTCAGCGAGACTGACTGCATCACGGCCTGTGGCAGCTCGACAGAGGTGCCCAGGATTACGTCTTGCATTGGTTTTGTCCCATTCTGGAGGTTTGAGGTTGATGAGGGTGGGGGGAATTGCGCGAAACGCCAGGTTCGACTGAGAGTTCCAGCCAAAGACTTGCTTATATACGAGACGCACATTTACTCGTCTGACGGCGGCACAAACCTGCTTGGCACAATACCAGCAAGGGGCTCCGGCTGGGCAGACAGTTTACGGCCAAAGATCGGTGCCTGTTGGAAAGTGCACGGGAAGATAGATACAGCCCCGTGATTATCGGCCTTCATCCCTCTTCAGAATTTTGCTTATAAGGTGCTTTGCAGGCGCGCGTCCGCCATCTCGCCCTCTGCATTGGACTCAATCATAGTAGAACGGGTTCTGCTTCGCCCAGGTACTGTTCGAATAACGACTATGAAGCAGCATGAAAGCCCGCCGTCCGGAATGATCGTGGCTCTGCCCATAATGACCGATGTGGATCAGCCAGTGCAGCGCCTCCGGAGCACGTGGGTCTTGTGGGTGCTTGGTGACGTAGTCGAGAATGAACTCCCAGATGTAGGTGGCGCCAGGCGGAGCCGCCTGCGCCTTCACCGGGGCGGTTGCTACGCTTGGGAACGCCTCCGCCCGGTCGAGGGGCATGGTGCCCGCGTCGCCATACTTGCCCGGCGGTGGCAGGAAGCGCCGTTCTACCAGTGCCTTTCCCGCCGTGTCCGTCAAGAACCCTGGCATACGCGGCACGAAGCCGCCTGCACCGCACATGCCATCGCAGACGATGTCCGGGATGCGGCGGTGTCCGTTTCCCAGATCTGTACCGGCTGGCACGTCGAGTATCTGGTAATAGGCATTGTCGTAACGCGCAGATCCCGGCGGGATTGCTTCCGGATCTGGCCTGGCCAGGACGACCCAGTTCGGCCAGCTGCCCTGGAAGTCGGTGATGTTGCCCTCTGGGCGAGTGTAATCCAGCAGGTCAGCTCGCAAGCCGGGTATCTTTGCGAACAAGAGATATTCGGCATACAGCTTGTCAGGTCCAGGCCGTGCCTTCGGCACTGCGCCGAATTCAGCCCTCATGACCGGCAACAACGTTTGCAGCGATCCTGCAAGCGCGTCTGCAGCCGTATCATCATGCAGCAGCACCGCGCGGGCAAAACTCGTCAGGGCAATGTCCATGCGGATAGGCGCCGGTAGAGAAGTCTGCCCGCTCAGCGCCATCCGGGTGGACAGCGCCATGCGGTCGATCAGGTAGCGCCCATCATCCCCGAGCCCCCTCCCGTCACTCCCGAAAAGCCCCTGGCCGATCCCCGAAAACCCCCAGGCGTTCCCGATGCAGCCGTCGCCGTCTTGGCACTGTCGTTGCCGCATTAGAAACGCGGCCACTTCCGGCAGGCCGGTGGCGAGTTGCAGCCGTTCCGCCAGGAACAGGTTGCGTGTCGTCGTGGTCAGGTCCGTCCGGGCCAGAACCGCATCCACCAGGGGGCGCAGAGTTGACAGGTCGGCGGTGCCGTTCAATAGACGCACCCGGTGGAACAGCGCGGTCAAAAACGCCGGATCGTGGGGTTCCAGGGCCGCGGCATCGGCCAACAAGATGGTGCCGGATGTCTCGTCTGGTTGCATCAGCGCAAGCGCAGCCAGCAGCCAGGCTTTGTCGTGCGTCGCACTGTAGCGATCCTGCGCGTGGGCCAGGGCCGCGACACGACGGTCCTCAGCAGCCTTGGCCGCATCCAGCTTTGTGGGACTGTCAGGTGGCGGAACAGGGGGTGCGGCCGCGCCGGTCTTGAAGGTGACAATCCAATCCAACAACTCCGGCTTCGTTGCGCTCCCTCCCAAAAATTGCAAATCCTTGAAGTCGGGAGCCGCTTGTGCCGAGAGCTCGGGTGCCTCCAGCGCAGTCGCCAGCCGTGTAGCGGCCGCATTTGGATCGCCATGCAATTGAGCCATGTCCGCCAGCTTGGCCGCTGGGGGCACGTCCCGCGCCGCCTCGCGTGCCGTTGCGAAGTCAGCGGGCACGTGGGTTGTCAGTGCCTGCCGCAACAGTGCGCGCACTCGCAGGTAGGGCGCGATATCATGCCACGGGGATGTTGTATCCGCTGCGATGGCTGCGAATGCTTCGGCTGCCGCCGGGTAGGCGCCGTTGTAGAATTCCAGAGCCGCCGACTGATACTGATGGTCGGCCCGCAGCCAGGCAGGCGCTGTGTCGGGCAACCCAGGCAGGCGCGACGCCGGTGCGGCGCAGGCGGCGAACACGGCATCCTGACCCGCAAGCCATGACCGCACGTCCGGGGAGTCCACGCCGTAGCTGCCAATGCGGGCCTGCAAAGTGCGGGTGGCGTTGAGAAAAGCGTCGGCCATGCAGTTTGGGACGCTGGTGTAGTCCGGCCCCGGGCGGTCGGTGGCGAGCGGGCCGTTCAACGTCATGGCGCCGGTTACAGTTTTGCGCGTCTCCAGCCATGGTGCTGTCGGATCAGCCGCACTGTTGTCCCCGCAGCACGGCACCGCCAAAGCTTCGCCCGCGGCTGTCGAAACGGTTTGCCCGTGCAGCCGCCTCCACCCGACGAGTAGAAGACTGGCAGGCGACGTGCCCATCAATACGCCAGGCGTGCCGCTATAGAGCATCTGCCGCTGGGCGGGGGCGCCGCCAAACTCACTCAACGCCCAGTTCGCAGGCGAGCCGTCGGTGGAGGCGGCAGCTGGCGCGAAAGCCGCCGCCGCGGCGAGAACCGCCAAGCTGCCTCGAAGGAAGGAACGCTTCATCGAAAACCCCTCTGCTCAAGCGCCGCCACTGCACCCGCGTCCCACGGGTGCGGGTTGAACACATAGACGCGGCGGCCCTGTGGGATGGCCACAGGCGTATCGGTGGAAATGCCCAAGGCCTGACGGCACCATGGCTCACCGAAGTCGCCGCCGCGAGCCAGCTTGTCCTGGAGACGGGCGCCACTGGGTCCCATGCGGAACAGCATGGGCACGATCTCGTCCACCGGCGCCGCAGCCAGCCAGTGCTCCGTATCACACCATGAGGCCAGCGCGGTCATGGAAAGCGTGGTCCCAGGCGGGCGACCCGCACGCACCCCGCGCAGCACGTCCAGCAGCGCAACGCGCTGGCTGTCCCGTACCTCCATATCCACCTGCACAGCCGCATAAGGTCGCATAAATGCCAGGACCGCGCCGACTACCTCCGCCCGCAAACCCTCCGTCCACAGCAGCGGCCGCGTCTGGTCTATTTCGATGTGCACGACGCCTGTCGGTTGATGGGCGCCTTCACGCAGCATCAGGGGAAATCGACGTCCGCGGGCTACCGTTACCGTCCCGCCCTCAAGGCGGATGAATCCGACGACGGCCGCCACGTCGAAGGAGAGCGGCATGGTGTTTAGGACCTCTGTCCGCTCCCACGCCCAAAGCACGGGTGGGTGGTGCGGCACAGCGGAGGCCCCGACGAGCAGCAAAGTGCTCGCCAGGCCAATTCCCCGCAACACCCAGTCTGCTGTGGCAACCGCCAGCTGGATACGATGCCGGACATCCATGACTATCATTTCCACGTTTCTCGAACCTTTCTGCCCGGCCGACGACCCTGAGCAGGCCCTCGACACCCAGTTCTCGAGGCAGCACAAATGCCCCTTCTCCGCTCCCGGCCCTCTCAAGCGGTGGTCCTCTCCAGCTATTGGATTAGCTCTTTGAGCAAACCCTAGATGAATTTTAGTCGTTGGTCGAACGTGCCTAGTACCACTGCACCGTGATTTTGACGGGTTCGAAACACGAATGTCGAGTGGTACCCGAGTGATTCCCGTTTCCCATCCTTTGCGGAAGCTCTCTGGCCGAGCTAAAAGCCACATCATGACGCTGGACGAGCTTGGGACGCGCATCTGCATCGTGGGACCGTCCAACAGCGGCCAGTCCACGCTGGCGGAAGCAATCTCGCGGGCACGGAGGTTAGTGCCGATCCACCTCGATCAACTTCACCACCTGCCGCATACCGATTGGATTCCCCGACCGGCAGACGAGTTTGGCGCCCTTCATGATGCGGCAATTATGGGGCCTCACTGGGTCATTGATGGCAATTACTCGCGGCTTCTTCCTCAAAGGCTGCATCACGCTACCGGGTTCGTCCTACTTGATGTTCCCACCGTAGTGAGCCTTTACCGCTATATCCCGCGCTGCTGGTTCGAGCGTGATCGTCGAGGGGCACTTGCGGGCGGTCGCGACAGCGTGAAATGGGATGTCATCCACCACATTACCGTAGCCACCAGAGCGAACCGCAGTCGCTATAAGCAAATGTTCAGCAATATCCGTTTGCCGAAAGTGTGGCTCGACTCTACACGCGCGCTCGCCGAGTTCTACTGCGCGAATGGCTTGAGCCGCTAAGCCGTACCATTGTCAGCCGCGCGTGTGTGTCGAAACACGGAAAGACATCTCGACGATTAGGGTAGCCACGTGCGCTTTCGGTCGGAACCAGCCTTTGCAGGTAGCGGATGTAAGCTGGCCACGTCTCCGGCCAACCAGTCAAAATCTCTGTGTCGAAATACTAGTTGAAGACGACAGGGTTTGGTGCCGATTGGGTCGCATTGAAGCGTCAGCAGAGGAAAGACTATGGCTTCGCCGTCGCCCACCGTTCCGCACAACGTGGCGGGCGGTTCGTGCACCGGGAGAGAACGCTGCTCGCGGAGGCGCCTAGGGCTGTGTTGCCGCGCCAGATATCCTGGTCCTGCCCAGCGTGGCCGGAGCACCGGAGGGGGAGAGCGTGACCACCACCGCCATCGTGGCCTCCTCTGCATGCTGGCCCGAAGGATATCAGCCTCAGCGGATGACAGCTTGCGGGTCAAATTATTGTCGTTACCCAGCAGAGGCAGGCGCCTGCAATAAAGACCACGCCCATTGGAAGGAGGCATGCCCCTGACAGGACAGCAGGGCCGCACCAGCCAGTTTTGCAGCTGCTCCTTAAAGCGATCGACGGTCAGCGTTTTCTCGGAAGCACGCCCGATCTCCTCGACGCCATGTAAGGTCCGACAGAGCACCGGATTGGCGGAGTAGCAAAAGACAGAAAAGGTAGGCTACGTAGCCGTATGGCATTCTCAGGCATGCCGGGCGGCCCTGATGGAGTGACGACCATTGTGAACCCTCCTGCTGCATGAATTGCCGCAAGCCCCCTGATGTATTTGACGTCCCGGCCATTTTTGTCGAAGCTGCGCCGGACGGCTGCCTTCTACACCGGACCTCCGTCGCCATCCTCAGGAGAGGGTGGATGCGACGGGGAAACAAGCGTGGACAACAAGCCGTAGATGTAGGGGGACCGCGAACGGTCGGCAGAAAGTGCAGAAGGCCGCCTCGGCTGCCGCGTGATGTGCCTTCCGTCGATCCACTTTTTGCTAGACGAGGAACCGCGCCCGGGGGCGGTCAGCATGTTCAAGCATGGTTGGACGGCCTCGCGGCATCGTCGAACCGCAGGAGAATTGATCTGCGAGGTCCCACCGCTTACCATGCCTCCGCTATCAACAAGATCGGCAATGACGCGTTGGAGAGATCATGAACGAACGCGTCCTTCTTACCAAAATTAATGGCGTTGAGCTAGCATACCTCGAAGAGGGATCAGGCACGCCAGTCCTGCTTCTTCACGGGTTCCCCGATACCGCTCGCACTTGGAAGCGCACACTGGGTTTTCTGGCCAGTCATAATTTTCAAGCCGTCGCACTCTTCCAGCGAGGCTATTATCCTTCCGCTATTCCGGAGGACGCAAACTATTCCATCAGGCAACTTGCCAAGGATGCCCTCGGTATCATCGATCGACTTGGAACAACCAAGGCGGTTATTATAGGGCATGATTGGGGGGCCTTGGCGGCCTATGCGGCTGCAGCCATAGCCCCCGCGAAAGTTGCCGCCATCATTGCTCTGGCCATCCCGCCATTTCTGGTATCTGAAGATAGCACTGAAGAACGCCAAGTACGCCCTCACAACGCCTACCTTGGACAAGGCGAAGCCTCGGCACTCCTCCTGGAGAAGGACGACTTTGCAGAGGTCGATTACCTGTACACACTCTGGAGCCCGCACTGGCAGACAGCACGGGTGCATGCCAAAGACGTGAAAGATGCTTTAAGGCTAGAGGGCAGGTCACGTGCCTCCGTCGACTACTACCGATTGCCTCTTCCCGACGCAGACGCAGACGCGTTTTCCGTCAAGCTTTCACCCCCTGGTCTGGTCATCTATGGTCAGGACGAACCCGAAGTCCGAAAGGCAATCTTTCGGAAAGCTGGGCTTGCATTCTTGGGCCCGGTAATCTGCCGAGAGTATCCTACAGTAGGCCACTGGCCCCACCTTGAGGCTCCTGATCTTTTCGAGCGAGACGTTCTCGGCTTCCTCAAGAGCAATGATATCTCATGAGCGGAGGTGTTTGTCTGCCACCGCAGCCCTGCAGGTGGCGACTTGGACAACCTTCTAGACGAGATTTCAGGTGAGAGTTCCACCCTGGCGTCTGACAACAGCCGTCTCCTCCACCGGACCCTGTCCCAGGCTGCGTTGCTTGCACTGGCAGATGACAGGGCGGGCAAGAGAGCCAGATGGTGGACGCAGGACGATGTCAGCGGTGCTGATGTTAGATAGAGCTGCAATCGATGACCTCGCGAAACCTGGTGAGAAGCCCGTGGCAGGAGATGCGCTGACAAGCGCTTGACTACGCGGCAGAGCGTCAGTCGCCCTTTGCAGGCTTCCGAATTAGCCAGAGACACTCTCATTTGTGGGTTGCAAATGCCCAAAAACACTCCGATTGACCACGAAGAGACTGGGCGCCTGACGCTTGGGCAGCGCAGCACCTACAGCATCCACAGAGGGCAGGAAATGATGGCCATAACTGACCAGCGCTGGCATGCCCGAAAGCCGACATTGGGATGGTGCATAATTCAAGCAGACCGTGTGAAATCTGCTCCGTAACGGATTCCGGCTCGGAGCGAGCTCGGTTAGAATCCTGCGCATGACGCACATCGCCGGCCACGAACGCTCCCAGGCCCTGCTGCTTCCTGAATCGCTGGACGAATACGTTGGTCCTGAAAACCCGGTCCGTTTCATCGATGCCTTCATCGATGGCCTCGACCTGGCCGCGGCGGGCTTCGTCCGGGTGACCTCAAAGGCAACCGGACGGCCTGGCTACGATCCGAAGGACCTGCTCAAGCTCTATATATACGGCTATTTGAACCGCGTCCGCTCCAGCCGCCGGCTGGAAGCCGAAACCAACCGGAACCTCGAGGTCATCTGGCTGCTGCGGCACCTGAAGCCCAATTTCAAGACCATCGCCGACTTTCGCCGGCTAAACCACAAGGCCTTCCGTCCGGTATTCCGCCAGTTCGTGCTGCTATGTCGTCAGATGAACCTGTTCGGCCGCGAACTGCTCGCCGTCGACGGCACCCGGATCAAGGCGGTCAACAATAAGGATCGCAATTTTACGCGTGCGTCGTTGACCAAGTTCATCGAATTGGCTGACGCCAAGATGGATGACTACATGAAGCGGCTCGACGAGTGCGACGCGGCCGAGGCAAAGACGGGCGGCTCGCGCGTCAAGAACCTCGCCGAGAAGATCACCGCGATTCACGGGCGGCGCACTCGGTGCAAGGAGATGCTGGCGCACCTGGACAAGACCGGGGAGGACCAGATTTCGCTCACCGACCCTGACAGCCGGGCGATGGCGGCGCACACCCACGTTGCTGTCGGCTACAACGTGCAGGTGGCGGTCGACGTGAAACACAAGCTGATTGTCGAACAGCAGGTCACCAACCAGGTCGTCGACATGGGGATGATGACGCAGACAGCAGAGCCGGCCAAAGAGGTGCTTGGTGTCGAGACGATCGACGTCGTTGCCGACAAGGGCTACTTCAAGATCGAGGACATCGAGGCCTGCGAGACGGCCGGGATGGTGCCCTACGTGCCGCGGCCGCAGCGGGGTCCTTCAGTGAAGGCCGGCCTGTTCCGCAAGGATGAGTTCGCCTACGATGCCGAGAGCGACAGGTATACTTGCCCGGCTGGCCAGCACCTGCATCCCTATACATCGTCTTTGCTGCGCGGGCTGAAGAAGACCAACTACGTCAATAAGTTGGCCTGCGACAATTGCAAACTCCGTCATCTCTGCACGAACGGCAAGTTCCGCGCGGTCTCCCGGCTGGAAAACGAAGCGGTGCTGGACCGGATGCAGGCGCGGCTGGCGAAGCGCCCGGGTGTGCTCGACCAGCGGCGGGAGACGGTGGAACATCCGTTCGGCACAATAAAGCAATGGATGAACCAGGGCGCGTTCCTGATGCGCGGACTTGAGAAGGTGCGGGGCGAGTTCAGCCTGACTGCGCTCGCCTACAACCTGCGACGAGTGCTCAACATTGTCGGGTTCTCCGATCTCATGGCCGCTTTGGCGGCCTGAGGAGCCTTACCCGCAGCATTTTGGCTTGCTGACAGCCACGGTTGTTGACGGTCCGGTGTCGGGAGCGCTGGTTTTCGGCAAGTCCGTCCACCGGTCCCGCGCCGCTTCGTTGCAGGCTTCTGAAGCAGGGATGGGCCTATTTCACCTTCGAATCGCGTTTTCACACGGTCTGCTTGAAGTCTGCACCATGCGGAGCGTCGGCGTTCGGGCACATCTGCGCCGCCGAGTTATGACCGCACTGGTCCGAAACCAAACGCTTTGGCACCATTACCCGGACCGCTGATGCCGGAAAATGGTCAGTCCGCCAGGGTCAGGAACTGGAAAGCGGACTGACCCTCATCGCTAGGCGGAGACGGCGAGAACGATGGCGACGATGACGACGCCGCAAAGCACGTACGTGATAAGCTGTTGCGGGGCCAGGCCGAGTGGGCGGGGTGTGCCTGGGGCAAACGCCGGGTCCATCCAGGCGGTCCCCGGAAACAACGGCGCGAGCGCCATCGTCACGAAGTAGTTTGCCGCGATCGCCGCCGCCAGCAAGAAGACGGGAAGGCTGAGCGACGGCGTGCCGAACAGGATGGCCAGCGACAAGATGCCGCTCACCAGGCCCATCAGCATGGTCTGTGCATTGTGGAATTTGGCGTGTGGTGGCCAGTGCGGGTTGAACAAATGCTGCCGGGCACTGGCCGGCACGATGGCATCGGCAACCAGGCCGCCAAAATTGAACACGGCAACCAAGGCAATCAGATAGCGGGCGATTTCCATAGGACGCTCCTCTCCCACCGTGGGGAAAGGACGCGCAGGTTGCCCACGCCTGGGATAGAGCGTGTAGGCTGCACGAACGCAAAACGTCACCCGGACTACCGACCGGGCAGTGACTTTCGCACGTCCACGCGGATCTAAATCGCATGTCCTCTTCGGTGTCAATTGGCCCTCCAATCGATAATCGGAGGGCCAATCACGAATGATGCATGGCGTGAATGTGGCCCCTCACGCACGTCCCCCCGTCGGCCTAGGGGCAGGCCATCATAGGGGGCGCCACGCCCGTAGCCTCCCCATCCTTGTCCCCCCTCACAACCCGCCCCTATAACCCCGCCCATGATCCTGATCACCGGCGGCGCCGGCTTCATCGGCTCCAACCTGAACGCCGCCCTGGCCGAGGCCGGGCATGAGGTCGCCATCGTCGATTGGCTGGGCGAGGCGGGGAAGTGGCGCAACCTTGCCGCCTATCCCCCTGCGCAGATCCTGATGCCCGATGCGCTGGAGCATTTCCTGGCCAGCGACCCGCCGCTGAAGATGGTGTTCCATCTCGGCGCCATCAGCGCCACCACCGCGACGGACGGCGACCTGGTGTGGATGACCAACGTCGAACTGCCGATGATGCTATGGAACTGGTGCGCGGCGCACCAGGTGCGGCTGGTCTACGCATCCTCCGCCGCGACCTACGGCGACGGATCGGCCGGGTTCGATGACGACATCGACGCACTGGCCACGCTGAAGCCGCGCAACCTGTATGGCTGGAGCAAGCACGCCTTCGACCTACGGGTCGCCAAGATCATCCGCACCGGCGGCGCGCGGCCGCCGCAATGGGCCGGGCTCAAATTCTTCAACGTCTACGGCCCGAACGAGTATCACAAGGGCTCGATGATCTCGGTCGTGAAGATCAAGTGGGACGACATCCAGAGCGGCCGTGCGCCCAAGCTGTTCCGCTCCATCGAACCCGGCCTGGCGGACGGCCAGCAGATCCGCGACTTCATCTGGGTCGGCGACGTGGTGGACGTCATGCTGTGGCTGCTCGCCTCGCCCGGCGTCAACGGCCTCTTCAATCTCGGCACCGGCAACGGCCGCTCCTACCAACACCTTGCCGAAGCCGTCTGCCGCGCCGCCCAGGTGCCGGAGCGGGTGGAGTTCATCGACATGCCGTCCAGCCTGCGCGCGGGCTACCAATCCTTCACCCAGGCAAACATGGACCGCTTGCGTGCCGCCGGGTACGATGGGCAGTTCACCATTTTGGAAGAAGGTATCCGCCGCTACGTTGTGGATTACCTGGAGAGTTCGGACCCCTATCGGTGATTCCAGTCCTGTTGTTCCCGCAGTTCGACCCGGTATTGATCCAGGTCGGGCCGCTCGCCATCCGTTGGTACGCGCTCGCCTATATCGGCAGCCTGCTGCTGGGCTGGCGCATCGCGCGCCGCCTGGTGCAACGCACGCCGGTCGTGGCCACCGCCCTGCAGACCGACGACTTCCTCACCTGGGCGACGCTGGGCGTCGTGCTGGGCGGACGGCTGGGCTACGTGTTCTTCTACCAGCCCACCCGCTTCCTATCGGAGCCATTGTCGATCTTCGCCGTCTGGGAAGGCGGGATGAGCTTCCATGGCGGCGCCCTCGGCGTCATCATCGCGGTGATCATCTATTGCTGGCAGCAGCGCATCCCCATCCTCGGCTTCGGTGACCGCATTTGCGTCGTGGTTCCCATCGGCCTCGGCCTGGGCCGCATCGCCAACTTCATCAACGGCGAACTCTGGGGCCGCCCGGCGCCCGACTGGCTGCCCTGGGCGATGATCTTCCCCAATGCCGGCCCGGTGCCCCGCCATCCCAGCCAGATCTACCAGGCCCTCATGGAGGGGCTCCTCCTCTTCCTGCTCCTCTGGTTCCTCGCCCGGTCCGATGCGATCCGCGCCCGCTTCGGCACCCTCGCCGGCATCTTCCTGGTCGGCTACGCCATCGCTCGCAGCGTGGGGGAGCTGTTTCGCCAGCCAGACGCCTTCCTCGGCTTCCTGTTCGAGGGCGCCACGATGGGCCAGTTGCTCTCCATCCCCATGGCCCTGGCCGGCATCGCGCTCATCATCAACGGCCGCCTGCGCCCGCCCGTGACGATCGCTTCCCTACCGACCACGGCGTGATGGAGCGGCTGGACGAATTCATGGCGCGCGCCAACGCGCTATACTACGCCTCGCACGACCCGTTCGCCGACTTCACCACCGCACCCGAGATCAGCCAGGCCTTTGGCGAGGTCCTGGGCGCCTGGGCCGCCATCACCTGGGAAGCCCTGGGCCGGCCGGACAAGGTGATCCTGGCCGAAGCCGGCCCCGGCCGCGGCACGTTGATGGCGGACGCGATCCGCACCATCGCCCGCGTCGCCCCCGCCTTCCACGCCGCGTTGCGCCTGCATCTGGTTGAAACCTCTCCCCGCCTACGCGCCATCCAGGCCGCCAAACTCCCCGGCGCCACCTGGCACGACCGGATCGAGGACCTGCCCCCCGGCCCGATCATCCTGCTGGCCAACGAATTCCTCGACGCCCTGCCCATTCGCCAATTTGTCCTCAATGACGGCCAATGGACCGAGCGCCATGTCGCCGGCGGCGCCTGGGTCGAACAAAGCTGCCCCCCGCCCGCGAACCTCACCGCCACCGCACCGGGCCTGTACGAAACCCTCGACCCGGCGCTGGCGCAGCACATCGGCGACCGCCTGCGCGCCGCACCCGGCGTCGCCCTGTTCATGGATTACGGGCCCTACGCCAGCGGCCCCGGCGACAGCCTGCAGGCCCTGCGCGACGGCAAGTTCTGCGACCCGCTGGCCGAACCGGGCTCCGCCGACCTCACCGCGCACGTGGATTTCGCCGCCTTCGCCCGCGCCTCCGCCCTGCCAGCCCACGGCCCGCTCGCCCAGGGCAAGTTCCTCACCCGGCTGGGCCTGTTCGCCCGCATCAACCGCCTGGCCCAAACCGTCCCCCCGCGGGCGGCGCTACGCCTGACCGAGGCCGGGCGCCGTCTGGCCGAACCGGACCGGATGGGCGCATTGTTCAAGGCACTGGCGCTCACCTCGCCGGGCCTGCCGACCCCAGCCGGATTCGAAGCATGACCCCGCATATCAGCGACCCCCACTTGGCCGCCCCGCACGGCTTCTTCACCCGCGAGGGCGGCGTCTCGACCGGCCCCTTCGCCAGCCTCAACTGCAGCCTGTCCAGCGCCGACGCGCCCGAGGCGGTGGCCGAAAACCGTCGCCGGGCCGCCGCCGCCATCGGCGTGGACCAGTTGGTCGGCCTGCACCAGGTGCACGGCCCAGACGTCGTCACCGTCGACGAGCCCTGGCAGCCCGGCAGCGGCCCGCGCGCCGATGCGATGGTCACGCGCCGCCCCGGCATCGGCCTCGCCATCGTCACCGCCGATTGCGCCCCCGTGCTGTTCGCCGGTCCCGGCATCGTCGGCGCCGCCCATGCCGGCTGGCGCGGCGCCGTGTCCGGCGTGTTGGAGGCAGTGGTCGAGGCGATGGGCGGCCAATCCATTCACGCCACGGTCGGCCCCTGCATCGGCCCCGCCGCCTACGAGGTCGCCGCCGACCTGCGCGATGCCGTGCTGGCGCGCGACCAATCCGACGCCCAGTTCTTCGCTGATGGCCGCCCCGGCCACTGGCTGTTCGACCTGCCGGGCTACTGCGCCCAACGCCTGCGCGCGGCTGGCGCAACCGTGACCGTGCTAGGGCTGGACACGTTGACCGACGAAGTGCGGTTTTACAGCCACCGTCGCCGCACGCTTGCCGGGGGCGGCCCGATCGGCCATCAGGTCTCCATCATCGCATGCCCTACCTCCCCCTCGCGGTAATCCTCTTCATTGTCCTCATCGTGCTGTTCGGCTGTGTGCTCACCTAACCGCCTGGCCCTGCTGGGCGCGTTGGGGGCGATGCTGCTGCTGGCCGGGTGCGGCGACCTGCCGCAGCCCTTCCTCGGCAACCCTGGCGCCACCGCCATGCGCCTGGCGCAGCCCCCGCCCTCCCGCCTGGCCATCCCGCTCCCGACCGACTCCCTGCTGACGGACGACGCGGCCCGGGCCTGGTCCCAGGCGCTGGCCGATGCGCTGCTGGCGCAGGAACTGCCGGTGCGCGCCGCCAAGGCGCAGCCGTCGGACTGGC
>NZ_LMUY01000145.1:57254-64428 GCF_009765685.1 Acidisphaera sp. L21 | reverse complement strand
GCAAGGCGCCAGCCAGGGCGCCCCCGTGCCCCCCGCCGACTGGGCCGCCGGCCAACCCGCCACGCTGAAGGCCGCCGCCGATGCAGAGGCACCGAAGGTCATCGCGATGCTGAACGGGATCGAGGCCCGGCGGCAGATGAGCGACCCGCACAGCCTGCTCAACCGCCCCCCCGTGCTGTATTTCAAGGGCGTCACCGGCGCCCCCGGCGACGGCAACATCACCCTCGCCCGCCTCATGACCACCAAGCTGCCGAATCTGGGCGACGTGGTGCAAGACTCGCCGAAGGGCGCTGATTTCTCGGTCGAAGGCCAGGTGAAGACCGCACCCGGCGCCAACAACACCGAACGGATCGAACTGCAATGGATCGTGGTGGACGCCCAGGGCCGCGAGCGCGGCCGGGTGATCCAGTTGAACGAGGTCCCGCCCAAATCGCTGGACAATTACTGGGGCGAGGTCGCGGTCGTCGTCACCAACGAGGCGTCCAACGGCGTGAACGAAGTGGTGATCCAGGCCAGCGGACGGTCCTCCACCGCCACGCCCGCCCCCGGCAGCGTCAAAAGCCCCGAGCCCGCGAGTTGATGACATATCGGTGAAGCGTTGCTAGAACCCGCTCGCCGCCGCACCCAGGACGCTGCCCCATGAAGATCGTCGCCTGCAACAGCAACCGGCCGCTCGCCGAAGCGGTCGCTGCCAGCCTGGGCATCCCGCTGACGCGCGCGTCGATCCGGCGCTTCGCGGACATGGAGGTGTTCGTCGAAATCCACGAGAACGTCCGGGGCGAGGACGTGTTCGTGCTGCAATCGACCTCCTACCCCGCCAACGACAACCTGATGGAATTGCTGATCACCCTGGACGCGCTGCGCCGCTCCAGCGCCCGCCGGGTCACCGCGGTCATCCCTTATTTCGGCTATGCGAGGCAGGACCGCAAAACCTCCTCCCGCTCGCCGATCAGCGCCAAACTGGTCGCCAACCTCATCACCGAGGCCGGCGCCAACCGCGTCCTGACCCTGGATCTCCACGCCGGGCAGATCCAGGGCTTCTTCGACCTCCCCGTCGACAACCTCTACGCCGCCCCGCTCTTCACCACCGACATCCAGCAGCGCTTCGCCGGGCGCAAGGTGATGATTGTCTCCCCCGACATCGGCGGCGTGCTGCGCGCCCGCATCCTCGCCTCCCGCCTCAACTGCGAACTCGCCATCATCGACAAGCGGCGCGAGCGGGCCGGTGTGTCGGAGGTGATGAACATCATCGGCGACGTCGCCGGCATGGACTGCATCCTGGTCGACGACATCTGCGACTCCGGCGGCACCCTGTGCAACGCGGCCGTGGCGCTGATGGCGGAGGGCGCCCGCTCCGTCAGCGTCTACGTCACCCACGGCGTACTCTCCGGCGGCGCCGTCGCCCGCATCGCCGCCTCCCCGATCGAGATGCTGACCATCACCGACAGCATCGAGCCGACCGAGGCAGTGCGCGGCGCCCCCAACCTGCGCACCTTCACCGTCGCCCCCTTGATGGCCGAGGCAATGCGCCGCATCAGCGACGAAAGCAGCGTCAGCTCCCTATTCGACTAGACCGACAACTCGACTGCACCGACAAGAGGAAACACCGCGATGAAACTCTACTACTCGCCCGGCGCCTGCTCGGTCGGCATCCACATCATGCTGGAAGAGATCGGCAAGCCGTACGATCTGGACCTGATCAGCGTGCGCGACGGCTCGCAGTTCAGCGAGGCCTATGTCGCCATCAACCCGAAATCCAAGATCCCGGCCCTGCGCCGCGACGATGACAGTGTGCTGACCGAATACGGCGCCATCGCTACCTGGCTGGCCCGCACCAACCCCGCCGCCAAGCTGATGCCCAGCGATCCGGAGGCCGAAGCCCGCACGATCGAGGCGATGGATTACATCACCGCCACCATGCACATGCAGGGTTTCGCCCGCATCGCCCGCCCCGGCAATTTCTCCCCCAACGAGGCGGAGAAGGAGAAGGTCCAGGCCCGCGGCCGCGAAATCTTCGCCAAGGGCATGGCCCTGATGGACAAGCGCCTGGAAGGCCGCGAGTGGATCGCCGGCGAATACTCCCTAGCCGACGCCACGCTCTACTACGTCTGCAACTGGGCGCCCCGCGCCGAAGTGCCGCTGCCGCCGAACGTGGCCGCCCATTTCGCCCGCATGAAGACCCGCCCTGCCGTGCAGCGCACGATCCAATCCGAAGGGCTCACAGCCTAGCATGATCCCCGCCCGCGCCTTCTGGTTCTTGCGCCACGGCGAGACCGACTGGAACGCCGACGGCCGCAGCCAGGGCCGCACCGACGTCCCGCTCAACCCCACCGGCGTGGCCCAGGCCGCGTCGGCGGCGCAATTACTCCGCGGCCGCGGCATCGCCAGCATCGTCTCCTCCCCCCTCTCCCGCGCCCGCGACACGGCGGAGGCCGCCGGCAAGGTGCTAGGCCTCCCCGTCACGCTCATCGACGACCTACAGGAAGTCTCGTTCGGCGTGCACGAGGGCACCATCCAGCACGCCGCCTGGTTCACCGCCTGGATCAGCGGCGAGGCGACCCCCGAAGACGCCGAAAGCTTCGCCGAACTCCGCACGCGCGCCGCCAAGGGCCTGACCGAAGCGCTCGTTCACCCGGCGCCCGTTCTGGTGGTAGCCCACGGCGCCTGGTTCCGCGCCCTGCGCGCCGAAATGGGCCTCCCCATCGACGTCCGCACCCCCAATGCGCTGCCGATCTTCTGCGACCCCAATCCCACCTGGTCGCTGACCGCAGCCGAAGGCGTCACAATCTAGCAAGGCTCCGCCCTGCCCCCTAGTTAGAATAAAGGGGTCTCAGGGGATGACTATCCCCTGGCGGGGTTCGGGGCGGAGCCCCCCGCTAACTCACCACCACTTCAATCGGCGAAGCCGCGTTCCGGATACTGATCGGCGTCGCCCCCGCCGGGTCGCCATCCGCCTGCGCGTACTGCCCCCCGTCTCCCAATATCTCCACCGCGCTCACGCTCTCGATCCGCAGCCCCGGCATTCGCGGCAGCAGGTTCAGCGGCAGCGCTGCGCCATACATCATTGCCGCCATCGTCCCATACCGCTCGAACACCGCCACGCTGAACCCGGGCAGGCAGGCATTGGCATGCGGCGCCAGGGTGAACCGCCCCGCATATAACCGCCCCTTGCTGACGATGACGCTCGCCGCATCCATCTCCTCGCCATCCAGGCGGATGCGCAGCTTGGGATACCGGTATCGGCTCATCTCCCGCACGGTCTGCGCCACATACGCGCCCTTGCCCAACAACCGCTTCAGCGGCGCGCTCATCCCGTGCACCACCTGCGCATCCAGCCCCACGCCCAGCATCTGCACGAACAGCCGCGTCTCCCCGGGCAGGGTCGCCACGCCGGGCCACAGCATACAGGTGCGGCCGAACGCCAACGCCGCGGCCACCGCCTGCGGAGCGAACGGCAACCGCAACTCGTGCGCCAGCACGTTGGCAGTGCCCAGCGGGATCACGCCCAACCGGGCGCTGCCGCCCGCCATGCCGTTCGCGACCTCCGCAATCGTACCGTCACCACCCGCCGCCACGATCAACTTGGCGCCGCTGCGCACCGCGTCGCGCGCCAACTCCGTCGCGTGCCCGGCGTGCTGCGTCTCCGCCAGTTCCAGCCGCATCCCGTTCGCGGACAGCACGTCCAGCACGCGCCACAACGCATGCGCCCGGCGGCGCCCCGCGGTCGGGTTGAAGATGACAATCAAAATCTGTGCTCGTGGCGTCGATTCAGCAGCATAGCGCAAAATGCTCCTAGATCATTTCAGTCGAATGACACTCCGGAGTCAAAAAGATGACGTATCCCAAACACACCACAAAATCACGACGTCATCTAACCTTCACCGCAGCGACGCGGATACACGGCTTATGACCAGCCTCTTAAACGCAAGTTCAATAGATTGGACGCGCCGACATGAACGCGACCACCGGGTCCGACCCTTCCATCAATCGTTACCGGGCCATCTTCATTTCCGACCTCCATTTGGGGACGCGGGATTGCCGCAGCGATTTTCTGGCCGATTTCCTCCGCAAAACCGCCTGCGACCATCTCTACCTCGTCGGCGACATCATCGACGGCTGGCGCCTGCGTAAATCTTGGTACTGGGACGAAACGCATGACGAGGTGATCCGCCTCATCCTGCGCAAGGCCCGCGCCGGCACCGAGGTCACCTACATCCCCGGCAACCACGACGAGATGTTCCGCGCCTGGCTGCCCATGGGGCTGGAAGTGGCGGGCATCCGCCTGCGACAGGAGGCACAGCACACCACCGCCGACGGCCGCCGCCTGCTCATCATGCATGGCGACGAGTTCGACAGCGTCGTCCGCTACGCCAAGTTCCTCGCCCTCCTCGGGGACAGCGCCTACACCGCCGCGCTCATCGTCAACCGCCACTTCAACGCCATCCGTCGCCGCCTCGGCCACCCCTACTGGTCGCTCTCCGCCTGGCTGAAACGCCGCGTGAAGGAAGCCGTGAAGGCCATCGACCGCTTCGAGACCGCCCTGTCCAGCGAAGCCCGGCGTCGCGGGTTCGACGGTGTGGTCTGCGGCCACATCCACCACGCCGAAATGCGCGACGTAAACGGCATCCTCTACCTCAACGACGGCGACTGGGTCGAAAGCTGCACCGCCCTGGTGGAGCACGAGGACGGCCGGCTGGAACTGATCGACTGGGCCGCGCTGAACCGCCTATCCTTCGCCGCCCCGCGCCAAAGCCGGATCGCCGAACCTGCCTAGCGCTCTCCCACCCGGCCCACGCCGGGTCCTGATGATCTCGGACGCCTGGCAGCCCCAGGTGAATGGCGTCGTCCGCACCCTATCGACCGTCATGCGCGAGCTGACGGCGATGGGCCACGCCGTAGACGTCATCGGGCCAGACCGCTTCCGCACCCTGCCCTGCCCCACCTACCCCGACATCCGCCTCTCCCTGCTGCCCCGGCGCACGCTGACGCAAATGATCGACAGCTTTAACCCCGACGCCCTGCACATCGCGACCGAAGGCCCCCTCGGCATGGCAGCGCGCGCCGTGGCAATCGCCCGGGGCTGGCACTTCACCACCGCCTTCCACACCCGCTTCGCCGAGTACCTCTACGCCCGCACCAGGGTGCCAACCGCGCTCAGTTACGCCTGGCTCCGCCGTTTCCACGGCGCCGGCTCGGGCGTCATGGTGGCCACGCAAAGCCTGCGCACCGAACTGACCGAACGCGGCTTCACCAACGTCAAAACCTGGACCCGCGGCGTGGACCTGGCGCAATTCCAAATGGAACCACGGGAAAATTGGCTGTTTCCCCGCCCGATCTTCGCCTATGTCGGCCGCGTCGCGGTGGAAAAGAACATCGGCGCGTTCCTGGAGCTGGACCTCCCCGGCTCCAAGGTGGTGGTGGGTGACGGCCCGGCCCGCGCCGGCTTGGAAAAGCGCTACCCGGCGGCGCATTTCGTCGGCATGCGCCACGGCGCCTCTTTGGCCCAGGCCTTCGCCGGGTCGGACGTGTTCGTCTTCCCCTCGCTCACCGACACCTTCGGCTTGGTCATGCTGGAAAGCCTCGCCTGCGGCACCCCCGTCGCCGCCTTCCCCGTCACCGGCCCGCTGGACGTTCTGGGCCGCGCCAACCCCGGCGTCGGCGCCATCGACCCGGACCTGCGCACCGCCGCCCTGCTGGCGCTGGACCGCAGCAACCGCGCCGCCTGCCGCGCCCACGCCGAACTCTTCTCCTGGCGCGCCTGCGCCGAGATGTTCATGGGCAACCTAGTCCCCTTGACCGCCACAGCAACCCAGAGAAACGCCGCGTAAAAACCCGCTCCAAGGCCTGAGCCTCAGCCGCGCCAAAAGCCGCGTCCGATAACCACCAGGCCCGAGCCCGTTCGCGAATGCGCTGCGGCGAGTCAGAGGCGCCCTTCAGCGCCGCCCGGCGTGGCTTTCGAGAACCGGAGCGCAGCGGCCTTATGGGGCCGTGAGCACCGGAAGCGCAGAAAGCCGCGTCGGATGACCGCCGCAGTAGCGTTCGCGAATGGGCTCGCGAGTTGGCAGAGTTGGTGGCGCTATGCTACCCGCCGCCCACATGGCTGGAAGCTCCTCGTGTTGAAACGGCTGCTCCGCAGCGCGGCGGTGCAGGCCTTCACCGCGCGATTGGTCGGGCTGTATCTGGACTTCGCCCTGCGCACCACCCGGTGGACGCTGGTGGGGGAGGAGCACGCCGTCGCGGCCACCGCCGGGCATCCCCACATTGCCGCCTTCTGGCACGAGCGTCTCCCGCTGCTCCCCGCCCTCTGGTTCATCATGCGCCGCAAGGGCGCCACCGGCACACCGCGCGTCCTCGTCAGCAAGCACCGCGACGGCCGCTTCATCGGCGCCGTGGTCCGGCGCTTCGGCGTCGAGGTCGTTCACGGCTCATCCAGCAAGGACGGCTCCGCCCGGGACGTCTCCGAAAAGGGCGGCGCCGCCAGTGTGCGGGTGCTATTGGGGGAGCTTCAGGCCGGCCAGCACATCCTCATCACGCCCGACGGTCCCCGCGGCCCCCGCCGTCGCGCCGCACCCGGCGTGGCGCAGATCGCCGCCCTGTCCGGCGCACCCATCCTGCCCGTCGGCGCCCAAACCAGCCGCCACCGAATCCTGCCCACCTGGGACAAGATGCTGGTGCCGCTCCCCTTCGGCCGCGGCGTCATCGTCTGCGGCCCGCCGCTGCTGGTGCCCCGCGATGGGTGGGAGGCATCCGTCCCCCTGATCACCGCCGCCCTGACCGAGGCCGCCGACAGGGCAGACGACCTGTGCCCGAGTTGACATCGTGCCCGCAATAACCTCGCAAGGCTGGGGCCTGGCACTGGCCTGGCGCGGCACCGCATCGATGCTGGCGCCGGGTCTGCGCCTGATGCTGCGGCGCCGGGTCCGCCGCGACAAGGAACTGCCCGACCGCCTGGACGAACGCCGCGGCATCGACGACACGCCGCGGCCGCCGGGCCGGCTGATCTGGATCCACGCCGCCAGCGTCGGCGAAACTGTATCCGTCCTGCCCGTTCTGGAGGCGCTGCGCGATAGTCCCGTCACCGTACTGGTCACCACGGGGACCGTTGCCTCCGCCCGGTTGCTGGTGCAGCGACACCCTGGCGTGCTGCACCGCTTCGTGCCGCTGGACGTGCCGG
>NZ_LMUY01000145.1:44779-57211 GCF_009765685.1 Acidisphaera sp. L21 | reverse complement strand
GGGTGGCGCGGTTCCTGGACCATTGGCAGCCCGACGCCGCAGCGTTCCTGGAAAGCGAGATGTGGCCCAACCTGCTGGCCGCCAGCAGGCGCCGCGGCGTGCGGCTGATGCTGCTGAACGGGCGCCTATCCGCCCGCAGCCAGGCCGGTTGGGCCCGCGCGCCCAAATTCGCCCGTCGCGTCGTGGGCGCGTTCGACGTGGTGTGGGCGCAATCCGACGCCGACGCCGACCGGCTGCGCGCCCTGGGCGCCCGCAACGTCAGTTCCCCCGGCAACCTGAAATTCGCCGCCGCCCCGTTGCCCGCCGACCCGGCCGAGCTAGCCCGGCTGCGCGACCTGCTGGGCGACCGGCCACGCTGGCTGGCCGCCAACACCCACCCTGGCGAGGAGGCGATGGCCGCCGCCGTGCACCAGCGCCTGGCCCCATTGCATCCCGGCCTGCTCACCGCCATCGCCCCCCGGCATCCGGACCGCGGCCCACCGGTGGCAGCGGAATTGCAAGCCCCCCGCCGCGGCGCCGGCGACGACCCGCCATCGAGTGGCGTATGGATCGCGGATGGATTGGGGGAGATGGGATTGCTGTACCGGCTGTTTCCGGCGGTCTTCGTCGGCAAAAGCCTGGTGACCGACGGCGGCGGCCAGAACCCGCTGGAGGCCGCCCGGCTCGGCTGCGCGCTGGTGGCCGGGCCGTCGATGGAAAACCAGGCCGACGCGGCCGCTATCCTCACCCAAGCGGGCGGGTTGAAGACGGTCGGCGACGTCGACGAACTGGCCGCCTGGGTCGACGCCACCCTGCGCGACCCAGCCGCCCGCCACACGGCCGGGCACGCGGCACAATCAGCAGCAAGCGCCGATGCCGACCTGCCGCAACGTGCCGCAGCGGCCCTGTTGGCCCTAGCCGGCTAATGCGCGCGCCCGGCTTCTGGCAGCATGACGGCGTGCTCGCCCGGCTGCTCTCTCCCGTCAGCAACCTCGTGGCGGATGTCACGGCCCGGCGCATGGCCCAGCCCGGTTGGCGCGCGCCCGTCCCAGTGGTGTGCTGCGGCAATGTCGGCGTGGGCGGTGCGGGCAAAACCACGCTGGCCATCGACCTCGGCCAGCGCCTGATCGCGCGCGGCGCCCACGTCGCCTTCCTCACCCGCGGCTATCGCGGCCGGGTGACTGGCGTGTCCCGCGTAACCCTGGGGCACGAAGTGAAGGACGTCGGCGACGAGGCGATGCTGCTCGGCGCCATCGCACCAACCTTCGTCGGCGCCGATCGCGTCGCCAGCGCCAAGGCCGCGGTGGAAGCCGGGGCGACGGTGCTGGTGATGGATGACGGGTTGCAGAACCCCGGCCTGGTGAAGGATTTGGCGTTCCTGGTGATCGACGGCGTCGCCGGCTTCGGCAACGGCCGCGTGCTGCCCGCCGGGCCACTGCGCGAACCCGTCGCCGCCTGCGCCGCCCGCTGCCATGCCGCCGTGGTCATCGGGGAGGAACGGGTGGATATCGGCGCGCTGCTGCCGGCCCGCCTGGCCGTGCTGGGCGCCACCCTGCAGCCGGAGTCACCGCAGTTGCGCGGTCGCCGGGTCGTCGCCTTCGCCGGCATCGGCCGCCCGTCCAAGTTCTTCGCAACCCTGGCCGAGGCCGGCGCAATCATCGTGGGTGAGCGCGCCTTTCCCGACCATCACGTCTTCCACCTCGGCGAACTGGAAAGCCTGCGCCGCCGGGCTACGAAACTGGGGGCGGAACTGGTGACCACCCCAAAGGACGCCGTGCGCCTGCCGCCGGACTGGCGGCCCCAGGTGCTGGTGGCCGGTGTCTCCCTCCGCTGGGCCCACGAATCACAGATCGACACCTTGCTGCGCGGCGTCGCATGAGCCTGACGTTCCAGGTCGAGGCGATGGTATTTCGCCTATTCCTGCGGCTGTTCCGCGCACTGGGGCCGGTGCGGGCGTCCAACTGGGGCGGCGCAATGACCCGCACCATCGGCCCGCTGCTACCCGTAAACCGCGTGGCCGAAACCAACCTCCGCCTGGCCATGCCGGAACTGGACGAGGCCGGGCGGCGCCGGGTGATCCGCGGCGCCTGGGACAATATCGGCCGCACCCTCGGTGAATTCCCCCACCTCGCGAACCTGCCGAAGAACAGCCCGTCCGGCCCAGGATGGGAGATGGTGGGTGAAGAAACCCTCCTCGCGCTCGCTGCAAGGGGTGGCCCGGCGATCTTCTTTTCCGGCCATATCGGCAATTGGGAAATGCTGCCCGCCAGCTGTGCCAGCTACGGCCTGCCCTTCTCCTCCATGTTCCGCGCCGCCACCAACCCCGAGGTGGATAAGCTGATCATCGCCCTCCGGCACGAGGCAATGCGCGCGCCCGTGCCGATGTTCGCCAAAGGTGCCGCCGGCGCGAAGGCCGCGCTCGCCCACCTGCGGGCCGGCGGCTATCTGGGCCTGTTGATGGATCAGAAGATGAATGACGGCGTGGAGGTGACGTTGTTCGGCCACAAGGCGATGACCGCGCCCGCCATGGCGGCCCTGGCCCTACGCTTCCGCTGCCCAGTCATCCCCGGCCACGTGCAGCGCATCGGCCCGGCGCGGTTCCGCCTGGTGTGCGAACCGCCGATGGAACTGCCCGACACCGGCGACCGCCACGCCGACATGATGGCGATCACCCAGACCATGAACCACTACCTGGAACGCTGGATCCGCGAGCGCCCCGAGGGCTGGCTATGGATGCACCGCCGCTGGCCGAAGGACCTCTACCGGCAGAACCGGCAGTAGCGACCCTACCAGCCGTTCACCCGCGGCCAGATCTCCAACACCTCATCCGTGCCATCGACCACATAGTACCGATCATGCGCCGCCGCCGTCATGCAGGTGTGGTTCGGTGCCACCCGCAGCTTCGCCCCGATCGGCAGGTCCGGATACGGCAGCGAGGCGTCGCACTCCACCACCCCGTGCTCCTGATAGGCCTGCCGGATCACGGTGCCGCCCAGCGTCGGCGCACCGTTCAGATCCAGCACCAGGCCGAACCCGTAATCCACCGGTGCCGCCGCGGTGCTGTGGTCCTTCGACAGCGCCAGCCCGCCCGCATCCAGCAGCAGCGCGCGCTGCGCTGGGTGGCGGCCGATCACGCTGGTCAGCACCGTCATCGCGATCCCGTCCAGCCCGTGGCTGCCGATCTGCATCTGGAACAGGTCGCCGAACATGTAGACGCCGGCCCGCACCTCCGTCACGCCATCCATCCGCGCCGCATGCAGCGCCGTCGGCGTGCTGCCCAGCGACACGATCGAGATCGCGTGACCCGCCTCCAGCAACCGCGTAGCAGCCTGACTGACCCCGAGCCGCTCCGCCTCGCCGATCACCGCAAGCTGCTCCGGTGATCGGGCGCCATAGCTGTGCCCGGCATGCGTCATCACCCCGACCAGGCTGCGGCCCAACGCCTCCGCCAGATCCGGCAGCGTCGGGCTGTCGGGCGTCACCCCGCCGCGATGCTCCCCAGTATCCACCTCGATCAACGCCCGCACCGGAATGAGCGATTTGCCGATCAGCCGCGCCATGTCCAGATCGTCGGTGATGACGGCGATGTCGGCGCCGGCAGCGTTCAGCTTGGCCACCTGCGCCAGCTTCTGCGGCGTGATCCCCACCGCATAGAGCTGGTCGGTGATGCCGTGGCCGGCGAAATACTCCGCCTCCGCCAACGTCGAGACAGTGATCGCACCATGCTGCCCAGCCAATGCCAGGCGGGCGACGTCGATCGACTTGGCGGTCTTCATATGCGGCCGCAGCCCCACCCCGTGGCGCGCGACCGCCACCGCCATCGTCGCCAGGTTGCGTTGCAGAATGCCCCGGTCCAGCACCAGACAGGGGGTCGGCAGATCGGAAAGGCGCATGATTAGGGGGTAAACTCCACCGCGCACGACCCGGCATGGGCGAATTCGACCTGCACCTGGGCGGACGGGCCAACAAAATCCTTCCCCGTCCACGAACCGCAGGTGACGTATTGCCCGGCCTTCAGCCCGCCGGCCCAGTGCGCCCCGGTATCGGCCAGCCACTGGATCAACCGGATCATGTCGCCCGCCGGGTTGGCGGTGGCAGTCTTGATCTCCTTGCCGTCCACCAGCAGCCGCACCGTCTCCCGGGAGAAATCGATGCCCTGCCAATCCACCGCAGGCGCGCCATACACGAAGCCGCCATGGATGCTAAAATCCGCCACCAGGCTCAGCTTGTCGACCGTGTCCGGATCGACGAAGCGGGAGTCGAGGATCTCGATCGCCGGCAAACAATAGGAAATCGCCGCGATGATCTCGGCGCGGCCATACGGCTCCGGCCGCGGCGGCAGGTCGGCACCGATCCGGAAGCTGATCTCCGCCTCGATCCCGCGCATGGTGCCGGTGCTGTTGATGGCCCGCCCCGGGCTGGCCTGCACGCCACTGGCCGGCATCGGGGCGCAACCCGGGGTCGCATCCGGCCCAGCCGCGCCCACCTTCCAGCCGCCGATAGGCCCCAGCCCCTCCGCCACCCGGCGCTGCACCGCATACGCGGCCTGCAGGTCGGCCGGCGCCAGCACATGCGGCAGCGCATTCAGCTTCTGCGACGGATCGCGCCACGCGCTCAACAGCAGCGCGGCAGTATCGGCGTGTCGGTCCATGCGAGGGCAACCTTTCGGGGGAGCGGTAGATTTACCTCCCGCCACCCCCACTTGCCAACCGGCAGCCGCCCGCGACAAACATGAACTTCCCACCACGAGAGGCGACCCGGCAAGCGTGATGCAGCGATATTCCGATTGGCGCGACCTCCCCACCGCGGCGCGCGGGGCCACGGTTGCGCTGGGCAATTTCGACGGCGTGCATCGCGGCCACGCCCTGTTGCTGGCCAGCGCCCACGCCGCCCGCCCCGACGCCCCCCTGGCCGCGCTCACCTTCGAACCTCACCCGCGCGAGCTGTTCCGCCCCGACGACCCGCCCTTCCGCCTGTCCCTCCCCTCCGCCCGGGCGGAGGCACTGGGCGCGCTCGGCGTGCAACACGTCATCGAGGTGAAGTTCGACCGCACCTTCAGCCTGCTGACCGCGGACGAGTTCATCACCCAGGTGCTGCACCAGGGCCTGGGCGCGCTGCACCTCGCTAGCGGGCCGGATTTCGCCTTCGGCCACCGCCGCGGCGGCGACGTGAGCCTGCTATCCGCCCGGGCCGAGGCATTGGGCATGGGCCTGACCATCGTCCCGCCCCTGGCCGATACCCGAGGCCCGATCAGCTCCACCCGCATTCGCCGCGCCCTGCAGGACGGCTACCCCGAGCGCGCCACCGACGACCTCGGCCACCCCTGGAGCATCCGCGGCATCGTCTCCCACGGCGATGCGCTGGGCCGCACGATCGGCTTCCCCACCGCCAACATCCCGCTCGGCCCACAATTGGAGCCCGCGCGGGGCGTCTACGCCGTCACCGTCCCGATCGACGGGCGGCTGGTCTACGGCGTCGCCAATATCGGCCGCCGCCCCACCGTGGCCGAGGGCGCGATCAGCCGGGTCGAGGTGCATCTGTTCGACTATGCCGGCGATTTGTATGGCCAGCAGTTGGACGTGGCCGTGCTGCACTTCCTGCGCGCCGAACGCCGCTTCGCCGGTCTACCCGAATTGAAGGCGCAAATCGCCCTCGATGCGGCCGAGGCGAGGCGCCTGCTGGGCAATTAGGCCACGCAGTTGAAGCCGCCGGGCCGCGTCGCCAGTTAAATGGCGTTGGGTTCATTTGCATCTGGCGCGCGCAAGCTTAGTGTGCGGCCCTTGAAGAATGCGCGCGGGGCCGGTTCACCCCCGCATGGAGGGATCGATGGGTGGTTTAAGTATTTGGCACTGGGCGATCGTTCTGGTCGTCGTCCTGCTGCTGTTCGGAAGCGGCAAGGTCAGCAATTTGATGGGCGACTTCGCCAAGGGCATCAAGTCGTTCAAGAAGAACATGGCGGAAGACGACGCCTCGATGGAGGCCACGGCCGATCGCCCGGCCGGCACGATCGCGGCCCCGGGCACGCCCGGCGCGACCACGACCGCAACCACGCAGGCGCGCGAGACGACCCACAGCTAACACCCCCAAACCGTCATGCCCCAAACCGTCATGCTCTGGCCCACCGGCCGGGCATGACGTGGCTGGGCTAGGCGCGGCCGAGGCCGGTGACACCCATCTCGGCCATCGTCTCCGCCACGGCGACCATCGCGGCGGCGATGTCCGTCTCCGTCACCGCGCCCATGCAGCCAATGCGAAACGTGTTGGCCAGCGCCAGCCGCCCCGGGAAAATGATGTAGCCGCGCCGCTTCATCCCCTGATACAGCGTGTCGAAGTCGAACGCCGGATGCTCCGGATTGTGGAACGTCGCCACGATCGGGCTGGCATGCTGGTCCGGCACCGCCGCGCGAAACCCCATTTGCCGCATCCCGTCCACCAGCCGCCGCCAATTCGCCTGGTAGCGGGCCAACCGCGCCGGGACGCCGCCCTCCGCCGCATGCTCCCGGCACGCCTGCGCGAACGCCGCCAACACCTGCACCGGCGGCGTAAAGCGGAACAGCCCGGTGCGATCCATGTGCTGCGCCTGGTCCGCCAAATCCAGCGCCAGCATCTTGGGCTTGGTCGCCGCCTCCAGGGCCTTGCGCTGCACGATCGCCCAGCCGATGCCGGGCACACCCTCCATGCACTTGTTCGACGACACCGTGATCGCCTGCAGCCCCAGCGCCGGCGCATCGATCGGCATCGCCCCGAACGAGGCCACCGCATCGACCAGCAACCCGATCCCCCGCGCCCGGCACAAGGCCGCGACCTCCTCCAGCGGATTGATCAGCCCGGTGCTGGTCTCGCAATGCACGATGAAGATGTGGCTGATCGCCGGATCGGCATCCAGCATGGCCGCGAACTCCGCCACGGCCGGCGGCGTGAACGGCCCGGTGCGCAGCATGGCCACCGGCGTGCCCAGCGCCTCACAAATCTCCGCCAGCCGGTCGCCATAGATGCCGTTGCTATGCACCAGTAGCGTGCGGCCCGGCGGCACCAACGCCGCGATCACCGCCTCGTTCGCGTAGGTCGCGCTGCCCGGCACCGGCACCGCCGTGTAATCGGCCCCGCCATTCGCCACGCTCACCAGATACGCCCTGGCGTGGCGCAGATTATCGGTGAACTCCACATCCCCGCTGGAATATTCCGTCAGCATCGCCTCGCGCGTCGAATACGAGACGCTCACCGGGCCGGGCGTCAGCAGCAGTTTCGTGCGTTGGGTCATGAGTCTAGGCTGGCATGCCGCGTGCTTAACGGGCAAGTCTGTGTTGCAACCAAAGGACCGCCAGGGATGATCCGACTCGCCGCTGCCCTCCTGCTCTCCACCTCCCTGGCTTTCCCCGCGCTCGCACAGACCCGCGGCGGCACCCTGGTGTTCGGCCGCGCGATCGAGAGCCAGTTTCTCGACCCCGTCCACACCTCCCAGAACGCCGACATCTGGCTGTCGCTGAACCTCTACGACACGCTGCTGCTCGCCAGCGCGGACGGCAAGGGTGTCGAGCCAGGCCTCGCCTCCGCCTACAAAGTCTCCGACGACGGCAAGACCATCACCTTCACCATGCGCGCCGGCCTGAAATTCTCCGACGGTTCCCCGATCGAACTCTCGGACGTGAAATGGTCCCTCGACCGCGCCCGAACGAAGGCGAGCGGCGGCGACTTCGCCTTCCTCCTCGGATCCATCGAGTCGGTCGACACGGCCGGAGCCGACCAGGTCATCCTCCACATGGCGCATCCGGATCCGGTGATCCTGCAGGCGCTCGCCACCTTCAACTCCGGCATCATGCCGGAGAAGCTGGTGATGGCCGCCCCCGGCGCCACGCTGGACGACAAGAGCAAAGCCTTCGCCGATCACCCCGTCGGCTCCGGCCCGTTCATGCTCACCAGTTGGAAGCGCAACACCGAGATGGTGATGTCGAAGAACCCGTACTACTGGAAGGACGGCAAGGACGGGAAGAAGCTTCCCTACCTCGACGCCATCCGCTTCGTCATCATCCCCGACGACGCCACCCGCATCCTCAAGCTGCGCGCCGGCGAGTTGGACGTGGCCGAATTCGTCCCCTACTCCCGTGTCGCCGAGCTGAAGGCAGATCCTAAGCTCGATATGGAGCTGTATCCCGCCGCGCAGACGAACTACTTCGCCTTCAACGCCCGCCCCACGCTGAAGGACGGCACCAAGAACCCGCTCTCCGACGTGCGCGTGCGCCAGGCGCTGAACTACGCCACCGACAAGGACGCGCTGATTCAGGTCGTCACCTACGGCACCGGCACCGCCGCCCGCAGTTACATGCCAATGTCGACCCCGCTCTCCTACGGGCCGCAGCCGCTGTATCCGTACGACATCGCCAAGGCGAAGGCGCTGCTGAAGGACGCGGGCTACGCCAACGGCATGGACATCACCTGCATGGTGCTGGCCGGCAGCCAGGACGACGCAGCCAAGCTCGCCACGCTGCAGCAACTCTGGAGCCAGGTCGGCGTCCGCCTGAAAATCGAGCAGTTGGAGAACGCCACCCGCCTCTCCCGCTACAATGCCGGCGATTTCCAGATGCGCACCTCGCTCTGGACCAACGACATCAACGACCCGAACGAAATCACGTCGATCTTCGCCTACTACGCCACCCGGCAAAACAACCGCTCCGGCTGGGATGACAAGCGCATCGACGAGTTGTTCGACCAGAGCCAGGCCGAATTGGACCCGGCCAAGCGCGCCGCCGAATACAAGGAAATTCAGGAGCGTTACGCCGAAGCCGCGCCGATCATCTTCGCATTCGAAGTGCCGTATCCAGTCGCATTGTCCAAGAAGGTGCACGATTTCGTGCAGATCCCGCTGGGCAACAACATCTTCGTCAACACCTACCTGGACAAGTGACGCAGTCCTAACCGGTGTACGTCCTCGCCATACTCGGACGGCGGTTGGGGCAGATTGTCGCAACCGTCGTCCTGGTCGCCCTGCTCATCTTCGGCCTGATGCGCCTGCTGCCGGGTGACCCGGCGTTGATGCTGCTGGGCGATCGCGCCACCGACGCCTCCATCGCCCAAATGCACCACGATCTGGGCCTGGACCGCTCGGTCGCGGTGCAGTTCTGGGAATTCCTGGTCCATACCGTCACGCTGCAATTAGGTGATTCCATCACCATGCGCGTCCCCGTCATAAGCCTGGTGCGGGACGGTCTGCCCATCACCCTGCTGCTCACCGGCATGGCCGCCTTCCTGGCCCTGCTGATCGCCGTGCCGCTCGCCTTCGTTTCCGCCCTGCGCCCCGGCAGCTGGATGGACGCGGCGATCCGCACCGTGGCGCAAATCAGCCTGTCCATGCCGGTGTTCTACATCGGGCTGGTGCTGCTCATCGTGCTGGCCGCCGGGCTGCACTGGTTCCCGGTCGGCGGCATCGGCAACGGGTTCTTCCAGGATCTCTACTACCTGTTCCTGCCCGCGCTCACGCTCGCCCTTTCCTTGTCCGCCGTGCTGCTGCGCAATCTGCGGCAATCGCTGCTGGAAGTGCTGAACGCCGAATACGTGAACTTCGCCACCGCCAAGGGCCTGCCGCGCCGCATGATCCTGACGCGCCACG
The DNA here is from genome assembly GCF_009765685.1 of Acidisphaera sp. L21. Taxonomy (GTDB): domain Bacteria; phylum Pseudomonadota; class Alphaproteobacteria; order Acetobacterales; family Acetobacteraceae; genus LMUY01. The sequence goes on along the minus strand of NZ_LMUY01000145.1, from coordinate 47,628 downwards.
TGCTGCGCAACGCCTGGGTTTCCACCGTCACGCTGTTGGGCCTCAACATCGGCTCCCTCGTCGGCGGCGCCGTCATCACCGAAACCGTTTTCGCCATCCCCGGCCTCGGCCGCCTCACCATCGATAGCATCTTCGCCCGCGACTACCCGGTGGTGCAGGGGCTGACCATGGTGCTGGCGATCATGGTCTCCGTCGTGTTCCTGCTGGTGGACACGGTGCAGGTGCTGCTCGACCCGCGGATGTCGAAGTGAGCGCAACCATCGCGGCACGCCGCCGCTTCGTGCTGCCGCCCTGGTCGCTGCTGGGCGGTGCCGCGATCCTGCTGGTGCTGCTGGCCTGCGCCGTGGTGCCGGAATACATCGCGCCGTATTCACCGACCAATTTCGACTTCCGCAGCCTGCTGCAACCACCGACCCTCGCGCATCCATTCGGCACCGATAATTTCGGCCGCGACATCCTTTCCCGCACCATCTGGGCGTCCAGCGTCGACCTGCAGATCGCGATCTTCGCCACCCTGTTTCCCGCCATCTTCGGCACCCTGGTCGGCAGCGTGCTCGGCTATGTCGGCGGCTGGCCCGACGCAATCTTCCGCCGGATCGTGGACGTACTCATCACCATCCCCTTCCTGGTGCTGGTCATCGTCATCGTCGCCGTGCTCGGCCCGGGCCTCGGCAACATGTACATCGCCGTCTCCGCCGTGAACTGGATCATCTACGCCCGCCTCATGCGCGGCGAGGTATTGGCCCAGGCCTCCCGCGACTACGCGGCGGCCGGGCGGGTCATGGGCTACGGCCCCATCCGCATCATCTTCCGGCATTTGCTGCCCAATGCGGTGGCACCCGTGCTCGTCTACTGGATGACCGACATGGCGCTCGAAATCCTGCTCGGCTCCTCCCTCGGCTATCTCGGCCTCGGCGCGCAGCCCCCTACCGCCGAATGGGGCGTGCTGATCGCGGACGGCAAGAACTTCATGACCACCGCCTGGTGGATGTCGATCTTCCCCGGCATCGCCATCGTGCTCGCCGGTACCGGCTTCAGCCTGCTGGGCGACGGCCTCGCCTCGATGCTGCGGCGCGGCCGATGACGCCCCTGCTCTCCATCCGCGGCCTGTCCGTCCAAATCGGCCGCGGCACCCCGGTCGACGGCATCGACCTCGACATCGCGCCCGGCGAAACCCTCGGCATCGTCGGCGAATCCGGTTCCGGCAAAAGCCTGTCCCTCCGCGCCATCCTCCGCCTGCTGCCCCCGCAGGCGAAGGTCACCGGCACAGCCATCTGGAACGGCGTCGACTTACTCACCTTGCCCGAACCCGACATGCGCCGGGTCCGCGGCGGCCAGATCGCCATGGTGTTTCAGGAACCAATGACCGCGCTGAACCCGGTGCTCCCGATCGGGCTGCAAATCACCGAGAGCCTTGGCGTCCACCTGAACCTGCGCGGCGCCGCCGCCAAAACCCGCGCCACCGAATTGCTCGACCTCGTCGGCATACCCGACGCAAGCCGCCGCCTGTCCAACTACCCGCACGAGTTCTCCGGCGGCATGCGCCAGCGCGCCATGATCGCCGCCGCCCTGGCCAGCGGCCCCAAACTGCTACTCGCGGACGAGCCGACCACCGCGCTCGACGTCACCATCCAGGACCAGATCCTCAAGCTCCTGCTACGCCTGAAGGAGGAACTGGCCATGAGCGTCGTGATCGTCACCCACGACCTCGGCGTCGTCGCCGGCACCTGCGACCGCGTGGCCGTGCTCTACGCCGGCAAGGTGATGGAAACCGGCCCCGTCCGCACCCTGTTCACCCGCCCCTCCCACGCCTACACGCTCGGCCTGCTCCGCTCCCTCCCCGACGCCGCCCACGCCCGCCAGCGTCTGGAAGGCATCGCCGGCAGCCCTCCCGACCCGGGCGCGTTGCCCCCCGGTTGCCGCTTCGCCCCCCGCTGCGGCTTCGCGTTGGATGCCTGCCGCATCGGCGACCGCGTGCTGGCGCCGTCGGCACCGGACCAACTCAGCGCCTGCATCCGCGCCGAAACGGTGATGGCCGCGTGACCGCGCTGCTCCGGGCCGACGATCTGGAGCGGGGCTTCCCCGTGCGGCGCAGCCTGCGCCAGATGATGGAGGGCGGCCCCCGCCCCGTCGTCCGCGCCCTGGCCGGCGTCAGCATCGCGGTGCAGAAGGGCGAAACCCTGGCCATCGTCGGCGAATCCGGCTGCGGCAAATCCACCCTCGCGCGCGCCCTGGTGCGGCTACTGGACGTCGATTCCGGCCAGATCGATTTCGACGGCCAGGACGTGCGCGCCCTCCGCGGCGCCGCCCTGCGCCGCTATCACCGCCGGGTCCAAATGGTATTCCAGGACCCGTATGGCAGCCTGAACCCCCGCATGACCGCGGGTGAAATGCTGGGCGAGGCACTGCGCGTCCACCGCATGCTCCCCGCCGGCAAAATTCCCGCCCGGGTGAAGGAATTGCTGGAGCTGGTCCGCCTCCCCGGCGATTCCGCGGACCGTCTGCCCCACGCCTTCTCCGGCGGCCAGCGCCAACGCCTCGCCATCGCCCGCGCGCTCACCGTCGAACCCGAACTCCTGGTCGCCGACGAAATCGTCTCCGCCCTGGACGTCTCCGTGCAGGCGCAAATCCTGAACCTCCTGCTCGACATGCAGGAACGCCTCGGCCTGGCGATGGTCTTCGTCTCCCACGACCTGCGCGTCGTCCGCCACCTCGCCCACCACGTGGCCGTCATGTATCTCGGCCGCGTGGTGGAGGCCGGCACGGCGGACCAGGTGTTCGACAATCCACGCCATCCCTACACCCAAGCCCTCCTGCGCGCCGCGCCAACGCTGACGCCCGGCGAACGC
>NZ_LMUY01000145.1:28057-44735 GCF_009765685.1 Acidisphaera sp. L21 | reverse complement strand
AAGCGCGTTGCGCGGCGAACTGCCCAGCCCGATGCGTCAGGTACCCGGCTGTCCATTCCACCCGCGTTGCCCGCTGGCCTTCGACCGCTGCCGGGTCGAGTTCCCCGCCACCCACATCAGCCACGGCCACGCGGCAAACTGCCACCTGGTCGAACACGCCGCTCAATAAGGATTTGCCGTCATGGATGTTCGGTTCGACTCACGCGTGGTGTTGGTCAGCGGCACGCAGGGCATCGGCATCGCCCTGGCCACCGCGTTCAAGGATGCCGGCGCCAACGTGCATCTGGTCGATATCGACCCGGCCGTCACCCAGGCCGCCGCCGCCATCGGCGTGACCCCGCACGTCGCCGACCTGGCGGACCGCGCTGCCTCCACCGCGCTCGTAAAGTCGATCGCGGCAAAAGAAGGCCGCCTGGACATCCTCGCCCTCTCCGCCGGCGGCGTCTGCGGCCAGGCCGACGTGCCACTCGCCGATGTGGACGAGGCCAGTTGGGACCGCGTGTTCGGCGCCAACGTGAAAAGCGCGCTGTGGCTGTCCCAGGCCGCCGCCCCCATCATGGAGGCGAATGGCTGGGGCCGCATCGTCATCATCTCCTCCGGCGCCGGGCTCCGCGCCAGCCTCACTGGGCTGCACGCCTACGCCTCCGCCAAGCACGCCGTGGTGGGCCTCACCAAGCAGCTCTCCGTCGGCCTCGCCAAGCACGGCATCACCGTCAACTCCGTCGCCCCCGGCCTGGTGCTGTCCAACCCCTCCACCATGAAGCAATGGGAAGGCTACGGCGCCGACGGCCAGGAACGCCTGGTCCAGGGCCTGCACAGCAAGCGGCTACCCGGCGCCATGGACATCGCCACCGCCGCCCTGTTCTTCGCCAGCGAACAAGCCGGCGCCATCACCGGCCAAATCCTGTCCGTCGATGGCGGTCGTTCCTAGCCCGGCACGGTCTTTGCTACGTCCCCGAAATGGGGACGGCAATGGAACAGGCATCGACTGACACGGTCACCGGGCGCTCGCTGCTGCTCGACCGCATCACCCATCGCTACGCCGGCCAGACCGCCGTCGGCAACGTCACGCTCGACATCGGCGGCGGCGAGTTGGTGGCCCTACTCGGCCCCTCCGGCTGCGGCAAAACCACCCTGCTGCGCATCGTCGCCGGCTTCGTGCAACAAACCGCAGGCCAGGTCGTGGTCGGCGGCACCCCGGTCGACCACCTGCCGCCCAACCGCCGCGCCGTCGGCATCGTGTTCCAGAACTACGCCCTGTTTCCCCACATGACGATCGCCGACAACGTCGCCTACGGCCTGGCCGCCCGCGGCGTCGACCGCACGACGCAGAAGGCCGAGGCGATGCGCATGCTGGAACTGGTGCAACTCGCCCACCTCGCCACCCGCCTCCCCCGCGCCCTCTCCGGCGGCCAACAGCAGCGCGTCGCCCTGGCCCGCGCCCTGGCCGTCAAACCCTCCATCCTGCTCCTGGACGAACCCTTCTCCGCGCTGGACAAAAACCTCCGCCTGGACATGCAAATCGAAGTCAAGCGCATCCAGCGCCTCGCCGGCGTCACCACCATCCTGGTCACCCACGACCAGGAGGAAGCGCTCTCCATGGCCGACCGCGTCGCCGTGCTCTCCGCCGGCAAGCTCGAGCAATTTGCCCCGCCAACCCAGGTCTACGACACGCCCGCCAGCCTGTTCGTCAACGGCTTCGTCGGCCAGGCCAACATGCTGCCCGGCACCCTCGTCTCCCCCACCGCCGCCACGCTGGACATCGGCGGCACCATCCCCGTCCGCCACTGCGCCGCCGGAACCGGCAGCCGCGTCACCATCTGCATCCGGCCCGAGCACCTGCAGTTGGACGACGCCACCACCGGCATCCCCGCCACGGTCGGGCTCGGCCTGCCCCTCGGCCCGACCATCGTCCACGAACTCCGCTTCGCCGACGGCAGCACCGCCAAGGTCATCGAACCCCGCACACCCGGCGCCGCCCCGCGCCCCGCCGGCACCGCCGTGCACGTCACAATCGCCCCCGACCTCGCCAACGCCTTCGCCCTCTCGTGATCCGGAGCCTCCAGATGAACCGCCGCACCCTGCTCACCTCGGCGCTGACGCTCGCCGCCATGCGTGCCTTCCCCGGCATCTCCTACGCCCAGGCCCGCCCGCTGGTCTTCGCCACCTTCACCGGCTCTTGGGAGGAAGCGCACAAGGCCATCCTCGTCCCCGCCTATCGCAAGGCGACTAACAACGCCGGCATCGTGCTGGACCCGATGCTCTCGGTCGACCAGATCGCCAAGGTCACGGCCGCCCGCAACAACCCCCCGATCGACGTCCAATTGCACGACCCAGGCCCGGGCCTGATCGCCATCGCCCAAGGCCTGGTCGAACCCTACCCGGTCGACCGCAGCGCCTATTACAAAGACCTGCTGCCGGTGGCACAGGAGCCGATGGGCCCCGCCGCATTCTTCCAGGTCGTCGGCCTCACCTACAACCCGGAAACCATCAAGACGCCCCCCACCTCCTGGGCCGACCTCTGGAACCCGGCCTATAAGGGCAAGGTCGGCATCACCAACCTCGCCTCCACTCTCGGCACCGGCTTCCTGGTCGAAATCGCCCGCATGTACGGCGGCAGCGAGGCAAACGTGGACCCCGGCTTCACCGCCCTCGCCAAGCTGAAGCCCAGCCTCTCCGCCGTCGCCTCCAACCCCGGCGCGCTCGCCTCGCTGTTCCAGCAGGGCCAGATCGACATCTCCCCCGGCAACTACAATGCGATCCAGATCCTCAAGGCCCAGGGCGTCCCCGTCGAATGGGTCGCCCCGAAGGAGGGTGCCATCGCCTTCCGCACCACCATGCACATCACCAAGAACTCCCCCAACCCCGAACTCGCCTTCAAACTCATCGAGGCCGCGCTCTCGCCCGAGGTGCAAACCGCCTTGATGCAGGAGCCCTATCTCGTCACCCCCACCAACACGAAGGTGAAGATGAGCGGTGCCGTGGCGAAGGACCTCGCCCCCGACGCCGACACCATGAACAAGAAGTTCAAGTTCCAGGACTGGGCCAAGATCAACGAGCAGCGCGCCGCCTGGATCGCCCGCTTCAACCGCGAGATGGCCGGCTGATGGCCGCGGCCAGCCCCGCCGGGTTCGACCCGCGTCTGGCCTGGCCGCTCGGCAGCTTCCTGGCGCTGCTGTTCGCCGTGCCGCTGGCGATGCTGCTGGTCATCAGCCTGCAAACCGGCGACGGCTACGGCTTCGGCCAATACGCCAAGTTCCTCACCGACTGGTTCAGCCTGCGCATCCTCGGCGGCACGCTGCGCCTGGGCGTCGAGGTCACCATCGCCTGCCTGGTGCTGGGCTTCCCCCTGGCCTGGCTGCACGCCCGCTCCCCCGGCTGGGCGAAATCGGCCATCACCCTGGTGGTCTTGCTCCCCCTGCTCACCAGCGTGGTGGTCCGCACCTTCGCCTGGATCGTCATCCTCGGCCGCCAGGGCATCATCAACAACGCCCTGGTCGGCGCCGGGCTGATCGATACCCCGCTGCGGCTGCTGTATACCGAGGGCGGGGTCGTCGCCGCCCTGGCCCAGGTCCAGATGCCGCTGATGGTGCTGCCCCTGGTCGCCGCCCTCGGCCGCGCCGACCCGAATTTGGCCGACGCTGCCTCGATCCTCGGCGCCGGCGCCTGGCGCACCTGGCGCACGGTGGTGCTGCCGCTGGCGATGCCCGGCATCATCGCCGGGTGCCTGCTCACCTTCACCGCTTCGGTCACCGCGTTCATCACCCAAAGCCTGGTGGGCGGCGGCCAGATGATGTTCATGCCCGCCTACGTGCTGCAGCAGGCCATCGCACTGGGCGACATGCCCTTCGCCGCCGCCATCTCCGTCATCTTCCTGGTCTGCGTGCTGATCGTCGTCGCTCTCCTCAGCCTGCTTGGCCGAAGGTCCCGCGCCCATGTTTGACGGCCCCCTCGCCGACGCCCCCCTGCCCGCCAAACGCATCGCCGATTGGGAGGGCCGCAGCTACCACTGGACCATGGCGGTGCTGGCGACGCTCGCGCTGCTGCTGATGCTTTCCCCCACCATCGTGGTGCTGGTGATCTCCTTCACCTCCGGCCTGTCCCTGCGCTTTCCGCCCCCCGGCTTCTCGTTCCGCTGGTACGTGGCGCTGGCCGACGCCTGGCAGTTGCAGTTCGCCGCCTGGAACAGCTTCAAGATCGCAGCCTGGACCACCATCCTATCGCTGCTGCTCGGCGTGGCCGCCGCCTTGGGCATCGCCCGCAGCCAACGCCTCTCCGCCCGGCTGCTGGACAGCCTGTTCATGGCCCCGCTGGTGCTGCCCGCCCTCGCCTTCGGCCTGTCCGCGCTGATGCTGTTCTCCTTCGTCGGCCTCCCCGTCTCCCCGCTCACCCTCACGCTCGGCCACACCGTCGTCTGCGTGCCCTACGTCGTGCGCAACACCGTCGCCAGCCTCACGCAACTCCAACCCGAATTGCTGGAGGGCTCGGCCAGCCTGGGCGCCAGCCGCATGATGACCCTGCGCCGCATCGTGCTGCCGCTGATCCGGCCCGGCATCATCGCCGGCGGCTTCATCTGCTTCATGGCCTCCTTCGACAACATCCCCGTCTCGCTGTTCCTACGCGACGCCGCCACCGACATGCTGCCGATCCGCATGTGGCAGGATCTGGAGGGCAAGTTGGACGTCACCATCGCCGCCCTGTCCGGCGTCCTCATCGTCGCCACCGTCACGCTGATGCTGGTGATGGAACGCGTCGCCGGCCTCTCCCGGCGCCTGGCATGATCACCCTAGACGCGCTGAACACCGCAACGCCCGAGCACTTCACCGCCACCCTATCCGGCGTGTTCGAGCACGCGCCCTGGGTCGCGGCCGCCATCGCCCCCGCCCGCCCCTTCGCCACCGTCACCGCCTTGCACGAGGCGATGTTCGCCACCGTGCTCGCCGCGCCGCCCGACCAGGTCACCACCTTCCTCCGCGGCCACCCCGAACTCGCCGGCTCCGCCGCCCTCTCCGGCACGCTGACCCGCGAATCCACCGCCGAACAGGCCAGCCTGAACCTCGACCGCGGCGCCGAGGACATCGCCGCGCTCAACACCGCCTACGCCGCCCGTTTCGGTTTTCCCTTCATCACCTGCGTCCGCCGCCATACCCGCGCGTCGCTGCTCTCGGAATTCCGCCGCCGGGTCACACTGGACCCGGCAACCGAACACGCCACCGCGCTACAGGAAATCTTCTACATCACCCGCCTGCGCCTGGCCGTCCTGGTGGAGGGTCCAGGCATGCCCGCGGTAAACGGCTCGCTCACCACCCACGTGCTGGACACCAGCATCGGCCGCCCCGGCAAAGGCATCCTGGTCGAGCTACGCGAAGCCGGCATCCCCACCCTGCTCGCCAGCGGCCGAACCAACGCCGACGGCCGCACCGTCGCCCCCCTGCTGCACGGCGCCCCCCTGCGGATCGGACAATACGAGCTGCTATTCCACGTCGGCGCCTACTTCGCCGGGCAAGCGACCGAGCGACCCGCCTTCCTAGACATCGTGCCCGTGCATTTCGGCATCTCCGAACCGGAAACGCACTACCACGTCCCCCTCCTCGTCAGCCCCGGCGCCTACTCCACCTACCGCGGCAGCTAAAGGGGGCCAGGGGACGACCGTCCTCTGGCGAGGCCATGGGGCGGAGCCCCGGGCCTAAGAGCGTGCGAACTCCGTCGCCATCGCCTGCCAATACAGCGTCCGGTGGCCGTCATCGTCCAGCGGCAACCCCCGATGCTCCAGCCCATCCTGGCGCTTCACGAACGGGTTGGTCGCCAGCCACGAGTAATTGTCCTGGATGCCCCAGGTGATGAACGTCTTCACCCCACCCTCCAGCGCCGCGTCGACGAAAGATTTCACCCGGTCCGCCACCAGCTTGTCGCGCGCGGCGAATCCGTCCGGAATTTTCCAGTGCTCGCGCACATCCATCTCGGTCACCACCAACTCCACCCCCTCATTGCCCAGCAGGCGGCAGAATTGGGTGAAATATTGCGCGTTGAACGGCTGCACCATCTGCAAATGGCCCTGCAGCCCCACAGCGTCCAGCGGCACCCCCGCCTTGCGCAGGCTGCGCACCAGATTCAGCATGCGCCGCCGCTTCTCGAAATGATGCGGCGCGGCCTCCTCCACCCCATACTCGTTCAGCGCCACCCGCACATTGCGATCCCGCTCCTTCGCCAGGCGCAGCGCCATCGGGATGTAGTCCGGCCCCAGCGCCTTCAGCCACGGCGAATCCCGCAGCTCACCCGGCGTCGTCTGCGGCGTGTCGCTGCCGGACGGATCGGCCACCACCTCGTTCACCACGTCCCAGTCATGGATCGAGCCCTGGGTGTGCGACAGCACCCGGGTAATGTGCGTGTCCAGGATCCCCTTCGCCCGCTCCGCCCCTTCGGCCAGCGCCTTCTCCACCCAGTCCGGCATGTCCAGATGCCACACCAGAGCGTGCCCACGGACCGGGCGGTTGTGCAGCCGCGCCCAGTTGAGCAGCGTGTCCAGCGGCTTGAAGTTGAACGTGCCTTCCTTGGCCTGCAGCACGCCCATCTTCGTCTCGTAATCCGGCATCAGCAGGCCGCATTCATTGGTGACGGACGCGGCATAGACCGGGTCCTTCGCCAGCAGATGCGACTGGATCGCCGCCCCGTAGACCCGGCCATGCTTGGCTGCGATCTCCCCAAGCCCGGGCCCCGCCGAGGATATGACCGGCCCCGGCGCTGGCGCGGTAGACGTCGCCGCATGCGGCAGTGTGGGCAGCGGCGGCGCGGTGGAAATCTGCCGGGCTGGCGGGGGCGCGGCGGCATTGGCGCCTGTGGGGAACAGCCCCATGCCAGCCAGGGTCGCCGCAATCACCTCCCGCCGGGAGGCGAGCCTGCTCCCCGGCCGCGCCACGCGCGGCTGTTTGACGATCACCCTGCGGTCGCGGACAAGGAGGGTGCGGGGCCGTGCGTGCCTCGACGATGGGGGACTACCGCTATCATGATCGTAGACATGCGCATTTATACCACCCGCCCGGGAAAGCTCGCTGCTTTCGTCAAGCTCTACAAAGATTATGCCTGGGACCTGCAGCAGAAATACCTCGGTCGCAACCTGGGCTGGTACACCGTGGCAGAAGGCCCGCTGAACCAGGTGGTCCATCTATGGGGTTATGACAGCATGGCCGACCGCGACGCCAAACGCAGCGCCATGGCCGCCGACCCGGGATGGAGCGTCTACCTGAAGCACTCGGAAGAAGCCGGCTACCTGATCGCCCAAGAAAACCGCTTCCTCAAGCCGACGGAATTCTCGCCCGTCCAGTAACGCTGCGCGCAGCCTGCAGGAAGGCCCGGATCAACGCCGGGTCCTTCTGCCCGGGCGCGGATTCCACCCCGGAACTGACGTCCACCGCCAGCGCGCCCGTCGCCACGATCGCATCGGCGACGTTGCCCGGCGTCAACCCGCCCGCCAGCAGCCACGGCCCAGGCGCCTGCCATCCCGCCAGGATCGACCAGTCGAACGACACCGCATTGCCACCGGGCCGCGTGGCGCCCGCAGGTGGCTTGGCGTCCAGCAACAGCGCATCCGCCCCATCCAACCCGGCGGGCAGATCGGCCGCAGCGCGGATGCCTACCGCGCGCCACACCGGCCGGCCAAACCTGGCCCGCAACGCCGCCGCACGCGACACTGGCGCCACGATCTGCAGAATATCGAGGTTGAACGCGTCGAGCATTTCGGCAATCTGCCCATCCGTCGGGTCGACGAACAGCCCGACATGCCGCGCCCGCCCCACCGCCAATCCCGCCGCGCGAGCCGGCGTGATGTAGCGTGGCGACGGCGGAAAAAAGACGAACCCGATGTAATCCGCGCTCGCCGCCGCCTCATACGCGTCCGGCGTGCTGATCCCGCAAATCTTGACCTCGACCGGCATCAGCCGTCGATCGTGCGGACCGCCGTTCCCGGCATCAGCATCGGGCGGGGGCGCATCGCCTCCAACTCCCGCTCCAGCGCCTTCACCCGGCCCTCCGCCCGGCGCGCGCGGCGGCGCTGCCCCAGGGAGGTGATGCCGACCACCAGGGCGCCCAGCACGAAGAACAGGGCGCCAGACCCCAGCACGGCCAGCGATAGCGGTACCACCACCGACAGATCGGTCGGCCAGAACCCCAGCGCCACGCTCGTCGCGTTCGACAGCGCGAACACGATCAGCACCAGAATGAACGGCAGCGCGAAAATCAGGCCCAACATGCTAGGCGACCACCCGTTCGCGCACCGGCCGCGCCGGCTTGCCGCCGCGATTCACCCGCTCGCGCAGTTCCTTGCCGGCCTTGAAGAACGGCACCGCCTTCTCGTCGACCGGCACGGCCTCCCCGGTGCGGGGGTTGCGGCCGGTCCGCGCGTCCCGCTTCTTGACGGTGAAGGCGCCGAAGCCGCGCAACTCCACCCGCTCGCCACGCGCCAGGGCGGCGGTGATCTCGTCGAAAATCGTGCCGACGATGATCTCCACATCCCGGCCCAACAGATGGGGGTTGGCTGCCGCAAGTTCGGCGATCAGCTCGGATTTCGTCATGTGGCATCCCGTCGCATAGAGGCCGACGCTGCCAGAGGGCAGGAGGGGCGTCAACCTTAAGGCCTTCAAAACGAACCAGTTTCCGCCACCAAGCAGGCTATTTTCCAGCCAGGATCGGGTCGGCAGCCCGGTCGCGCACCCCTATTTGGGCAAGTCCGCAGCGATACGCAACGCCTCCGCAACGCCGGGCGCCGCCGCCAGGATGGGATTGCCCGCCACCAGGCCGTCCCCGCCCAGGAAGTCGCTGACATCGGCCCCGGCCTCCGCCAGCACCGCCAACGCCGCCGCGACATCCCACAGATTGATGTGCCGCTCCACGTAGCCATCGATCCGCCCGGCCGCGACCTCCGCCAGCCCCAACGCGCCCGAGCCGCCGGCCCGCAGCATCGCGCCCTGCCCCAACACCCGCGTGCACATGGCGAGGTAATCGGATGTCGGAATCCGCGGCGACCACCCGCACTCGACGATCGCGCGCGACAGATCGGTCGTGGCCGCCGCACGGATCGGCTTGCCGTTCAGCGTCGCCCCATGCCCGGCCAGGGCGGCATAGGTCTCTCCCAGACCCGGCGCCACCAGCACGCCCAGCACCGGCGTGGTCCCGTCCAGCAAGCCCAGCGAGACGCACCACCGATTGGCGCCGCGCGCGTAGTTGCTTGTGCCGTCGATCGGGTCGACCACCCAGCGCAGCGCACCCTGCCGGGCCGCACCCGCCTCTTCACCTTGGAAACCGTCTTCCGGAAAGGCTTCCGCCATTGCGCCGGACAGGAACCGCTCCACCGCGCCATCCGCCTCGGTCAGCCAATCCTGCGCGCCCTTCAGGGTGCCGACGCTCGCCCCCGGTGGCGATTGCATGGACGTCGCCAGCACAGCCGCCCTGGCCGCCGCGTCCAACGCGACATCGAAGCGACGCTGCAATGCACTCATCGTATTCCCGCCCGCATGAAACTCTGTACGAACTGCCGCTGAAACAGCAGGAACGCAAGCAGCAAGGGCGCCGACGTCATCAGCGTCGCGGCCGAGATCACCGACCAATCCACCCCCTGGTCGGTCGAGGCGAACACCGACAATCCCACCGTCAGCGGCCGGGTGCTCACCGAGTTGGTGACGATGAGCGGCCAAAGGAAATTGTTCCAATGGTAGCTGACCGACACCAGCCCGTACGCCACGTAGGTCGGCCGGGCCAACGGCACATACACCCGCCAGATGATCGCCAGCAGGCCCGAGCCCTCCAGCCGCGCCGCGTCATCCAACTCCTGCGGCACCTGACGAAAGGTTTGCCGCAGCAGGAATATCCCGAAGGCGGAGCCTAAGTACGGCAGCGCAATCCCAAGGATGCTATCGACCAGGCCGAGATGCGCCAGACTGGTATAGTTCGCCACCAGCAGCACATCCGGCATCACCATCAGTTGCAGCAGCACGATCGCGAACACCACCTCCCGCCCGGGGAAGCGCATGCGGGCAAAGGCGTAGGCTGCCGGGGTGCACAGCACGAACTGCGCCACCAACACCAGCGTGACCAAGATGAAGGTGTTCAGCAAGTATCGCGGGAATGGCGCCGCGGCCCAGGCGACGGCGAAATTATGCCCCGTCCACGGCGCCAGCAGGCTCAGATGCGTCGCGTATTCCGACGGATGGATCGCCGCCCACAGCGCATACAGCAGCGGCATCACCCACAGAAACCCGAGCAGCCAGGACGCTGCCGTCAACACCCAGTTGGTCTTCACCGGTAGTATACCCGGCGCCCCAGCACCCCGAATTGGAACCCGGCCAGCGCGCCCAAGATCACCAGCAACACCACCGTCAACGCCGCCGCGGTCGCCGTGTCCATGAAGCGAAACCCGGTTTCGTAGATATAGTACAGCAGCAGATTGGTGGCGTTATCCGGCCCGCCATGCGTCATCACCACCACATGGTCCACCAGCCGGAACGCATTCACCACCGCATTCACCAGCACGAACAACGTCGTCGGCATCAGCAACGGCAGCGTCACCCGGCGTAGGTAATACCAATCGCTCGCCCCCTCCAACGCCCCCGCCTCCCGCAGCACCGGCGGCAGGGATTGCAGCGCGGCCAGGTAGAAGATCATGAAGAACCCGGCCTCCTTCCACACCGCCACCGCGATCAGCGACGGCAAGGCCAGCGCCGGGTCGCCCAGCCAATTATGCCGGCCGAACCCCAGCGCCCCCAGCACCTGGTCCAACAACCCATAATCCGGCGTGTAGAAGAACAGCCAGATATTCGCGATGGCGATCATCGGCAGCATCGTCGGCAGAAAGAACGCCATCCGCAGCGCCGCCCGCCCCGGGATCGCCCGGTTCACCGCCAGCGCCATCGCCAGGGCGAGCACCACCGACACCGGGATGGTGGCGATGGCGTAGATGAAATTGTTCCACAGCGCCTGGAAGAACACCGGGTCGTCCATCAGCGCCGCGAAATTGGCCAACCCGACCCAATGCGCCGGGCGGGCACCACGCGGTGTCGACGATAGGCTGTCCCAAAGTGTCGCCACCGCCGGCCAATGCGTGAACGCCACCAACAGGGCAAGCGCCGGTGTCAGCAGCAGCCACGCATGGACCGTCTCCCGCCGCATTACAGGAATTGGCGCAGCACCCGCGTAGACTCGCGCTGCGCATCGGCCAACGCCGGGCCGGGCTCCTTCTGCCCGTTCAGCACCGCCTGGATCTGGTCGGTCAGCACCTTCTGGATCCGTTGGTTCTCGAACGTCGACAGCTCCCCCGTCGCCACCGGCAGGAAGTCCCGCGCCACCGCCGCGGCGGGGAACCCGGCCACGTATTGCTTCAACGCCGGCGTATCATAAGCCGCCGGGCTGCTCGCAATATACCCGGTCTTGATCGACCAATCCGCCGCCCGCTCCGGCGCGCTGATCCACTGGGCGAACCGCAGGCTGGCCGTCCGCTCGGCCGCGCTCGCGTGCTTGAAGAAATACAGATTGCCGCCGCCCACCACGGTATGAGGCGAATCCTTACCCGGCACCCCGGCCACCCCGAACGGGAACTTCGCCTTGCCCCGCAAATTGGTGAGGTTGCCCGTCGTGTGCCAGATGATCGCGGTATTGCCCTCGAGGAAATCCGGCGACAGCACCGGCCACGCCGAAATCCCCGGCGGCGTCCCGCGCGGCGCCAGGTCGCGCCAATAGGTCAGCGCTTCCACCGTCTTCGGCGCGTCGAAATAGGTTTCGGTGCCGGCCTCGTTCATCAGCTTCTGACCGACCTGATTGGCCAGCGCGCCGAACGTCCATTGCGCATTGCCAAGATCACCCGCGATCTTGATGCCCCAGCGCGTCACCCGGCCGCTGCCGTCTTGCTTGGTCAACGTCTGCGCCGCCTTTGACATCCCCGCCCAATCCTTCGGAAACGCCTCAGGGTCCAACCCGGCCTCGCTGAAGGCCTGCTTGTTGTAATACGCGATCAAGGTGGAGCGCTGGAACGGCACCGACCAGGTCTTGCCGCCCACATGGCTGTTCGCCATGAACGCCGGGTAGAAGCTGTCGACCCATTTCTTGCCATCCGCATCCAGCCCGATCTCGTCCAGGCTCACCAGGATGTCGGCATCCTGCAGGCTGTGCATCTCGGCGGCCAGCAGCACCGCGAAATGCGGCCCCTGCCCGGCCTTGATCGCCGTCTGCGCCTTGGTCAGCGCGTCACCGTAATTGCCGGCATAGACCGGGTTCACGGTGACGCCGGTCTCTTTCTTGTAATCTGCGCAATACCCATCCATCACCGCCTGCAGCGGCCCGCCAACGGCGATCGGATAATAGAACGTCAGTGACTGCGCGGTCTGCGCCCGCACGATCGCAGGCGCCGCCAACACCGGCAGCGCGCCCAAAAGAGCCCGGCGACCCAGCATCACTTGAACCCCCGCAGCAGACGGCTGCTCGTGGCTTGCGCCTCCGCCAGCGCCGCATTCGGCTCCTTGCGCCCGGTCAACGCCGCTTGCAGCGCGTTGTTCAGCGGCTCGGTCACGCGCTGGTTGTCGTGGGTGGACAGTTCCGGCACGGCATACTCCAGTTGATCGCGCGCCACGGCAGCGGCGGGGAATCCAGCGACATAGGCCTTCATGGCAGGTGTCTCCCAGGCATCGGGGCGGGTTGCGACGTAGCCGGTATCCACGCCCCATTGCGCGGCGCGCTCGGGGCTGGTGATCCATTGCAGAAAGGTCAGGCTGGCGGTGCGCTGCGCCGCGCTGGCGGCCTTGAACAAATAGAAATTGCCGCCGCCGGTCGGGCTGCCGCGCGTCTCATCGGCAGGCAGCATCGCCACGCCGAACGGGAATTTCGCGTTGGTCTTGATGTTCGACAGATTGCCGGTGGTGGTCCAGATCATCGCCGCCCGCCCCTCCAGGAAGTCGCGCGGCGTCGTGCCCCACTCCACCAACCCCGGCGGCGTCGCGCCGGATTTCTGCAGGCTCAGCCAATACGCCAGAGCCTTGCGGCTGGCCGGCGTGTCGTAGGTCACTTCCGTACCGTTCGCGTTGGCCAGCGAGCCACCGGCCTCCGCCACCAGCGCCTGGAACAGCCAATAGGTGAATCCTGTCGCCGGGATAGCCGTGCCCCAGCGCGCATCCTTCTTCGACAGCTTCACCGCCGCCTCGGCATGCGCGGCCCAGGTCGCCGGTCCCTGCGTCGGGTCCAGCCCGACCTCCTTGAACAAATCCTTATTGTAATACAGCACGATGGTGGAGCGTTGGAACGGCACGCCCCACTCGTGGCCATCGATCTGCGTGTTGCGCAGGAACGCCGGGTAGAAACTGGCCAGCCACGCCTTGGTGTCGCCCGCCTGGTCAAACGGCACGATCAGCTCGTCATCGATCAACGTATAGGCGTCGGTCGACAACAGCACCGCCATGGTCGGCGCCTGCCCGGCCTTCGCCGCCGTCTGCGCCTTGGTCAGCGTGTCGGTATAGCTGCCGGCATACACCGGGTTGACCTTGATCCCGGCATGCTCCGCCTCGAACGCGCGGGCGTAGCCGTCGATCATCTTGGTGATCGGGCCGCCCACCGCGACCGGAAACAGGAAGTCGATCGTGGTCGCCGATTGCGCGCGCGCCACGAACGGCGCGGCAAGCCCGCTGGCAAGCAGCAGGCGGCGGGGGAGCGTCATGCGAAGGCCTTTTCAGTTTCGATGTGAAGCCGGAGCCCGGCAGGGTCGAAGAAATGCAATGCGGCGGGGTCGAAGCCGATGGTCGCGTCCGCCCCTGCCAGCAGCGCCACCTGGCCCGGCACCCGCGCCACCAATCGCGCGCCCGCCAGCGACAGCGTCAGGTTCGTGTCGGCGCCCAAATATTCCACGTGCTCGACCCGCACCGGCAAACCACCGCGCTCCAACCGCACCGCCTCCGGCCGGATGCCGACGGTTTCGGCGCGCGCCGGTGCTGGCCCCAGCGCGCCCGCCGGCAGCAGATTCATCGGCGGCGTCCCAATGAAACTGGCGGCAAATCGCGTCGCCGGGTGGGCATACAGTTCGGCCGGCGCGGCATCCTGTTCCACATGCCCGGCGCGCAGCAGGATGACCTGGTCGGCCATCGCCATCGCCTCCGTCTGGTCGTGCGTCACGTACAGCATGGTCATGCCCAGCCGGCGCTGCAGCTGCAGGATCTCGCGCCGCATATCCGCCCGCAATTGCGCGTCCAAATTCGACAGCGGCTCGTCCATCAAACAGATCCGCGCCTGCGCCACCACCGCCCGACCCAAGGCCACACGCTGCTGCTGCCCGCCGGACAGCTGGCCCGGCCGCCGATCCAGCAACTTGTCCAGCCCCAGCATCGCCGCAGCCTCGGCCAATCGCTTTGCCCGTTCGGCCTTCGGCACGCCGCGGGCGCGCAGTCCGAACACGACGTTTTCCGCCACGCTCAGATGCGGGAACAGCGCGTAGGATTGGAACACCATCGCCACGCCCCGCGCCGCCGGCGGCAAATGCGTCACGTCACGGCCGCCGATCAGCACCGCGCCTGCATCCGGCTGCTCCAACCCGGCGGCGATGCGCAAACACGTGGTCTTGCCGCAACCCGACGGCCCCAGCAGCACCGCGAACTTCCCGGCGCCGACGGTGATGCTGACATGGTCCAGCGCGCGTCCCCCGGGCCAGTGCTTGGCCAGGCCACGCAGCGTCAGCTCTGCTCCGCCGATGGGCTGTATTGGTAACATGAGCGCGATCATCTAGGGCAGGGATCGTGGACGAACAACGACAGTTCGATGACGGTTTCAGCCTGCACGTGCTTGCCCGGTGAATGCCAGCATGGTCTGTCAGACCCATGAGAATATCGCTGGGACTGTCGCGCGCCGACGGGGGGTCGTCTTGAAAATCATCGGCCTCACGGGCGGGATCGGCATGGGCAAATCCACAGCGGCCAACGCGTTCCGGCGCGCCCATATCCCAGTGTTCGATGCCGACGCCGCGGTCCACCGCCTGCAAGCCCAGGGCGGCGCCGCCCTGCCCGCCATCGCCGCGGCATTCCCCGGCACGGTGGTGGATGACGTGCTGGACCGCGCCCGCTTACGCACCGCCGTCGTCGGCAACGAGGCCGCCATCAAGCGGCTGGAGGCGATCATCCACCCGCGCGTCCGCCGCATGGAACGCGCCTTCCTCACCCATGCCCGCCGCACCGGCGCACCCGCCGCGGTGCTGGACATCCCGCTCCTGCTGGAAACCGGCGGGCAAAAGCGCGTGGACCTGGTCGTCGTCGTATCCGCCCCGTATGCGCTGCAGATGGTGCGGGTGCGCCGCCGCCGCGGCATGACGGAGGCGCAGATTCAGTCTATCATCGCCCGCCAGATGCCCGATTCGCAAAAGCGCCGCCTGGCCGATGTCGTCGTCCGCACAGGCCTGTCCCGCAACACCGCGCTCCGCCCGCTGCACCGCCTCATCCGGTCGCTGCGGCCATGAGCCGCTCCATCCTGTTCGACACGGAAACCACCGGGCTCGACCCGCTCACCGGGGACCGGATGATCGAGATCGCTTGCCTGGAACTGGTGCGCGACCTGCCGACCGGCGTCACCTTCCATCGCCTGATCGACCCGGAGCGCGACATCGACGCCGATGCCAGCCGGGTCCACGGCCTCACCCGCGCCGATCTGCAAGGCAAACCGAAATTTGCCGACATCGCCGACGAGTTGCTGGCGTTCATCGGGGACGCGCCGCTGGTGGCCCATAACGCCAGCTTCGACTTCGGCTTCATCAACGCCGAACTCGCCCGTGCCGGCCGCGACCTCGTGCACCTCTCCCGCAAGATCGACACGCTGGACATGGCGCGCACGCGCTTCCCCGGCCTACCCAACAGCCTGGACGCGCTATGCCGCCGCTTCGGGATCGATCTGACGGAGCGCACCAGCCACAACGCCCTGCTGGACTGCCGGCTGCTGGCGGACGTCTATATCGAGCTGACGGGTGGCCGGCAGCGCGGCCTCTCCCTGGCGAGCGAAGACGGCCAGACCATGCCAACCGTCACCTACCACGCCAGCGCCACCCGCGTGCCCCGCCTGATCCTGCCAACCCCGGCCGAGATCCTGGCCCACCAGGCCTTCGTCACCCGGCTGAAGGAGCCAGTCTGGCTGGTAGAATAAACCCCTCCCGATCGCGGGAGGGGCAGTCACTGGCTAGGCGACGACCGGCGCCGCGCCGTTCTGCTTGCGGGCCTGCCACAGCGCCACGAAGTCGATCGGCTGCAGCAGCACGGGCGGGAAGCCGCCATCGCGCGTCACGTCCGACAGGATGTTGCGGGCGAACGGGAACAGCAGGCGCGGGCACTCGATCAGCAGCACCGGCTCGATCGAGTTGTCCGGGATGCCCGTCAGAGTGAAGATGCCGGCATAGGACAGTTCGCAGATGAACACCGGGCGGCCGGGCTGGCCATCCGTCTGGCCCTCGGCAGCCGGCCCCTCGGTGGCCTCGGCACGCACCACCAGAACGACCTCGAACACGCTCTGCCCGTCCTGGATGCGGCGGGCCTGAACGTCCAGGTTGATCTGCACGTTCGGCTGTGCACGCAGGCTCGAGAAGATCTCCGGTGCGCCCGGCACTTCGAAGGACAGGTCCTTCACGAACTGGATGTTGACCACCAGCGGCGGCCCGGCCTGCGGTCCAGCGGCTTGGGGG
>NZ_LMUY01000145.1:0-27952 GCF_009765685.1 Acidisphaera sp. L21 | reverse complement strand
CGGGGCGGGCTCCGTGGGGTTAACGCGCAGCCACTGGCCGTTGGTGACGCTTTTACCCGTCAGGGCCATGATGAACCCCCAATGGCTGACCACCAGAGTGTCCTGCCAGTCCGGATGCGCGGCCATTTCGGCACGAAAATTCGCTGCGCGCGCCACCACGCTTGCCTCGGGCTCCGCCTCGGTCGGCCACCACACGTCATCGATCGCGGAAAAATCATGCCCGGGCCAGGTTTGCTGCAGATCGGCGACCCGGCTGCCGACGTCGCAGACGAAGGCATAGCGCTCCCGCACCACCGTATCCACCAGCACCGGCAGCCCCAGCCGATTGGCCAGCGGCGCCGCGGTTTGCAGCGCGCGCGTATAGGGCGACGCGATGATCCGCCGGATCCCCGCCTGGAACAGCGCCTCCGCCGCCTGTTCCGCCTGTTCGTGGCCCAGCGGGGTCAGCCGCGGGTCCTCGATCCCCGGATCCTTCCGGGTGGCGGTGAAGTGGAGATTGAACTCGCTCTGGCCGTGACGCAGCAGGATCATGCGGCTACCCCCTAGCCTTCCGCGGCCCGGCGGGCAATCGTGCAGTGTCACCGCCCCTCGCGCGGCCGGTGGGCTCACAATCTCGCCGGATGAAACGGTCGGCGTTGTGGATGGGCCCGCGGAGCCCTATCTGTGGCGCTGTAGGAGTGGGTTGTTATGGGTGCAGGCGGGTTTCCGATCGATCTGGTGCTGCTTGGCATGGTCGCAGCCTTTCTGGTGCTGCGCTTGCGCGGCATCCTAGGCCGTCGCGACGGGTTCGAGCCGAACCAGGGTGCCGCACGCCCGGTGGGCAGCCGCCCGTCCGGCCCGGTCATCGACGGCACGGCCGAGCCGGTGGTCGTCCCCACCCGCCCGATGCCGGATACTGCCTCCCCCCTCGGCCAGACCCTGGCGCAGATGCGCCGGGTCGATGGCAGCTTCGACGCCGAGCATTTCCTGAACGGCGCCGAAGCCGCTTTTCGCCTGATCGTGACCGAGTTCGCCGCCGGCAACGCTGCCGCCCTGCGCCCGCTGCTGACGGACGAGACCTTCGCCATCTTCGAAGGGGCGATCAAAACGCGCGAGGAAGCCGGCGAGACGCAAACCAGCGAAATCCGCTCCATCCACCAGGCCACGATCGAGGCCGCGACCCTCCAGGGCAGCGAGGCCGAGATCACCGTCCGCTTCGTGTCCGACCAAATCAGCCAGACCCTGGACCGCGACGGCAAGCACGTCTCCGGCGCCGACGCCGTGATGGAGCTTCGTGATGATTGGAGCTTCGTCCGCAACCTGGCGCACCCCGGCCCGGCCTGGCGACTAGCCCACGCCCGATCCGCCTGACGCCTCGCGGTCGGCTGGCGTGCTGCATTGCGGAGACTGCCTGACGGTGCTCGGGCAGATGCCTGCCGGATCGGTCGACGTCGTGGTCACGTCCCCCCCTTATAACCTGGGGATCGCCTACGGGCGCTATCAGGACACCAAGGCCGAGGCGGATTACCTCGACTGGATGGAACAGGTGTCCCTGGCGCTACGCCGGGTCATGCGGCCGGACGGCTCGTTCTTCCTCAACATCGCCGGGTCATCCACCCAGCCCTGGCTGCCGTTCGAGCTGATTGTGCGGCTGCGGCGCCACTTCGTGCTGCAAAACCACGTGGTATGGGTGAAATCGATCGCCACGGGCGCCACCGGCGCGGTCGGGCACAACAAGCCGACCGGCGGCACACGCTTCCTCAACCGCAACCACGAACACGTGTTTCATCTGACCCAGACCGGCGAGGTGAAGCTGGACCGGTTGGCGATCGGCGTGCCGTTCAGCGACAAATCCAACATCGCCCGGCGCGGCCACGCCCAGGACAAACGCTGCCGCGGCGATACCTGGTTCATCCCCTACAAGACCGTCCAGGCCAAGGCGGAGAAGTTCAATCACCCCGGCACCTACCCGCTGGACCTGCCGCGCTGGTGCATCCGCCTGCACGGCAAGCCCGGCGCCACCGTGCTGGACCCCTTCGCCGGTGCCGGCACCACCTTGCTGGCGGCGCTAGCGGAAGGCGCGCACGGGATCGGCATCGAGATCGACCCGACCTACGTTGCCGCGGCGGAAGCCCGCCTGGCCGCGGCAGCCGTCGCGGCGTAGGTGCCGGCCGCGACCGCTACGCGTCCCGCGCCCCGCTGGCCCGGGCGTCGAACCCCGCCGGCGGCGCGCGTCCGGCGTCGGTGAACGCCTTGCGCAGCGCCTCCACGTTCGGCCCGAAGATGGTCTTGCGATTCTCCACCACCCAATCCTGTGACCCCGCCACCGTATCGAGCGATTGCTGGAACCGCGGCGCCACATAACGGGCGAACAACTCGTAGCTGCGCCAGGTCTGCTCCCGGTCGGCCCAGTCATGGGCGCGGAACAGAAAGCCGCCGAAGCCGCCATCGCTGTGCTTCACCAGGTTCTGGATGCCACGCGCCACCGTGTCGGGGGAGCCGACGAGCGTGGTGCCGGCCTTGATCCCGTCCGTCAGCGGATCTTCCGACCGGCCCGGCGGGCGGCCCAGCGCGTCCTCGAAATACGTCACCGTCTCCAGCCGCTCGCCGACGCGCACGTCTTCCATCGCCTGCTCGTCCGTGGCGGCGACGTGGACGTTCATCACCATGCGCCAGTTCTTGCGGTCCATGGTCTTGCCGACCTTGGCCGCCTCCTCCTCCGCAATCCGCCACTGCCCGGCGATTGCCGCCGGGCCGCCCGGCATCCCCGCGCCCAGCGACAAGATCCCCACCCCGTTGCGCCCCGCCGTCACCGGACCGGACGGGGTCAGCGTGCTGGCTACCGAGATGGGAAAATGCGGCTCGCTATACGGGCGCAGGTGCAGCCGTGCCTCGTACATCTCGAACCAATCGGTCTTGCGCGTCACCGGACCGTCGCAGGCCAGCAGCGCCATGATCGCCTCCAGCGACTCCTCCATCCGGCGGCGCTGCGTCGCCGGGTCGATGCCCAGCATATACGCGTCCGACACCAACGCCCCCGGGCCGCAGCCCAGCATCGCCCGGCCGCGGGTCATGTGGTCCAACTGCACGAAGCGCTGCGCCACCAGGAACGGATGGTGATACGGCAGGCTGGTCACGCCGGAGCCGATGCGGATGTGCTTCGTCCGCTCCGCCGCCGCCGCGATCATCAACTCGGGCGACGCGATGATCTCCCACCCGGCGGAATGGTGCTCGCCGATCCAGGCCTCGTCGTAGCCCAGCCTATCCAATAGCTCGACCATTTCCAGGTCGCGACTGATGGCGAGCGTCGGGTTGTCGCCGCGGCGGTGAAAGGGTGCCAGGAAGATACCGAACTGCATGCCACGCCGCGCCATAGGCTATTTCCTCCAATGATTGCCCCATCGTCGGCCAATCGCCCCCATTCGCCAAGCCGTAAGCGTCCGATGATCGCGAGGAGACCCTGGAAACAGCCGACGCCCCATACCCGCGAGGTATCTGCTGCCGCGCCAAAACGCGCTGGGACGCCTACATCAGAGACAGTGCGATGGCATCAAAGACAGTGCGATGGATGATCAGCGGTTCAAGGTCCAGGTGTGGGCCACCATCATCATCGCCGGCCTTGCCGTCATAGCGACCGCGTCCGGCGCCTACCGGACCTGGTGAACCCATCTCCACCCCTGACAGAGGCGGTCGGGAATGGGACTCAGATCCAGCCCTTCACCCGGAACCAAACCAGCGGGATCACCACGCTCACCAGGATCATCGCCCAGCCGAACATGTAGCCGTGCTCCCACCCCAGTTCCGGCATGTCCTTGAAGTTCATGCCATACAGACCAACGACGAAGGTGGGCGGGATGCCGACCACGGACACCACGGTCAGCACCTTCACGCCGTTATTCTGCTCGATATTGATGAACCCCAGCACCGCATCCAGCAGAAAGCTCACCTTGCCGTTCAACTGCTGGTCGTAATCGTTCAGCGACGCGACGTCCTGCCGCAGCGTCGTCAAACGGTCGCGCAGGTTCGGCTTGGCCCACTCGGCGCAGGCCTGCTGGGCGAACGTCGCGATGCGCCCGATCGCCAGCACGGTGTCCCGCAGATTGCCCAGCGTGTCGCCGCATTTGCCTACCTGGGTCAGCGTATTGCGCAGTTCCCGGTCGGCCCGGCGCAGGCTGCGCTTGGTGGTCAAATCCTCGCTCTTGAACGTCGATTTCGACAACGTATCCAGTTCCGCCGCCACACGCTCCAGCACGTCGGCCACCCGGTCCACGATCCCCTCCAGCAGGCCCACGAAGATCTCGGCACTGCCGTGCAGGCCGCTATGGGAGAACTTCTCGGTAAAGGTGTCGAAGGCCGGCAATTCCTCGTACCGCACGGTTAGCAGATGCTTCTCCGCCAGCACGAAGCCGACGGGTGTGATGTGCGACCGCTCGTCGGCGCCCCAGTAGCTATAGGGCATCGACAGGTAGATCACCCCCTCTTCGGTGTAGATCCGGCTGGAGCTTTCGATCTCCGTCAAATCCTCCCGGGACGGGATCCGCAGCCCGGTGATCCGCTCGGCCACCCCCCGCTCGGATTCGGTCGGGCTGACGAGGTCCAGCCAGACCGCGTCGGAGGCGACATGTGGGCTATCCTGCAGCGTCTCGCGTGGCGAAGTACCACTATTGGCATACAGCATCGACGGGCCGCCCTCTGAAATGCGCCGGAGATATACGTGCCCCTCCGCAATCAGGACAACCCGGCGTTTGGCCTGTGTCACGCGCTGCGCTATGTCCGCCGGGCGAACGGAGAGCCCCTTGACCATGTCACCCACAGAACGCCCCAACACCCTGCGCTCCGGCCCCGATGGCCGCGGCCGGTTCGGCGGCTTCGGCGGCCGCTTCGTGGCCGAAACCTTGATGCCGCTGGTCCTGTCGGTGGAGGCCGCATACGAGGCCGCCAAGCGCGACCCCGGCTTCCAGTTGGAGCTCGACCGGTATCTGCGCGATTACGTGGGGCGCCCTAGCCCGCTCTGGTTCGCCGAACGCCTCACCAAACAGCTCGGCGGCGCAAAAGTCTACTTCAAGCGGGACGAGTTGAACCACACGGGTTCACACAAGATTAACAACTGCATGGGGCAGATCCTGCTCGCCAACCGCATGGGCAAGACACGAATCATCGCGGAAACCGGCGCGGGCCAGCACGGCGTCGCCACCGCCACCGTCTGCGCCCTGTTTGGCCTGCCCTGCACCGTCTACATGGGCACCACCGACGTCGAACGTCAGGCCCCCAACGTGTTCCGCATGAAACTGCTGGGTGCCGAAGTCGTGCCCGTCAGCTCCGGCGCTGGCACGCTGAAGGACGCGATGAACGACGCCATGCGCGACTGGGTCGCCAATGTGGACGACACCTACTACCTCATCGGCACCGTCGCCGGCCCCCATCCCTACCCGGCCATGGTGCGCGACTTCCAGTCCATCATCGGCACCGAAGCCCGCGCCCAGATGCTGGCCGCCGAGGGCCGCCTCCCCACCATCGCCGTCGCCGCGATCGGCGGCGGGTCCAACGCCATGGGCCTGTTCCACCCCTTCCTGGACGATCCCGACGTGCGCCTGATGGGTGTCGAGGCCGCCGGCCGCGGCCTCGATACCAACCAACACGCCGCCAGCCTCTCCCGCGGCCGACCCGGCGTGCTGCACGGCAACCGCACCTACCTGCTGCAGGACGATGACGGCCAGATCACCGAGGCGCACAGCATCAGCGCCGGGTTGGACTACCCCGGCATCGGCCCCGAACATTCCTGGCTGCACGAAATCGGCCGCGTCGAATACACCGCCGCCACCGACCAGGAGGCGCTGGACGCCTTCCAGCTCTGCTGCCGGGCGGAGGGGATCATCCCCGCCCTGGAACCGGCCCACGCCCTGGCGCATGTGACCAAGATCGCGCCCACCATGCCCAAGGACGACATCGTGTTGATGAACATGTGCGGACGCGGGGACAAAGACATCTTCGCCGTCGCCGAGCATTTGGGCGTCAAGCTATGAGCCGCATTGCCGCCCGTTTCTCCAAGCTGAAGACCGAGGGCCGGGGCGCCTTCATCCCGTTCCTGGAAGCCTACGATCCGGACCTCGCCACCAGCACCGCCATCCTGCACGGCATGCCCGGCGCCGGTGCCGACCTGATCGAGATCGGGATGCCCTTCACCGACCCCATGGCCGACGGCCCCACCATCCAGACCGCCGGCCTGCGCGGCCTGAAGGCCGGCGCCACCCTGCCCAAGACCCTGACGATGGTGTCCGACTTCCGCACCCACGACGCCGACACCCCGGTGATCCTGATGGGCTACCTAAACCCCATCCTGTCCTACGGCGCCGACAAGTTCTGCGCCGATGCCGCCAAGGCCGGCGTGGACGGCCTGATCGTAGTCGACCTGCCGAGCGAGGAAGCCGATTGGCTGGCGGGCGCCGCCGCTGCCAACGCCCTGGACATCATCCGCCTGGTAGCGCCCACCACCGACGATGCCCGCCTGCCCCAGGTACTCAACGGCAGTTCCGGCTTCGTCTATTACGTCAGCATCGCCGGCATCACCGGCACCCGCACTGCCACCGCCGAACACCTGGCGGCAGCGATCCCGCGGGTGCGCCGGGCAACGGACCTGCCCATCGCCATCGGCTTCGGCATCCGCACCCCCGCCCAGGCGGCGGAGGCCGCGCGCGCCGCCGACGCCGTGGTCGTCGCATCGGCGCTGATCGACACGCTGGCCGCCAGCCTCGACCCCGAGGGCCGGGCCGCCGCCAACAGCGTGCAGCTGGTGCTGGACCAGGTGCGCGGCCTGGCGGAGGCCGTGCGCAGCGTCGCGAAATAGCCAGGGCGGCGCGGGCGGCCCGTAACTACCGGTCCGACCCGGCGCGTTGCACTGCCATCACGCACTTAACCGTTTGATCGCATCCGCCAAGGGCTGCTCCGACTCGCAATACTCCGCCCAGGCCTTGGTCTTTTTCAGCAATCCCGGGACCGAGCGGATCGTGTAGTTCATCGGATCCAGACCGGGCTTCACCTGCGCCCACGTCACCGGCATGGACACGGGCGCCCCCGGCCTTCCACGCGGCGACAATGGCGCGACCGCCGTCGCCATGCGGTCGTTGCGCAGATAGTCGAGGAAGATTTTCCCCGTCCGCAGCTTCTTCGCCATGTTGATCACGTACCGGTCCGGCGCCGCATCCGCCATGACCTTGCAAACCGCATGGGCAAACGCCTTCGCCTCCGCCCAACTCGGATTGTTCTGCTTCGTGCGCGCCAGCGGCGTGACGATGTGCAGGCCTTTACCGCCCGTCGTCTTGCAGAAACTGACCAGGCCGAGCCGCTTCAGCAGGTCGCGCACCTCGATCGCCGCGGCGATCACTGTCGCGAACGCAACGTCTGGCGCCGGGTCTAGGTCGAACACCAATCGGCCCGGCACCTCGTAATGAAACGGATCGCAGTTCCACGGATGCAACTCCAGCGCCGCGACCTGCGCCACGGCCGCCAAACCCTCCACCCGGTCGATCTCGATATAGGGTTTCCGGTCGCCGGATACGCTCACCAATTCGAGCAGATTGGACGAACCCGGCATCGCGTGGCGTTGAAAGAACGTCTCGCCGCCCACCCCATCGGGCGTTCGAATGATCGAGCACGGCCGGCCCTGCAGGTGCTTGATCAGCCACGGGCCCACTGCCTCGTAATACCGCGCCAGATCCAGCTTGGTCACCGGCGTGCCGTCACTGGCTGCCTCCGGCCACATCACCTTGTCCGGGCGTGAAATCGGCACGCCCATGACCTCGGTGGTGCTCGCCGCCCCCTTCGCGTTCTGCCCGGCCTTCGGGACGGCGATGACGATCTTTCTTGGCGGCTTGGCGATCTCCGTCGTTGCCGCCGGGGCGGGGGTTTCGGCCTCGACCTCCGCCGCCGGCTTATCCTCGCGCAAACCCTTGAACGCGGCTTGGCGAACCATGCCGGTGCCGGTCCAGCCGGCGAACTCGATCTCGGCCACCAATTCCGGCCGAACCCAATGGATGTTGGAGGCCGATCGTGGCGCACCCGGGCCGGTGAATGGGCTTTTCGCGCTGGCAACCGCCTTCAGCCGCGCAACCAGCCGATCGATTTTTGCCCCGCCAAACCCCGTCCCGACCCGGCCGACATGAATGAAGTGCGAGCCGCGATGGACCCCCACGATCAGCGAGCGGAACCTGCCCCCGGTATCGGTCCACGCCCCGATGACGACCTCGTGCCCGGCGCGGCATTTGGCCTTGGTCCAGCTATTCGTGCGGCCGGAGCGATAGGGCGCGTCCGCCTGCTTCGAGACGATTCCCTCCAGCGACAGCTTGCACGCAGACAGCAGGACGGCATCGCCGCCAGTCTCGAAATGGTCGACATAGCGCAGCAACGGGCCGCCCTTGCCCGGCAAGTCCGCCACCGCCGCCGCCAAGCGATGCTTGCGCTCGAACAACGGCAGGCTACGAAGATCCTCTGCAGCCGCAAACAGCATGTCGAACACGAAGAACACGAGGTCTTTGGTGTTTCCTTCGGATATCGCCGCCTGCAACGCGGCGAAATCCGGGGCGCCATTCGCATCGAGTGCCACGATTTCACCATCGATGATCGCGTTCTGCAGCCCGGCGCAGGCATCTGCGATCGCCTGGAACTTGGCCGTCCAATCCAGCCCCTTGCGGGTGCGCAGAACCACTTCGCCATCGCTGACCCGGGCCTGCACGCGATACCCGTCGAACTTGACCTCGTGCACCCAACCCGCCTCGCTCGGCGGCCGGTCCACCAAATGACAAAGTTGCGGCTCGATAAAATCCGGCAACGCGACAACGGATGCCGGCTTCGCCTTGGTTGCTGTCTTCACCTTGGATCCTGTCTTGCCATCAGCGCGCAGCGTGGGCGCCAGACCGACATTGGAGTCCCACACCGCATCCTTCGCGACGGCGGCCTTGCCGTCCGGCACCATGAACGGCGTCGGCGCGCGCCCCTTCCCCGCCTCGATATCGCCCATCGGGCGCCCGGACGCGACCGATCGATCGTCCACCAACAGGGCATCATTGTCGCCCTCATGCGCGAACTCGTCGCGGTGCTTGATCAGCAGCCAATTGGTCCGTTTACCGCCGCTCCAATTCTTGATCCGCACCAGCACCCAACTGCCGTGCAAATGCTCCCCCTCCAGGGTGAACTTCAGGTCCCCGGAGTCCAACCCCTCCTCCGCCGTCATGCCCTGCGGCGCCCAATAGCCACGGTCCCATAGCTGGACGGTACCGCCGCCATACTGGCCTTTGGGAATAGTGCCCTCGAAGTCACCATAATCGAGCGGATGGTCCTCCACCTCGACTGCCAGGCGCTTGTCATGCGGGTCGAGCGACGGGCCTCGCGTCACCGCCCAGGACTTGAACACCCCATCTAGCTCCAGCCGCAGATCGTAGTGCAGTCGCGTGGCAGCGTGCTTCTGGATCACGAACCGCAACCGCCCACCTTGTTGCGGCTCGGCATCGCCGCTCGGTTCCGAGGTGCGGGAGAAATCTCGCTTGGCCTGATACGCGGAAAGTTTCTTGTCTCGCATGATGACCCCCGGGAAATGCCACGCCACAACCAGCTAACGCGCGCGGCGGCGACGTTATGCAGTCACGATGCAGACCCGTGTGCGTTGACGCTCGCAGCCATGGACAGCGCGAGGCCCTGCTGCAGGATGAAGCGCACCGCATCCCGCAACCCGGATCGCCCTTGCCGGGTCAGATAGGCGATCGGCGTGGCGCCCCCGAACGGCGCGGCCTTGACCGCCTGGTGCAGCCACGCCTGCGGTTTCAGCTGCAGGGATCCCAATGCCGATTCGATCTCCCGCAAGCCTTGGAACATCGCCACTTCCTCACCAACCAGTTTGAAGCGCGGACGAGTGCCCTTCTTCGTCAACCCGCCCGCGTGCCCGATCAGATCCAGCGCATCGAGGTCCCCGACATGCCAGCGATCCATCATCGCCCAGAACGCCGCGGAGGCCGTGCTGTTGGGTGACGTCGAGACTTCGATCGGTGAACGCCCCGCAACCGCGTGCGCGTCAGCAGGCAGTGCGTCGGGTTTGGCCGGCGGCACGATGACGGCGGCCGGTTTGACCGACGGCTGAGCCTTGGGTGGCGCAAGCTGCGGCTTTGCTGGCGGCGGCGTTGACGGCGGCGTTGGCGGCGGGGCGGGTTCCGGACGAACAGGGGATGCGCGTCTCGCCGGACCTTCGCCCAGCAGATCGACCTCGAACTGGCTCGCAAGATCCTTGAGCAATGCTGACATGGCGGCGATGGCGCTGCGAATGCCCTCCCGGTCCGGGGCCGGCGCTGCGGCGCCATCTTGCATCACGCCGGGGAAAATCTGCACCGCCCGTAGCAGCGCTGCCACTTTGTTCAGCCCGGCCTTCAGCGGTGTTGCGTCCGGAAGCAAACGCAACGCCGCTTCGGGCGCCTGCCGCGGCCACCCCCGTTCGGTTGCGATGACGGCCAGAACCAGGTGGTCGAAGGCTAGTTTCACCAGCGCCGGGGCATTCACGGGGTTGCGCCCGGATGACAGCAGCCCGGCGTCCCTCAAATCCGCACTCGCAAGCCGCAGCAAACTTGCCACTGCATTGGGCATGACAGCGTCGCCGGGTTGCTGCGTCTTCAACGGTCAGACACCGCCGGGAATCAAATCGTGAGTCGACGACACCAGCATGGATGCCAATATGAAGGTGAAACGCCGTCGCTCCACTTTACAGCGTCGCATCAGTCGAAGGACCTTGCATGTCCACCACCACGAACCAGACCAACGTCCAGCTTTGGCATTACGTCTGCCCAGATTGCGGCATCAGCGATGGCGAAACGGGCTACCACGGCCAAACGCACATGATCTACTGCGAGGTCTGCCTGGAGGACGCCCAGCATGTGAAGCTGAAGCGCTGGCCGGTGGACCATGAGCCGGTCGACCACGAATAATTGGTCGACCACGACTCAGGCGCGCTTCCGGCTGGCGGGCTTCGCCTGACCTGAAGCTTTCTTGGCAGCCGGCGCTGTCTTCTTCGTGGCGACGGGCTTTTCCTTGGCGGCCGTCTTCTGCTTACCAGGTTTCGAAGTGCCGGCCTTCGTAGATGCGACCGGGGTCACATCCGTCTGGCCAAGACTCTTGCGCAAGGCGGCCATGAGGTCGACGACATTGCCGCGGTCTGGCTCCTCCTCCTGCTCGGCTTCGATCCCTTCGCCCTTCAGCTTGGCGTCGATCACCGCACGCAGCCGGGTCTCGTAGCGATCCTCGATGTCGGCCGGGTCATACGTGCCGGTCTGGCGATCGATCAGCTGGGTGGCCAGTTGGATCATATCCGGGTCGGGCTTGCTGGACGGAAGATGGTCGAAGATGGCGCCGTAATCGTTCAGATCCCGCTCCTCGTGTAGCGTGTGCAGGACCAGCCCCTTGCCCATCGGCATGACCGCAATCGGATGCTCCCGACGGGCGATGACGATACGGGACAGCGCGATCTTCCCCGTGCTGGCAATCGCATCCCGCAAGACGAGGTAGACGTCCTGCCCGGCATCCCCATCAGGCGCCACGTAGTAGCTGGCGTCGAAATAGATTGGGTCGATGGCATTGGTATCGACGAATTTTTCGATCTTCAGCGTGGTCGAACTTTCGATCCGCGCCGTCTCGAAATCCTCGTCATCGACGATCAAATAGTGATCTTTCTTGAACTCATACCCCTTCACCAGGTCGCCCCGGGACAAGGTGTCGCCGGTGTCAGCATCCTGCGTGATCATCTTGATCCGGTTGCCGGTCTTTGGATTGATGAGGTTGAAATGCAGCGACCCGCGATCATGGTTGGCGCTGTAGAGCGCGATCGGACAGGACACCAGCGCCAGACGTAAATGTCCTCGCCAGATTGGACGCTGCGGCATCGATCATCTCCTGAAGGGTGGTGGGACGGCGCGGGCTACGACTGGCCAGCGCTGATAAGCGGTCCGGGCGATCAGGGTTTCGTTTCACGTGGGTCGCGATTGCAGTGGGCGGGGACTGGCCTAGCTGCCAAAATATCACGCATCACAATTTAATGATCAAAAAAGCGCCAAAGGTTAGCAATTTAAGACGCCAAACAGGTAAACACTCTATACATAATTTGAGACGTCGTCCGGTTTTTTGGGGGTCACCTATGTATTTGCAACGTGCCGGCCTTGAACTTCAGCCTGAAGATGAAGCCAACTTCGCTGCTGCGGAGCAAAGGCTCCGCACGCGCCTCCTCATCGCAGGAGGCGTCGCGATCGTCCTCCTGATCATCGCTCTAATCTAGTAAAGGCTTGTAGTCGTGGCAAAAATTGCCGGCCTCGTCGCCCTGATCGCGATCGCCTTAGCCGCCATCCGGTCTTACGAAGCACCGCCGAGGTCAGCGCAAAATTGCGCCCAGGCGGTTGCACAGGAGACGTCCCGCCTCCTGGCGGAGCAGCACAGCCCTGCAGAAGCACGGCGTATCTCCCCGCTGGAAGTCTCGTCATCCCGGGCGGAATGTCGCTGACGTCTGCCGCCTAATAAGATCCCGACTTCACGGTCCCACCCCGGCTAGGCGCCAGTAAAGCCGCTTCTGCAGGCCCGACCGCCACAAATTCCTCCCCTGCTTCCGCAAATACTGCGGCGCCAACCTGGTCATCCGGCCGCTTCGAAGGGCCCGGACTAAGTTGGTTCGATGGGCGCGGAGGCAAAAACAGAGGGCGGACTCCGCCACAACTAGCAAACCGGGCTGGCCAGGTTTGCGTCTTCGACTTCAACGTCGGCACGACCGACCAGCCAGTAACAATCGCAAGTAGGCCAGACGGCCATTGTCAGGTTCCGCTAATATTTGGGACACATAGTTAACCTGCTTCCGCTCAGTTACAACCCGGCACACATCTGTCCCGTTAAACCACACGCACGTCCCGCTATCCTCTCAGCGAAAAATGCACCAGAGTTCATGACGGTTGGCCAATCTTCAGCCATCATGTCAGCCGCTCATTTGTGTATCGTGTAAATGTCGTTGAACCAGTTTCGCTCAACGAATGGGATGAGGGGCGACAACTGCACGACGGCAGTGCCCCGAGGGGGGCGTTGCCGCTAGGTGCCGACTGCCCAGTTTCGCACGTAGCTGGCAGATTAGGCGACCTTGATGAGTGAACGCGGAGGAACTACGAGTTTGAGCCTTACCAGAAAACGCGTCTTGGTCACGGGCGGAGCCGGGTTTCTCGGGTCCCATCTCTGCGAGCGGCTCATTGCACGCGGCAATGATGTGCTGTGCGTCGACAATTATTTCACCGGACGCAAGGACAATATCGCTCACTTGATGGGACTGCCGCAGTTCGAG
Source organism: Acidisphaera sp. L21 (assembly GCF_009765685.1). Classification (GTDB taxonomy): domain Bacteria; phylum Pseudomonadota; class Alphaproteobacteria; order Acetobacterales; family Acetobacteraceae; genus LMUY01. The sequence goes on along the minus strand of NZ_LMUY01000145.1, from coordinate 14,631 downwards.
GCCATGCGTCACGACATAACGTTTCCGCTCTATGCCGAAGTGGACGAGATCTACAATCTAGCCTGCCCGGCATCGCCGATTCACTACCAGTTCGACCCGGTGCAGACGACCAAGACCAGCGTCGTTGGCGCCATCAACATGCTGGGCCTCGCCAAACGTGTGAAGGCCAAGGTGTTCCAAGCCAGCACCAGCGAGGTGTATGGCGACCCCACCGTGCATCCCCAGACCGAGGATTACCGCGGCAACGTCAATCCACTTGGGCCCCGCGCCTGCTACGACGAAGGCAAGCGTGCGGCCGAGACGCTGTTTTTCGACTACCACCGACAGCATAAAGTGCAGATCAAGGTGGTTCGGATCTTCAACACCTACGGCCCGCGCATGCACCCCAATGACGGCCGCGTGGTGTCCAACTTCATCGTCCAGGCGCTGAAGGGCGAGCCGATCACCCTGTATGGCGACGGCAGCCAAACCCGCGCCTTCTGCTTCGTCGACGACCTGATCGAGGGCTTCCTGCGCCTGATGGACACGGACGACAGCGTGACCGGCCCAGTCAACATCGGCAATCCGCATGAAATCCCGGTGCGGGCGTTAGCGGAACGAATCATCCGCCTCACCGGGTCAGATTCCGAGATCGTCTTCCGCCCGCTGCCCCAGGACGACCCGACCCAGCGCTGTCCCGACATCACCCTGGCAAAGAAGCTCCTGGATTGGCAGCCCACGGTCTCGCTGGATGATGGGCTACAGCGCACCATCGCCTATTTCGCACACATGCTGGCCTCGAACACCGGCCACTCCCCGCTATAGGGGCCGCAGGCGAGGATTGCGCCACCCCTGAACCCCATCGACCCGCATCGCTGGCGTAGGCCCCGTCAACTCGAGGAGACCGGGCCTCTCCACTTCCAAAACCCATCCGTTATCAACCATCGTCTGGAATATCCGCCCCTCGATTTGCCGAGAGTGGGTTCCAACGACGACATAGCAGACGATGTCGTTCATCGTCTGGACGCAGTTATCGATGAAGTCAGCCTCGACCCCCTGGACGTCCATGTGCACCAGGTCGATCACTTCCCCCTTGTCGACGAAATCCTCAAGCGTCACGATATCCAGAATATCGTATTTGCCAGAGCGCCTGGCTTTGGCAATCTGTGCCTTGGTGGCATCGAACACCGCTTCCAGGTTCCATTGTTCGCCTGAGGTTTCTTGCTTCGGGAACAGGGCAACGCCATGCTTCGGCCCGACGACGCGCTGGTAGATTGTCGCCTGGGACTGATCGAATCCATTTTCCTCGCAGGCGCGTTGCGCAAACTTTACGTGTCCCAGATCGCCCTCCGCACCGATGAGCGACGTCTTCAAGCCTTTGTTGCGAGCGGCCACACCGGTATTCAGCAGCCAGCAACCCCAACCGCACCCTAATTCGACAACCCGGAACGTCTCCGTCGCCAAATCCACCGCCCGCAGCGCTGCCCCGAACTCGGCCATGTCGGCGTGCCAGTTGGCCGGGATCGGCACGCCCTCTACCGTGTCTTGCCGCCCATCCAGCACGCCAAGCAAATATGCGGGATCGATGATGACGCCGAGATAGTTCACAATCCGACCCGCAACCGGCTCCCGATCGAGCTTCTCATAACTCTTAACGACCGCCGCCACATCGATTTTCGAATTGAAGTGGTAGAACGGACTATTTCTATCGTCCAGCGCTTTGGCTTCGGCAGAATTACTGATTTGTTCAATAACCGTGTCAATGTCTCCTAGGGCGAGATACCCTTTCATCCCGACTTCGTCGGGCTCGCGCTTAAGGAGTGTTTTGTAGATTGCACGAATGTGCTCTTTGTTAGCTGGCCAAGACATCGGGTTATCCTTTTCGGCCAAGACCTTATTCGAAGTCGCGCCGGGCTGCTAGCGCCCGCGCCGACGATGTAGGCCCCTCACCTCGCCTATGACCCGTCACTGGATCCGAATGACGGCAGCGTGGTGTCCAACTCCATCGTCCAGGCGCTGAAGGTCGAGCCGATCACCCGCTACGGCGACGGCAGCCAAACCCAAGCCTTCTGCTCCGTCGAAGACCTGATCGAGGGGCTTCCTGCGCCTCATAGATACCGATGACAGCGTTACCGGCCCAGTCAACATCGGCAACCCGCACGAAATCCCAGTGCGCGAACTGGCGGAGCGGGCGATCCGCCTCACCAGTTGGAATGCCGGGATCGGATGCCGACTACGGCCCCAAGGCGGCCCGACACAGCGCTGTCCTGACATCACCCTCGCCAGGAAGCTACTGGATTGGCAGCCACCGTGGACCTAGATGACGGGTTACAGCGAACCACCGCCTACTTCGCCCGCATACTGGCAGGCAATAGCGCCCTGGCACTCGGCGGCTCACCGGTGTTGACGGCATAAACGTGCGCAGGGTCTTCTAATTCAACACGGGGATGAATGGCTGCCTACGTCACGGCCGACCGATTACCCCGCGGACACGGAAGCCGGTATTTGAAACGCGCGCCTGGAAGCATTCCGATAGTTACAGCGCAAGCCACGCCCACGCACAGTCTTGTTCCAGGCATGCGACGATCCGCACAGGACGAAAGCCAACTAGGCTCGTTCGAGCGGTCGATCAGTAATCGCAACTTCGCCAAACTCGAGCATAATATTTTCTATCAGGAACTACTCTTATCCTGACCCGCGAGCTTCGTGTAAAAGTCATGCTTCTTCTGCCAGCGCGCTTGCGTGATGTCCGCGTAGCCAAGGTGGTGAATGTGTGGCCCGCCGATTTCGCCGACTTCACTTCGGTTCAGTGGCGCAAATCCCCACTTCAGACTCTGTGGTCTCTCATGCACACGTCCCGAAAAGCGCACAGGATCCGATAGATGATTGCGGAACAGCCGGCTCTGATAATCAGGGTATGGCCTTAGGGGTTTCCGCTTCGCCAAATCAGCAAAATTCATACGCGGAAGTTGCCAGCCATCGATGTTGTCGTCTGCCTCGAGGAGGGCGTTGAACCGCCAATAATCTGCCGCAACGAGCTCCTCATCGGCATCCAGCATCAACACCCAGTCCATGCTCGACGGGACGACCTCCAATGCGGCGTTTCGCGCATGGGAAAAGTCTTCGAAGGCAATGGACTTTATCGTATTTGGCAGACCAAGCGAGGCCAACGCCCCGCGCGCGATATCCACGGTCCCGTCTGTCGACCCCGTGTCGATGAGGGAGACATGGTCGAGCAGCGGAGCACATGATCGAAGCATGTTTTCGATGTTGGCGGCTTCGTCTCTAACGATTACGGCGAGCCCTACGCGTTTAGCCGATTTCGTAAAGGTAGCAGGAAACTTTTCCGGGATGAAATACTCGTCTTTCACCCCGACATTCTTGATTTTAAACTCAAGAGAATCCAGCAGGTGTTTCCGCGCGTCCTCGAAAGACGCATGACTGTTTGCAAACCAGACAACTGTCTCAGGAGACTCTGGTTCACGTCCTAAAATGCACCGGTAAAGCCAGATGGCTTCCTGGTGAGACACGCCGACAGGCTGCTGTCTTTGCTGAAATGAGGCCAGCCGATAAATCGATGTCAGCGCAACGTGAGAAACTAGCTGATATCCCTTTTGGAGAAGGAAGCGGTAGGTTTCATTGGCCTGGACATTGCCAAGGTCAAAATTATGAACCTCGACAGTAATAACTTCTGGGGTAAAGACTGCCCAATCATTCGATGCAAGTATTTCGACGTCCAACCCTTCTGCATCAATGTTCAGCAGGTTGATTTGACGGCCCTTTGGCATGGTTCGATGAAGAATAGAGCCCAATGGTTCGACTTCGACCATCCGTGACTGTCTCGGAATGTTGGCCCAAGCGGGATGGGCGGCGGCCTCTTTGTCGAAGGAATTGATCGCGCCTTCGTCAAAAATGGTAACCTCCCGAATGCCTGCCTCTCCGGCAACCCCCATCGTGATATTTGTGTCAAAGGGACGATGTTGCTTGAAAAGAGCGGTCGCTCTCTCGTCGACATCAATATTGATGCCACTCCAACCCTGCTCGTTGTGAAGCAGCGCAGTGTTCGAAAAGCGGAACGGATGATGACACCCAACGTCGACATAGAAGCCGTTCTTACGCCCGTGAAACAGCCAGGCGAGGACGCCATCTTCTCCAAATTGCGCGAAAGCGGCTTTCTGGAATTCGGGGACACCCACTTGCGTGCTCATTATCAAAGTCCCACTCTTCTCGTGGCGCGCTCGTGCCAACCATGCCTCATCGCGGCTCTTGTAATGGCCACTGCTGAACTCCACAACCTGCAGCGACACTTGGAAAACCGTGGCTGTTGTGCCGCCAATCTAGCCAGAGATCGCGGTCAGCACCTCGCCAAGCAGACTGCGCCCGGCCGCATTCATGAGCGTAGTCTTCCCTAGTCAAAATGCACTTGACTGAAACCCTCTTCAGCCAGTGTATTCAGGCCCACAGCGCCACCTTTTTGCAAAACAAACTTGCCCTGCTTGCCAAAAAGCGGCAGCGAATTAGCACGCGCGAACTCGTGCGCCGCCTGCACAACCCCCGGCCAAGAGGGATGATAGTCGTCGCCGACAATCACTCCCTTATCTGCCAGCAACGGCCAGTAGTCTTCGAGATCGCGTAATACAGGCGCATACTCATGTGCTGCATCTACGAAAATCAACTGCGCCTTGATATCGAGAGCAGTCAAAATGACAGCACCGTTTTCGCTTGTATTCGGCAGTGGCGTAACGATGTCTTCAAGCCCAGCCAGCTTCATGTTGCCGAGAAAGCGAAAATAAAGCCGAGGGTAGCCATTTCGGGCATGTAACGCATCGGCAAACCCGTCTTGCAACGAGTGTTCCGGGGAACCAAGCCATGTGTCGACACAGATAATCGATGTGTCGAGACCAGCATCTTTGACGGCTTGTCCCATGTATGTCGCGGAGCCACCCTCATACGAACCAATCTCAATTATTGTCTGCGGCTGCAGTTCCCTGATGATCCGAGCAAGGATAGGATCCGCAGATCCATATCCCCACTTCAAGCCAGTTGGACAATCGCTCAGGTCAAGGCCTTGATAGGGCGAAGGACGCTTGAGGAGGTGATCGAGGTTCATAGGGAAAAGCTATGCTCCCACTTCTTGATTGGCAAGCGCGTTGGAAAAGCAGAATGGCTGGGCGTCGTCTCACCTCGCAGGATCGATGCCCTCAGGGACTTATTTTGCTGAACCCGCAGGAGTTGCGTAAAACCCTGTTCACCCGCGTCGAAGGTGGTTTGGTCGCACGAGCGAAGCGTGTCGTGTCGTCCCGCTCAGACGAACACTGCCTCAATGGCGGCGACTGCAAAGTCCATTTCGCTTCCAAGCGTCATAGACGCCGCCAACCCGCGCCCCGCCCGACCAATTCTTTCAGCCCGATCAATGTTGTTTCTGGCCCATTGTATTTTTGCTAGCAGATCCGCCATGTCAGTCTCGACAGGAATGTAATGTAGCCACGGCTTGAGTCGATCATAATACCACTGTCGATAACCCTCCTTTGAAGCCACCTTAAACACTGTTCCACCAGATAGAAGCTTTGAGAAAAGGCCAGGCCAAGAATTGCTATTGCCATCTATATCGATATGAAATGCATACTTGGCAAAGTCTGAGGAACTAATTGTCGGCTTCATAAGATTAGAATTGATGATCTCCTCTCGTTCCGCAATAGAATCGACCTGCACGACATTGGTGATACCACAGTCGAGAAGGTTACCATCCCGCTCCGACATCTCACATAGGATCGCACGCGGCAGAGTTCTCCACGTCGTTACCCGTGTGCCGGTCGTAGACCCTCGCCACATAGCGCGCAGGTTGCGCTCATTGAACGGGGGGGGCGTCTGAAATGTGCGGCGCAACGTGTAGTAGCCCCCCGATTCGACGAAAATCGGGTCCGGTAAGAGAGTGCTGGCAACATCCACGCTGGAGAATGACGGCTCACCCGTGGAAGATGCATCAAGCATCGAAATAGAAAAACTGCCGTTACCGCGCCTATATCGGTAGATGTGCATTATCATCGGCAGTATGCCAATAAATCGCAACGCTGCAAACCACATCCAGTCCCGGTTTACCAAGCTATGCAAAAAGAAAACCACACTCCCGTCGTTGATGTGAATGTCTAATATAGTTGGTTTGTCATCGTCTTTCCGGCCAATGACAATATCAGTCGCGTTAAACATTTTTTTAATGTGATCTGCAACGACCTCAAAGGCGTAGGCCTGGAGAAGTATCGCCATGATGACGTTCCAGCTCTGGTGCGGCAGAACCAGTCCATCGACTTCAAACGTGCCATTTTCGATCTCCGCCCACACTGGAGAGCGGAAAAGCTCGAATATGGCCTCGGCGGCTTCACCAAACCGCAGCTGACCGGCGAGGCCCTGTATCCTGCCAACTGCAATATCCCCCGGAGTGTCGCCAAGGCTTATATGGTCGACCTCGATCATGGCTGCCCCTAGGTTCCTTCTTCTCAACTACCTAATATCCGTACCGCACGCCAATGGCGAAGGCCGAGTGGTGAGGGAGTTGCGAAAGAACGCGGCCCCCTCAGTTGCTATTGTAAATACCGCCGATGCCGCCGACCGGCAGCGGGGTAAGTTGGTTCGGCATCGCGATGTTCGCGACATAGTTCGTCCAGCCGGGCGAACTATTGCCGATGACTCGGTTGCCGGGTGTGTCATTTGCAATCTTGATGAAGGGACCGCCCTGAGACGTGGCGGTCACGCTGTTGCCCGTCGCAATCACAACCTCAGCGTTCAACGAATCGAGCCATGGATGCTGAAAGCGAATGCTTGGGTCGCGTTCTACCGTATTGCCCGATAGCGTGATCCGGCATGAGGTGGCGCTTAACCCGTTTACCGCTGGCGCGTTACTTTCCCCCAAGCAGTTGGCGATGATGACAGCGGCGTCGTAGCGTCCAACATTCCACTCGCTGCCGGTGATCGACTGGAGCCCTCCTGTGAAAGTATCGAGCGCCGTTGTCGCGATGGCGAAAAAGCTTGAGCCCGAAATTACCAGCCGCCCTGCGCTCTGGATGATCGCGTGTTGGCTATCGGACCCGGAAGAAAATGTTAGGGCCGCACCTACCAGCGACGCATTCGGTGTCGTCATGTTGATGCCAATTGCGGCCCCGTCGAAATCGTACCCGGTGACGGTGCCGAAAGCGCCGCCTTGCGCGCCATTAAAAAGGTTGAGGCAGGTCTGTCCGAGACAGAGCCCGCCCTGAATCGCGTAATCATCAACGCGCCCTAGGTCGATCGCGATATTCTGTGCGCGCCCAAAAACCGCGGCTTGCGCCCCAGTCATTTGGAATGGGTAGCTATGATGATCTTGGATGCTGACCGTGTCGAGCGACCCGTCGAGTCGGATGCCGTAATCGAAACAGCCGGTATCGATCTTTGTAAGGTGCGAATTCCCGGCGTTGCTGTTGCCGCCCATATCGATGCATGTGGTGGCGCCGGCGATAAGCAGATCCGCCAGATCGGTCGCGGGCTGTCGCGCACGAATGGCCGGCTGGTAGGTGACCAAGTCTGAGCGGCGCTTTGGTTCAGCCGGCTGTCGGAACGACATGCTGATCCCTCTCACCGCCTGCCCGGGAGCTTCAAGGTTCAAGACACCTTCGTCGAAGCCGTTTCGGCCATTTGCCCCAAAGACGTCGTAGACCAGGATCTTCGATGCCGCCGGACCATCACCGAAAATGCGCTGGCCAGGTCGATGTAGCGCGATGGGGCGCTTGAAAATGCAGTAGTTGTTGCTTGGCAGGTATATGTCTTGTCCAGCCGCGGCAATCGCCTCGGCCGCAGCGGTATCCGCCTCCGCGTTCGCTCCGTTGCCGTCGCATATTGCGCCATGGCTGATGATCGACGCAAAGCTCTCTGGGCCGTTCTGACCTGCTCTCGCCCCAATGACGCTGACGCCCGCAACGAGAATCGAGACCTTAACCAGTATCCAGACGTGGGTGCTGACCATTGATCTTGCTGACACTTCGTATCAACCGTAGCCACTCTGCGCCGGTTGGCACAAGACCAAGGTCCCGACATCAGCTTCGTAGAAAACGTCACCTTTACAGGGCTGAAACATTGCGGCTCAGGATGAGAACAGCGCACGCCATCTTTAACAGTCGCCTCAAGAAAGGCTTCGTTGGTGGGTGGGCGGCAAGGACGCTCCTCTTGCTACCTAGCGCTTCCCAGGGCGGCAGGCTGCCCACGAAACCCGCTGAAACCGATGGTCGGGGCGCCCAGACTCGAACTGGGGGCCTCCTGTACCCAAAACAGGCGCGCTACCAGGCTGCGCCACGCCCCGACATCGGGGCGGACCCTAGAAGCACGCCCGCGCCGGATCAAGCACCGTTCCGCCCACGCCTAGCTGGCATTGCCGAAAATGCGCTGCCGCACCTTATCGCCGACCCGCATATGCAGCCGCGCCGCTGTGCCAGCCGCAAGTTCCAGCGTGCCCCGCACCGGCCCATTGGACGGAATCGTCGCCAGGCTCTGCGGCGTCGTGTTCTCGGCGATGCGGCGGATGGTGCCGTCCGTGTTGATGAACAGCATGTCCAGCGGGGCCACCGTGTTGTGCATCCACATCGCCATCTCGCGGGACGAGCCCCAGTCGAACAGCATGCCGCCATCGGCCGGCACCGTCGGGCGGAACATCAGCCCTGTCTCCTGCTGCTGCGGCGTCAGGGCCATTTCCACGTTGAAATCGTGCTTCACCCCATCCCGCGTCACGACGACCAGCTTTTCCTTCGGCAGTTCCGGTTGCGCGGCGGTCGGGCCGCCCTGGGCGCAGGCCATGGCCGGCAGCAGGGCCACCAAGCCCAACAGCAGCATGCGACGATTCATGCAGACATACCTTCTTGCAATGCACCGGCCGCGAGCTGCCGGATTTCGGGCCGGACCGTGCCCTCGCGCGGGGCGTCGCGCAAGGTGGTGAACCAATGCTCCGGCGGATTGCGCCCGGCGGCCCGATTATACACCAGGCTGCGCAACAGGCTTTCCGCCGCCGGGGTGGGGCGGTCCGGGACGGGGATGTCGTTCAGCGTCGCCCATACCCCCGCCCAGCAGCGCCCCGCGGTGTAGGGATTATAACCGCCACCCCCCGTCACGATCAGCCGCGGCGCCAGGTGGCGCACCGCCTCCACAACGCCCCAATGCGCATTGTTGGACAGGGATAGCCGGGCCAGCGGGTCTTCCTCCAGCGCATCGGCGCCGCATTGCAGAAAGATCGCGTCCGGCCGGTGCGCGTGGATCAGCGGTAGGATCGCATCGGTCATTAACACCCGCATTTCCGCGTCGTTGAACCCGGCAGGCACCGGAAAATTCCGCGCCGCCCCCCCGGCCCGGTCCTCCGCCAGCCCGGTATGCGGCCAGCGCCCGGCCTCGTGCACGCTCAGCGTCAGCACCCGGTCGTCCTCGGCAAACGCATCCTGCACGCCGTCGCCGTGATGCGCGTCGATGTCCAGATACACCACACGCTCCAGCCCCGCGTCCAACCACGTCAAGATGCCCAGCACCGGGTCGTTCAGGTAGCAGAAGCCGGAGGCACGGGCCGGCCGGCCATGATGCGTGCCGCCGCCGGGGCAGTATACCGTGCCGCCCTCCAGCGTCAGCCGGGCCGACAGCATCACCCCGCCGGCGGAGGTCATGGGCCGGCGATAGATTTCCCGGTAGACTGGGTTGCCCTCCGCCCCGATGCGATACAGTGCGCGGTCCGCCTCGCCGACCGTTTGCGTCTCCTCCGCCCGGCGCAGTGCGGCCACGTAATCGGGGTCGTGGAACCGGGTGACGGCGGCCACGCTGGCCATTGGGGCGGAGATGAACCGGGCCTCATCCATCCATCCCATCGCCCGCACCAGATCGGTCACCGTCGACACGCGCGGGATCGCCAGCGGATGCTTCGGCCCGTAGGTGGAGCCACGGTAGATCTCGCTACCGACATAGAGCGGGCGTTGGCGGGGGTCGGAAACCATATAGGCCAATCAGATGGGGTCGGGGCGCGATCCTGGCTACCCCGCGCCCCGCCCGGTCGGCGTCAGGAGCGCTGCGGCATCCCCTCGGGCGTAATCGTCGCCACCAGCGAGGCATCCAGCGACTCGTAGCCGTGGTAATCGATCGTGGCATACAGCTCCTTGCGGGTCTGCATCGCATCCAGCTTGTTCTGCGTGCCGCCATCCTTGGCGATCGCCGCATACAGCTCGGCCGACGCCTTGGACGCGACCCGCAACGAGCTCACGGGCCAAATCACCATCTTATACCCCATCTCCTCGAACTCGGAGGCGGTGAAGAACGGGGTGCGGCCGAACTCGGTCATGTTGGCCAGCAGCGGCACGCCGGGCATGCGGCGGGCGAATTCGCGGAACATCTCGGCATCGTGCAGCGCCTCGGGGAATATGGCGTCGGCCCCGGCTTCCACGAACAGCTTGGCCCGGGCGACCGCGCCGTCCATGCCTTCGCTGGCCGCGGCGTCGGTGCGGGCCAGCACCACCAGGTGGCGCCGGGCTTTGGCACAGGCGGCGACCTTGGCGGCCATATCCATCGGGTCGGCCAGCTTCTTGTCGTTCAAATGGCCGCATTTCTTCGGCAGCAATTGGTCCTCGATATGCACCGCCGCCGCGCCCGCATCCTCGAAGCTGCGCACCATGTGCATGCAGTTCAGCGCCTCGCCATACCCGGTGTCGCCATCCACCAGCACCGGCAGGCCCGACGCCCGCGTAATCTGGCGTATGAAGAAGCAGACCTCGTCCACCGTGATCATCCCCAGATCCGGGATCCCCATCGAGGCCGTCATCGCCGCGCCCGACAGGTACAGCGCCTCGAACCCGGCCTGTTTGGCCTGCAACGACGCCATGCCGTTATGGGCGCCGGGCATGCGCAGGATGCCGGGGCGGGCCAACAGCGCGCGCAGGCGATCACCCGCTTGCCCCTGCGGCAGGTCGGCAGCGACGAGATAGGACATGGAAGTTCTCCTTTTCCGCAGTGATACGGCGCGGGCCAGGGGGCTGCAATCCGCCGCCCGGTTGCGCGCTCGTCCGCCATGTCGGACATTACGCCCACCGAGTGGAGAAGAACGACCAATGGATATGACCGGCGAGCGGCGCATCCCCGCACCGAAGCAGAAAGTATGGGACGCGCTGAACGATCCCGAGATGCTGAAGGCAGCCATTCCCGGCTGCAAGACGCTGGAAAAGACTTCCGACACCGACATGAAGGCCACCGCGGCGGTCAAGATCGGCCCGATATCGGCGCAATTCGCCGGCAAGGTGCAATTGCTGGACCTGGACCCACCCAACTCCTACCGCATCGCCGGTGAGGGGCAGGGCGGCGTGGCCGGCTTCGCCAATGGCGGCGCCACCGTGCATCTGTCCGACGATGGCGAGTTCACGGTGCTGAAATACGAGGTCAAGGCGCAGGTGGGCGGCAAGATCGCCCAACTCGGCGCCCGGTTGATCGACGCCACGGCCAAGCAGATGGCGGACCAGTTCTTCGATCGCTTCAGTGCCGCCGTCGCCGCCCCGGCGCAGCCCGCGACCGCCGCCGATGGCCCGATCGTCGCCGCCGTGGGAACGGTCGTGCCGGTGGCCGGGCACACGCCCGCAGCCGTCAGCCTGCTGTCGATGATCCCGAAGGACCCATATGGCTACCCGCTGGTGTTCTGGATCGGGTCCGTCATCTTCGCCGCGATCTTCATCCTCATATTCGGCAGCTACGTCTTTTGACCACGCTGCCCGCCACCATCGACGCCACGGCCGCCCTGCTGCAGAATCAGGGCTACGTCGCCGACCGGTCCCTGGCGACGACGGTGCATCTGTCGCTCGCCATGGCCCGCCCCCTGTTCCTGGAGGGCGAGCCCGGCACCGGCAAGACCGAGATCGCCCGGGTGCTGGCGGCGGGCCTCGGCCGGCGCCTCGTGCGGCTGCAATGCTACGATGGCATGGACCTGTCGGCCGCGGCCTACGAGTGGGATCGCGCTCGCCAACTCCTCGCCATCCGCCTGGCGGAGGCACAGGGCAACACCGCGGCGGTGGCGCGGGACATCTATGCCCGGGAATACCTGCAGGCGCGCCCCCTGCTTTCCGCCATCGACCCAGACCTGCCGCCAGCCGTATTGTTGATCGACGAGTTGGACCGGGCGGACGAACCGTTCGAAGCCTTCCTGCTGGAATTGCTGGCCGATTTCCAGATCACCGTGCCGGAGTACGGCACCATCCGCGCCACCACCCCGCCCGTCGTCGTGCTCACCAGCAACCGCACGCGGGAGGTGCATGACGCGATCCGCCGGCGCTGCCTGTATCAATGGGTCGACTACCCGGACGCCGAGCGTGAACGCGCCATCCTCCGCGCCCGCGCGCCCGGCCTGCCGGAAAAGCTGTCCGCCCAGGTGGTCGCCTTCGTGCAGGAACTCCGCGGAACCGAGCTATTCAAGCTACCCGGCGTCGCCGAAACGATCGATTGGTCGCGCGCCCTCGCCCACATGAACCGGGTCGAACTCACCCCCGAGGCAGTGGACGCCACGCTCGGCGTGCTGCTGAAATACCAGGACGACATCGCCAAAGTGCGCGGCGCCACCGCGGCAGCGATGGTCGCTGGGATAAAGGACGCAGCCTAACATGTATGACGTGATCGTGGTCGGCGCCGGGTCCGCCGGTGCTCCCCTGGCCGCCCGCCTGTCCGAGGACCCGAACCGCCGCGTGCTGCTGCTGGAGGCCGGGCGTGACTGGCGTGCCGCGGAAGCGCCACATGCCCTGCGCAGCAAGAACATCGTCCCCTTCATGCACGACCCGGCGTTGCAGGCGCAGTGGCAATGGCCCGCGCTCCTGGCGCGCCGGTCTGCCGCGCAGGCACCGAAGTACTATTGGCGTGGTAAAGCGTTAGGCGGCAGTTCCACCGTCAACGCCCAGATCGCCATCCGCGGTGTCGCCGACGCCTTCGATGGCTGGGCCGAGAATGGCTGCGAAGGTTGGGCCGCCGATGACGTGCTGCCCCTGTTTGCCAAGATCGAGGACGATGCCGAGTGCGGCACCGCCGGCGGCCCACTGCCGGTGCACCGTGCGCCACAGGCAGAATGGGGCGCGGTCGATCGCGGCCTGCGCGACGCGGCCCTCGGCTCCGGCTACGGCTTCAACCCGAACCTGAACGACCCGAAGGCCGAGGGTTTCTCCTGCTACCCCACCAACACCCGCAATGGGCGCCGGGTCACCACCAATGACGGCTATCTGGAGCCCGCGCGCGGGCGCCCGAACCTGGAAATCCGCGGCGGCGCCCTGGTCGACTGCGTGCTGTTCGACGGCAAGCGCTGCATAGGCGTGCGCGTCAGCTTCGACGGTGGCCCGTGGGAAGACCTGTCGGCCAACGACGTCGTACTCTCCGCCGGCGCGATCCACAGCCCGGCGATCCTCATGCGCTCCGGCATTGGCCCGGCCCAGGCCTTGGCGGCGCTGGGCATCCCGGTGCTGCACGACCAGCCCTCCGTCGGCCAGCATCTGCTGGAACACCCGATGATCCGCGCCAGCCTCGACCTGAAGCCACCGTTTCAGGCCCAGGGCGCGGACGCCCGGCACACCAATTCCTGCCTTTCCTACAGCAGCGGCCTGGCCGGTGGCGGGTTTCGCGACATGCTGGTGATCGGCTTCAACCACCGCATGTTCGTCGGCACCGGGGCGGGCCCCGCCCCGCACGGCGCCCTCGCCGCCTCGGTCTACCAGGCCTTCTCCACCGGCTGGCTGGCACTCGCCTCCGCCGACCCCCGCGCTAACCCGGTGGTGGAGGAGAACATGCTCAGCGACGAGCGCGACCGCATCCGCCTGCGCGACGCCGTCATCCGCCTCGCCTCGCTCACCGCCCACCCGGCCATCGCCGATCTCTGCAACGCGATCACCATCGGCGAAACCAATCTCACCCCTGCCCAAGCCGCCGCCCTCCCGCCCGACGAGTTGGACGCCCTGCTACTGGCCGAACTCGGCGACGGCCAGCACGCCGCCGGCACCTGCCACATGACCGCGCACGAAGACCCGCGCGGCGTGGTGGACCCCGACCTCCGCGTCCGCGGCGTCAACGGCCTGCGCATCGCCGACGCCTCCATCATGCCGACGGATTGCCGCGCCAATTTGCACTTCACCTGTGTGATGATCGGGGAGAACCTGGCCCAACGCATGCGCGCCGCCTAATCGCATGCCCGCAGGCCCGGTCGATTATCGGCACACGAAATGGTCCGATCCGGGGCCGCACCGGGAGAGGCTGAATGAACTGCCGGCCGCGCCGGCAGCCTTGGCGGACGCCTTGGAAGACTTCGTCATCCACCACGCCATCGCCCGCTCCCTCGGCTTCGGCGTCCCGGCAACGGCCGAGGCGGACCGCGATCTTCGCCAGGCATCCCGCCTCCTGGACGCAGCCTTGCAGCGTGACGCCCGTCCGCTGACCGAGCATCGCGCCCTCGGCGATTATCTCTACGGCACCTGCCACGATTTCGCGTTGCTCGCTGTCTGCGCCCTGCGGGAGCGCGGCATTCCGGCGCGGCTACGGGTCGGTTTTGCCAGCTACTTCCGCGCCGGAAAATGGGAAGACCACTGGGTGTGCGAGCACTACGGCGGTAAGCATGCGGCGTAGGCCGCAGTGGGCTAAGCAGGGTCGGTT
>NZ_LMUY01000018.1:44738-75345 GCF_009765685.1 Acidisphaera sp. L21 | reverse complement strand
CTGATGCGCGGTAGCTTCGGCCGTTCCCTGATGGCGCTGCGGGATAGCGAGAGCGCGGCCCGCGCGTTCGGCAAGGATGTGGCAGTGCTGAAAACGCAGGCGGTGGCGATTGGCTGCGCCATGGCCGGGTTGGCGGGGGCGCTATTCGCATTTCAGGAGGCGTTCATCAACGTCGAAAGCTTCACGTTGGAGCAATCGATCCTGCTGCTGGCGATGGTGATCATCGGCGGCGTGGGCACGCTGGCGGGGCCGCTTGTGGGCGCGGTATTGCTGTTGCTGCTGCCAGCGGCGCTGACGTTCCTGCCGTTTATCCCACCAACCGATATCGGGTCGGTCCAGCAACTGATCTACGGATTGGCGATGACGCTGCTGATGATCTTTCGCCCTGCCGGCCTGGCCGGGCGGCGCTGATGGCGGCATTGTTGACGATCGCCGGCCTGTCGAAACAATTCGGCGGGCGGGCCGCGGTGCAGGGCATGGATATGGAACTGCACCAGGGCGTCATCACCGCGCTGGTGGGGCCGAACGGCGCGGGCAAGACCACGCTGTTCAACATGGTGACGGGAAATTTGATGCCCGATGCCGGGCAGGTGAGCCTGGAGGGGCGTAGCATTACCGGCATGGCGCCGCATCGCGTCGCCCGATTGGGCATTGCCCGCAGCTTCCAGGATCTGCGGCTGTTCACCCACATGACCGTCCGCGACAACGTGCTGGCGAGTATCGAAAGCCGGGCCTGGTTCTGGCAGCCGGGCGCCGGCAAGGCCCGGCGCGACGCGGCCGAGGCAGCATTGGAAAGGACCGGCCTATTGCCCCTGGCGAATGCCCGCGCAGTAGATCTGTCCTATGCCGAGGCGAAATTCCTGTCCCTGGCGCGTATTCTGGCCACCGGCTCACGCATCTGGTTGCTGGACGAGCCGGCTTCTGGACTGGATCTGTCGTCGCGCAGCCGGTTCACGGCGTTGCTACGCGGGGCGGTGGCGGATGGCGTGACGATCTGCCTGATCGAGCATAATCTGGACGTCGTGACTGAGATTTCCGACCGCATCGCCTTTCTGGACCAGGGCTGCAAACTGGCGGAGGGCGAACCGGCGGAGATCATGCAGAACCCGGCCTTGCGCGCGATCTATTTCGGGGAGCGTCGCGGATGAGCGCGGCGTTGGCAGCGCGCGGCCTGGTGGCGGGCTATGCTGGGCGCACCGTGCTGGAGGAGATCGACCTGGTGCTGGAGAAGGGCAAGGTGTTGTGCCTGATCGGCCATAACGGCGCCGGAAAATCCACGCTGATGAAGCTGCTGTTCGGACTGATCCATCCGTCCAGTGGCCGGATCGAACTGAATGGCGTGGTGGTGCGACCGACGCCGGCGGGGATGGCCAAGGCAGGCGTCGCCTATGTGCCGGAGGGTCGGGGCGTGTTCCCCGGGCTGACGGTGGCGGAGACCTTCACGCTGGCCGCCTGGTCCGCCGGGTTGAAGGGCGGGGAGGAGACGGCGCGGACCGACGAGGTGTTGGCCGTGCTGCCAGTGTTGCGCGATACGTGGAAGCGCCGAGCGGGCACGTTGTCGGGCGGGCAGCAGCAGATGGTGTCGATCGGGCGGGCGCTGTTGTCCCGGCCGGAGATTCTGTTGTTGGACGAGCCGTCGATCGGGTTGGCGCCGAAGCTGTTCCAGGATCTGCTGGCCCCAGTGCGCGCCTTGCAACAGCAACGTGGCATGTCGATCCTGTTGGTGGAGCAGAATGTGCATGAGGCCTTCGTGGTCTCCGATGCGGTGGTGGTGATGAAATCGGGCCGCGTCATCTTCGAGGGCGTGCCGGCCGATCTGGCCGACCATGCCAGGTTGATGGAGCTTTTCTGATGACAACCCTGTCCTCGGTTCTGGCGGCGGGTGCTTCCCGCAACCCGCATGGCGCCGCGGTGACGGACGGCACTGGCACGCTGAATTGGGCGGACTTCGCTGCCCGGGTGGAAGGGCTGGCGGCGCAGCTTCACGCGGCCGGGGTGCTGCCGGGTGACCGGGCGGCGCTGTGGCTGCCGAATAGCGCCGACTACTTGGCGGTGATCTTCGCCAATGCCCGGCTGGGTGCGCTGTCCATCCACGTGAACACGCGGTTTCGCGCGTCGGAAGTCGGCAGCCTGCTGCAACGCTCCGCCGCGACGGTGCTGGTGACGGAGTGGGGTTTCGAGCCGGTGGACTTTCCGGCCATCCTGGCGGGGCTGCCAGCAGAGGATAGGGCGGGCCTACGCCTCGTGGTCGGGCGCAATCTGCCCGGCGGCGTGTCGGCGATTGCCGGGGTGCCGGTGCAAAAGCTTGGCGGCAGCGGCACGGTGCCCGATGCGGCGACCCCGGACTCACCCTGCTTGACGTTCACGACCTCCGGCACGACCAGCGGGCCGAAGCTGGTGCTGCACAACCAACGCAGCATTGCTGGCCACGCAACGGACGTGATGCGTGCGATCGGGACGGACCAGCCGGGTGCGGCGCTGCTGTCCGCGGTGCCGCTATGCGGGACGTTCGGCAATGCGGCGGCGATGGCCATGGTGGCAGGGGGCGGCCATGTGGTGTGCATGGACCGGTTCGATGGTGCAGCGGCCGTGGCGCTGATCCGGCAGCATCGCATCACTCACGCCGTGGGTGGTGACGACATGATCGCGCGGATTGTCGCGGCGGCCGGTGGCGAGCGGTTCGCCACGATGCAGCTATTCGGGTTCGCCGCCTTCCATGCCACAGCGACGCTTACGGCAGCGGAGGCGGCAAAGATCGGGCTGGGGCCAGCGGGCGTATATGGCAGTTCAGAAGTGCAAGCGCTGTTTTCGGTTTCGCACGGGGCGAACCGATTGTTTGGCGGCGGCAGGCCCAACTGCCCGGTGGCCGAGGTGTCGGTGCGTGATCCGGAGACGGGGGATGTGCTGGCGCCCGGTCAATCTGGGGAGCTGTGCTTTCGGGCGCCGTCGCTGTTCGTGGAATATCTGGGCAATGAAGCAGCCACGGCAAAGGCGCGGACGGTAGATGGGTTTTTCCGCAGCGGCGATCTGGGCCATATCGACGGCGACAGTTTTGTCTTTGAGGCACGTCTGGGCGACACGCTGCGACTGGGCGGATTCATGGTGAACCCGGAGGAGATCGAGGGTTTTCTGGTGGGCCTGCCCGGCGTGGCCGGGGCGCAGGTGGTGGCGGCGCGCAAGGGCGGTGACAAGGTGCCGGTCGCCTTCGTGACTGCGCATGCTGGTGCCACTCTCAACGAAGCAACCATGATGGCGCAATGCCGCGAAAACATCGCCCGGTTCAAGGTGCCTGCGCGCATCGTACCGGTCGATTCATTCCCCACCACCGATAGCCCGAACGGGCTGAAGATCCAACGCGTGCGCCTGCGTGAAATGGCGGATGCGTTGATGCAGGAGACCGCCGCATGACCGGCCACGCGATGTATGTCGAGGATTTTGAGCCGGGCCAGGTATTCACCAGTTCCGCCCGCACCATCACCGAGGCGGATTTGACGCTGTTCGCCATGCTGTCCGGCGATTGGAACCCGGTGCATGTGGATGAGGAGTTCGCCAAGACCACGTCCTATGGCAAGCGCCTAGTGCATGGGTTGTATGGCCCGGCGATCATGACCGGCTTCATGCAGCAGCTCGGCATTTTCGACGGCAGCGCGATTGCGATGCTGAACATATCCCAACTGAACTTCCTGAAGCCGCTGCTGGTGAACGATACCGTGCATATGCGGCTGACCATCCTGGCGGTTCGGCTGACAAAGGATGGCACGCGCGGCGTGGTGGGACGCAAGTTCGAGTTGGTGAAGCATGGCGGCGAAGTGGCGCAGGAAATGCTGTCCGACGTGCTGGTGCGGCGGCGACCGGACCCGGCGTAGGCCCGGCCTATGGACCCGACGTGCATCCCGGTAATCGTCGGCATCGGGGAGGTGAAGGACCGCCCTGCCGACCCGTCGAGCGGGCAGGAGCCGCTGGCGCTGATGGCCGCCGCGTTGCGCCGGGCGCAGGACGATGCCGGGGCGGCGCTGCTGGAGCGCCTGGATTCGCTGGACGTGGTCAACGTCGTGTCCTGGCAGTACGACGATCTACCTGCGCTGCTGAGCCAGACAGTGGGAGCGCGGCCGGCCAGGCAACGATATGGCAAGGTCGGCGGCCAAACCCCGATTCAGTTCCTGCACGAGGCCGCCCAGCGCATCGCCCGTGGGGAAAGCGAAGTGGCGGCGGTATGTGGTGCAGAGGCAAGTTACACCGCCACCTGGGCTAGACGGAATGGCGTCGCGCTGAACTGGACCGCGGGCGGCAGCCAGGCAAGCAACGGCGCGTGGCTGCCGGCGCGCAACCGGGATTACCTGCATCCATTGGCGCGGGCGCATGGCATCACCGAGCCGATCACCGTGTATCCGCTGTATGAGAACGCGAGCCAGGCTGCTTGGGGCCAGACTCCGGCGCAGGGTCGTACTGAATCGGCAGAACTTTGGACCCGCCTATCCCAGGTTGCGTCGGTGAATCCGATTGCCTGGATGCAACGCGCCGTGCCCGCTGCGGAGATAGCTGCCGCCGGGCCAGCCAACCGCCCCATTGCCTGGCCGTATCCCAAGCTGATGGTGGCCAACCCGGCGGTGAACCAGGCTGCCGCCATTCTGGTGACCAGCCTGGCTGTCGCCCGTTCGGCGGGCGTGCCGACGGATCGGATGATCTACATCCACGGCGGCGCGGCGGCCTCGGAACCGAGGGATTGGATGCAGCGCGACAGCTTCGTCCACGCCGCCGGGCAGGAGGCTGTGTTGGGCGCGATCCTGCGGCAGCTGGATGGGCGGGCGCTTGGCCCGGTGGAGTTGTATAGCTGCTTCCCAATCGTCCCGAAGATGGCGTGTCGCACGCTGGGCCTGCCGGATACAGTGGTGCCGACTACGGCGGGCGGGCTGACGTTCCATGGCGCGCCGTTGAGCAATTACATGACGCATGGCGCGGCTGGCGTCGTTCGTGCGCTGCGGGCGGCGCCGGATGCGCCTGGATTGCTGTACGCGCAGGGCGGCTATCTCACCTGGCACCACGGGCTTGTCCTGGGTGCAGCGCCGGCACCGGCGGAAACAGTGTTTGCGTCGGTCGACGTGCAGGCGGAGGCGGATCGTCGCCGCGGTGCTGCACCGCGCATTGCCGACGCCGCGGAGGGTCCCGCAATCCTGGAGACGTTCACCATCGTGTTCCGGCCGGATGCCAGTATTGCATTCGGCGCCGCCCTGCTACGCCTGGCCGACGGGGCCCGCACGTTGGCGCGGGTGCCCCCGGAGGATCACGCGACGTTGGATGTGCTGATGGATGACGCGGTCAACCCGATCGGCCTCCAAGGCCACGTCGGCCCAGGCGGTGACGGTCTACTACGGTGGCAGGCGTAGTCTACGGCATGTAGGATCCGCTGTTCACGTGGAGGATTTGGCCCGTCATCAATGAACTCGCGGATGAGGCCAGGAAGGTCGCGGTCTGCGCGATGTCGTGCGGCATCGCCATCCGGCCGAGCGGCATCGTTTCGGACGCTGCGGCGATTTCACCCTCCGACATGCCGTAGCGGGGTTGCGCCGTGTCCGTCAGGCCCGGTGCGATGGCATTGACGCGGATGCGGTGCGGCGCCAGTTCCAGCGCCATGGCACGGGTGAGCGAGACGAGGCCGCCCTTGCTGGCGGAGTAATGCGTGCCGCGCACGGCCCCGCCGATGGAGCGGGAGGTGAGGCTGATGATCGCCCCATGCGTGCCGGTCGCGACCATCACGCGGCCAGCGGCCTGGCTGCAGAAGAACGTGCCCTTCAAATTCACGTCCAGCACGTAGTCCCAGTCGGATTCCCGCATTTCCAGCATGGGCACGCGGGGATAGACGCCGGCGTTGTTCACCAGCACGTCCAGCCGGCCCAGCTGCTCGGCAGCCTGCGCGACCATCGCACCGGCTTGCGCCACCACCGACACGTCGCCCTGCAACAGCACGGCGCGACGGCCGAGGGCGCGGATTTCGGCGGCGACTGCCTCGGCGGCTCCCTGGTCGTCCAAGTAGTTGATGGCGACATCCGCCCCGGCCGCGGCGTATTCCACGGCAATGGCGCGGCCGATGCCCTGCTGGGCGCCAGTAACAAGGGCGACCTGTCCGGCGAGTGGTTGGGCACGATTGGGTTCGGTCGGCATGGGGGCCTCTTTCAGTCCAGGGTGAACGCCTCGTGCGCGCCACCGTGCAGCAGCCGTGCCAACAGGCGTTCGGTGTGATCGGCGCCGATCACCGGGATGGCGTAGGTGCGGAATTTGGCGGTGACGATGTCGGAATCCATTGGACGGCCGGGGTCGCCGGGCACGCTGTCGACATGGGTGGTCCAGTCGGTGCCGATCGCCAGGTCGCAACTGCGGACAGTGTCGGGGCGGGTGCGGATCTCAACCAATTCCTCCAGCCGTTGCACCGCCGGGTCATCGAGGTGAGCGTAGGCGGTGGGGGTGAGGTCGCCATGCAGCAATGTCCAGGCCAGGCCATAGGACAGGCTGAACTGGGCCTGGATCGGGCTGTTGGGGTGACGGTTGCCGCAATAGGTTTGGGCTTCCTCGTAGATGGTCAGCACGATGCGGTCGATTGTGGCCGGGTCACGCCGTTCGGCGTGCCAGCGGGCGGCGGCGAGGGCGCCGTAATGCACGTGTTTTACCGCGGCGTAGAATTTCAGGTAGCCCTCCGGCAGTAGCCAGCGGCCCGGTGGTGGCGTGATGGCGGGCAGGTCTTTGCCAAGGGCGAGCGTGGTCGCCTCCGCGATGCTACCTGGCGGGCCGCCCAGCCCGGCGCGGGTGGCGGCCGCCGCGGCCATGCCGAACACGGCGCCATGGCCCACATACATGTTGCGCGCAGTGGAGCCCTTGGCGATCGGGCGATACAGGCTGAACGGGAGGTGGCAGGCGGCATGGTTCAGCGCTGCGACGGTGGCCGCGGGCGTCATCCCGGCGATGCGGCAGGACGCTGCGACGGCGGCGAAGCTGCCCCAGGTGCCGTCCACGTGCATGCCGGGCCGAATGCGATAGGCGATGCCCACGCGCCCGCCGATCTCGAACCCGGCGGCCACCGCGTCCAGCACCTCCCCCAGGGTGGCGCCGGGTGACAGGGCCAGCGCGGCGGGGATGGCGTGCAGCCCCGGACGGCCGTGGGCGGCGGCCAGGCCTTCACATGCCTCGTGCCAGCAGGCGCCGGCCGCGAAGCAGAAGGCGAACGCGTCGGGCGAGAGGCCGTGGTTTAGCCCTGGCAGGCGGAGGGCGCCATCCTGGCCGAGTTCGCGGGCAAGTGCCTGGATCTCCGTCTCCGCCGTGCCGGCGATGGCGCAGCCCAGTGTGTCCAGCAACAGCAGGCGGGTGCGGTGTTCGATGTCGGGCAGGGTGGTGATCGGCGTCGACCACAGCCATTCGGCGGTGGCGAGCAGGGCGGAATCAGGATCCATGTCGCACTCTCCGCCGGGCGTCCGCGGCTGGCAACTGCGGTTATGGCTCGCGGATTGCGGCCTCGATCCGGCGATCCGGCACCAGCCACATCAGCGCCACGGCAGCGTAGACGGCATCGGCCAGCCAGGGCCGCATGAATGCCAGGGCGAACCCGGCCAGATATAACACCGGGGCGATCTTGCCCTTCAGATCGCGCCCGATGACGGCAGCCAGGGGAGAACCTGGGCCCTGGCACCGGATGATCGCGCATTGCATGATGAACCAGGCGGTGGCCGTCAGCAGCAGGGCGGCACCGTAAATGGCGGTGGGAATGGCTGCGCCCGGGTGTTCGCCCAGCCAGTCGGTTGTGAACGGGATGAGCGACATCCAGAACAGCAGGTGCAGGTTGGCCCACAGAACGGCGCCGTTCACGCGCTCGACCAGGTGGAAGAAATGGTGATGATTGTTCCAGTAGATCGCGACGTAGACGAAGCTCAGCACGTAGCCGGCGAATTTCGGCGCCACCTCGCGCAGCGATTCGAACGTTACGTCGTGCGGGGTCTTCAACTCCAGCACCATGATGGTGATGATTACCGCGATCACCCCGTCGGTGAAGGCGGTCAGCCGTTCCTTCGTCACTTTGCGGCGGTCCCTTTCAGCGCGTCGCTGCCCTCAATGGCATGGCCGGCCGGCCGGAACCAGGAGCGTGCGACATGAGGGAAATGGCGCTGGCGAGCCTCACGCGACCGACCAACCGGATCACCTCTCGCCCTGGTGGCGGAACGGCTCGCTAGTCGCGCCCAAAGCAATGCTGTTCTACGAGCCGCTTTTCCTCTTTCTGTTTTTGCCCGTGACGTTTGGGCTGTGCTGGCTGACCCGGCAGTTGGCGTGGATCCGGTTGCCGTTGCTGCTGGTGGCCAGCCTGGTGTTCTACGCCTGGGGCGAACCCGGTTTCGTCCCGGTCGTCATCGCCTCGGCCCTGCTCGACTATAGTCTGGCCAAGTTCATCGCCCGCGGTGCCGGTTGGGCGATGGCGGTGGGCGTGGTGGCGAACCTGGCCATCTTGGTCGTCTACAAATACAGCTACTTCCTGGTGGCCAACGTACTGTCGGTGGCTGCACCTGCCGAGGTCACCTACGTGCCGCGGATCGCCCTGCCGATCGGCGTATCGTTCGTGGTGTTCGAGAAGATCACCTACCTGGTCGACGTAGCCCGGCGCCGCAGCCCACCGGCCAGCAGCTTCGCCCAATACCTGACCTACGTCCTGTTCTTCCCCAAGCTGCTGGCCGGGCCGATCATCAAATACTACGAGATCGAGGCGCAATTCCGCAGACATCCTGCGCCGCGGGAGACGATGGTGCTGGATGGCTTCCGCCGGTTCATGCTGGGCGTGATCAAGAAGGTGATGCTGGCCGACGTGCTGGGCACCGCGGCGGACGCCACGTTCGACTTGCCGCCGATCGGCGTAGGATTTGCCGATGCCTGGTGGGGCGTGATCCTGTTTACGCTGCAGATCTACCTGGACTTCAGCGCCTATTCCGATATGGCGATCGGCCTGGCCAGCATGTTCGGATTTCGCCTGCGCGAGAACTTCGACATGCCCTATATCTCCTGCAGCATCACAGAGTTCTGGCGGCGCTGGCATATCTCGCTCTCCACCTGGATCCGCGACTATCTCTATATACCGTTGGGCGGCAACCGGGTGGCACCTTGGCGGGTCTACCTGAATTTGTGGCTGTGCTTTCTTGCGTCCGGGCTGTGGCACGGGGCCGCTTGGACGTTCCTGTTGTGGGGCGCCTATAATGGCCTGTTCCTTATGCTGGACCGGTTGTTCTTGCTGCGGCTGCTGGACCGGATGCCCCGCGTGCTGGCGAACGCGATCACGTTGGTGATCATCATGGTCGGCTGGGTGGTGTTTCGCGCCGGGTCGATGGCGCAATTGAGGGCGTTCCTGGTGGCGATGATGCATCCGGCGCTACGGGGCGGCACCGTTGGGTGGAATCCGGATACGGTGGTGGCGTTGGTGGCCGGCCTTGCGATTGCCCTGGGGCCGCGCCTGCCGAAAATTAGCCGGGCGGTGGCGGGCAGCATGGCCACCGCGCGCAGCCGGTTCGCCTGGGAGACGGTGACGCTGCTGCTGTTCGCCGTGTCGCTGTGCAAGGCCGCCGCCGATCCGTTCAAGCCGTTCCTGTATTTTCGGTTCTGATCCCGATGCCGCAATGGATCCAGCGACTTCCCGTGCTGCTCGGCATGGGCTTGCTGGTTTGCCCGTGGCTGATCCCGGTCGTGAACTGGATCGGCCAGACGGCTGGACAGCCCGCGCCGCTGATCCAGGAAGGGGCACTGCATGGCGTGGAAAACCCGCTGGAGCCGCCAGTGTATGCCTCTGATGCGCTGTGGTCGCATCAGTTTCGGGAGGCATTTGCGGCCGAGTTCGATCATGACCTGCCAATGCTCACCTGGGCGGTCGAGTTCAAGAACCAGCTTTACTACTGGCTGCTGCATCAGTCGGGCATCGATACCGTCGTTATCGGAAAACACCGGCAGTTGTTGGAGCCGGGCTATGTCGATGAATATTGCTTCCGCGAGCCGCAGGTAATCCTGCGGCATGCGGATGAATGGGCGGCGCAATTGGCGCAGATCCAAGCGTGGTATGCGGCCGAGGGTAAGGTGTTCGTATACGTCATCACGCCGTCGAAAGTGGCCACATATCCGCAATACATTCCCGCCCTGCAGCCATGCCCGGCCCCACCCACCGCTCGGGATGCGCTCGGGCCGCTATGGGATGCCACGCTGGATCGGCATGGCGTGCGATACGTGGACGCTGCGGCACTGACGCGCGCTGCCGCGCCGAATTTTCCGTTCGAGATGTTTCCCCTGGGTGGGACGCATTGGAACGAGGTCGCGGCCACGATGGCGACGCAGGCCGTGATCGACAGCATCAACCAGGCGCCCACGCCGTGGAAGCTGCAGCCCTTTACCTTCACCTGGACGATGGCGCCGCCGGTCGGCATTTCCCGCGACCTGACCGACCTGCTGAACGTCCCGTATCCTCGGCTGGATTGGAAGGCGCCGCAGACGCAGGTGGCGCCGATCCCACCCGCCTGGGGATGCGCGCCGACCGATTTGGCGGTCGTCGGTGGCAGCTTTACTTACGAAATCCTGTGGACGCTGGACAAGCTGCCATGTCCGCCAACCGTCCGATTCTACAGCTATTTCGTGGCCAACCAAGCCATCTACCCGGGCGACATCAGAGGCCCGGTGGTTTCGGACGAACGGGATCGCAAACTGATCGCGGAGTCCAAAATCGTCATCCTGGAGGAAAATGAGGTCCTGACGTTACGATCAAATCATGGTCCACTGCTGTACGATCTGCTTGCCGCCCACAAGGCCATGCTGGAGGCGGACCATCCCCCCAAGCGCTAGGACATGTGCCGCCGATGACCGACGATACACTGGCCGTGCCGCAGGCGGGGCGGCCCCATCCTGGCGCTGCGCCGAAGGCCGGGCCGGAGTTGTATGGCATCCAGATGCTGCGGGCGGTTGCGGCCCTGGCGGTCGTCGCCCATCATGCGCTGGAGGAATCGAACGGGGCCGCCGGGCGCTTCAGCCCGGATTGGCTCACCACGTCCGGTGCATCGGGTGTCGACGTCTTCTTCGTCATTAGCGGCTTCATCATGCTGCACGTGAGCTTCCGCCCTGGGCGCAAGCCGATCGGGCCGGGCAGCTTTCTGTTTCGCCGGGCAACGCGCATCTATCCAATCTATTGGCTGTGCTGCTGCGCCATGTTGGCGGCGTCGGCGCTGGGCATTATGCGCGGCCATCATCCGGGGCTGGGCGATTTGGTGGCTTCGTTCCTGCTGCTGCCGACCGATAATGGACTGCTGGGCGTTGCGTGGACGCTGGTCTACGAAGTCTATTTCTATTTGCTGTTCGCCCTGGCGTTGTGCTTCGGCTCGATCTGGTTGGCGACGGCAGGCGTTACGATCGCGATTGTCGCCGCCATCCAGGCCGCCGGGGCGTGGCCCGGCGGCGTAGGCCAGGCCTTTTTCGCGAATCCCATTCCGTTGGAGTTCTGTATGGGGTTGTGGCTGGCCTGGGCGTTCGGCCAGTGGCGGGCGGTGGGGAAAACGTGGCCGGTGGCCGTCGCGGTGGGCGTGGCGGCATCGGCACTGCTGTTCGTGGCGCCGCTGCTGGTCGGGCATCCCGATACGTCGGGCTTGCCGGGCCTTCCGCGGGTCTTCGCCTGGGGCGTTCCAGCAGCCTTGATGGTCGCCGCCGCACTGCGGATTGGACCGCCGCGCAACGTGGCGGCCCGGTTCGCAGTGCTGCTGGGCGATGCGTCCTACGCGTTGTATCTCACGCATGTCTTCGTGATGCTGGTGTATGCCAAGCTGATCGGGGTGACGGCGCTGGGTCGGGCCGACCAGCGGTTCGTGGTGCCAGTTGTGGTGCTGTTCGCCATTGGTATCGGGCTGGCGGCTCATTTCGTGTTGGAGCGGCCATTGCTGGCGGCGATCCGCCGGGCAACGGGGCGGCAGCCCGGCCACGCGACCCCCGCCTGAAGCGGAGATGGGGTAGTGGTGAAGATGTGGTATCTGCCGTATCAACCCGGGTTCATACTCACATGGCTCGTGCATCGATCATGAGCAGCAAAGGTAACGATCGTCGCCATGGTGGCTGCTGCAAATTGCTGGCCTGGCCGTAGGGCGATACGGATGGTTGTGGCTGCCGTGGCGGTTGCCGGGCTGGCCGGGTGCAAAGACGAGAAGAAGGCTGCAGGACCAGCGCCCACTGCCGCGACAGCACTGTCGCAGCGGGCGCTGGATGCAGCGGAACAGACGATCCAGTCTGCGGCACCAGCACCGGCGAAGGTGCGGTTCCGGGGGGTGCAGGTCTATGCGCAAGCGGCCCCAATGCATTACGCGGTGTGCGGCCAGGTCAGCCCATTCGCCGACGACGGCAACATCTTCGTCCCGTTCGTCTCGGTCGTGACGGCCCAGCAGAATGGACAGGTGATGCAGTACCAGTTCGAGCAGCGGATCGGCACCACGACGTCCGAGGCGAGCCGGGTCTACGCCGCGCTGGTCACCTACTGCTACGAGAACGGTGGCCCGGCGCAAACTGGCTTCCGCACCGCCACCCCCACACCGCCGCTGCCGGATGCAGTGCCCGACCCGGCTGCCAGTGCAGCCGCCGCGCGCGTGACCCCGGTTGCTGCCGCCGGTGCCAAGACGCCGGGCACGGTGGTGCCGACCGAGGCATCGGGCACGGCGACGGTGCGCCAGAGTGCCAACGTGCATTCGGACCCCAAGGGGCCGACGACACGCACGGTGACGCAGGGCACGTCGCTGAAGATTTTCGGACAGGCGCCGGGCGGTTGGTATCAGGTGGGCGATACGGCGCCGTTCGGCTGGGTACATGAAAGTATGTTGGAGCGACGGTAGACGACCGGGGCGGCCAAAGCCGCCCCGGCAAGCGAACGGGTTAGCGCCGCCACCATCCCCGCTTCTTCTCCGCAGCCGGCGCCTCACCGATGAGAACCGGCGGCGGCAAGGGTGCGCTGACCGGCTCGGCCCGGGCTGGAGCCGCCGGCTCGGGTTCCGGTGCGGCGTGGCCATTCAGGGCCGCCGGCGCTTCTGCCACCATCGGCGCTTCTGCGACGGTGGGTTCTGGTTCCATGGTCGCGGCGGCCGGCTCGGGTTCGGCTGACGCGACTGCGACTGGGGGCTCAACGGCTGGGGGCGCGACGGCTGGAGGCTCAACGACTGGGGGCGCAACCACTGGGGGCTCAGCCACCGGCGATTCAGGTGCGACAGGCGCCGACGCTTCAGCCTCTGATGTTGCGGGATCGAGCGCTGTAGGTTCGGGTAAAGCGGTCTCAGCTTGGATAGCTTCCAACAACGGCAATTCCGGTGCAGCCGCCAGGGTCTCGACTGCAACCGCTACCGGTTCTGGCACCGGCTTTGGCGCTGGCGCGATCACGTCGGCGGATTCGTGCGCGTCCATGATGTCGAAAATGTCGAATACCTGGCCGAATGGGTCGGCCGGGGTCGGGCCAGTATAGGGCGCCGGGGCCTGCTCGAAGGAGGAGGGAGCGTCCGCTCCCGGCTCGGATGCGGCTGCGGCCTCGCCATCCGGCGAGTCCTTGCGCCGGCGACGGCCACCGCGGCGACCACGACGGCGGGCGCGGCCGTCATCCTCGGCACTGCCTTCCGCGGCCTCGGTCGGTTCTGCGCCTTCTGCCGCGGCTTCCGCCGCGACAACTGGCGCCATGTCCGGCGCCATGTCCGGCGTTGCAGGGGCGGCTTCGTCGAATGACGAAGGCTGCTCGACCTGGGACTGTGCGCTAGGGGACTGTGCGCTATGGGGCTGGCCAATGTGCGGCTGGTCGGCCTCGGCCGGGTCAACCCGGGCTGGGGCGGCTGCCTGGGTCGTGTCGGCGCCATCCTCACGGCGACCGCCACGGCGGCGGCGGCGGCGCTTGCGGCGACGGGCCTCGCCTTCCTCGACGGTTTCGTTCGCGGGGGCTAGCTCGGTCTCCGTCTCGTCCGCAGCCTCGGTGGCGGTGTCTTCCTCATCGGAGTCCGCCTCCTCAATCACCAGATCGTCCTCTTCCGGGGTTGCCGGGCTGATGGGGATCATGGTCGGCGCGGGCACGAGCGCCTCGGCCGTCTGCGGGCGGAGGCGTTCGATGCGGGTTTCCGGCGGCAGCAGACTTTCATCGGCGGCGAACGACACGCTCATCATGTAGCGCGCTTCGATCTCGGCCAGGCGCTGGCGCTTGTGGTTCAGCACATACAGCGCCACTGCCCCCGCGACGTGCACGACGATGGCGGCGGCGCGGCGCTTGGCGCCCTCGTCCTCCACCGCGCGCAGCACGGCCAGGGCGGCGGTTTCGGTAGTCCGGACGTGCCCGGTGCCGCCGCAATGCGGGCAGGTGGTGAAGCTGGTTTCCGCCAAGGACGGCCGCAAACGCTGGCGGCTCAGTTCCAGCAGACCGAACTGGCTGATCGAGCCGATCTGGATGCGAGCGCGGTCCTCCTTCAGCGCGTCCTTCATCCGCTTCTCGACGGCGGCGTTGTTGCGCCGGCTTTCCATATCGATGAAGTCGATGACGATCAGCCCGGCCAGGTCGCGCAGGCGCAACTGGCGGGCCACCTCGTCCGCGGCCTCCAGATTGGTCTTTAGCGCCGTCTCCTCGATCCCGCGTTCCCGCGTGGACCGGCCGGAGTTCACGTCGATAGCGACTAGCGCCTCGGTCTGGTTGATGACCAGGTAGCCGCCGGAGCGGAGCTGCACGGTCGGCTGCAACATCGCATCCAGATACGACTCGACGTTCTGCCGGGCAAACAGCGGCTGCGGCTCGTTCCATAGGATGACCTTGCGGGCATGCGCGGGCATCAGCATGCGCATGAAGTCGCGGGCGGCGCGCCACCCGGCCTCACCATCCACCAACACCTCCTCCACGTCGCGGGAGTAGTTGTCGCGGATGGCGCGCTTGATGAGGTTGGCTTCTTCGTGGATCAGCGCCGGGGCGATGGAGGCCATCGTCGTCTCGCGGATGCTGTCCCAGAGTTCCAGCAGGTATTCGCAGTCGCGCTTGATCTCCGCCTTCGGCCGGGCGGCGCCGGCGGTGCGGATGATCATGCCCATGCCGCGGGGGATCTGCAGTTCGGCCGTCACCTCCTTCAGGCGGCGACGGTCGGCAGCGGAGGTGATCTTGCGGGAGATGCCACCACCCCGGGGCGAGTTCGGCATCAGCACGGAGAAGCGGCCAGCCAAGGAGATGAAGGTGGTGAGTGCTGCCCCCTTGGTGCCGCGCTCCTCTTTGACGACCTGGACCAGCAGGATCTGCCGGCGGCGGATGACCTCCTGGATCTTGTAGGAACGCATGAACCGGGCGGGCTGACGCGGCTCGCGCCGGTTGTCGCTGGCGCCGTCTTCATCCTCGTCGGCATCGTCGCCGTCATCCGGCTGGCTGGCACTGTCGGCGGATTCGGGGGCTGCGGCGGGCAGCGTTTCCAACTCGCCATGTAGTTCGGCGCGAAGGGTGTCGTCGTCGGTGGCGGGCTCGTCGGTCGCCTCGCCGACGGCTTCGGGCGTGGAGTCCTGGGCGGCTTCCGCAAAGAGGTCGCTGGTGGGTTCGTACCCGGGGGGCGGTTCGACCACCGCCTCGGTCGGCTCGGGCAGCATGTCCGCGCCGAATTCCTCGGTCGCGACCGCGCCGAATTCCTCGGTCGCGACCGCTCCAGGTTCTTCGGCCACGGCAGGATCATCGGTCGGCATGTCGGCGAGGATCACCTCCTCCCGCGCTTCGACAAAGTCATGCGCCAGTGCAGCGTCCGCGCTGGTTTCCAGCGCTTCTTCCATCGGTAAAGGCGGTTCAATACCCCCCGCGCCGGCGGCCAGAGCGGCCTCGATCGCGTGGTCGGCGGCTTCGGCGGCGGCCGCGGCGGCGTCCTCCGCCTCCTCCTCAGCGCGGGCTTCCGCCTCCTGCATCTCCAGCAGGCGCTGCCGGTCAGCCACTGGGATCTGGTAGTAGTCGGGATGGATTTCCCCGAACGCCAGGAAGCCGTGGCGACCGCCGCCATATTCGACGAACGCGGCCTGCAGGCTGGGTTCTACGCGGACGACCTTGGCGAGGTAGATGTTACCCTTAAGCTGCTTCTTGGCTGCAGTCTCGACATCGAAGTCTTCGAGCCGATTACCGTCCAGCACCACCACGCGGGTTTCTTCCGCGTGGGTGGCGTCGATGAGCATACGCTTCGTCATTGAGTGGGAGTCTCCGGTGCGCCTGCCAGCCCGGCGCATCGGGCACAGGGCGGCGGCGGCTGAAAGGGCGTTGAGAAGCAAACCGGGACTGCCAAAAGCGGAGCGAGCATACGCCGTCGCGTTCCCAAGCCCAGTCGCAGGGTGCGATCGGACAAGATATACGACATACGGCGACGTCAGCTCTCATTGGGCCTTGGACGGTCCTGGTCATTCGGCGGCGCGAGCGGTTGCTGCGAAACCGGGTTGGTCGAATGCCGACCTGTCACGAGACGGGCCCCAGCGCGCGATCCGCGCGGTGCGGGCGACAACGCGATCCGAGGCGTGGGCTCGCTCGCCATAATGGCAAGCAGCTGCCCACAGGGACGCTTCATCGCAGCGTCTCGAACCATGACGCAAAGCAACACGCCCTGCAAGTGCGATGAAAAAAGCCTCAGCGTGGCAGTCCCGCAACATGGTTTGGGCCTTATCAAGGCGTAAGGTCCGCTAGCTCCATCTGCATGGTAGGCTGCAACCTATGAGTGAAGCCACGATCAAGCGGCGATCCTTGTTAGGCGCCGGTGCACTGGCCCTGATGGCCGAGATGGCCCAGGCCCGGACCAAGCACGACGCACACCGCACTGGCCGTGACCCGGCCGGGCGGGACGCCAAAGACGCGACGTCGAAAAAGAACGCCAGCCAGTCCGCCAACTTGCCACTGGTCGTGTTGGACCCTGGGCACGGCGGCAAGGACCCGGGTGCGATCGGGATCACTGGCACGTACGAAAAGCACGTCGCCTTCGCGGCCGCGACCGAGTTGAAGCGGCAGTTGCTGGCCGATCACCGGGTGCGGGTGGAGATGACAAGGGGGCGCGACGTGTTCATCCCTCTGGAGGACCGGGTGGGCTGGGCGCAGAAAAAGGGCGCCGCCCTGTTCGTGTCCATGCACGCCGATGCGCTGGATGACCACTCCGTCCGCGGGGCCAGCATCTATACACTATCGGACACGGCGTCCGACGCGCAGACCGCGGCGCTGGCACAGCGGGAGAATAGCGCCGACCGGTTTGGCGGACCTGCCTTCCACGACCAGCCACCAGAGGTTGCGCGCATCCTGGCCAGCCTGGTGCGGCAGGAGACGCGTGGTGGGTCGGCCCGGCTGCAGCATCGCATGGTCGCGGCACTAGACCGTGACTTGCCGATGTTGCAGAACCCGGCGCGCCACGCTGGCTTCGTGGTATTGAAGGCTGCCGACATCCCATCTGTTCTCGTTGAGATGGGTTTCATGTCGAACTCGCAGGATGAAGCGGCGTTGAGGCGCCCGGAGCATCGTGCGGTGGTGGCTGCGGCGATGAAGCGTGCGGTCGATGCTTATTTTGATGGACAAGGCATCCGGATCGCTGGCTAGGGGGTTTACACGCTGGGCCATGGCCGGCGGCGGGGGATGTTGAGCGGACATGGACAATCTACGAGCAGGCGAGCGGATGGTGCCGCCGACCCCCACGCCGAAGCCTCGGAAGGCGGACCGTGCGTCCACCCGCGTTGCCCGCCCACGCCGTTCTCCGTTGCGCTGGGTCGGCCGGCTGGTCGGCATCGGCGCGACCTTGGTGGCCGTCGTCGCGATACTCGGCAGTGCGGTGGCGTATCATGGCTACCAACGCCTGGCGTCCGAACTGCCGACCGTGGATGGATTGCTGCAGTATCAGCCGCCCGTGATGAGTCGGATCTACGCCGGGAATGACGGGTTGATGGCGGAATTGGCGAAGGAACGTCGGATCTTCATCCCGTTCACCGCCATTCCAGACGTGGTGAAGCAAGCCTTCGTGTCAGCCGAGGACCAGAATTTCTGGACCCACAAGGGTGTCGACCCCGGGGCCGTGGCGCGTGCGGCCGTGACCGACCTGATGCAGATGGGCCGCAATCGCCGCCCGATCGGCGCTTCCACCATCACCCAGCAGGTCGCCCGCAACATGCTGCTGGGCACCAACGAACGCACGATGATGCGCAAGATCAAGGAAGCGGTCCTGGCGATCCGGGTCGAGCAGACCCTGCCGAAGGAGCGCATCCTCGAGTTGTATCTGAACGAGATCTATTTCGGCCTGCAGTCGTATGGCGTGGCCGCAGCGGCGCAGACCTATTTCAACAAGTCGCTGGACCAGATCACCCTGCCGGAGGCGGCATTCCTCGCCTCGCTGCCGAAAGCGCCGAACAACTACAACCCCTTCCGCTTCCCCGACGCCGCCCGTGCGCGGCGCGATTGGGTGCTGGATCGGATGGCCGACGACAAGGTGATCACGCCCGACCAGGCTGCGGCGGCCAAGGCTGGTCCGGTCGTGACCGGGCAGTTCCACCGCCCGGACGTGGTGGCGGGGGCCGAATGGTTCGGCGAGGAAGTGCGGCGCCAGATGGTGGACCGCTTCGGCGCCGATGCTACGACCGAAGGCGGTCTGGTGGTTCGCACCAGCCTGGACCCGGCCCTGCAGGCGACGGCAGATCGGGTGTTACGCCGTGGACTGGTGAACTACGACCGCATCCATGGCGGCTGGCGCGGCCCGGTCGCTCGGCTGGATCCATCGGCTGCGACGCTGCGGGCTGGATGGGCGCGCTCGCTGGCGTCGTTGCCGCGGCCGCCAGGCATGCTGGCCAATTGGCATCTTGCGGTGGCGATGGAAGTCAGCGGCGCCGAAGCGCAGATGGCGTGGACGGATGATGGCGGCGCCCCCCATAACTCCGCCATGCTCCTGGGTGAGACCACCTGGGCCCGGCCGAACCGCAATGGTGCGCTGGGCGGCACGCCGCGCCGGATGGCCGATGTGGTGCAGGTAGGCGACGTGGTGATGGTGGAGCAGCCTTCCGCCACGACGACCCCCGCCGCCAGGGGCGCCGATCGGGTGGTCCTTCGGCAGGTCCCGCAGGTGCAGGGTGCGCTGGTGTCCATGGACCCGCTGACCGGTCGGGTGCTGGCGATGTCCGGCGGGTGGAATTACGAAAGCAGCCAGTTCAATCGCGCCACCCAAGCGCAGCGCCAGCCCGGCAGTTCGTTCAAGCCGATGGTGTATTTGGCGGCGATGCAGCAGAATTTGTCGCCGAGCCAGAGAGTCCTGGACGCGCCGTTCGTGCTGGACCAGGGCGCGGCAGGCGTTTGGCGGCCGGGTAACTATGAAAGTGGCTCGTTCGGGCCGATTTCGATCCACCAGGCGCTGGAAAAGTCGTTGAACCTGGCGACGATCCGCTTGGCGCAGAAGGTCGGGATGGATGCAGTCGCGGCAAACGCCATCGCATTCCACGTGGTGGACCAGATGACGCACTACCTGCCGAACGCGCTGGGCGCGGTGGACACGACCGTGCTGCGCCAGGCCGGCGCCTACGCATCGTTGAGCCAGTACGGCAAGGAGGTCGTGCCCTCCCTGATCGATTCCGTGCAGGACCGGGATGGCCATGTGATTTGGCGTGCGCCTGGCGTGGCCTGCAGCGGTTGCGGCAACTCGTATAGCCCACCCGTGCTGAGCGACACACGCAAGCAATTGGCCGACCCGCAGAGCGTATACCAGACAGTTGCGATGATGCAGGGCGTTGTGGCGCATGGCACCGGGTATGAAGCCGGCAAAGGCCTTGGCCGCTTGGGCATCGCCGGCAAGACCGGCACCACGCAGGATTTCAACGACGCCTGGTTCGTCGGCTTCACGCCGGATCTGGTGACCGCGGTGTGGGTCGGGTTCGACACGCCGAGCAGCCTGGGCAAGGACCAGACCGGTGGCGTCGTGTCCGGTCCAATCTGGCATGACTTCATGCAGGTGGCGTTGAAGGACCGGCCGAATCTGCCATTCCACGTGCCCGAGGGGCTGACCATGGCCACCTGGTCCGGCAACACCGACGCGTTCAAGCCCGGCCAAGTGCCCGGCGAGAGCGGCCCGACCATCGGTGGCGGCGAGGGCGGTGGATCCGGCGGCGGTGGCGGCGTCACCGCCAGCAGCGGTGGCACCGGCACGGGTGTGGACAGTGGGGTTGGCGGACTTTACTAAGCTACCCTCTGCCCCACCGCGTGCTGCAATTTAGGCCGCGACGCCATCTAGGATCCCGATGTCCACCGAATCCGACGCCCTCAACGACCAGATCAAGCAGTCGATCGCACTGCTGAGGAGGCATCTTTGACTGGGATGTCGCCACCGAACGCCTCGCCGAACTGAATCATAAGGCGGAGGACCCGGATCTCTGGAATGATGCCGCCGCCGCGCAGACGCTGATGCGGGAGCGCACGTTGCTTGCCAACCAGATCGAGGGCGTGCAGGCGTTGGAAACCGAGGTCGCCGACACGCTGGAACTGATCGCACTGGGTGAGGGCGATGCGGACACTGCGCTGGTGGCGGAGGGCATCATCGCGTTGCAAAAGGCCGCTGCCGAGGCCAAACGACGAGAGATCGAGAGCTTGCTGTCCGGTGAGGCCGATGGCCGCGACGCGTTCCTGGAAGTGAACGCCGGTGCCGGCGGGACCGAGGCGCAGGATTGGGCCGAGATGCTGGCCCGCATGTATACGCGCTGGGCCGAAGCCCGCGGATACAAGATGCAACTGATTGAACAGAGCGAGGGCGAGCAGGCCGGGATCAAATCCGCCACTTTCCAGATTACCGGGCCAAATGCCTATGGCTGGTTGAAGACGGAGGGCGGGGTGCATCGCCTGGTGCGCATATCGCCGTTCGACAGCGCGGCCCGGCGGCAGACTTCCTTCGCGTCGGTCTACGTCTATCCGGTGATCGACGACACGATCCATATCGAGATCGACCCGTCCGACCTGAAGGTCGATACGTTCCGCGCGTCCGGTGCCGGCGGCCAGCACGTGAACAAGACGGAATCGGCGATCCGTATCACGCATGTCCCAACCGGGATCATCGTCGCCTGCCAGACCGACCGCAGCCAGCACCGCAACCGCGCCACGGCGATGGAGATGCTGCGCGCGCGGATGTACGAGGCGGAGTTGCAGAAACGGGAAGATGCCAGCGCGGCGACCGAGGCGTCCAAGACCGATATCGGCTGGGGCCACCAGATCCGGTCCTACGTGTTGGCGCCGTATCAGATGGTGAAAGACCTGCGTACCGGGGTTGAGAAGTCCAACCCGGCGGCGGTGCTTGATGGCGCGCTGGATGACTTCATGGCTGCGGCCCTGGCGGCCCGGGTGGGCGGCACCCGCAGCGAAGCCAGCGCACAAGCCCAATGATGCAGCCGATCCGCGTCGGTATTGGCGGCTGGACCTTCGCCCCTTGGCGCGGCCCGTTCTATCCAGCCGGGCTGACTCAGGCGAAGGAATTGGCCTACGCCGCCGGGCGCCTCACCGCGATCGAGATCAACGGCACGTTCTATCGCACGCAGAGCCCGGCCAGCTTCGCCAAATGGGCAGCGGAGGTGCCCGACGGGTTCGTCTTTTCCCTGAAGGCGCCGCGGGTGACGACGCATCGAACGGCGCTGGCGGAGTCGGAGCCGTCGATCGCCCGGTTCTTGGATTCCGGGTTGTCGGAGTTGGGCGACCGACTGGGCCCGATCCTGTGGCAATTCCCGCCGACGAGGCGCTTCGACCCGGCAGCCTTCGCGACTTTCCTGACCCTGCTACCCGCCTCCCATGGCGGCGTGGCGCTGCGGCATGTGGTGGAAGCGCGGCACGAGAGCTTCGCCGTGCCCGAGTGGTTTGCCCTGTTACAAAAGCACAAGGTCGCCGCGGCGATCGTTGAGTCCGACAAGCATACCCTGCTAGGCGACCTGACTGCGCCCTTCGTCTACGCCCGGTTGCAGCATAATGCGGAAGCAGAGCCGGAGGGCTATGCGGCCGACGCTTTGGACCGCTGGGCCGATCGGGCAACGCGTTGGGCAGCAGGCAAGGCGGTGGAGGATCTGCCGCTGGCCAGGCCGCCGGCAAAGCCTGTGCCGCGAGACTGCTTCATCTTCTTTATCAGCGGCGACAAGGTGCGCGCGCCCGACGCAGCCCAGGCGTTCATCGCGCGCTGCAAGACGTAGCCAACGGTGGCCTGGCACTCACCAGGGCGTGACAGGCGTCGGAGGGAAACTGACAACGGGACCGCCCGTTGATACCGCAACGGCATCTCGCCGTAATGAGGTAACACGATGGATAAGGACCGCGTCGAAGGCTCGCTGAAGCAGGCTGGTGGTGCCATCAAGGAAGGCGCTGGTAAGCTGATGGGCGACAAGAAGTTGGAAGCCGAAGGCAAGGCAGATAAGATCGCCGGCAAGGCTCAGAACACCGTTGGCGGCGTCAAGGACACCGCCCGGGACCTTACCGATAAGCACTGATATTGGT
Organism: Acidisphaera sp. L21; assembly: GCF_009765685.1. GTDB lineage: Bacteria > Pseudomonadota > Alphaproteobacteria > Acetobacterales > Acetobacteraceae > LMUY01. The sequence continues at coordinate 52,874 of NZ_LMUY01000018.1, read as the reverse complement.
GCACCGACCTAGCGAAAAAGGCTCTCATCCCACCGGGTGAGGGCCTTTTCTGTGTCCGCTATTCCAACCCAGCGATGTCGCGCCAACCGGCCTCGTCCACCGTCGTGACGCCGAGTTCGGCGGCCTTTTTCGCCTTCGACCCGGCGTCGGTGCCCAGCACCACCAGATCGGTCTTCTTCGACACGCTATCCGTTACTCTTGCGCCTAGGGATTCGGCTCGGGCCTTCGCCTCCGGCCGGGTCATCGTCGTCAAGGTGCCGGTGAAGACGATGGATTTGCCGGAGAGCGGGCCGTCCGTCGTTGCCTTTTCCTCCTGCACGTTCAATTGCCCGGCGAGGTCGTCCAGCACCGCCAAATTACGCGGCTCGGCGAAGAAGCCGACTAGTTCGTCGGCGATCGCGCCACCGACGCGCATGATGCTGCCCAGCGCCTGACGTTCTTCGGAACCGATGATGGTCGCGGCCACCATCTGCTCCCGCCAATGCGCCAGCGTGCCGTAATGCCGGGCCAGCAACTTGGCGTTGGCGTCGCCGATGCGGCGAATCCCAAGTGCGTAGATGAAGCGGGGAAGGGAAATGGCGCGCCGGCTCTCGATCGAACGCATGAGGTTGGCGGCGCTCGTGGCGCCCCAGCCTTCGCGTTCGGCGATCTCTTGCTCATGCTCCGGTAGGCGGAAAATGTCGGCGGGGCTGTCGACCAAGCCGTCGGTGTGGAAGGCGCGAACGGTCTGTTCGCCCAGATGCTCAATATCGAAGGCAGGACGGCTGACGAAATGAACCAGTCGCTCAATGGTTTGCGCCGGGCAGATGAGCCCCCCGGTGCAACGGCGCACGACCTCCCCCTCTGCGCGAACGGCCAGGCTGCCGCAGGCGGGGCAGTGGTCGGGAAAGGCGAACGGTTCGGCACTCTTCGGGCGCTTGTCCAGCACCGGCCCGATCACCTGGGGGATCACGTCCCCGGCGCGCTGCAACTCGACCGTGTCGCCCACGCGGACGTCCTTGCGGGTGATCTCGTCCTCGTTATGCAGCGTGGCACGGGTGACCAGCACACCGCCGACATTCACGCCTTGCAGCCAAGCCACCGGGGTCAGTGAGCCAGTGCGGCCCACTTGGATCTTGATATCTTCCAGCAGCGTGGTTGCACGTTCGGCGGGAAACTTCCAGGCGGTGGCCCAGCGGGGAGTGCGACCGACGAAACCGAGGCGGCGTTGGAGCGCCAGGTCGTCGATCTTGTAGACGACGCCATCAATGTCATAGGGCAGGCTGGCCCGGCGCTCCGCCATGGCAGTGTGAAATCCGGCGGCGCCGTCTTGGTCCAGACGCTCGTTCAGCGGGCTCACCTTGAAGCCCCATTTCGCCAGCTTCTCCAGGTACTCCCAATGCGTGGGCGCGGGCGTCTCGCTGGCCTCGCCAAACGCGTAGGCGAACATGGACAGCGCGCGGGCTGCAGTGATCTTCGGGTCCAGCTGGCGCAGGCTGCCGGCGGCGGAGTTGCGGGGGTTCGCGTAGCTGCGCAGCCCGGCGCCCGATTGCGCCTCGTTCAGGGCCAGGAAGTCGGCCTTGGTCATGAACACTTCGCCACGGATCTCGATCCGGTCGGGCGCCGCGCCCTTCAGCCGGGTCGGAACGTCCTTGATGGTGCGCAGGTTGGTGGTGACATCCTCACCCTCCGCGCCATCGCCGCGCGTCGCGCCGTAGACCAGACGGCCCTTTTCGTAGGTGAGCGAGATGGAGAGGCCGTCGATCTTCGGTTCCGCCACAATGGCCATCGGCACGTCCTTCAGCCCCAGGAAGCGGCGGGCGCGGGCGCAGAACTCGTCGAAATCGGTGGCGCTGAACGCATTGTCCAGGCTGAGCATCGGCAGGCGATGGGTGATCTTGCCAAACCCGCTCGCAGGGGCGCCCCCGACCTTTTGGGACGGGCTGTCCGGCCGGATCAGGCTGGGAAATGCAACCTCGATCTCCGTATTCCGGCGGCGGAGCGCGTCGTAGTCGGCGTCGGTGATTTCCGGCGCGTCTTCGGTGTTGTACAGCCGGTCGTGCCGGGCGATCTCGCTGGCCAGCCGCTCCAGTTCGGTGGCGGCCTCCTCCTCGGTCAATTCAGCCGGTGTGCGGTCGGTCATTCGCCTCGCCAATTACGCAGGAATGCTGCCTCCTCGTCGCTGATCGGCTGGTTTACCACACGCTCCGGAATTTCCCAGATGACGAGCTTGGGAGGCGTTTCCTTGAACGCCGGGCTGCGGAAATAGTCGCGGGCGGAGCCCCAGAATGCGCCGCCGGCCTGGGCGAACTGGCCGATCGGGGCGGACATCGCCTGTTCCAGCGCGCCGTGGAAGTTCGCGTTGACGGAGTAGGAGCTGCCGACCAGTGCGACTTCCGGCACCGGCGCGTCGTCCAGCAGGCTGCCGGTATCGGCGGGGGGGTTGGTTTCTTTGGTGGTCGCTGGGCGCTCGCGGTCGGGCAGGGGGCGCAGCGGCAACGACAGGTCGGGCACATGCTCAAGGCTCATCAACCGCAGCAAGTCGCCGGCGCGATCTGCCTCCGAACCGAATTCGGTGTTGAACGGGCGGTCGCGGGCGATTGGGGCGGTGGTGGCGGAGGCGGTGGCCGCGGCGGCGATGGCGGCGCCGTCTTGGTTCCAATGCGTGTCGGTGCGGTAGTAGAGCGGATTGCGGATGCCGTTAAATGTGGCCAGCAGGTCTACCACCGGCAGGTCGCGCAGTAGGTTGGCGAAGCTGGCGTAGCGGCCCTGGGATTGGACGGAATAGGATACGCCGCAGGCGTAGGCGTTCTCGACGCGGGCCTTGTCCGGCACCAGCACCACCTGCAAGGCGATGTTCTGGGAGGCCAGATCCTTGGCCACGGCGTGCAGCGTGTCGGCGCGCGCCTTCATGGTGGCGTCGCCGCCGGGCCAGGGGCGCAATTCCTCGGTCAAGTAGAGCCAGTCGTTGCAGCCCACCGTGACTTGCGGGCCGCCCGACCCGAAGACGCGCCAGCGCAGGATGCCGCCTGCTTCCGAGAGCCAATCGCCGATCGGCAGATCGTGCGCCATGGCGTGGTTGACCGCCCCGGCAGTCTGACCGCCAAGGAACGCGGACAGGGTCATCGTCTCCGCCAACTGGCGTTGCGGGCCGGATTTGCAGAGCGTGGCGATGCCCAGCCCGGCGCCGACCGCCAGGATGACGACCATCGCCCAGCCCTGCAGTCGTGCGCCGTCGATGCGGGGGGTGCCGTTTTTCATGGGCTAAAACTGGAAATAGAGGAAGGGAACGGCGGCCCGGCTGTAGAGCAGCACCATCGCCAGGAGGAACCCGCACAGCGGCCCCACCAGCGACAACCCGCTGCCCACCCGGCCGAACCCAGCGGCAATACGGCGTTCCACCAGCGGGATGTAGACGACGATTATGCCAATCAGCACCATCCACAGCCGGTCCGGCGTCAGTTGCCAGGCGAGGTCGTCCGAGATCGGGCCGCCATGCATCCCGAGCATCCCGGTGTACATCCGCAGCGCCTGGCCGAAATCGTCCGCCCGGAACACCACCCAGCCCAGCACCACAGCCAGCAAGGTCAGGATATGTCCGGCCCAATACGGCATGTTGCCCCCACGGGAGCGGTAGTAGCGATGCAGCGCCAGTAAGCCGCCCTGCCAGGCGCCCCAGGCAATGAACGTCCAGTTGGCGCCGTGCCAGAAGCCGCCGATCAGCATGGTCAGGAACAGGTTGACGTAGGTTCGCACCGGCCCCTGCCGATTGCCGCCCAGCGAGATGTAGAGGTAGTCGCGCAGGAAGGAGGACAGGGTGATGTGCCAGCGCTGCCAGAAATTCTGGATCGACCCGGCCAGATATGGGAAGTCGAAGTTTTCCGGGAAATGGAAGCCGATCATTAGCGCCAGCCCGATCGCCATGGCCGAATACCCGGCGAAGTCGAAATAGAGCTGCAGCGTGTAGGCGACCGCACCCAGCCAGCTATCGGCCAGGGTAGGCGCCGGCAGCTTGTAGATTGAGTCGACCAGCGGGCTGAGCGTGTCGGCGATGATCACCTTCATGCAGAAGCCGACCATGAAGCGCCGGGCGCCCATACCGAACAGCGCCAGGCTGTGCACGCGGCCCTTCAGCTCATCGGCGATCTGCGCGTAGCGAACGATCGGCCCGGCAATGAGTTGGGAGAACATCGCCTTGTAGGCGGCGTAGTTCAGTAGCGACCGGCTGACCGGGATCGTGCCGCGCCAGACGTCCACCAAATAGCTGATGGATTGCAGCACGTAGAAGGACAAGCCGGCCGGCAGCACGATCTCAGCCCAGGGGATCGGCCCCATATTGCCCACGGCCAGGACGCCATTCAGCGAGTTAATGCCGAAATTGGCGTATTTGAAGTAGGCCAGCACGCCCAGATTGCCGATGAGCCCGGCCTGCAGCCAAAGCTTGCCGCCCCGGCTGCCCAGCCCGACGCTGACCATCATCCGTGATGTCAGGAAGGTGAAGATGGTGACGCAGATCAGCAGCGCCAGGAAATCCACCCGCCACCAGGCGTAGAACGCCCAGGACATGATCAGGATCGGCCAGTTCCGCAGCCGCACCGGCGTCAAATAGTAGACGACGAAGAACAGCGGCAGGAACAGAAACAGGAATTCAAAGGACGCGAAGATCACGGCGGCGATCCTGGACTAGATTGTCGGATGGTCTTCGCGCTGCCTGGCTACTTCGCCTGGGCGAGCGCCACGATCGCCTGGTCGATCGCCAGGCCCCATTTCTGGTAGGCGGGCAGGGTGTAGTGCTGCCCATCGAATGTCTTCCACTCGCCGGGTTGGGCGAAGGCGGTGCTGTCGATGTAGCGGCAGGGGGCGACGTTGGAGGCCAGATAGGCGTTTACCTGGCGCACGCGATTGTAGTTCTTGAAATACGGCCCGCCTTCCTCGCCCCACCCGGGCCCGATCCATACGCATGGCAGGTTGGCTGCCTGAATGCGGGTGGTCAGCTGCCTGATCTGGTCGCTGATCCATTCCGCCGGCAGGGCAGGTTGGGCGTAGCCAGCCATGGTGTCGCCGGAGCCGACGATGATCAGATTCGGGTGGTATTTGGCAATCAGGTCATTCAACGCCGTGACGTGGGCGTGGTTGGAGCTGTCCTTCTTGACCGGCCCAAGCTGGATCCGCTCTGCCGAGCCGCATGGGGCCACGCCGGCGCTAGCCCACACGCCGGCCGGGGCGCCGCAAGCTGCCTCGGTCACGACCTTGGCACCCTGGGAGATGAGGGCATCCTGCAATGTCGTGACCAAATAGCCCTGCGTGGCGAAATGACTATCGCCGAGCATCAGGATCGTCAGGCTGGCGAGAATTGGAGAGGCCATGAGGAAGCTTCCGTGCGTTGGGAGGAGACACGCAGTCGTAACCGACTTCACACCTAGGACAGAGTCCGTGCGACCGGCAACGGCGGGTGGAGGTTTTTTGCCGTCAAAAATTACCTTCTAGGACGCCCGAAAATCAGCCTGCAATCTATTGCGACAATTAGGTTAACAAATATTTTCCTATCGAACGGCCAAGGTTAGCCGCTCACTTCATCTCAATTGTGTCCCAGAAGACGCTTTCCTTCTTCCTCGCTCCGGCTCACATACCGAAATTGATGCAAATCCATGCGAGCTGCGCCGCCCGAGAGGGCCACGGTGTGCTGCTGCTAGGTCCTTCCGGATCAGGGAAGTCGGACCTGTTATTGCGGTTGCTTGACCGGGGATTCACCCTTGTGGCCGATGATCGCGTCGAACTCACCGACGGTGTTGCCTCCGCCCCGGCGGCATTGGTTGGGTTGTTGGAGGTACGTGGCCTTGGATTGGTGCGCCTTCCCTACCTCGCCTCCGCGCATGTCGCCTTGGCGGTGAGCCTGAACGTGGGTGAGCGATTGCCGGCGCCGGCGACGCATGGCCCGTCTGGCCGTCCACTGGTGTGGGTCGATCCGGCTTCGGCCTCGGCCCCGCAGCGTGTGGCGATGGCGTTGGACTGCGCGCTGGGCCGCACCGGCCAGCTGGTGGGGGCGTTCGCGTGACACCCCGCCGGGTCGTGCTGGTCACCGGCCTTTCGGGCGCTGGGCGATCATCGATCCTACGGGTCTTGGAAGATTTGGGCTACGAGGCGGTCGACAACCCGCCGCTGACCTTGACGGAGGAGTTGGTGAGCCGCGGCGACCGGCCCGTCGCGATCGGGGTGGATGCCCGCAGCCGCGGTTTCGATGCCGACATCGTGCTATCCACGCTGGAGCGGCTGCGGCTGAACCAGGGGTTACGGCCGGAGCTGGTGTTCGCCTACGCGGACGAAGCGGCCCTGCTGCGCCGGTTTACCGAAACGCGGCGCCGCCATCCGTTGGCGCCTGGTGGCCGGGTGGTTGACGGGATCGCGCAAGAGATGGCGCTGACGGCGCCGCTACGCGAGGTCGCCGACCTGGTGATCGATACGTCCGACACGCCACTACCGGCGTTGCGCCGGCAGATTGAGAGCCGGTTCGCGTCGGATCGGCTGGGGGTGACGGTGTCGTTGATGTCGTTTGGATATCCGCATGGCCTTCCACGGGAAGCGGACCTGGTATTCGATGCACGCTTCTTGCGGAATCCACATTATGATCCCTATCTCCGTCCTAAGACTGGATTGGACGAAGAGGTTGCCGCCTATGTCGAGGCGGACCCGGATTTCGCCATTTTCTTCGGGCAAATCGAAGCAATGCTACGACTGCTCCTGCCGCGTTTCGCGCAGGAGGGAAAAAAATACGTGACAATCGCAGTTGGCTGCACGGGCGGTCGTCATCGCTCCGTTCGAATCGTCGAAAAGCTGGCCAGCCACATGCGTTCATTGTGTTTAGGCAACACCGGACTTGACATGCGGGCGTGGCAGGTCACGGTTGCTCACAGGGAATTGCTTAAGGCGGGTGTGGTGAACGCTAGCCCGCCAGAAACCATCTCCTTTCAGGCACAGGAGGCCTGACTCGTACAAATGATCGGCCTTGTACTCGTATCTCACGGCCGTCTGGCGGAGGAACTTCGCCTCGCGCTGGAACATGTGGTCGGCCCACAAGAGAATGTCGCCACGGTCTGTATAGGGCCGGAAGACGATATGGAGCTGCGACGAGCCGACATTCAGGCAAGTATCAGCAACGTCGACAAGGGTGACGGTGTGGTGTTGCTGACCGATATGTTTGGTGGCACCCCGTCCAACCTGGCGATTTCGCTGATGGACCGGCCTGGGGTCGAGGTCATTGCCGGCGTCAATCTGCCCATGCTGGTGAAGCTGGCGAAGGTGCGGGCGCGTCAGCCGCTGGGGGAGTGCGTGGATTGCGCACAGGTAGCCGGGCGAAAATACATCGCCGCCGCCTCTCACGTGCTGCATGGCTGCAAGGTTAACGGCGTCGGTAGTTGACGGGCGGGCGTCGCTGCCCGCCTATGTGCCTATGGATGCGCCCGCCGAACCGGAATTGGTCGCTCAGGCGACGATATGCAATCGACGCGGGCTGCACGCCCGCGCCGCTGCCAAATTTGTGTCGATGGCGGAGCAATATACCGCCGTTATAGAGGTCGCCGCGCATGGACAATCCGTGTCCGCGCAGTCGATCATGGGCCTCATGATGCTCGGCGCAGGCAAAGGCACCACTCTCGATCTTCAGGCGACCGGCGCAGATGCCGCCGCGGCGCTGGCTGCACTCGTCGGGCTGGTGGAAGCCGGCTTCTATGAGCAGGACTGAAGACGCACCCAACCCAAATTGCGGCTTCGAGCGGCGCCTGGATGGGCTGGCGGTCGGGGCCGGGATCGCCATCGGCCCCATGTTCGGCACGGTTGAGGCGCCGGCCACCATCACCCGCCACCGCATCGCCGCCGCCGATATCGAGGCAGAGCGGGCGCGGCTGGACTCGGCAGTGCTCGCATCGCGCAAGCAACTCGGCAAACTGCGCGCCCGGCTGCACGTGCTGCCTGAGGACAGCCAGGCCGAAATTGCGCCCCTGCTGGACGCATACGTCCAGATGTTGGGCTCCTCCCGCTTGTTGCGCGGCAGCCGGGTGCGGATCGCCGAAGGGCTGCGTTCGGCCGAGCAAGCGGTTGCCGACGAGTCGGAAGCGATTGCCGCGGCGCTGCTCGCCGCCAACACCGATGACCTGCCAGCCG
>NZ_LMUY01000018.1:0-44673 GCF_009765685.1 Acidisphaera sp. L21 | reverse complement strand
TGACACGGGCGCCCTTTCGCTCTTTCGCCGGGCTGCCGGCCGGGGCGATCCTGGTTGCGGAGTGGCTGACCCCAGCGGATGCGGCCCTGATCGACCCGGCCCGCGTGGCTGGCGTGGCGACGGAGGAGGGCGGGGCCGACGGCCACACTGCCATCATGTTGCGCGCGCTAGGCATCCCGACCGTGCTGGGTGCGATGGGGTTGACGGCGCATATGCGCGCTGGCGGATTGGCCGTGATCGATGGGTCGGCCGGGCTGGTGATCCTGGACCCGACGCCCGCGACCGTGATCCAGGCGCGGCGCGGCGTGCTGGCCTTTGCCCGTCGCCGCCAGCGCTGGGGCCGGCTGAGGCGGCTGCCAGCCGTCACGCTGTGCGGCACGCCGGTGGAACTGCAGGCCAATCTGGAAATTCCGGCAGAATTGCCGCTGATCGCGCAATCGGGCGCCCATGGCGTCGGTCTACTCCGCAGCGAGTTCCTGTTCATGAACCGGGACGAACTACCGGACGAGGATGCCCAGGCCGAGATCTACACTACGGCGGTAGAGGCGATGGCCGGTGACCCCGTCACGATCCGGGTGCTGGACTGGGGCGGCGAGAAGGAGATCGAGGCACTGTCCAGCGCCGGGGCGGTGCCCGACGCTGCCGACTCCAACCCGGCGCTGGGCATGCGCGGCATTCGTATGCTGCTGCGCTACCCGGCGTTGTTGGAGACCCAATTGGCGGCAATCCTGCGCTCCGCCACGGCTGGCCCGGTGCGTGTGATGCTGCCGATGGTGACCAATGTGGCGGAGGTGCTGCAGGCCCGGGCGATCTATCACCGGGTGGCAGACCGGTTGCGTAGCCGGGGCATGAAGCTGCCGGAAGTGCTGCCGCCCCTCGGCGTGATGATCGAGGTGCCAGCGGCGGCGCTGTGCGCGGATGCATTGGCGCGGGTGGCCGATTTCTTCGCCATCGGCAGCAACGACTTGACGATGTACACTCTGGCCGCCGATCGGGCGGAATCCAGTGCCACCGACATCTACAACTCGCTGCACCCGGCCGTGCTGCGCCTGGTGCGAATGACGGTGATCGAGGCGAACCGCGCCGGCATCTCTGTTTCGGTGTGCGGGGAGATGGCGGCGCATGCCCGCAATATCCCGCTGCTGCTGGGGTTGGGCCTGCGCTCCTTCTCGATCGTGGCGACCGCGGTGCCGCGGGTGAAACAGGCGGTGCGGACCGCCAACATCGCGGAGTGCGATGCGTTTGCCACCGAGATCATGGCGCAGAGCGACCCAGACGCCGTGACCCGGCTGATCACCGCGCATCACGCGCGGCTCTAGTCGACCCACAAGGCCAATAACTCAATTGGCCTACCAATATGTGGGATGGACGCTGCGGATGCGCGTCGTTAGAGATAATTCAAAGACAATGCCTTGAGGAGTTCGTCCCCGTGAGCCACCCGACACAAGCGCCGCTTGCCGGCACCGGTGTGACCGCCCTGCATCAGGTTCACGCGAACCTTGCGCCGCCCGCTTTGGTGGCAGCATCCATGCGTCGCAGCGAAGGCCGCCTGTCGGCCGATGGTGCGCTGATGGCGATGACCGGCGTGCACACTGGCCGATCCGTGCAGGACAAGTTCGTCGTCGACGAGCCAGAGACCACCAACGACATCTGGTGGGGCAAGATCAATCAGAAGCTGCCCGGCGAGAAGTTCGAGGGGCTGCGTGGCCATGTCGCCAGCTATCTGGGCGCGCAGCAGGAGCTGTTTACGCAGGACCTCTACGCCGGTGCCGACCCAGCGCATCGTGTGCGGGTGCGGCTGGTTACCTCCTCCGCCTGGCACGCGCTGTTCGCCCGCAACATGTTCATCCGCCCGCCTGCGGCCGAACTGGCCGGGTTCGAGCCGGATTACGTCATCCTACATGCCCCGCATTATCAGGCCGAGCCGTCGCGCGATGGCGTGCGGACCTCGACCGCCGTCGCGCTGTCGTTCAGCCGCAAGCTGATCGTGATTGCCGGGACCGAGTATGCGGGGGAGATCAAGAAGTCGATCTTTACCGTGATGAATTACAAGCTGCCGGCCGAGGGCGTGCTGCCCATGCACTGCAGCGCCAATATGAACGACAAGGACGAAGTCGCCCTGTTCTTCGGCCTGTCCGGCACGGGGAAGACGACGCTGTCCTCCGACCCGCATCGCCCGTTGATCGGCGATGACGAGCATGGTTGGGGCGAGAACGGCGTCTTCAACTTCGAAGGCGGCTGCTACGCCAAGGTCATTGACCTGAGCAAGAAGGCCGAGCCGGTGATCTGGGCCGCGACCCATCGCTTTGGCACGGTGCTGGAGAACGTGGCCGCGGACAAGGCGGGGCATCTGGACTTGACCGATGGCACCGCCACCCAGAACACACGCGCCTGCTACCCGATCGACTTCGTGTCCAATGCCAGCAAGACCGGACGTGGCGGGCAGCCGAAGCACGTGGTGATGCTGACATGCGACGCGTTCGGCGTGTTGCCGCCGATCGCCAAACTGTCTGCCGGGCAGGCGATGTATCACTTCCTGTCCGGCTATACCGCCCGCGTCGCCGGGACGGAGAAGGGACTGGGTGGGGAGCCGCAGGCGACGTTCTCCACCTGCTTCGGCGCGCCGTTCCTGCCGCGACGGCCGGATGTGTATGGCAAGATGCTGGCCGAGTTGATCAAGCGATACGGCTCAGATTGCTGGCTGGTGAACACGGGCTGGTCTGGCGGCGCCTATGGCGTGGGCCAGCGCATGCCGATCCAGCACACCCGGGCGCTGCTGAACGCCGTGCTGGATGGCACCTTGGCGCAGGTCAAGTTCGTGAAGGACCCGGTGTTCGGCCTGATGATGCCGACCGGCGTGCCGGGCATCCCGGATGAGGTGCTGAACCCCCGCGCCGCCTGGGACGACAAGGCAGGCTACGACAAGGCGGCCCATCACCTGGCCGCCTTGTTCGAGAAGAACTTCGCCACGTTCCAAGACGGGGCAAGCGAGGACGTGAAGAACAGCGCCATCCGCGCTGCCGCCTAATTCGACCAGGCGCTCCTTCGTGGACAACGGGGGAGCGCGGCTTCGTTCGGCAATGGGCTTATAGCTGCCACAATCAAAGCCCGGCGAAGACGCAATTGAGTGGCCTCTTGTCGCTGCAATCAAGTTGCACAGCGATTAATTCGAGGCCATCCATGTTCCATCCGATCTCGCCCGCCTCGGAGGGCGCCCCTGTTCCAGCATCCGCCATGCAGCGTTGGCTGCGGCGGATCTACTTGTTCGGCCCGGTGGCGCTGTGTATGGCCGCTGCGTTGGTTCTGGCGCTGCGAGCGCTGCCGCTTGCAGGCGGTGCGCGGCTGATCTTTGCCGCAGCGGTTGCGCTCAACGTCGGCTTGCTGGCCCTGTCATCCTGGAGCAGCGTTCTTGGCGTGGCTGCTGTCATGTGGGGCAAACGCCCGGCGGGGCACTGATCGTTAACGGTGTGTCTCACGTCTTGATAAGGACGCCAGAAATACGCACCACCTCCACCGATCATTAACCGCCTTGCCGCATCCTCAGGGCGATCTTATCGACCTTGTGGAGGCGTTCATGGCCGATGCACCTGCCACTTACGCGAATTTACCCGTCCGGAACCATCGTTTGGCAGCGAGCACGTTGGCGATCGGGATGATTGGCGTAGCGCTGTTTGCGGTGCCTTTCGGCCGTCTCGCGCTAGGCGCCAACCCTAGCTTCCTACCAGCGTTCGGCGCCATGACGCTGCTCAGCGACCTGCTCACTGGCTGTTTGCTGCTGTCCCAGGCGCGGTTGGCCAAGACGCGGCCGCCGCTGCAGCTTGCCGTCGCCTACCTCTTCTCGGCCATGATGATCGTTCCGCATTTGCTCTCCTTCCCAGGCGTGTTCGCTGCCGAGCCGGTCATCGGTGGCAGCGCCAGTGCGGTTTGGCTCTGGGCCGCGTGGCATGGCGGCTTCGCGGTGCTTGTGCTCACCTTCGCCATCAGCCGCCCCAGCCCGCTCCGCCGCGCCGACATCGCTCGCATCCTGGGCGGACTGGCCCTGGTGGTGTCTGGCACGAGTGTGCTGGCGACGGTGGGGCTGCCCCTACTGCCGACCATCCTGGTGAATGGCAATTACGACCGGCTGACCACGCTGGGCATCGGCCCCGCCATTCTGGGCGTGACCGCGCTGGCAACGATCCTGGTGGCGGTTCGCCACCGGTTTCGCGATCCGTTGTCGGTTTGGCTCGCGGTGGCGATGCTGGCAGCCACGCTGGATGTGACGCTGACGCTGTTTGGCGGCGGCCGGTTTACCCTGGGCTGGTATGCGGCGCGATCGCTCAGCCTGGTCACCGGCGTCACGGTATTGGCCGCGCTGTTGTCGGACTTCGTCGGCCAGGCCGGCCGCGTGGCGCAAGTCAACAAGCAGCTGGAGCTGATGCTGCGCACGGATGTGCTGACGGGCGTGGCCAACCGCCGGGCCTTCGAGTCTACGTTGAGCGCCGAGTGGCGCCGTGGCCGGCGGGAACAGACGGAAGTGTCGCTGTTGATGATCGATATCGATCTCTTCAAGGGCTTCAACGACCGCTACGGCCACCCGGCGGGTGACGTGTGCCTGCGCCAGGTTGCCGCCGCGTTGGAGGGGCAGGTGCAACGCCCGGCCGACCTGGCGGCGCGGCTGGGTGGGGAGGAGTTCGTGCTATTGCTGCCCAACACCGACGAGATCGGCGCCGCACGCGTGGCCGAACGGGTGCGCGCCTGTGTCGTCGCCCTGGGATTGACCCATGGCGGGTCTGCATTGGGCTACGTCACCATCAGCATTGGCGTTGCCACCAGCCGGCCGTTCGACTGGTCGGACAGCCCGGACGCGCTGATCGAGGCGGCGGACCAGGCGCTGTACCGGGCGAAAGCCGCCGGCCGCAACACCGTCTGCACCGCGGGGCTGTCGGTTCCGGTGCTCATCGCTGCCTGAACCGCTTACTTCCACGTCGCCAGGAAGAACCGGGGCAACTCGTCCGGGAATGGTTTGAAATTCAGCTGGCGCGAAAACGCGTAGGTCGTCACGTAGGTGTTCAGCGGCAACCAGTACATCTGGTCCGAAATTCGTCGCAGGGCGGCAGTGTAGTCCTTCCGCCGCTCATCCGCGTCGGTGGTGGCGCCACCGGCTTGCACCAGCTTCTGCACGTCGACGTCGCGGCTATAATCATTGCCGCCGCCGTCGAAGAACACTGGCAGGATGGCGGACACGTCGTTGACCGAGTAGCTGCCCCAACTGCCGGAGGTGATCGGGTTTTCGCCATTCAGCGCCCGTTGCACCACGACGCCCGTCGGCAATTGGCTCAACCGCGCGTTGATTCCGACCGCCTTCAGGTAGCCCAACACCGCGTCGCTATATTGCGGCAGGACGTAGCTGACCAATTCGGTGTCGAAGCCGTCGGGATAGCCTGCCTCTGTCAGCAGTTTTTTCGCCAGCGCCGGGTCGTAGTCGTAGTGCGTGGCCACGGCCTGGTCGCAGCCGAATTGGGTGGGGTAGCACGCGGCCTCCAACACCCGGCTGCCGCCCTGGACCAATTGCCGGGCGATGGTGGCGCGGTCGATCGCGTGGGCGATGGCCTGGCGCACCTTCAGCTTGGTCATGGGATTGTCGGGCCCGGTTCGGCCGGCGGCATCGAAACTCAGGTAGCCGATGCGCATGCTCTCGGCGCGGATCGCCTGCAGGCTGGGCACGCGGGCAATATTCTCGAACTGGTCCGGGTTGAACTGCCAGATCCAATCAACCCGTCCAGCCAGGATCTCGGTAATCTCGGTCGTTGCGTCCGACACTTCGTGGATGACGATGTTGGCGATCGCTGGATGCCCCTTCGGGCCGTCGAAATAGGCGTCGTTGCGCTCCAGATCGATTTCCGACGCGCCGTCGATCTGGGTGATGCGGTAGGGGCCAGTGCCGACGGGCGCCTTGCTATACCGCCCCGGCCCTACGCGCTCGCGATAGGCTTTCGGCCAGATCGGCAGCGTCATCGCCATGTATTCCAGTGCGGCCGGGAAAACCCGCTTCAGCTTCACGCGCACGTGGAGCTCGTCGATCTTCTCCGCCCCGGCGAGGTAGGCGAAGTTGGAGGGCACCGCGACCTTCGGGTCCGCCAGCACGGTGTTGATGGTGTAGACAACGTCGTCCGCCGTGAACGGGCTGCCGTCGTGGAAGGTAACGCCCTGGCGCAGGGTGAATTCCCACGTCGTGTCATCCGTCTGTTTCCAGGCGGTCGCCAGCAGCGGCTTGATCTGGAACGTGTCGGGGTCACGATAGACCAGCGTGTCCCAGGCCTGGTGCGCCAGGACCAACCCGGTGCGGAGTTGGTTGTAGTACGGGTCCACATTGTCGATCGCGTCGCGCCAGGCGATCCGCAATGTATTGGCCGATTTTTGCGCGTGCGCCGGGGAGGCCGCGATGAAAATCACGACCATCACGCCGATAAGCCACCGCCACGCACGCATCGATATCCCCCTACACGGGCAGAAGCCTAGAAGTGGGACTGACCGACAACAAGCGCCTGAAGCGGATTCTTGTGCATTGCGGTGGCAACATTCCTGCTCACGTCGCGTTGACCTGGCGAACGGCGATCCATGCCGCACACGGGAGTCACAGACATGCTTCGTTACGCCCTCGTATTTGCCGTGATATCCCTGATCGCCGGCTTCTTTGGCTTCAGCGGCCTGTCCGCCGCCACGGCAGGCATCGCCAAGATTTGCTTCTTCATCGCCATCGTGATTTTCCTGATCTTCCTGGTGATGGCGCTTCTCGGGATCAGCCTGTTTACCTAGCGGCTTAGGCAAAGCCTGGCGGGGGGGTGAATCCCCGCCAGGCGCGTTCCAGCAGGGCGGCGACCGCGATGGTGGTGCGATCGCCGAATAGCGGCCCGGCAATCTGCACGCCGAAGGGCAGGCCAGACGTGGTTTGACCCAGTGGGGCGACGCTGGCCGGCAGGTGCATGACCCCGGTCAGCAGCGGCCAGAACAACAGATCGTTGTAGGAAATGTCCTGCCCGTTCACGACGAGCCGGCGACGCCATACTTCGCCCTCGTTCATGTGCCCCCAGGTGGGTGCGCCGAGCGCGGGGCACAGCAGCACGTCCCAGTCGTGGAAGAATGCGCCCCAGGTCCGGCGCATGCGGTGCCGCTGCTCGTTGAGGCCGAGCCATTCGGCGTGGGTCATGTCCACTGCGCCGAACAGGACGGAATTGGCGGTCTTGTCATCGGGGCCGAGTTCTTTCGACCGGGCACGGGTCACCACCCGGTCCGCCTCGGTCGCCCGGCCGCTCAGGGCCGCGGCCAGCAGCCTCAGCGACGTGTTATAGGCAGCGTCGACGTCGATTGCCGGGCGCGCGGTGCGGTCCACGATAGCGCCCTCCCGTTCCAGCATGTTGGCCAGGCCCAGCAGGGCGGTGGTGATTGCCGGGTCAGTGGACTGGCCGGGCTGATCCGCCCATACCGCCACGCGCAATCCGCGTAGCCCGGCGGTGCGTGGCGGCGGTAGTTGGAACTGAAGCGCCGTTTCTACCGCATCCGGCCCGGCCATGACGTCCAGCGCCAAACCCAGATCCTCCGCCGATCGCGCCAGCGGCCCGATGCAGGAGATGTCGGTGGTGGACGCGTTCTCTGCCAGCGCATGGCCATACAGCGGCAGCAGCCCATGCGTCGGCTTGTGCCCGAAGATGCCGCAGGCATGCGCCGGCTGGCGGATCGAACCGCCGATGTCGCTGCCGGCCTCCAGCCCGCAGAACCCGGCCGCGATCGCCGCCGCCCCGCCGCCGGAGGAGCCTCCGGGCGTCGTGTCCAAATTCCACGGGTTGTTGGTGCGGCCGTAATTGGCGTTGAAGCTCTGCCATTCGCCAAGCATGCGCGGGATGTTGGTCTTGCCGAATACGACGGCCCCGGCTTGCATCAGCCGATCTACCGCCAGTGCGTTGCTGGTGGCGATCTTGCCGTGATTCTCCGGCACGCCCCAGCTGGTCGGCAGGCCGGCGACGTTGAAGCTTTCCTTCAGCGTCATCGGCACGCCGTGCAGCTTGCCGGTGATCGGGCCGTTGTCCAATGCCCGCGCCCGGTCCCGTGCCCGGTCGAAATCGCGCACCACAACGGCGTTTACTGCCCCGTCCAATCGCTCCACCCGGGCCAGGAAATAGTCCAGCAATTCCAGGCAGCCGATCTGGCGGTTGCGCACCGCGGCGGCCAGGAAACTGGCGGAGGCGACGGACAGGTCCATGGCGATTACCCCAGCATCGAGTTGAAGGCGCCGCCATCCAGCAGCAAGTTCTGCCCGACGATGAAGCCGGAGGACGCGGCGCACAGGAACACGCAAGCGTCGCCGAACTCCGCCGGGTCACCCACGCGGCCGGCTGGGCTGTTGGTGGCGCGGGCGGCGATCTCCTCCTCCACGCTGCGGCCTGCCTTGGCGGCGGCGGCGGCGTTGGTGGTGCGCAGTCGGTCGGTCAAAAACGGGCCGGGCAGCAGGCCATTGATGGTGACATTGTGCCGCGCCACCTGCCGCGCCAACCCGGCGACGAAGCCCGTCAGCCCGGCGCGGGCGCCGTTGCTCATGCCCAGGGTCGGGATCGGCGACTTCACGCTGCCCGACGTGATGTTGACGATGCGGCCGAATTTCCGCTCGATCATGCCATCCACCGTCGCCTTGATCAGCGCGATTGGGGTCAGCATGTTGGCATCGAGTGCCTTGATCCAATCGTCCCGTTCCCAGTTGCGGAAGTCGCCGGGGGGCGGCCCGCCGGCGTTATTCACCAGGATGTCCGGGTTGGGGCAGGCGGCCAGGGCGGCGGCGCGACCTGCCTCGGTCGTGATGTCTCCGGCAACGATCGTGACGGTGGCGCCGGTCTGGTTGCGAATGTCGGCGGCGGTCTGCTCCAGCGCCTCCGCCCCACGGGCGGTGATTGTGACGGCAACGCCCTCACGCGCCAGGGCCATGGCGCAGGCGCGGCCCAACCCCTTGCTGGCGGCGCAGACGAGGGCCGTGCGGCCGGTGAGTCCGGTATCCATCGAGCGTCTCCTAAATTTGCATCGTCGCCAGGATCTCGCGGATCGAGTCTGGCACCGGCGTTGGCCGCCGGGTCTGTCGGTTCATGTGCACGTGGACGAAATGGCCCTCGGCCGACGCCTCGTCCGCCTCGCCGCGGAACACTGCCAGTTCCCAGCGGACGGAGGAATTGCCCAGCTTGCCCAGGCGCAGCCCAATCGTCAGCACGTCGGGGAAAGCGACCTCGCTGAGGTAGCGACAACTGGTTTCCGCCACCATCCACATCGTGCCGTCGTGGAGCCCGATCAGATCGCGCTCGATCAGCCAGCCGGTCACAGTGGTGTCGAAGAACGAGTAGTAGAGCGCGTTGTTCACGTGCCCCAAGACGTCGTTGTCCATCCAACGGGTAGTGATGAGGCGGAAGGCCCGGTAATCGGCACGGCGGCTGATGGGCGCGCGGGGGCGGGGCGTGTCGGGAGCAATCATGGCACCAATCATGGACAGCAAGCACTTGGCGCGCTAGATGCCCCGCGCCATGACGAAAACACTGACTGCCCTGCTGGTCGCCCTCTCGCTCCCCGGCGTGGCAAGCGCGCATGCGATTTTGATCGACAGCACCCCCGCCATCCGCGCCAGCATACCGGCTGGGCACGAGGCGGTGACGCTGAAATTCAACTCCCGCATCGACCGCGAGCGCTCGCGCCTGACGCTGATCGGGCCCGACAAGTCCGAGACCCGGCTACCCGTAGGTCCCAATGGTCCGCCGGACGTGATGACGACGTCGAGCGACCTGGCGCCGGGCGCCTACACGGTGCGCTGGCAGGTGCTGGCGGTGGATGGCCACATCACCCGGGGCGACGTGCCCTTCACCGTGGTCGCGCCCTAGCCCGTGTCGCTTCTCGTCGATCTGTTCGGTTACCTGGAAATCATCATCCATGGGCTGACGATCCTCAGCCAGTCCATGGCGCTGGGCGGTGTGCTGTTCCTGCTATTGCTAGCCCGGCCGCTCGCGGCCGAATTGCCCGGCGGGGGAGTCATTCCGCGCTGGACAGCCAATATCGCCGGCTGGGCGGCGCTGGCCCTGGTGGTGTGCGAGGGACTGACCATCGGGTTGCAGGTCTCGGTCCTGATGGACACGGTGGATCTGTCGTTCCTGGAGGTGATGGGCGCCCACTTCGCCATCGCCGGGTTGGTGAAATGTGCCGCGGCACTCCTGCTGAGCTTGTGCCTGCTACTGTGGCGCAAAACGCCGGCCGCGCTGCTGCTGGCACTCGGTCTGGTGGAGTTGGCGGCCGCGACGCTGTCCACCCATGCCGCAGCGCGGATGACCGACAGTTCGGCGCTGCTGTTCGTCGAGGGGCTGCACCAATTGGGCGCCGCGATCTGGGTCGGCGGGATTCCCTGCTTCATCATGGCGCTGGCACGGGTGCATGACGGCATCGCCTGGCGCCGGGTCAGCGAGCGGTTCTCCCGCATGTCGATGTTCGGCGTGGCCTGTATCCTCGTCTCCGGCATCGCCATGAGCATCGCCTATATCGGGTCGTGGGAGGCGGTGTACGGCACCGCGTTCGGCGTGATGGTGGTGGCGAAGGTGTCGATGTTCGGCGCTCTGCTGGTGCTGGGGCTGGGCAATTTCCTGACCACGGCGAAGCTGCGCGGTAATCCGAACGCTCCGGTTCTGCGTATGAAGCGGTTTGCCGAGGTGGAACTGGGCATCGGCATCTCAATCTTCTTCGCCGCTGCCTCGCTCACCTCCGTACCCCCCGGCATCGATCTGACGCAAGACCGGGTGACCTGGGCGGAGGTGGTGGAACGCAACACCCCGGTGTGGCCACGGCTGCACTCTCCCGGCTACGACGATCTGGCGCTGCCGCAATTGCAGGCGCAGTTGGACACGGAATACGCCAAGCGGCAGCAGGCCGCGCCGCCCGCCTCCATCCCCGGTGATGGCGAGTTGCCGCCGCGCAACGCCGCGGACATTGCGTGGAGCGAGTACAACCACCACTGGGCCGGCCTGTTCGTGGTGCTGATCGGCGTATTGGCGCTGCTGTATCAGGGCGGCGTGCGCTGGGCGAAGCATTGGCCGCTGGCGATGCTGGGGCTGGCGGCGTTTCTGGCCATCCGGTCGGACCCCGAAGTCTGGCCGATGGGCTATGTTGGCATCTTTGAGTCGCTGCGCGACGTGGAGGTGCTGCAGCACCGCATGTTCGTGCTGCTGATCATCGTCTTCGCCGTGTTCGAGTGGAGCGTGCGGACGGGGCGGCTGAAATCGCCCAAGGCCGCGATGGTATTTCCGCTGTTGACCGCAGCCGGCGGCGCGCTGCTGCTGACCCACAGCCACGCCATCTCCAACGTAAAGGACCAGCTGCTGATCGAGCTGACGCACACGCCGTTGGCCTTGGCCGGCATCGGTGCCGGTTGGGCGCGGTGGCTGGAGCTGCGGCTGACGGGACGCCCGGCGCGGATTGCCGGCTGGGTGTGGCCGATCTGCTTCCTGATTTGCGGCGCGGTGCTGTTGATCTATCGCGAGGCCTGATACGCTCGGGCCGGCATGGCCCATGCCTCATCCCCCATCGCGATCTACGCCGCCGTTGCCGGCAACCTACTGGTCGCTGCCACCAAGTTCGCCGCGGCGTTCTACACCGGCAGTTCCGCCATGCTCAGCGAGGCGATCCACTCGGTGGTGGACACCGGCAATGGCGGCTTCCTGCTGCTGGGCCGTCACCTGTCAACCCGGCCGGCGACGCGTGACCACCCGTTCGGCCACGGGCTGCAACTGTATTTCTGGACCTTCGTCGTTGCGGTGATGATCTTCGGCGTGGGTGGCGGCGTGTCGATCATCGAGGGGATCGAAAAAATCCGAACCCCGCATCCGGTCGAGAATTCATTCGTCAATTACATCGTGCTCGCCCTGTCGATCGTGTTCGAAGGCGCAAGCTGGGTGGTGGCGCTGCGTGAATATACCGCCACCCGCAGCAAGAGCGACCAGCGTCGAAATTCGCTGCTCGGCTCCGTGGTGGAGAGCAAGGACCCAACCAATTTCAGCGTCCTGCTGGAAGACAGCGCCGCTCTGCTGGGGCTGGTGGTGGCACTTGGTGGCCTGTTGGGCGCCGAGTTCCTGCAGGCCCCCCGGCTGGACGGGGTCGCCTCCGTCGCCATCGGATTGATCCTGTGCGGCACGGCCTGCTTCCTCGGCTACCAATGCCAATCCTTGCTGACGGGCGAGGCCGTGGCGCCAGAGGTGCGTGACGGGATCGAGCGGATCGCCTTGGCCGAACCCGGCGTGATGAGCGCCAACGACGTGTTGACCATGCATTTCGGCCCCAACGACGTGCTGGTGGCGCTGAGTCTGGATTTCGCCGACCACCTCAGCGCCGGGCACGTCGAGGGTGCCGTGTCGCAGATCGAGCGGCGGATTAAGGCAGCGCATCCGGAGGTCAGCCGGGTGTTCGTGGAGATGCAGACACTCGACGCCCACCGCAAAGCGGGCGCCCTAGAGACGCCGGAACACCAGCAGTAGGTTATTTGACGGCATCGGTGTGACGCCGGGCGGTCCGAAACCGGCAGCGCTGGACACCGCCGCAACATCTTCCAACAGGCGCAGGCCCCATCCTGGATTGCGCTGGCGGAGATCGGCGTCGAAGGCGGCGTTGCCGGGTTCCATCGCTTGGCCAGCACGGCGATAGGGGCCGTAGAGCGCCAGCAGCCCGCCGGGCGGCAGAATACGTGCGGCACCGGCAACCAAGCCCTGTGTTGCCACCCACGGAGCGATGTGGACCATGTTGATGCACAGCACGGCGTCTGCATGGCCGACGGGCCAGTTCGGGGCCGTTGCGTCCAACTCGATCGCGGGGCGGATGTTGGGCAGATCGCTGGCCCATGAATCGACGCTTGCGCGGCGTTCCGACCCCAGATCGGTTGGCTGCCAATCCAGGCTGGGTAGGGCGGCGCCGAAATGGGCGACGTGTTCGCCCGTGCCGCTCGCCACCTCCAGCACCAAGCCGGTCGTGGGCAGATGCGGCCGCAATGCGTCCAGGATGGGCTCGCGATTGCGCAGGGCGGAGGGGGCACTCAGCCTGGCGCTATCGGACATTCAGAACGGCTCCGCTGCTCCCTCGGGAACGGGCACGTTGAAGGCCTTGATCGTCATCGAGATCAGCCCGTAATAGCCCAGCACGCCCACCAGCTCGACCGTGGCCGCCGGTCCGAGCAAGGTTTCCACCGTCTTGTAGGTGGCGTCCGGCACCTCCCGATCGTGCAGCAGGTGATGGGCAAAGCGCCACACCGCCTGCTCGTCCTCCTCGACGAAATGTGGGGTGCCGCCGGTGCGCACTGCTTCGACCGCTGCCGGATCCAGCCCGGCCGCAATGGCGATTGGCGCATGGACGTGCCACTCGAACCCGGCCTTCCAGAACGCTCCCGTGGTGATGATCGCCAATTCCGACAGGCGCGGCGGCAGAGAGGTGTGATAGCGGCAGAACGCACCCAGCGCCTGCGCCCGGTCGGCCAGCGCCGGGCTGTGCAACCAGGCGAGCAACGGCCCCTGCACCGTGCCGCGCGGGCTGGCCTTGATGGCGTCGTAGGCCTGCTGCTGCTCGGCCGTCATGCTGCCGGGCGCGAGGTCCGGGAGGCGATAGCTGGTCATATTGCGGTCTTGTCCCCGCCCTTGAGTGACAGGATCTCCCGCGCCTCATCTGGCGAGGCGATGCTGAGGCCCAGCCCTTCGATGATCTGCCGGGCCAGCTTCACCTGCACGGCGGAACTGGTGGCGAGCTTGCCGGGGCCGGCCCACAAACTATCCTCCAGCCCGACGCGTACATTGCCGCCCATGGCCGCGGCGATCGCCGCCACGCGCATCTGCGACGCCCCGGCACCCAGCACAGACCAGCGATACTGATCGCCGAACAGCCGGTCGGCGGTGCGCTTCATGTGCGCAATGTCTTCCGGATGGGTGCCGATGCCACCGAGGATCCCGAACACCGACTGCACGAAGAGCGGCGGCTTCACCAGGCCCCGGTCCAGAAAGTGTTTCAGGTTGTATAGATGCGCGATGTCGTAGCACTCGAACTCGAATCTTGTGCCGTTCTCGCTGCAGGTTGACAGGATGTATTCTATGTCGGCGAAGCTGTTGCGAAACACCAGGTCCCGTGTTGCCTCCAGCGCTGGCTTTTCCCAGTCGTGCTTGAACTCGGTATAGCGGTCCAGCAAGTGATACAGGCCGAAATTGATCGAGCCCATGTTCAGGCTGGCGACTTCCGGCTTGAAGGTAGCGGCGGGCTTCACCCGCTCCTCCACCTTCATGAACGGACTGCCGCCGCTGGTGATGTTGATGACGGCGTTGGTCGACTGCTTCACCCGGGGCAGGAACCGGGCAAATGCCTCGGGCGTCTGGTCAGGCTTACCGGTGATGGGGTCGCGGGCGTGCAAATGGATAATGGCGGCGCCGGCCTCGGCCGCCCCCACCGCGTCGGCAGTGATCTGGTCGGGCGTGATCGGCAGATAGGGCGACATGGACGGAGTGTGGATCGCACCCGTCACGGCGCATGTGATGATGACCTTGCGGGTGGCAGCCATTCGTTCGTTCCCCTGCTTGCTTGCCCAACCCATAACCCGGGGGGCAAGCACATGCCAGGGACTGCCGGGTTAGGCGTGGTGATGCAGTCGGTCGAGCCCTTTGACGAACGCGATCTTGCCCATGTCGCGCCAGGGCGAGATGCCGGGGGCTGCGGGCGAAAGGCCGAACCGGCGGAGGCGATGGTTGGCCCGCAACACCCGCGCGCGCTGCGCGTTCGACCGCAAATCGTAGTTGATGCTGATCGAGACCGATACAGATTCGCCGTTCTTCACCCAGTGCGGCCATTCCACCGGAACGTGCACGCCGATGCCCGGGCGGAAATCGACTGCCCGCGCACTATCCTGATGCTCCGCCCGATACCGCGCGGCATTGAGTTCGCCGGCGTAGAACGCCTCTACCTCCGGTTGCGGAAGGATGTCGCGGTCGGTGCCGTCGAATACATACACCGTCTTGTCCCCGCGAAGCTGCAGCAGGAAGTTGGCGTCCGCATCGATGTGGTAGGCGGTGATACGGCGTGGCGAACTGATCAGCATCGTGGCGCGGCCATGCAGATTGTCGCGCTGCAGTGTGGGGCCGACGCGGGCGGCCATGTCGTCGACGACCTTGCCGAAGATCGGGCCGAATACCGGATCCCGCTCCATATTCTTCAGTATGACGAGCGTGTCCGAGTGTTCGATCCCAGCGATCGCTTCTTCCAGCGACTGCTCGTGCGCCTTGTTGTCCTCCCATCCATCCGCGACGTCGGCAGCGTGGGTGGACCAATACGCGCTGGCTGGCCCCAGCCGGCGGGCGAGGCCCACCAGGTTGTCGAGCTCGTAGAGCCGATGATGATGAAGCCCATGGTCGAAGACAAACGAGTCGCAATTGAACTTCTGCGCGAAGCGGGCGTCGGTGGTCTGTGCGATTGAGTCGGGCATGGTGGCACCCAATGGATTGACCATTAACTTACATTAACCATCCGCTCAAAACAATAAGACAGTCCCGATAACTAATCAGAATCCGTATAATGAAACACTTTGATACACCGCACCCTGAAGCCTGGCTTCGTGTTCTTCCCGATGGGTTGTTCTGTGAACCGGGCGGGTTCTACGTCGATCCCGTGCGCCCGGTTGATCGCGCGGTGATCACCCATGCCCATGCCGACCATGCCCGGCCTGGCCACGCCCATGTGTTGGCAAGCGCGGAAACGCTGGCCATCATGCGGGTGCGGATGGGTGTGGATCGTGCCGGCACTGTTCAGCAGGAACAGCCATACGGGCAGGTGCTGACCATTGGCGAGGTGCGCGTGTGGCTGCAACCGGCCGGGCACGTGCTGGGTGCGGCGCAAGTGGCGATGGAATGGCGGGGCAGCCGGGCCGTTGTGTCCGGCGACTACAAGCGCGCGCCCGACCCCACCTGCGCCCCGTTCGAGCCGATCCCTTGCGACGTGTTCGTGACAGAGGCGACGTTTGCGCTGCCGGTCTTCCGCCACCCGCCGCCTGAGGCAGAAATCGCCAAATTGCTGGCCAGCGTCGCCCTGTTTCCGGAGCGGACCCACGTTGTCGGGGCCTACGCGCTGGGCAAGTGCCAACGTGTGATCGCGCTACTGCGCCGGGCCGGATGGGATCGGCCGATCTATTTGCACGGGGCGCAAATGCCACTTTGTGCGGAGTACGAGCGGTTGGGCGTGCCCCTCGGCGATCTGCGCCCGGCCACGGTCGCCAACAAGGCGGACCTGGCGGGCGCCATCGTCATCGCCCCACCTGGCGCCATCGCCGACCGATGGGCCAGGCGCCTGGCGGAGCCAGTGGTCTGCCTCGCCTCTGGCTGGATGCGCGTGCGGCAGCGCGCCCGGTCGCGTGGGGTGGAGTTGCCCCTGGTCATCAGCGACCACGCCGATTGGGATGAGTTGAACGCCACGGTGGATGAGGTGGGCGCGCCGGAGATCTGGGTGACGCATGGGCGGGAGGAAGCGTTGATCCACGAGGTCGCCAAGCGCGGCGTGCGCGGTCGTGCCCTGCGCCTGCTGGGCTACGGCGACGAAGAAGAGGACCTGCCAGCCCAGGGAGAAGCGGCGTGATGAGGCCGGTCCTAAGGCGCCGCCGATGATCGCGTTTGCCGAGCTGCTGGAGCGACTGGTGTTGACGCCGGGTCGGTTAGCCAAGATTGCACTGCTGCGACGGTATTTCGCGACCGAGCCGGATCCCGATCGTGGCTTCGCCCTGGCAGCGTTGACTGGGGAACTGGCGTTCCAGGCCGCCAAGCCAATGCTGATCCGCGGCCTGGCGGAGGCGCGCACCGACCCGACGCTGTTTGCCTGGTCCTACGATTACGTCGGCGACCTGGCGGATACCGTGGCGCTGATGTGGCCCGCGAAGCCCACCAACCAGCCTGCGCCCGGGATGACGGAGGTGATCCAGACGCTGATCGCCACGCCGAAAACCGATCTGCCAGATATCGTCGCGGGATGGCTGGATGCATCCGACGCCTCCGGCCGTTACGCGCTGTTGAAGCTGATTACGGGCAGCCTACGCGTGGGCGCATCTGCCCGGTTGGCGAAGGTGGCGTTGGCCGAGCTTGCCGGGGGCCGCATCGCACCCGACGAGATCGAGGAGATTTGGCACGGCCTAACCCCGCCCTATCTGCCGCTGTTCGAGTGGCTGGAAGGAACGGCGGAACGACCAGATCCGGCAGGCGCCCCCGTGTTTCGCCCGCTGATGTTGGCGCAACCGCTGGAGCCGCCGGATTTCGCCGCGCTAGACCCCGCAGCGTTTCGCGCGGAGTGGAAGTGGGACGGCATTCGCGCCCAATTGGTGGCGATGCCGGGCGGCCGCCGGGTCTACTCCCGTGGGGCGGAGGACATTTCCAACAGCTTCCCTGAATTGATCGAGGCGATGGATTTCCACGCCGTCCTGGATGGCGAGATATTGGTGTTGCGCGACGGCGTCGTCGCCCCGTTCGCCGATCTGCAGCAACGGTTGGGGCGCAAAGTAGTCGGCGGCAAAATGCTGCGTGACTATCCGGTGCATGTGCGCCTGTACGACATGCTGTTCGATGGTGCGGAGGACCTGCGTGCGTTAACGTTTGATGAACGCCGCGTGCGCCTGGAAGCATGGTTCGCCCGCACGCAACCGGCCCGGATGGATCTGTCCGCGATGATACCGTTCCAGACCATTGCCGAATTGTCGGAGATACGCGACGGCACCCGGGCTGCCTCGATTGAAGGCCTCATGCTGAAGCGCGCCAATAGCCCGTACGTGCCGGGGCGGCCGAAGGGGCAATGGTGGAAGTGGAAGCGCGATCCGCTGAGCATCGATGCGGTGATGATGTATGCGCAGCGTGGCCACGGCAAGCGGAGCTCGTTCTACTCCGATTATACGTTTGGCCTGTGGCGTGAGGACGGGGAGTTGGTCCCAGTAGGCAAGGCCTATAGCGGATTCACGGATGCGGAACTGGTGCAGCTGGATAGGTGGGTGCGTAACCACACCACCAACCGTTACGGCCCCGTGCGGGAGGTGGAGCGCGGCATGGTAATGGAAATCGCCTTCGACGCTGCACAACGCTCGAACCGGCATAAATCCGGCGTGGCGTTACGCTTCCCTCGCGTCGCGCGGCTCCGCTGGGACAAGCCGGCGGCTGAGGCCGACAAACTGGAAACCCTGATGAACACCATCGAAAATCTGAGCCACTGACGTTTCATCAGCCCACCATCGTGTTCACGATGTTGCGACCAAGCCACACGAGGTTTGAAACCGCCAGACTCGTGCATGCTTAACCTCGACGGTGCATCCAACGGTAGTCACGCTGCGTGCAAGGAGAGTGCGAGTTCTCGGGCTAACCGCAAGGGTGTTTGATGCAGGGTTGTGCCGTACTGCGAGCCTTTAACTTGGTTGGTGCGCCAATCGACTTGGGCGATTGTTTTGGAACGTCCGGAACCAACGATAATGCATCCTTCACCAGCGAGGTCCGGGTCGGCTATGTCCGGCACGTAAGCCCCGACTGCCCCGGCGATTGGTGGTCTCGCGAAATCAACATTTCCGAATACCAACTCTACCGATGGCTACGCGACCACGGGGCGGACGAGGGCGAGACCGTGCTGGTGTGCTGGGCGGGCGGGGCCAGCTAGGCCCCACCTGGCGATCTACCCGGCAGAGGTTTTCCAGTCGGCGACATCGATGCGCGGGATCTCGAACTGGTCACGCGTGCGGGAATACCATCCGCCGCTATGCATCCGGCCCACCAGGTCCAATTTCGGCGTGTCGATGTAACAGCGGGCGGCATCCATGACTGCCTCGTCCACGACGTGCATCATCACCACGTGGCCGAGCACGAGATCCCGGTTGCCGGGAAGTTCCACGGTCTGGAAGATCTCGCATTCGAATGCGACAGGGCTCGCGGTGATCCGTGGCGGTGCGATTTTGATAGACGGCGTGGTGGCCAGCTTGGCCTCGGTGGTTTCGCTGACCGTAGGGTCGAAGTCGATGGCGGTGACGACCATGTCGTGCGACATCGCGTCGTTCACCAGGTTGACGACGAACTGGCCGGAATGGCGGATGTTGACCGCCGTATCCTTCCGCTCCCCATCGCGACCGTCGATGCTGATCGCCAGTAAGGGCGGCGACCCGGCGATGGCGTTGAAGAACGAGTAGGGGGCTGCGTTGACCACGCCCGATGCGGATTGGGTTACGACCCAGGCAATGGGGCGCGGCACGACAGTGGCCACCAGAAGCTTGTAGCGGTCCTTGCCGGAGAGCGTCTGAAAGTCGAATTCCATATTGGATCACCTGAGTTCGCAGGGGCGTAGTCTCGCGGCGCCGCAGCATGCTGTCCACCACGGGATGAGAGTCTTGCCAGTCCCCTGCATCGCGCCCATGTTCGAGGTCTTCGCAACTTACTGAAAGGAGGTGATCCAGTGTCTCATTGTCCGATCGCTCAGTCCGCCGCCGTGACCTGGGGTTTCGCCTTGGTACAGAGCCTGGCTTGACACCTCTCGTCTGACGGTGTGACCGTCCGGCACAATGGGAAGGCCTCGGCGTAAGCCGGGGCCTTCTGTGTTTTTGGTGCGTGAACCAAGCAACTTCGACCCTCGGCCCGGCGTCATTCGGGCATGCAAGACAAAGCCGCCCTTGGACCAGTCGTGGTCGCCATTCCCGCCAAGGACGAGGTCGAGCGAATTGCGGCGTGCCTCGACGCGTTGAACGCCCAGATCGGGGCACGGGTGGATCACATCGTGTTGCTGGTCAATAATTCGACCGATGCCACCGCGGCAATCGCCCGCGCCTTCATTCCCGATCCCCAAACCCGCGTGCACGTGATCGAGCGGGACTTCCCGCCCGGCGAGGCCAATGCCGGCCATGCCCGCAGCCTGGCGATGGACCTGGCCGCCGAATTGGCCGGACCGGACGGTGTGCTGATGACGACCGATGCGGACGGGGTGGTCGATCCGGACTGGGTCGCCGCTGCGCTGGACGAGTTGCGCGCCGGGGCGGATGTCGTGGCTGGTTGGGTTGATCTACATCCGATCGAGTGGGGCCAGATCCCCATCGCCTTGCACGAGGATGACGCGCGGGAATGCGCTTATGACGCCCTATCCGATGAGATCCACGCGCGGCTCGATGTTGATCCGGCCGATCCGATGCCGCGACACACCCAGCATTCTGGCGCCAGCATCGCCGTGACCGCCGCTGCTTTCGCCAGATGTGGCGGAGTGCCACTTGTGCCATCGGGCGAAGATCGTGCGCTGATCGCGGCGTTGCGTCGGGTCGATGCCAGGGTGCGTCACTCGCCTGCGGTGCATGTCAGCGTTTCCGGGCGTATCACGGGGCGCAGCCCCGGCGGGATGGCGGACACGATCCAGCGTCGCATGGGCAAACCCGACCCATTTCTGGACGATCGCCTGGAACCCGCCACCGACTGCGTGCGGCGTGCGCTCTGCCGCGCCGAACTGCGCCAGGCCTATCTGGATCCTGCACGGGACCGCTCCGCCCTGGCAGCGCGCCTGGATTTGCCCGCGATGGAACTGACGGCGATGTTGCATACGCGACATTTCGGCCAGGCATGGGACCGGGTCGAAGCGGCATCCCCCGCGTTGCGACGCAACCTGGTTCCGGTGTGGGATCTGCCGACCCAGATGCTGGTTGCCGAGTCGATCCTGCGGCCTAGCCCGGGTGGTCTAGCCGATCCAGCCGGTAATCTGTCTCTCGAATCTGAAGGGCTGGCGTAAGGCCCGTCATTTCGATGAACAACTCGGCCGCCTCGTCCCCGGTACACGGGAAAGACATGGCGCCGAGGTAATTGACCAGAAGGATGACTCCGCCGGGCTGCAAATCGGTTAGGGCTAGTTTGGCGGTGGCGCTGATGGCTGCCCGGTCGAGGAAGTAGAGGATCTCGGAAAACATGATCAGGTCATAGCGGCCCTGTGGCCACTCGCCCGGGATAAAACGACGTTCGAACTGGACTCCAGGGCAATGCTCGCGCGCCTTCACCAGCGCAGCTTCGGAGGCATCGATCGCCCGAAGCGTGCCGCACCGCTCCGCCAACTGGCGGGTGAACACGCCAATTGAGCAGCCGATTTCCAGTGCGTTGGCAAATTTACCCGGTGGAAGGGCGCCGAGAGTGGCGGCGTATTTTGCACGCTCGTAGTCGCTATTGGTAAAATTCCATGGGTCCGGGTCTGCCGTATACAGCTGTTCCAGCCAGGTTTGCGAAACCGGTTCTGTCCAACGGCTCATCGGGGGATGTTCTCCATGCCGAAGATGGCGGCCTCGGTCAGCACCATGTCGGCGGCAGGTTGACGGAGGTAGGTGGAGAGGTCGCGGCAAATCCGCTCCACCGGGTTGGACCGCAGAAAGGCCGCCACACCGAGGGATCGCTGGCTCAATTCCATCACTTCCAGGCAGGCGCGTTCCACCGCCAGACGCGCTTGTCCGACATAGCTGATGGCAGCCGGGATATCATTCGGTTCGGATTCGGCCTGGACCGCGGCCTCCGCCATCCAAAGGCGTGCGGTTTCGGTGGCGATCATGGCCTGGCCGACCCGGGCCTGCTGGTGCGGGTCGCCGTGACGATGGCGGGAGACCAACTGGCTACGCAGTTGCTGGGACAGCGCCTCCAGCCCGCCGAGTGTCACGGCCGAAGTGCGCCAGGCGCCGCAGGAGAAATCCGGTTCGGCCAGATAGTCGTCCGGCTTGCCGAACACGGTGCCGGCGGCACTGTCGAAGGCGACCTGGCCTGTCGTTGCCGCCCGCATGCCGGACAGGCCGCCAGTGAGCGGGCTAGCCGTGAGGCCGGTGCCGATGGGCACATAGACCAGACGGGCACCGCCGGCCTCGTCCAGCGCTGTCACGACGGCGGCGTCGATATGGCCGGCACCGGAGCAAAATTGCTTATGCCCGTTGAGCATCCCGTCGGCGCTGATCCGTAGACCATCGCCCGGCGGGTCGGTGACCCACAGGCCGACCAGTTTGCCGTCCTTCGCGTCCTGCGCCACACGCTGCTGCAACGCCGGGTCAGCCAAGCGGAAGACCAGGCGCAACGCGTTGATATGCGCCTCCACCAGCCGTCCAAGCGCTAAGTTTGCGCGGCCTAACAGGCGCAGTAACGCCAGTGCCCCTAAGGCGCCGTCCGGCTCTGTGCCCAGGCCCAATCCGCCCAGATGTGCAGGGACGATCGCTTGCAACAGCCCAGCCGCCCGAAGATCTTCGATGTCGTCGGCGGGGAAGGTGGCTGAAAGGTCCCACATCGTGGCCCGGTCTTGCAGCGGCACGACGAGTGCTTCCATCCGGGAGAGAAGCGAAACAGTAAGTTGGTTCACCGCCCCCATACGCAAAGCCCCGCCCGGGGTTCCAGGACGGGGCTTACGGATCCGATAGAAAGTGGCGTTAGTCCGCCGTAGCACCCATCTTTTCGGCCAGGCTCGGCATGTTGCTGCGGCGGCGCGGGGCTAGCCAACGCTGCAGCTTGTCCAGGTATAGATAGATCACCGGGGTGGTGTAGAGCGTCAGTATCTGGCTCAGCAGCAATCCGCCCACCATGGCGTAGCCCAGCGGCTTGCGCAGTTCGGACCCGGCGCCGCCCTCCAGCATCAGCGGCAAGCCGCCCAGCATGGCAGCCATCGTCGTCATCAGAATGGGCCGGAACCGCAGCAGGCAAGCCTGGCGAATGGCGTTCAACGGCGTCTCACCATCGCGACGCTCGGCAGAGATGGCGAAATCCACCATCATGATGCCGTTCTTCTTCACGATGCCGATCAGCAGGATCACGCCGATCAGCGCGATGATCGACAGGTCGTAATGGGCGATCATCAGCATCATCAGCGCACCGACGCCGGCCGAAGGCAGGGTCGACAGGATGGTGAGCGGCAGAATGTAGCTCTCGTACAGGATGCCGAGGATGATGTAGACGGTGATAAGCGCCGCCGCGATCAGGTAAGGCTGGCTACTGAGCGAGGACTGGAACGCCTGCGCCGTGCCCTGGAAGGTACCGCGCAACGTTGCTGGCGAGCCCATAGCGGCCATTGCGCCCTGGATCTCGTTCACCGCATCACCCAGCGCCGCGTTCGGTGCCAGGTTGAACGACAGCGTGACCGCCGGAAACTGGCTTTGATGCGACAGTGACAGGGATGACACCGGATTGGTGTCAATCTTCACGAACGAGCTTAGCGGAACAGCCACGCCCGAGGCGGATTTCACATACAGCTTGCCCAGCGTGTCGACCCGGCCCTGCATGTCTGGCGGGACCTCCAGAATCAAATGGTATGAGTTGATCTGGGTAAAGTATTGGGTGATCTGCCGCTGACCGAACGCATCATACAGTGTGTCGTCGATCAGCTGCGGGGTGATGCCGAAGCGGGAGGCCGCATCGCGGTCGATCGTCAACGTCGCGGTGGTGCCGGACATCTGCTGGTCCGTCGCCAGATCCCGGAGGGTCCCCAAGCCGCGCAGCTTGTCCAGCACCTTCGGCGCCCACTGATACAGCTCCGAAAGGTCGGCATCCTGCAGGGTGAATTGATACTGGGTGCGGGACAGCCGGCCGCCGATGTTGATGTCCTGCGCCGGCTGCATGAATGCCTGCGCACCCTCGACCACCCGGGTTTTATCCCGGAGGCGTGCGATGATCTGCTGGGCGCTCGCCGTGCGCTCACTGAACGGCTTCAGCGCGATATATAGACGGCCATTATTGCCGGTCTGCCCCCCAAGGCCCGCACCGATCGAGGACGAATAGGACTGCACGTCCGGATCCGCACCGATGATGGCGCCCAGGGCCTGCTGGCGGCGGGACATTTCCTGGAAGGAGATGTCCTGCGCCCCTTCGGTGATGCCGATGATGACGCCGGTATCCTGTTGCGGGAAGAAGCCCTTGGGGATCTGGACATACAAGTAGCCGGTGATGCCCAGGGTGCAGAAGAACACCATCAGCGTGACGAAGCGGAAGCGCAGGGCGATGTCCAGCGTCCGGCGGTAGCCACCGATCAGCGCATCGAACATCCCTTCGATGATACGATACATCCGCCCGTGCTCGCCGCTGTGATGCTTGAGGAAGCGCGAGCACATCATCGGCGTCAATGTCAGTGAAATGATGCCCGATACCACCACGGCGATGGCCACCGTCATGGCGAACTCGCGGAATAGGCGGCCGACGATGCCGCCCATCAGCAGCAGCGGAATGAACACGGCGATCAGCGAGATGCTGATGGAGATGATGGTGAAGCCGATTTCCCCGGCGCCGCGCAGCGCCGCCTCCATCGGGTTCATGCCTTCTTCGACGTAGCGGTAGATGTTCTCCAGCATGACGATGGCGTCGTCGACCACGAAGCCAACCGCGATGGTGAGCGCCATAAGCGACAGGTTATCCAGGCTGTAGCCCATCACGTACATCACGGCGAAGGTGCCGACCAAGGCCAGCGGCACGGTGATGCTGGGGATGACGGTCGCCCAGAAATTGCGCAGGAACACGAAGATCACCATCACCACCAGGGCGATGGATAGCAGCAGCGTAAACTGCACGTCCTCGACCGAGGCCTTGATGGTCTGCGTGCGGTCGATGATGGTTTCCACACGCACGCTGGGGGGAATGGCGGCCTGCAGGCGCGGCAGCTCATCGCGGATCTTGTTGACGGTATCGATGACGTTGGCGCCGGGCTGCTTGAAGATCAGCAACTGGATGCCGCGCTTGCCGTTCTGCCAGCCGGCGAGTTTGGCGTTCTCCGGCCCGTCGATCGCGCGGCCGATATCGCGAACGCGCACCGGGGCGCCGTTGCGATAGGCGATGATGGCGCCCTCGTAGTGGTCGGCCTTGGTCAACTGGTCGTTGTCGTAGATGGCGAAGGCCTGCCGATCCCCGTCGATGCTGCCCTTGGCGGTGTTGACCGTGACGTTGGTCAGGGTCTGCCGCACGTCCTCCAATGTCATGCCCATGGCGGCCAGCCGCGCAGGGTCGACCTGGACGCGGACGGCGCGCTTCTGCTCGCCACCGATGGAGACCTGGGACACGCCGGAAATCTGGGAGATCTGCTGGCTGAGGATGTTGTCGGCCCAGTCATCCACCTCGATCAGCGGTAGGGTGTCGGACTGGACGGACAAGATGAGGATCGGGCTGTCCGCCGGGTTGACCTTGCGATAGGTCGGCGGGCTGGGCAGGTTCTTCGGCAACTGGCCGCCGGCGGCGTTGATGGCGGCCTGGATATCACCGGCGGCGGCATCGATGTTCCGGTCCAGGTCGAACTGCACCGTCACCTGGGTATTGCCCTGCACGCTGATCGAGGTCAGCTGCGACACGCCGGAGATCTGGGCGAATTGCCGCTCTAGCGGCTGGGCCACGGTCGATGCCATCGTTTCGGGACTGGCCCCGGGTAGGCTGCCGGACACGGCGATGGTGGGAAAGTCCACGCGCGGCAATGGCGCCACTGGCAGCAGCGGGTAGGCGGCGATGCCCACCAGCAGCAGGGCCGCCATCAGCAGCGATGTTGCAATGGGCTTGCGGATGAAGGGCGATGAGATGCTCATAGAATGGTCTAGCCGCCTGCTTTTGCTGGTGTCGCCGAACTTGATGGCGCGCTCAAGGCAAGACGTGTGCCATCGGTGAGCCGGGATTGGCCGCCGGTCACGACCTTCTCCGTGCCTGTCAAGCCTTTGGTGACGATCGTCACCCGGCCGTCATCCTGCCCGGCCTCAATCGGCACCAGCCCCGCGACGTCACCCGACTTCACGACATAGACGTACAGCCCGTTCACCCCGCGCTGCACCGCGGTGGACGGAACGGTGATGACGTTCTTGGCGATGCTGAGCTGTAGATGGGCGTTGATGAATTGGCCGGGCCATAGCCGGTCGTCCCGGTTGTGGAACTGGGCCTTCAGCTTGATTGTGCCGGTGCTAGTGTCGATGGCGTTGTCCATCGTCAGCAGCGTCCCCTCGCTCAGCTTCTCCTTATCGTCGGAGCTGTAGGCGATCACCTTCAGCGGCTCGGTCGACGCGCGCATCGAATCCTGCACGGTGGGGAACACATCCTGCGGCAGGGTGAACAGCATCGAAATCGGATGGATCTGGTTGACCGTCACGATCCCGGCGGAGTCGTTGGCGTGGATCAGGTTGCCCTGGTCCACCAGGCGCAGGCCGACCCGGCCGTCGATCGGGGACACGATCCGACTGAAATCGAGGTTCAGCTTGGCCATCGCGATCTGGGCGTCGTCGGCCTGGGTGGTGGCCGTGGTCTGCGAGACGGAGGCCTGTTGGGTGTCCACGCTCTGGCGGGAGGCGAATTCGCTTTTAGCGAGGTCGGAATAGCGGACCAGATCTCGCTTCGCGTTGCCAAGCTGCGCCATGTCGGCAGATTTCTTAGCGACTGCCTGGTCGTAGGCGGCCTGGTAGGGGCGGGGATCGATGATCGCGAGCAGATCGCCGGGCTTGACGTCCTGGCCCTCGGTGAAGGCGATCTTCTCGACCGTGCCATCGACTCGGGCGCGCACCAGCACGGATTGCAGGGCCTGCACGGTGCCGATACCGCGGGTGATGATCGGCACATCGGCCCGCTGGGCGTTGGCGGTGCTGACTGGGACTCCGGAGGCTTGCTGCGCAAACGCAGGCGCTGCGATGGCGAGTGATAGAACCCCTGCGACAACACCGAGTCTCACCATAGATCACCCCCGCGATACTGTTTGTGCAGCGCAGCACATATCAGTTTGATCTGTGCTCTACATCAATCGTTACATGGAAAAATGTTCACGATCTGAAACGCCTGCAAATTGGGGCAATCTGCGGCGAAAAGCGACTCCTGTTCGGGTCGAAAATCGCTAAAAACGGCCTGTCGGGCGGGCGGCGAAGCTGATTGGCATAGCCCTGTATGCATCCAGTCCGCGCATTGCCATGACCGGCATGGCGCCGCGTCCAGCCGGGATGTTGCCACCGAGCGCCATCGTGCGCGGGGCTTCGTGGCCCATGGGCAGCATCACTGCCACACGGCCACCGGCGCCGCCTGCAATACTGCCGGGCATTCCCGCCCCAGCCTGCGCCATCTGCATGGGTGCGGGCACTCCGGGGGCGCGCGCCGTCCCGGCGGTCACAGCTTGTGCGCCCACCGGCAATTGCGGCACGCCCCAGGCTGCTAGGACCTTGCGGGCATAATCCGCACCGACATCCGGCGTAAAGGAGTGATACGCTGCCGCAGCCAGCGGCCAGGCATTGGTCTGGTTGAACAATTGCTGCAGGAATTTCGCAGCGTACGCCGCATTGATCATCGGATCGAACGCGGCATCCAGGCTGGAAAACGCGTCCGCGTGATGCATCAGGTTCACCTGCATGCACCCGACGTCGATCGAGCGAACGCCGCGCGCCTGCAAGGCCTGCACAGCTGCAATCGCCTCGGCCTTGCTATCATACCAATGGCCCACGCCCTCGGCATTGATGGTCCAGGGCCAGGGATACACGGCGCCGCTGACGGGGTCGCGCTTGCCACTTTCCACCACAGCGATCGCGTCCAGCAAACGATCGGGCACATGGCCGCCGCGCTCGGCTTGCAGAATAGCGGCGCGGCATAGGGCGGACGGGGCGGGAATGCTGGCGGCAGGCTGCGCTAAAGCGCGCGCATCTGCGCCGTTGAAAGGGACGGCTGCCAGCAGCGCGCCGACGATCAGGACAAACCGCTTCATAGGCGCAGGATGGTGCAGAATGGTTTCTGGATCCTTGATGATTTCACGGGTGCTGGGCACGCGTGCGGGAAAGAAATGCTGCACTGCAAAAAAGTGCTTGCGAGGACGGGGCGGCTTGGCTAACTTCCTACTCGCAGTGAGGCTTCGGTCTCGCTGCTTCTTGGACGTTTCCTCCCTAAACTTGGCGGTGCCGTGAGGCACCGCCTTCTTTTTTGGCGGGGGCCATGATCCCGGCGCAGGCGGCGGCGACATGCTGCATCAAAATATCCAGCTGGGCCCGTAATGGGTTGAACCCGCCCGATCGCTCCAGCACCGATTCGTCCATGTAGAGACGTCGAGCAACCTCGATCTGCAGGGCGTGCACGCCGTAGCGGGGCCGGCCGTAATGCCGGGTGACGTAGCCGCCGGCATACGGGTCATTCCGCCGTACCTCGTAGCCGAATTCGCGGAGCACCCGTTCCACCAGGGCGGTGATCTGCGGCATGCAGGCGGTGCCGTGTGCGTCCCCCAGCACGAAATCTGGGCCGCCAAACCGGCCACTGCCCACGGGCATGGAATGGCAGTCGATCAGCAGGCAGCAATCGAACTCCAGCTGCGTGTCCGCGATCAGTCCGGCCAGGGCGTCGTGATAGGGTTGCCAGCACGTCGCCACCCGGGCCTGTGCGTCGGCAAACTGCAACTTGCCGCGGTAGATCGACTCGCCCGACGTCACCACCCGCGCGATCGTGCCCAGCCCGGCGCCGACGCGGGGGCTGGTGGTATTCACCCAGGGCGGCAGCGCGTCGGCGAACATGGTCGGATCCAACTCCCACGCCTCCCGGTTCGGGTCGCAGAAGGCGCGAGGGAATTGGGCGCATAGCAAGGGGGCGCCGTGGGTGACGGCCGACTGAAACAACTCCTCAACGAAGGAGTCCTCACTGCGGCGCAGGTCCAAGGGGCCGAGCCGGGCGGCGCTGAGGAATTCCGGCGCGTAGTAACGGCCCGAGTGCGGGGAGGCGACGACCAGCGGCGCAAGCTGCACCGGGGGGCGCAGGATGATGTAGGGGGCGGGGGATTCGAGGGTGGGGTCAGGCGCGGGCGTGGCGAGGTCCATCAGTATATAGAAGCCTTCCTTCCGGTCCGTGTCATCCGACGATCACACCCCTATGACTTTGTCATGCCAAGCGATAGCGCCAGTGGGAACCATGGCCGATCCGGCCAGGTCCAGCAGCCATCCGCATCCCTCACCAGGCACGCGAAGGCCTTCCAGGCGATGCGGGGGTGTTCGCTCAGCCGATCCAGTCGCAGCCCGGCGGCCAGCAGGGCGGTGACGATGCTGGCCAGCGGGTGCAGCCATTGGATCGTGCGTGGGTTCTGAAGCCGGGCGTCCGGGTCGGCGTAGTCGGTGTGATCGTCGATCACCAGCGGGTTCGGGTCGAAATACGGCGCGAACCAGGCTGGCCGGCCGTCTGGCGGCGACGCAGAATCGTCCAGCACGGTGGCGGCGGGATGGAAGTCGGCGAAATACAGCCGGCCGCCGGGTCGCAGGAAGTAGGCGATGATGCGCGCCCACTCGACTACGTCGGGCAGCCAGCAGATCGTGCCCCAGGTGATATAGACCAGGTCGAACGATGCCGGCTCGGGGATCGCCTCGCGTGCGGCGTAGAGGTCGGACAGGACGAAGCGGGCGTCCAGCCCAAGATCCCGGGCGTTCTGCTGCGCGGCCTCGATCGCGGCCGGGGAGAAGTCCAGCCCGGTGACAGAGGCGCCGCGGCTGGCCAGGATGAGGCTGTCATTGCCGAAATGGCATTGCAAATGCAGCACGCGCAGCCCGGCGACTGGGCCCAGCTCCGCTTCCTCGATCGCGTTCATCTTGGCATTGCCGGCGCGAAGTGGCTGAAGGTCGTAGAATGGGACGGCCCGGTGCACCGGCACCCGCTCGTCCCAGTTGGCCTGGTTGAGCGAGCGCCACTCGGCGGCGGCAGAATCAGGCCCTGGAACAGTCATGGGGGGTATTCCCTTTTCGTCGGGCTGCTCGCTTGCGCATGGGCGGGCGCCACGATAGACAGAGCGCCTGCGTGGGCGCGTAGCTCAGCGGTAGAGCATCGCCTTGACATGGCGGTGGCCACAGGTTCAATCCCTGTCGCGCCCACCACGCAATTTTACCTCGCAAATGTCCTGAATCGTCGCGTTATTCGCGAACAGCCTCGACCGCATGTCCGCGCGTCGGCAGGCGGATGATGACGCGGTCGGACTTGGGCAGGCGGTCGAGGAAGATCTCGGCCACATCCTCGAACGTACGGGCGCGGATGGTTTCTTCCAGCATGCCCTCGATCTCGGCCGCCACGGCGGTGACGGCGCGGCGCCAATCGTCCAGATCCACAGCGGCGGCGGTCCAGACCTCAGCCGTCAGGCTATGGCCGTGCAACACGCCATCGACCCCACGATGCGCGATTTCCAACGGTACTGTGGCCGCGCGCCGGGTGATCACGGGATATTCCACGACTTGTGCGCCTGGATGTTCAGCCGCCAGACCGGGTGTGCCTTGCAGTAGTCGGAGGCGGCGGCGGTGTTGGCCACGATTTCCGGCCCGTCCATCGGCGACAGCCAACGCTCGGTGGCGGTGAACGCAGTAAAGCGCTCCGGTTCGGCGCCGGGCTGGGGGTAGACGAGTTTCAATTCGTCGCCGCCCGCCAGCGTCAACGGCGCGCCGGCCTTCGGGCTGACGCACAGCCAGTCCACCGGGCCGGGCAGCGCCTGGGTGCCGTTGGTTTCCACTGCGATCCAGAAGCCGCGTGCCTTTAGTGCCGCAAGCAGCGCGGGATCCACCTGCATCAGCGGTTCCCCACCCGTCAGCACCAAGCGGCGGCCGGGTTGCCCGGCGGGCCAATGCGCGGCAATCGCGTCCGCCAACTCGTCGGCCGAGCGGTATTTCGCGCCACCAACGAACTCGGTATCGCAGAACCGGCAGACCGCTGCGGCGCGATCCTGCTCCCGGCCGGACCACAGGTTGCACCCGGCGAACCGGACGAACACGCAGGTGCGGCCCAGATTGACCCCCTCGCCCTGTTGGGTCAGGAAAATCTCGTGGACGGTATAGGTCACCACCAACTCCTTACGGGCGGTGTTCTGCTGCCGATGAAGGGCCAAAGCAACTTGAAGCGCACATGATGAAGCTGCCGAGACTGTTCAACCTCCGTGCGGCACTCAAGCAACCGGTGCCGGGGCGGCGCTTTGCGGTGGATCGGACACGCATTTTCGACCGGGGGAAGACGCAGGTCTTGCGCACCCTGCTGGACCTGCCACGCGGCCGGCGCGATGCCGCGTGGACCGAGGCATTCTTCGACGCCGCCTGGAACGCCGCGCTGCTGGTGGCAGACCCGGCCGTCATCACCGGGACCGACGGCTTCCCCTATCTTCGGATCAATGTTCCCGAGACGAAGCGGTTCAAGGAGACGTCGATCGCCAACGTGGCCGCGATCTGCCTGGAACGCGCCACCGGCATCGCCCTGTTCGCCTCCGCCAGCGACCCGGTGGATGCCGCGCAATACGTGTTGCCGCCGGGCATGCTGGACTGCCTGCTGCGCTATGATACTTGGCTGGGCGACCCGATGGACCAGCGGGAGGCGCCGGACGCGGCCGAATCGCTGGAGGACGGCTGGGGCCGCACCGAAACGGTGAGGGATGCGCGCCAGGTCCTGCTCGGCTCTCCATCCGTGCACTATCTGCCCGTCTACAGCGCCCGCGCCTTGCTGAACCACATGCGCGGCGCTTGGGGCATTGCCGACCCGCGGGTGCGGCTGATGGTGGATCCGGGGTTGCGCCCCAGCCGCAACCTGGTGGTCGGCCGCAAGCGCAGCGACTTGGAGGCCAGCGCCAACTGGTCCGTCCAATGCAGCCGGCTCCTATGGTATCTGCCGAAAGGTCGCTCCATCATGCTGATGCCGGAGGACTGGCGGGTAGAGGATATGGTCTCGTTGGAACAGCTTGCGGGGCAGGTGCCCGGGCCCGCCCGCTAGCAAACCGCGCCCGGCGGGGCTAACAAGCCCGCTTTGCCGCCCCAACCATCGGACGACGCGCCATGCACGCCTACCGCACCCATACCTGCGACCAGTTGCGCGCCAGCGACGCCGGCGCCACCGCCCGCATCTCTGGCTGGGTGCACAGCAAGCGCGACCATGGCGGTCTGCTGTTCATCGACCTGCGGGACCATCATGGGCTGACCCAGGTGGTGTTTCCCAATGGCTCCGCCGTGTTTGCCGAGGCCGACGCGCTGCGGGTGGAAAGCGTCGTCACCATCACCGGCACCGTGGTCAAGCGCGAGGGTGGAACGATCAACCCGAAGCTGCCGACGGGCGAGATCGAGGTCCGGGCCGAGGCGCTGACGGTGCAATCCGTCGCCGCCGTGCTGCCCTTCCCGGTGGCGGGCGAGGCCGCGACGTCCGAGGAGTTGCGGCTGCGCTACCGCTACCTGGATCTGCGGCGGGACAAGATCCATCGCAACATGATGCTACGGGCGGGCGTGATCGCCTATCTGCGCAAGCAAATGCTCGCCGCCGGGTTCACCGAGTTCCAGACCCCGATCCTGACAGCGTCCTCGCCGGAG
Source organism: Acidisphaera sp. L21 (assembly GCF_009765685.1). Taxonomy (GTDB): domain Bacteria; phylum Pseudomonadota; class Alphaproteobacteria; order Acetobacterales; family Acetobacteraceae; genus LMUY01. The sequence goes on along the minus strand of NZ_LMUY01000018.1, from coordinate 12,389 downwards.
GGCGCGCGCGACTTCCTGGTGCCGTCGCGCATTCATCCGGGCGCGTTCTACGCCCTGCCGCAGGCGCCGCAGCAGTTCAAGCAATTGGCGATGGTCGCCGGGTTCGACCGGTATTTCCAGATCGCTCCCTGCTTCCGCGACGAAGCCGGGCGGGCCGATCGGTCGCCCGGCGAGTTCTACCAGCTCGATTTCGAGATGAGCTTCGTGACGCAGGAAGACGTGTTCACCACGCTGGAGCCGATCATCGGCGGGGTTTTCAAGGAGTTTGGTGGTGGCCATGTGGTGACGGAGGGCGCGTTCCCGCGCATCCCGTACGATACGGCGCTGCTGGAATACGGCTCCGACAAGCCGGATCTGCGCAACCCGCTGAAGATCACCGACGTGACCGAGCATTTCGCCGGGTCGGGATTTGGACTGTTCGCGAAGATCGCGGCGGCCGGCGGGGTGGTGCGGGCGATCCCGGCGCCGGGTGCAGGGCCGAAGCCGCGCGGATTCTTCGACAAGCTGAACGAATGGGCGCGCGAGCAGGGCGCCGGCGGGCTCGGCTACATCCAGTTCGAGGCCGAGGGCGGCAAGGGCCCGATCGCCAAGAATCTGGAGCCGGCGCGGGTGGAGGCGATTCGCGTCGCCTGTGGGCTGCAGGCGGGGGATGCGGTGTTCTTCGCGGCCGGCGAGAAGCTGGAGGCGGCGAAGTTCAGCGGTGCCGTGCGTAACCGCATCGGCACCGAGCTGGACCTATTCGAGAAGAACGCCTTCCGCCTGGCCTGGATCACCGACTTCCCGATGTATGAGATCGAGGAGGAGAGTGGGAAGATCGATTTCAGCCACAACCCGTTCTCGATGCCGCAGGGTGGGTTGGAGGCGCTGAACACGCAGGATCCGCTGACGATAAAGGCGTTCCAATATGACATCGTCTGCAACGGCGTGGAATTGTCGTCCGGCGCGATCCGCAACCATCGCCCCGACATCATGATCCGCGCGTTCGAGATCGCCGGATATGGCGCCGACGAGGTGGAGGCGCGGTTTGGCGGCATGCTGAACGCCTTCCGCTACGGCGCACCGCCGCATGGTGGCTCGGCACCCGGTATCGACCGCATCGTGATGCTGCTGGCCGACGAGCCGAACATCCGCGAGGTGATCCTGTTCCCGCTGAACCAGCAGGGCCAGGATCTGATGATGGGCGCGCCATCGATGCAGACCCCGGCGCGACTGAAGGAACTGCACCTGAAGCTGGATCTGCCGCCGGTGAAGAAGGCGTAGACTACAAGATGGAGAGGGCGGCGCACTCGGCGAGTTGTTCGGTGGCCCCGAACACATCGCCCGAGTAGCCGCCGATCTGCCGCCGGGCCAGCGCCGTGAGTGCCAGCCCGGCGAGCAACGCGGCTAGTCCGGCGGTGGGTGCGAACCAGGATGCGGCGGCGGCGATCAGCAGACCGGCGCCGATTGCGGTGCGGCTGGGGGTTTCCAGGGTGGCGGCCAGGCCATCCGGTCGGGCCGCGCGCAGTAGTAATAGGGGCAGCAGCATCGCGCCGCGCCCCAACACCCCGGCGAGGATCAGTGCGACCGCGGGGTGCGTTGAAAGCGCGAGGGCGACCAGGCGCAGCGCCAGGCTGAACCCCAACGCCAACGCGCCGTAGCTGCCGATGCGGCTGTCGCGCATGATGGCCAATTTCCGCTCGACGGTGCGGCCACCGCCGAAGCCGTCGGCCGTATCGGCCAACCCGTCTTCATGCAAGCCGCCGGTCGCGAGCACGATGGCTGCCAGCGCCCAAATCGCCGCGACCGGTTGGGACAAGCCCAACCGTAACCCTATCGCCAACACCGCCGCGCCGATGCCCCCGACCAGAGCACCCACCACCGGGTAGGCCCAGACGCAGGCGGCGGCGGATGGATGCGTGGCGACCAAGCCGCCGACAGGAAGCCGGGTGAGCAAGGTTGTGGCGCCAACAAGTTCGGCCCACCGCTTCATGCCCACCACCTCATGCCCACCACTTCACGCGGGGCGGTTGGCGACGGCGGCCTCTGCAAACGTGGCCATCCCGGTATGGCACGCCAGCGCTGCCCGCAGCAGTGGCACGGCCAGGGCGGCGCCGGATGCCTCGCCCAGCCGCATACCGAAATCCAGCAAAGGCGGCAGGCCTAGTCGGTCCAGCAAGCGACGATGCGCTGCCTCGGCCGAGACATGGGCGGCGATGCAATGGTCGAGCGCACCTGGCTGCGCCACGGCCAGCGGCGCGACGGCAGCGGTGCAGACGAATCCGTCCAGCAGCACGGGGATGCCGAGTTGCCGGGCTGCAATCACCGCACCCGCAATCGCCGCCAATTCCCGACCGCCAAGGCAGCGCGCCAGTTCCAGTGCGTCGTGCCCGGCGTGGCGGGCGGCGGCGGCGGTGACAGCGGCGCGTTTGCGATCCAGCCCGGCGTCGTCCACGCCGGTGCCACGGCCGGTCCAGTCTTCGCCCCCGAACAGCCCGGTGCAGAGGGCCGCTGCGGCGGTGGTGTTGCCGATGCCCATTTCGCCTAGGCACAGCAGGTCTGTGCCGGGCGCCACCGTGGCGTGGCCGATGCTGAAGGCGGTGGCGAATTCGGCCGGAGTCATGGCCGGGGCGGTCGCCATGTCGGCGGTGGGGCTGTCCAGTTCCAGCGGCACGACGCGCAGGGTGGCGCCGGCGATCTTGGCCAGTTGGTTGATGGCGGCGCCCCCGGCCGCGTAGTTCGCCACCATCTGCGCCGTCACCTCCGCCGGGTAGGGCGACACGCCGCGGGCCACCACGCCGTGATTGCCGGCGAACACGATGATCTCCACCTGATCCAGACGCGGCACCGCCCGCCCTTGCCAGCGGGCGAGCCAGGCGGCCAGCGTCTCCAACCGGCCGAGGCTGCCGGGCGGTTTGGTGAGCGTATCCTGCCGGGCCGCGACGGTGGCGGCCGCGGCGTCATCGCCGGCCGGCAGGGTGGTGAGGGCGAGGCGGAGTTCGTCGGAGGTCATGCGGTCTCGCGGGCAATGGCGTGGAAGAAGGAGCCGGTGACGTATCCCCGCCGCCCGCCCGTGGGGCCGAGCGACGCGCCGGCAGCGTCCTCCACGGTGGCGTAGGGGGCGTCGTCGCCGGGTTGGGTGACGGTGGCGTAGTGGAATTCGTGGCCGCGCAGCACAGTGCCGTCCGGCAGGGTGGCGCGGCGGTAGCCGAGATGCAGGCCGCGCTGGGCGAAGCTGGTGATGTGGCCCAGCAACCCGGTCATGGGATGCGTCGACCCGTCCGCGGCAGTGAGTGCAGCGCCCAGTACCATGTGACCGCCGCACTCGCCGTGCACCGGGCGGGTTTCGGCAAAGCGGCGCAACTCGGCGTGGAAGCGATCGGCCACGGCTAGCGCCGGCGCGTGCAGTTCGGGGTAGCCGCCGGGCAGCCAGCAAATGTCGGCGCTGTCGGGTGGCGGCTCGTTGGCCAACGGCGAGAAGCGGAGCAATTCGGCCCCAGCCTCCCGCCACGCACGCAGCAAATGCGGATAGGTAAAGGAGAACGCGGCGTCGCTGGCGATGGCAATGCGCTGGCCAGGCGGGGACAGCAGATTGGTATTGCCTGGCTGGCCCGGCATGGCCGGGAACGGGGATACGTCCAGCAGCGCGTCCAAATCCAGGCAACGCTCCGCCATGTCGGCCAGCCGTTCCAATTGGGCGGCGAGCGCTGGGTGTTCTGCGGCCTGCACCAGGCCCAGATGGCGTTCCGGCAGCGCCAGCCCGGCGTCACGTGGCACCACGCCCAGCACAGGCAGGCGCATTGCGGCCTCCACCGACCGGCGGTGTTTGTCGCTGCCGACGCGGTTGAGGATGACGCCACCGACGCGCACTGCCGGGTCGAAGCGGGCGATGCCTTGGGCGACGGCCGCGGCGGTTTGTGCCTGGCCGGTCACGTCCAGCACCAGCAACACGGGCAGGCCATAGCGTGCTGCCAGGTCGGCGGCGTTGCCGGTGCGGCCGGTTGGCCCGGCGACGCCATCGAACAGGCCCATCGCGCTTTCCACCACGAGCAACTCGGCACCTTCGGCGGCCTGGGTGAACAGCCGGTCCAGCAATGGCGGCGGCATCGCCCAACTATCCAGATTCACGCCGGGCGCGCCGGAGGCGGCTGCGTGAAAAGCCGGGTCGATATAATCCGGCCCGGATTTCGCCGTGCGCACCCGAACGCCCCGGCGACGCAGCGCCGCCACCAGCGCCAGCGTCACCGTCGTCTTGCCGCCACCGGAACGTGGGGCCGCCACCAGCCAGCCGCGCGTGGTCATGCTATGCTGCCGGGGTGGAGAACGGGACGAATCTGCGGCGCGGTTGGACCACCGGCGCCTGTGCGGCGGCGGCGGCGAAGGCGGCATTCACCGCGCTCCGCACCGGCATGTTCCCCGACCCGGTGGAGATCCCGCTGCCCCGCGGCGGCCGCGTCGCGTTTGCGCTGGCCGAAACCCGGCTCGATCACGACGGCGCCCACGCCGCCATCGTGAAGGACGCCGGGGACGACCCGGACGTCACCCACGGCGCGCTGATCCGTGTGCGTGTGTCCGCCGCTGGCCCCGGCATCAGTTTTCGCGCCGGCGCTGGGGTTGGCACGGTCACCCGGGCCGGCCTGCCGCTGCCGCCGGGGGAGCCGGCGATCAACCCCATGCCCCGCCAGATGATCCGCGACGCGTTGGCGGAAGTGGGGCGGGCCGACGTGGAGGTGGAAATCGGCGTCGAAAACGGCGCTCGCCTGGCGGAGCGGACGCTGAATGGCCGGCTGGGCATCGTCGGCGGCCTGTCCATCCTGGGCACGACCGGCATCGTGGTGCCGTATTCCTGCGCCGCCTGGATCGACTCCATCCATCGCGGCATCGATGTCGCGCGGGCTGCCGGGATCGGCCACATCGCCGGCGCCACCGGCAGCACCAGCGAGGCCGCAATCGCAGCTCTGCACGGGTTGCCAGAGATCGCGCTGATCGAGATGGGCGATTTCGTCGGCGGCCTGCTGCGTTATCTGCGGCGCCATCCAGTGCCGAAGCTGACCATCGCCGGCGGTGTCGCGAAAATGGCGAAGCTGGCCCAGGGCCGGCTGGATCTGCACAGCAAACGCGGCGCGGTCGACATGGCCGAACTGGCGGCCCTTGCCGGCGTGCCCGGCGTGGCCGAAGCCAACACGGTGGCGGAGGCGTTCATGCTTGCGCCAAGCCTGGGCGAGGCGGTGGCGCAAGGCGCGTGGCACACCGCCAACACCGCGCTGGAGGGCGCACCCGTGGCATTGGAAATCGTGGTGTTCGATCGGGCAGGCCGCCTTGTCGGGCGTCACGAGCGGTAGCGCCGGACGTAATCCGGGCTGTACAGCGCGCTCTCGCGGAAATCCGCCGGCTCTAACGCCCGGCCGACCAGAAGCAGCGCCGTGCGATCCACGCCCGTCGCGTCCAGCGTGCCGAGCGTGGCGCGGACAATTCGTTCCTCCGGCCAGGTGGCGCGCACCACGAGGGCGGCCGGGCAATCGGCCCCGTAATGCGGCACGAGCGCGGCAAGCGTTTGGCCCAGCAGGGCGGCCGCGAGATGGATCGCCAGTGTCGCCCCCGTCGCGGCATAGGCGGCGAGCGCCTCGCCCGGCGGCATGGCGGACGCGCGGCCCGACACGCGGGTGAGCACGATGGTTTGCGCCACGCCTGGCACCGTCAATTCGCGCCCCAGCACGGAAGCGGCGGCCGCGAAGGCGGGGACGCCAGGCGTGAGCGTGTAGAGAATGCCGCGCCGATCCAGCCGGCGAAGTTGCTCCGCCACGGCGCTGTAAAGCGAGAGGTCGCCCGAATGCAGCCGTGCCACGTCCTGCCCGGCGGAATCGGCGGTGACGAATTCCTGCTCGATCGCGTCGAGATCCATAGACGCAGTGTCGACGAGGCGGGTGCCGGGTGCGCAATGCGCCAGCATCTCCGGTGGCACGATCGACCCGGCGTAGAGGCAGACGGGGCAGGCGGCGAGCAGCCGGGCGCCGCGAAGGGTGATGAGGTCGGCTGCGCCCGGGCCAGCGCCAATGAAATGGATGGTCATGGATGCTCCGCCAGGGCGCAGGTCGCCAAACCGCCGGCGATCCGCGCCAGCACCAGCCGCCCGCCGCCGGCCAGGGCTGCGGCTTCCGCGACCGAGGCATGGCCGGTTGCCCGAGCAACGGCAGCCGATCGCGTCGGGCACTGGTCCTGCACCGCAGCCAGGGCGGCGTCGTCAATGAAGCGCAGGTTCAGGTCCAGCAGGCGCGCGGCTTCGGCAATCCCCGCCTCGCCGTGCTTCCACGCGGGGGCGGCCAGTGCGTCGGCGCCGCCGGCCTGGCGCACCAGGGCCACGATATCCTCGGCCGGGCAGCCACGCCGGCACCCGATGCCAGCGACGATCACGGCTTCACCGCCGCCCATTGGGTGACGGTCATGGCCGGACGGAAGGCGTGCATCGTGCCGACACTGTCCATCCGCTCCAGGCTCAGACGTAGCAATGTGCCGCCGAGCCGCGACTGGGCAGCCATGACCGTCATTTCCGTCTCGATCGTCACGGCGTTGGCGACGATACGGCCTTGAGGGGGTAAGGCGCCCCAGGCCGTGTCGATGACACCGGGCCGATGTGCGCCGCCGCCGAGGAATATTGCATCGGGCGGCGGCAACCCGGCCAGGGCGCCGGGCGCGCCGCCTTCCACCACCACCAGTCCGGGCACCCCCAGCGTGGTTGCGTTCTGCGCGATGCGGGCGACACGCGCGAGGTCCGGCTCGATCGCGATGGCGCGGTTGGCCGGGTGGCGCAGCATCCACTCGATGCCGATCGATCCGGCGCCCCCGCCGACATCCCACAGCAATTCGCCACGGCGCGGCGCCAGGCTGGACAAGGTGACGGCCCGGATTTCGCGTCGGGTCAGTTGGCCATCGTGCTCGAACAGACTGTCCGACAGGCCTGTAGCAAGATGTTGGGTTACCGGGCCTTTCACGGTGATTGCCACTGTGTTCAGCGCGTGCACATCTTCTAGGTCGAACCCCTGGGCGGTCGCGTGACGCATGCGCTCGGCCAAGCCGCCCATCGCCTCCAGCACGATGATCTCCGACTCGCCGAGGCCGCGTGCCTGCAGCAGGGCGGCCAACGCGCCCGGGCTGGAGGCGTCGGCGGATAGCACCAGGAGTCGCGCGCCAGGTTGCAGATGCGGCACGATGGCGGTGAGCGGGCGGCCGCAGACCGACAACTCCTCCACCGTCGACCAACCGAGTCGCGCCCTTGCCAGGGCAAACGCGGAGGGTGCGGGATGGCAGATGATCTCCGCCATCGGTACGAGCCGGGCGAGGGCGGTTCCAACCCCGAAACAGAACGGATCGCCGGAGGCCAGCACCGCCACCGGTCCCGGGCGCCTGGCAAGGATCGTGGCGTAGGCCCCGTCCATTGGACTCGGCCACGGCAGTTTTTCCCCGGTGATTGCGGCTTCTGCCAAGGCCAGGTGCCGCCGCCCACCAACAACCAGCGCGGCCCGTGCGACTGCGTCGTGGGCTGCGGGCGGCAGATGCCCGTCCTCTCCAATGCCGACGATGGCGAGCCAGCGGGTGGTCATGCCACAACCCGCCCATGCGAGTACTGATTCTGGGTGGAACGACGGAGGCCTCGGCGATCGCCCGGGCATTGGCGGATGATCGCCGGTTCAACCCGGTGTTGTCCTTGGCCGGTCGCACCCGATCCCCCGCGAAGCCGCCAATCCCGTGGCGCGTCGGCGGGTTCGGTGGCGTCGCCGGGCTGACGGACTATCTGCAACGGGAGGGCATGCAGGCGTTGATAGACGCAACCCACCCTTTCGCCGCCCGGATGAAAGCGAACGCGGCGCAGGTCGCTATTCCCCGCGTCGTCGTCTTGCGCCCCGCCTGGCTCGCGCAGCCCGGTGATGACTGGAGTTTGGTGCCCAACATGCAGGCCGCCGCGGAAGCACTCGGGCATCGGCCGCGGCAGGTGTTCCTGACGGTGGGGCAGGGTGAATTGGCCGTGTTCGGGCCACCGCATCGCTATCTGGTCCGCTCCGTCGATCCGCCGCCCGATGCACCGGTGGGCGCCACGATCATCACCGCGCGTGGCCCGTTTACCGAGGGGGATGACCGCGCCCTGATGCAGTCCCATGCGATCGACACGCTGGTGACGAAGAATTCCGGCGGTTCTGCTGTCGCAAGTAAACTGGCAGCTGCCCGGGCACTCGGCGTGCGCGTGATAATGGTCGACCGGCCGCCGCCCCCCGCCGGTGTGGTGGTGCGCGACGCGGCTGGGGCGCTGGCGTGGCTGCATGCTCAGGCGGCGCTGCGCGGGGTGTAGAGCCACGCGCCCCCACCCGGCCGCGCAATACTGCGAGTGGCGGCGGTCCCCACCATGACCAGCGTGCGCATGTCCGCGCGCAACGGGTCAGCGTCGGCAAGCGACAGGATCTCCACCCGCTCATCCGCCCGGCTGATCGCGGTGGCGAAGGCGACCGGCGTTTGCCCTGGCAGCACCGCCCGCAACGCCTCGAACGCGGCGCCAAGCTGCCAGGGGCGGGCGCGCGAGATGGGATTGTACAATGCCATGACGAACCCTGCTTCCGCCACGGCGCGTAGCCGGGCAAGCACGGTGGGCCACGGCTTCAGATTGTCGGACAGGGAAATGGCACAGAAATCATGTCCCAGCGGGGCACCCAATCGGGCGGCGGCGGCAAGCAAGGCGGAAATGCCGGGAATGACCTCGATCTCCAGCCCGGCGTGCTGCGGGTCGGCGTCCACAGCCTCGAATACGGCGGCCGCCATGCCGAATACGCCGGCATCCCCGGCGGACACTACTGCTACGCGATGTCCGGATGCGGCCAGGTGTAGAGCCAGGCGGGCGCGATCCAGTTCCACGCGGTTGTCGGAGGCATGGCGGGTTTGCCCAGTACGCTCCGGGATGCGGTCCAGATAAGGCCCGTAACCGATCAGATCCGTCGCATCCGCCAATGCCGCGGCGGCGCGGGGCGCGAGCAGCCCCGGGTCGCCAGGCCCGGTCCCGATGATGGCGAGGTGGCCGCTCACCGAGGCCCTCGCCGGCCCGGCACCAGCACCAGGGAGAAATACGGCGCCGGGCCGTCGGCGATGGAGTCTAGCTTGGCAATCCGCTCCTCCGCCATGGTGCCGCGCTCGACGTAGATCGCCTGGTCGCTGCGACCCGACTCGGCCAAGGCGGCGCGGATTTTTGGCAGGTTGCGGCCGACCTTCATGATGACGGCGGCGTCGGTGGTGCGCAGCTTCGCCGCCAAGGTCGCGCCGTCGAGCGTACCGGGCAGCACCGTCAGCACGTCGTCGCCATGCGTCATCGGCCGGCAGGCGCGGGCCCAGGCGCCGGACATGCCGGTGATGCCCGGCACGACCTCGTGCGCGAACCGAGGGGACAGCCGGTCGAACACATACATGGCCGAGCCGTAGAAGAACGGGTCGCCCTCGCACAGTAGCGCTACCGAAACACCTTCCTCCAGCTTTGCGCCGATGGTGGCGGAGGCGGCTTCGTAGAACGCGGTCATCCCCATGGCATAGCGCGGGTCGGTGACCGGGATTTCGGTGGTGAATGGGTAGTCGAACCGCAGCGCCTGCGCATCCGGACGCAGATGCCCGGCGGCGATGGCGTGGGCATGGCTGGGCCGGCCGCGCTTGGCGAAATAGGCGTAGGCGGGTGCGGCGGCCAGGATGCGCGCGGCCTTCAGCGTCAGCAATTCCGGGTCGCCAGGGCCGACGCCGACGCTGTACAGCGTGCCAAAGGGTGAGCCAGAGGGCGCATCAGTCATTCGATGTCGCTGGCCAGGGCGTTGATCGCGGCCACGGTCATCGCACTGCCGCCGCGACGGCCGGGCAGCACCAGGCAGGGCACACGGCCGTCGTCCCAAAGGGCCGCCTTCGACTCGGCGGCGCCGACGAATCCGACGGGCAGGCCGATGATGGCGGCGGGGGGCGGGGCACCGGCGTCCAGCAACTCCAGCAGGTGGAACAGCGCGGTGGGCGCATTTCCGATTGCGACGACGGCGCCGCCCAGCCGGTCACCCCAAAGATCCAGCGCCGCGGCGGATCGGGTGTTACCGATGCGCTTGGCCAATGCGGGAGTCTCGGGGTGGTCCAGGGTGCAGATTACCTCGTTCTGCGATGGTAGGCGGCTGCGGGTGATGCCGTGCGCGACCATTTTCGCGTCGCAAAGGATTGGGGCGCCGGCGCGCAATGCGGCTTGGGCGGCAGCGGCGAACCCCGGGGAAAAGCGTAGATCCGGCGCTATCTCCGTCATGCCTGCGGCGTGAACGATGCGGACGGCGATCCGTGCCTCGACCTCGGACCGGCCGCCCAGATCGGTTTCGGCGCGGATGGTGGCGAAGGATTGCGTGTAGATCGCGGCGCCGTCGCGGATATAGTCGCGGGTCATAGGGCTGTCATGGCCTGGTCCAGGGTGAGGGCGCGAAGGTCCGGTGCATCGCTGGCGCGGCCGTGGCGGATGAGGTCGTATAACCCATTTCGGCCAACCAGCGTGGTGGCGGCGCGCGGGTGGGCGCAGCCTTTGGCGCAGCCGGACACGTGCAGCGGCCCGAACCCAGCGGCAGCAAGCCGTTCTGCATCCACCCGTGTGGCAACGGTGGCGCTGGCGCAGGCCGGGCCGCCGGGGCAAGCGGTGATGCTGCCCGGCGTGGGAAAGAAACCGGCGCACGGGACGGGCGACAGAAAGGCCCGCCAGGGCGTGGTCCGCAGTTCCACGCCCAACGCCGCGAGTCGTCCCAGCCCGCAGGGATCGGTTTGGCCAAATGCAGGATGCAGCAGGTGACCCGGGCCAGGGGAAAGGCCAGGGGGCAGGATGAAGCGGCCCGCTCCGGTCATGGCGCGCAAGGATGACAGAGCGAGCCCGTCCAGGAACACGGCATCATCAGCGACGACGACGCAGAATTTGGGGGCTAGTCCTGACGTGTCGGCCAGTATGGCCTCTGCCTCGGCCACCAGCGCATCGTTGCAGGGCGGCACGGCGATGACGTTGCGCCGGGCTTCGCGCGCCGGGTCGGCATCGGCCAGTCCGGCGTCGACCATGGCACGGGCGAAGGCGGGGGCGTTCCGAATACCCCGGATCTGCAGATTGCCTCGCCCCGTCAGTTCTACCGCGCCGTTGCCGTATTCCGCGACTGCCGAGGCCAAGGCGCGCAACGCTGCGGAGGGTAACCGGCCGCCGAACGGCTTCACCCGCGTCAGCAGCCCGTCGCCGGACGGCATCGGTGCGTGCACTGTCGGGCACCAGCCGCGGATCATGCCGCCACCGTGTTGCGGCGCGGATGCCACAGCCCGGCGTCGCGCATGGCGCCGAACCGGGCGGCGATGGCGGCGTGGGCGTCCGGGTTCTCCCGCCGCAGAAACGCGTCTACCGCGGTGGCGCCAAGCGTAGCGTCGTGCAACAGGTCGAATTGACGGTCGAAGCGCTGGGGCAGCGTCGTAGCAAAGGCGGCGAGGGCGTCCACGGCCCGGGCGATCTCCGCTGCGCCGGCGTAGCCATGCCGCATCATGCCCGCGATCCACACCGGGTTGGCCGCCCGGCCGCGCACCACGCGCACCACCTGCTCCGCCACGGTTCGCACCCCGCCGTCCTGGTGATACAGCGCCGGGGACGCACCCAGCGCCGCGGCCGCCGCTGCGAAGCCGCCGAGATGGGCGGCATATTCCGGGCCGTCCAGCAGATCGGTTTCTGCATGGTCCTGGATGTGCAGGAACGCGTCGGCACCACGCACCCGCGCGGCCAGCGCCGCCGCATCGGCGACACCTTCCAGCTTGCCGTAGCCGGAAACGGAGGCAGCGAACCAATCCGTGCCCGCGCCATACTGTCCCAGCGCCGGGCCGAACACGCGCGGGCCAGTTTGCCCGGCCAGCGGGTTCCAATCTGCCGCCTCGTCCCGCGCCGCAACTGCGGTAGCAGCGGCGTCGAACAACGTCACTTGTGCGGCGAAGGCGTCGCGGAACAGGCCGGAAATCCGCAGCGTCACATCCACCCGCGGCCGATCCATCTCCGCGATCGGCGTGATGCTATAGCCATTCACCCGGCCCGAGCCCTCGTCCCACACCGGCCGCACACCCAGCAGCAGCAGCGCGAGCGCAATATCCTCCCCGCCGGTGCGCATGGCGGAGCTACCCCACACATTCAGCACGATGGACCGGGGCCAGTCGCCATGGTCCTGCCGGTGTCGACGCAGCAAATCGGTCGCCGCCCGTTCCGCCAGGGTGAGGGCAGATCGGGTGGGCAGCATGCGCGGGTCTACCCCAGCCAGGTTGCGCCCGGTCGGCAGCACGTCGGTTCGGCCGGCCGAGGGTGCGCCTGCTGGGCCGGGCTGCACGAACCGCCCGTCCAGAGCCGCCAGCAGGGCGGCGCGCTC